>DATFOB010000001.1:0-16175 GCA_035266025.1 Solirubrobacterales bacterium
TAGGGATTCGGGAGCACGCCATTGATGTCGGCCCGGGTTTCCGGCGGTGCGATCACGATCGGCTCGGCCTCCTCCCGGGACGATGCTCCCTGCCACCACTGACCGCGGATGGGGGAGCCGAACTCGGGGGCGTATTCCAGCCCGAACGAAACTATGTAAGTCCCGGCGGGGAGACCCCGGATTGCGTACTCGCCGCTCTCCTCGGTCCAGCCGCAGCCAGCCTGTTCGTAACCTTCGAAACCGGGCTCTTCGGCGCAGACGAGTTCACCCTCGAGTGGTGCTCCGGTCCCAAATTCGGTGACACGGCCGAGGATCTGTGCACCAGGCGCGAGTTCCGCGTCCCTGCCCGGGGTCGTCGCCGGCGCCGTGACTTCGACAGCGGTCGAGGTCCCGATGGTCGGCGAGTCGTCGTACCACTCGGCCAGGTAGTTGACGGCGTTTTCGCCCCAGAACCCGACTTTGTAAGTGTTGGTCGGAAGCCCGTTGATGATGTATTCGCCGTTGGCGTTCGTGGGGCCGCACCGCACGATCCACTCGGCCGAGGCACAGGGCCACAGTCCCTCGATCGGCTCAGCGGTCGTTTCGTCAACGACCCTTCCGGAGATCGAGCCGCCTTCGGCGAGATCGGCGTCGACAGTCGCGGCCTCCTCTGCCTCCAGTTCAAAGAGATCGGCTTCGTATGAGTAGACCGCGTCGTCGTAGTACTCGCTGACATATCTCAGGTTGCTCGCGTCGGCCGAGAACCTGATGCGGTAGTCGGCGGCAGGAAGGTTGAGGAGGCTGTAGCTCCCGGCAACGTCAGTCTCGACGCAGTCCGTTGCGAATTCATGGGGCTCCGGCCGCGCGCAGACTTCGATCCCCTCGATTGGCCCCTCGCCTGCCGCCGTCACAGTGCCTGAGATCGAGCTCGCGGCCGCGAGTGCCGGCGCCAGCGCCGCGAGCATCAACCAAATGGCGACGCCACCAAGCAAAGTTCCCCTTCGCGCGATCCTCATCTCAGTACTCAGTCTCCCAGAGCCTCGACCAGGGAGCCGGCGTCGTAGGCGCCGAAGAAGCGCTTGCCGTTGACGAAGAAGGTCGGGGTGCCGGTGGCGCCGCTTGCCTCCGCTGAGGCGACGTCTCGGGCGATGCGGTCGCGGTGGGCGCCGGAGTCGATCTCTGCGGTGAGGCGCTCGACGTTAAGGCCGAGGTCACGGGCGACCTCGAGGATCGTCTCCCGCGAGAGTTTCGGCTGGCTCGCGTAGAGGGCGTCGTGGTACTCCCAGAAGCTGCCCTGTGCAGCGGCCGCCTCGCTCGCCTCGGCCGCCAGCGGCGCCAGCGGGTGGCGCTCGGGGATCGGCAGGTGGCGGAAGCCGAAGAGGAGCTGGTCGCCGAGGCGCTCGCGGACCCGGCGCAGCACCGACTGCGCGCCGAGGCAGAAGGGGCACTGGAAGTCGCCGAACATCACCAGCTCCAGCGGCGCGCCGCGCTCGCCTAGCGTGTGGTCGAGGTCCTCCAGCGGCGGTGAGAGCAGTTCGTCCACGTCGCCCTTGATGTTATGTGCAGGTGCACGACATCGAGTCGATCCTCGTCCTCGTCCTCGCCGCGACCCTGCTCGTCCGGCTCGCCGACCTCGGCAAGGTCCCCGCCCCGATCGCCCTCGTCCTCGGTGGCCTCGCGATCGCCTTCATCCCCGGCCTGCCCAGCGTCGAACTGGAGCCGGACACGATCTTCCTCGTCTTCCTGCCGCCGCTCGTCTACGCCGCCGGCTGGCGCACCTCGCCGCTGGAGCTGCGGGCGGTGATGCGGCCGCTGGCCCTGCTCTCAGTCGGCCTCGTCTTCATCACCGCCGGCGTCGTCGCCCTCGTCGCCCATGAACTGGTGCCGGGGATGAACTGGGCCGAGGCGGCGATCCTCGGCGCCATCCTCGCCCCCACCGACACCATCGCCGCGACCTCGATCTTCCGCCGCCTCGGCGCGCCGGAGCGGGTCCGCCTGCTGGTCGAAGGCGAGTCGATGATCAACGACGGCACCGCGCTGGTCCTCTACCGGATCGCGGTCGGGGTGGCGACCGGCAGCGCCTTCAGCTTCGGCGGCTCCGCGCTCGAGTTCGTCGGCGTCGCCGCCGGCGGCATCCTCGCCGGGCTCGCGGTCGGCGTCCTCTCCGACCTCGTCGTTCGCCGCCTCAGCGACAACGACGTCTCGATCATGCTGACGCTGCTGACCGCCTACGCCGCCTACATCGGCGCCGAGGAGCTGCACGTCTCCGGCATCCTCGCCGCCGTAGTCGCCGGGGTCTACGCGGGCTACCGCTCGCCGCACTCGCTCGACGCCGACATCCGCCTCAACGCCGCCGCCTTCTGGCAGGTCCTCGTCTTCGGCCTCGAGATCACCCTCTTCATCCTCCTCGGCCTGCAACTGCCCGACATCGTCGACACGCTCGAAGAGGGTTCCTCCGGCGTCGCCGAGCTGCTGCTGCCCGCCGCCGCGATCGCCGTCGCCTCCCTCGCCGCCCGCCTCGCCTTCGTCTTCGCCCTCCGCGGCGACGCCGGCGACACCCTCGGAGAGCGCTTCGCCGTCGGCTGGAGCGGCATGCGCGGCGCGGTCTCCCTCGCGGCGGCCCTGGCGGTGCCGCTCAGCGTCGAGGGCCGTCCGCAGATCATCTTCCTCACCTTCGCCCTGATCCTGATCACGATCGTCGGCCAGGGCCTCTCGCTCCCCTACATCGTCCGCGCCCTCAAGCTCGAGCACCCGCGCCGCTGGTCCGACGAGGAGGCGGTGGCACGGATGGAGGCGGCCCAGTCGGCGCTAGACCGGCTCGACGAAATGGAGAAGGACGGCCGCGCCGACGAGTCGCAGCTGAAGCGTCTCCGCGACCTCTACCGCGCTCGCTTCCGGATGTGCCAGGCGGTGCTCGCCGGCGAGGACCCCGAGGTAGCCGCCCGCGAGCAGAAGCTCGCCGACTACGGCCTCCTCCGCCGCGAGCTGATCGGAATCGAGCGCGAAGAACTACTGACCCTCCGCAGCGCCGGTCGCCTGCGCCACGAAACCCTACGAATGATCGAGCGCGACCTAGACCTAGAGGAGGCCCGGATCAGGGCCTAGATCACCGAGTCCGCGAAAACGATCCCTCAAGAGCCGTTTTCGCGGACTCGATGAAAGCCGTCCAAGAAAGCGTGTCGTAGAGGGGGCGGGGGTACCCCTTCTGGACACTTAGCACGAGGCGGGCGAGTGCCGACCGGGGCGTCAGCCCGCAGAACGATCTCCGCCGAGCTGCGTCCAGAAGGGGTACCCACGCCCCCTCCCCCACCAAAGCCCTACGCGAGGAACTCCCGCGCCCGCTCCGCGACCAGATCCGGCCGCTCGTCCGCGATGAAGTGCCCGCAGTCCGGGACCAGCTCGACCCGCATCTGCGGCGCGTGCCGCTCGTACCCGGCCAGCATCGAGGGCCGCAGGACGAAGTCGTCTTCGCCGAAGACCATCAGCGTCGGAACCTCTAGATGGGCCTTGGCGTAGCGCCCTTTGGCCATCGCCGGTGCCTCTCGCCAGTTGAAGGTTCGGTACAGGTACACCCCCGCCATCGACCGCGCCGGTTCGGCGAGGTTGTCGGCGAACACCGCCAGTTCCTCCTCGCTCCAGACCGATTTCACGGTCGAGCCGCCGACGAGGATTTTGCGGACGAACTGGCCGCTGCGGTGGAGCCGGTAGCCGAGAAACGGCGCCAGGGCCAGCTGCTGGTAGAAGAAGCGCCAAGCGTGCCCGAGGACGGCCCGCGTGCTGACCCAGGGCGGGAGGATGTTGAGGACGAAGAAGCGATCGATCCGCTGCGGCTCCCGCAGCGCCATCAGGAAACCGATCCAGCCGCCCCAGTCGTGGCCGACCAGCTTCACCCGCTCGATCCCGAGCGCGTCGAGGACGGCGAAGACGTCGTCGGCCATGTTCTCCTTCTCGTAGCCCTCGTCGGGAGCGTCGCTCCAGCCGAAGCCGCGCAAGTCGAGCGCCAGCACCCGGTGATCGCCGGCGAGAGCCGGCATCAGGTGCCGCCACTCGTACCAGTGCTGGGGCCAACCGTGGAGGCAGAGGACGACATCCTCGCCCGACCCCGCTTCGGCGTAGTGGAACCGCAGGCCGCGGGCCTCAACCCAGTGATGGGTGACGCCCTCGATTTCGGGTGGCTGGCTCACCAGCCAAACAGGCTAATGATCGCGAGAGGTCGGCGCCCGAAGGGCAAGGCGACCGGCGGCGCGCCGGGAAGTCGCGCCGGTCGCCTACCCCCCTTCCGCTCAGCGCAGCGCGGCCGTCGCTGCTGCTTGGCGAAAGTCGTTGAGAATCTCCTCCATCGCACCGGCCTCGCAAGGGACCATTTCCGGCCAGGTCTTCTCCGGGTGCTCGTGGAGGGTCTTCAGCCCGTTGCCGCTGATCACGGCGACGACCGTCTCATCCGCGGCGATCTTTCCTTCCTGGGCGAGCCGGGCCGTGCAGGCGATCGTCGTCCCTCCCGCCGGCTCGGTGAGGATGCCCTCGGTCTCGCCGAGGAGGTCGATCGCGCCGAAGATCTCCTCGTCGGAGGCCGTGGCGCCGGCGCCGCCGCGCGAGACCACCGCATCGACGACGAGGGTGCCGTCGCCCGGCGCCCCGATCGCGATCGAGTGCGCAGCCGTCTCCGGCGTCTGCGGCGCGATCTCCGCGCCGCCGGCCGCGATCGCGGTGGAGATCGGCGAGCAGCCGCTGGCCTGGGCGATGTTGATCTTCGAGCCGGCGGTCTCGGCGAGGCCGACCTTCTCCAGCTCGACCAGGCCCTTGTGGACGCGCGAGGAGAGGGTGCCGCCGGCCGCCGGGATGACGAAATGGTCCGGCGCCTGCCAGCCCATCTCCTCGACCACCTCGAAGGCCATCGTCTTCGCCCCCTCCGCGTAGAACGGCCGCAGGGTGATATTGGCGAACTCCATCCCCGTCGCCAGCGCCAGCTCGCGGCAGGCGCGGTTGGCCCCGTCGTAGTTGGCGTCGAGCTGGATCACCTGGGCGCCGAGGGCACGGCAGGCCTTCGCCTTCCCCTTCTCCATGTTGCCCGGGTAGAAGATGTAGGGCGTCGCCCCGGCCTGGGCCGCCAGCGCCGCCACGGCGGTGCCGACGTTCCCGGTCGAGACGCAACCGACCTCGTCCTTGCCGAGCTCGAGCAGGCGGGCGATCGCCATCCCCACCACCCGGTCCTTGTAGGAGAGCGAGGGGCGATTGGTCGAGTCGTCCTTGATGTAGAGGTTGCTGAGGCCGAGCTCGGCGCCGAGCCGCTCGGCGTGGATCAGCGGGGTTTTGCCGGCGAACTGCGCGACGCGTTGCTGGGCGCGGCGATTGAGGATCGGCAGCAGCTCCTCGAAGCGCCAGATGTTCCAGGGGCGCTCCGCGGCCGGCCGCTCGGCGATCCGCTGCTTGGCGAGGTCGTAGTCGTAGTCGACATCGAGCCCTTCGCCGCAGGCCGGGCACTTGAAGGCTTTGTCCAGGAGCGGCGTCCGGTAGCCGCAGTCCCGGCAGATGAGTTCGGTGGCGCAGGAACGGGTCCGGAGCCCGTAGGGCTCGGTGCGATGCGGATCTGCCGCGTCACTCATGACTCCTCCTTTGCCGCCGATCGCTCGGCGCTGGTCCAGTTGGTCGCACGGGTATAACACACCGTCGGACACTGCTCAACGGTTTCTGCGCAAAGCGTGCGAGAAAGCTCTACTGCAATCACTTCCAGGAAGGTAGCGGAACCTGGGGCGGGCGCAAGCCAGATGAATGCCCTTGTCTGTAGAGGTTCTGTCAGCGGTTGAGAGGATCGCAGCCGATGACTCCCCAGGAGCGCTTCGCGATCAACCTCCGCAAGGCCCGCAGCGAGGCCGGTGTATCCCAGGAAGAGCTGGGATACCTGTGCGATCTGCATCGCACCGAGGTATCACTGCTCGAGCGCGCCGGCCGCGAGCCGCGGCTGGCCACGATCGTCAAGCTCGCCGGCGCCCTGAAGACGACGCCGAGTGCTCTCTGCGACGGCATCTCCTGGCTGCCGAAAGCGCGCCGCTTCGACGTCAAGAAGCCCCCACGGGGCTAGCCCTGCCGCCCCGGTACCCCTGAGAAGAAGAAGTGAAGGGAGGCGGGGCGACGCCGGCCGAGCCGACGTGACCAGGATCCGTCATGACGATTGATCCTGGCTCAGGATTGGTCCTCCTTTGCCACCCCAAGGCGGTTTCCCAGATCCGAGAGCCCCGCCTCCTTCACCGGTTGATCGCCCGGCAGGTGCATTCATAACAGACCCCGATCTATCAATCAAGGGGTTTTGCTTAATGGACCTGAATTTTGTTTAGGACGCAGGTGCAATCTGTGCTGAGACCGGGATCTCAGCCGTCTCTGGCCAGGCCTCCAGCGCCTCGGCAGCATCCTCCACCCCGGCCGCAACGAGCAACTCCTCGGAGACGTGGGGTGCGAACGGGACCAGCGTCCGCGCCAGCAACGCGAGGGCGGCGAGCTGGGCCTCGGCGTCGGCCCGACCGAGGGCGCCGCGGCGCTGAATTACGCGCTTCTCGAAGTCCTGGATTCGCTCGAAGAGGCGGGTGATGTCGCGGATCGACTTGTGCATCTGCAGCTGCTCGGTGTCCTCGGTGATGCGGGAGAGCCCGTTCTCGCACCATTTCCGCAGCCGGTCGCGCATGTGCTCGGTGTCGGCAGCGGCCTCAGGGTCGTGGGAGAGCTCCTCTAGGCCGGCGGCGCGCTCGTGCGTGTAGTTCCAGAGGCCGCGGAGGAAGCGGGCGGCAAAGCGGACCGCGCCGTCGCTCCAGTTCAGCGTCTTCGCCGGCCCGGCGGCGTAGAGGACGGCAAGCCGGACGGTGTCGGCCCCATGCTCGGCGACCAGCTCGTCGGGGTTGACGACGTTGCCGAGGTGCTTGCTCATCTTGCGGCCGTCGGCGATTACCATCTCGTGGAAGAGGCAGCCGGCGAACGGCTCTCCCTCCTCCATGAAGGCGAAGGGGCCGATGTCCCGCAGGGCCTTGGTGACGACCCGCTGGTCGAAGACGAAGCCGCCGCTGTCGTTGCCGGCGACGAGACGCTCGGAGGGCAGCCACTCCTGCAACTCGGGGTGGGTGAACATCTGCTCGTCGCGACCCTCGGGCGGGACCGCGGCCGGGACCCAGAGCCAGAGCGCGTCGAAGTGGCAGTCGAGGGTGTCGGTCTCGCGCTTGGCGGTGCCGCCGCACTTGGGGCACTCGACATCGACGAAGTCCGGGCGCTCGGCCAGCGGGTTCCCTTCACCGGTCGGCTTCAGGTCGCGGGGGAGGACGACCGGCAGGTCCGCCTCGGGGACGGGGACCGGTCCGCACTGCTCGCAGAGGATGACCGGGATCGGCGTCCCCCAGGAGCGCTGGCGCGAGATCGAGAAGTCGTTGGCGCGGTAGCGCGTCGCCTCGTGGGCGTCGGCGACCCGCGCGCCCGCGGGCGCCTCTCCCCCCTCCTCGACCGGCTCCGGTACCGCGACGCGGTCGAGGCGCTCGGCGAGGCCGCGATCGGCGGTGTCGACGGCGGGGATGCCGAGGGCGGCGGTCGGGCCGAAGCGGGCGTCGACGATCGGCGAGACGACGACCGGGATCTCCCCGCCGTTCGGCCCGACGATCGAGGCGCCGGTGTCGACCAGCGGCACCGAGCGGGCGTCGCGGGCGCTGCGATCCCAGCCGCCCGAGCGCATCCGCTCGAGCTCCTCGCGCGCCGCCGGGTCCGGGACCCAGGCGTCGATCTCGGGGTGGCGGGGTGAGAGCAGGACGAAGCTCGCCAACCCCGCGTGCTCGCGGTGCGGGGTAAAGGCGGTGAGGGCGCGGCCGTCGCCCGCCTGCAGGTCGATCTCGACACCGTCGGCGCGGCCAAGGATGTAGCGCTGGGTCGCGAGCGAGAGCTCGTCCCACTTGCCGCTCTCGGCGAGTTGCTCGGTATTGCGGTCGTTCTCCTCCAGGTAGGGGGTGATGCGCAGGAACCAGGTCGGGCGCCGGATCAGCCGCACCTCGTTGTGGCAGCGCCAGCAGCGGCCGTCCTCGACCTGGATCGAGGCGAGCGTGGTCTGGCAGGTGTCGCACCAGTCGACAGTGGTGTCGGCGCGGTAGATGAGGTCGCGCTCGAGCAGGGTGAGGAAGAGCCACTGCGACCAGCGGTACTGGCCCTCGTCGGAGCTGTAGAAGACGCGGTCGTAGTCGAAGGAGAAGCCGAGGCGCCGCATCTGCCCGAGCATCCGCTCGCCGCACTCTGCCACCCAGTCGGCGGGCGGCTCCCGGCGCTCGATCGCTGCCAGCTCGGCGGGGAGGCCGAAGGCATCGAAGCCGAAGCCGAAGAGGACGGCGTCGCCGCGGCCGCGGCGGAAGCGGGCGTAGGCGTCGCCGATCGAGTAGTCGCGAACGTGGCCCATGTGGAGGTTGCCGGAGGTGAACGGGCTCGAGGGCTTGATGTAGACGCGCTCCTGGCCGTCTTTGGGCTTGGGTGCGGCGAAGTCGCCGCGTTGCTCCCAGGCTTGCTGGCGGGCGGCCTCTATGGCCTGCGGGTCGTAGTTCTTCCTGCTATTGCTCATCTCAATCAAGGCTAACGATGCGGGGAAGGGGGTCCGGGTACCCCTCTCCCAAAGACCGTCGCGCAGCTGGGCGCACTTATGGGCGCCGTCGTGACTTCTTGAGCCTTTGTGAGAGGGGTACCCGGACCCCTGACCAGGTTCAGGCGAGGTGCCGGAGACGGAGGCTTAGGCGAACGTCCACAAGCGGTTGCCTATGAAGTTGAAGGGCATCGCGGCGGCTACGGCGATTGCTTGGGCGGTTAGCTCTCCCGTGGCGCCGGTGGATAGGAGGAGTTGGAGGACCGCGATGTTGAGGGCTAGTGAGGCGAGGCTGATGGCGAAGAAGCGGGCGGCTTGGAAATGGGCGGGGCCGTCGCCGGGGCCGAAGGTCCAGTGGCGGTTCCAGAGGAAGTTGTTGGTGACGGCGACGGCGAAGGCGCCGATTGCGGCGGCCACGTGGTGGATGCCGAGGCTGCCCGCCAGGACCACGAAGACGGCGAGGTTGATCAGGTAGCCGCTGCCGCCGACGAGGGCGAACTTGAGGAGCTGGACCCAGTTGGCGGGGTGGCGAGCGGCGGCACCGATGCGGTTGGCGAATTCGGTGGCAGGCGTCATCGGCAACGGCGCAGGTTAGCGAGAGGGCAGGCGCCCGCCCGCTTCCGCGTAGTCTTCCCGGCCGATGCAGACGAGGACTGCAACCCTTGCGGCTGTCGCCCTGGCCGCCGTCGCCGTAGCGCTTGCGCTGGTATTCGGCGGCAAGCAGACCGCCGAGCCTGCCGAGGCCGAAGAAGCCGTGCCCGGCGCGCCGTCGGTGGAAATCATCTCCCCTCGCAATGGCGCCCGCCAGACCAGCCACGCGGTCGTGGTCAAGGTCGCGGTGGAGAACTTCCAGCTGGCGCCGCGCCAGCTCGGCCGCGAACCGCAGCTAGGCGAGGGCCACCTGCGCTTCAGCCTCAAGCGGGTTCCCGATTGCGTCGAGCCGAAGAAACTCGAAGACGCGATCAACAGCCCGGTCGGCAAAGGCCGCCTCGCCGGCCGCTCCTTCGATTACCCCGCCTACGCCGGCCCCAACGGCGTCCTCGCCGAGCAACTCGGCTCCGCCGGCAGCTACTCCCCCGCCACCAGGCCGGAGATCTTCTACCACGGCCTCCCCCCCGGCTTCTACCGCCTCATAGTCAACCTCGCCCAGAACAGCGGCACCACGACCCAGTTCCACGACGTCACCAACTTCCAAATCCTCCCCCGCCACAACAAGGGCCCAAAACCCTGCGCCGACGGCAAAGTCCCCAGCGCCAAGGCCGCGGCCCGATTGGAATAGAAAGTCAGTGTCGAGTTTGTACCCCTATAGGAGAGATTGGCGAAACTCGCTAGGCCAGTAGCCATGCGGGTTCGCAGGGTTGGTGAATTCATGGATACCTCGCTTCCGATGTAGGTTTACCCCAGACAGGGACAGGGCTTGACGAAGGGAGAGATATGCCAACGCTGTTGACCCTCAGGGGTGCCAAAGGACAGACCACCGATACGCGGGTGAGCGAGGACCCGAAAACGATTAGCTCGACTCTGGCCGTGGCTCAGAAGGAAAGTCACCCGTTCGTCGTCTTCACGAACGTTGACACCGGAAAGGAAGAAAGCTTCCAGCCGGAGCGGGTCGTCAATTTCGTCGCTGAGTGACCGGCAGATTTACCGAGCGGCGCAGCCTGAAACCGTACTGCCGTACCGGCGTCCACAAGTAACGGATAGCAGTCATTGAACTTCCCTGAGCATGGGTTTGCGGCTTCGGAATCGCAAGTTCAGATTTGCACAAAGTGCCGATTTTCCCGCCTGCGCCAGAGGTAGCCTGCCGTTTGCGTTGAGTTCGCTGATGGCGTGCTGAACAACTGAATAGCGGTGAGGATCGACCCCCGATGGCAACCGGGGGTCGTTCTGCATCTGGAGACATCCGGACCTTGCTGTAGACCATCTGCCAATCGGCCTTCGTGTCGATGTTGCCGTAGTACCGCCACCCAGCCATCAGGAAGTGAGTGAAGCTGAAATGACGATCACCTACTCACGAGAACTCAAATGCCCCCATTCTTCACGCGTCGTGCCGTAGTCCCGTCAGACAGCTGCCTGGCTGAACACTGCGAGGGCAGTGTCGATGTCCCCTTCCCGAAAGCGCCCCACCGGGCGCTTTCGTCGTTCTTGGCCGCAACCTCCGCCAAACGAGAGGCGCGCAAGGAAGGCTGTTACCCCGCTGCGGTAAATGAGGGACAGGAAAGCTTGCCCCGAATCTTCCCCGCGTCCGGTAGTCGGGCGCGACGACAAAAGGAGCGGCTGATGTCCAGGAGGTAAGAAGGCGGGCCGGATTCCCGCTTGAAAAGGCCCGGCCCGCCAACCCAACGGCGGGGGCGGAGCGTTTGACCGCTCCGTTCCTCGCCCTTATCTGCCCCCTTAGCTCAGTGGAAACGGCTGTCCGGCCTAAGAGCTCCGCCCTTTCGAAGCGGGAATGCCCGGGTTCGATCCCCGGAGGGGGCTTTTTCAACCTTATTCGTCTGGCCGTGTCGGCGGTTAACGAGTTGTCGCCATTTTCGACGTTTAGCCGAGGGGACCTGCACCAGCATGATGCTGAAAACCGAGGTGCGAGAAAGGCGATTTTTGGCTTTCTGATGCGGTTTGCCGTCCGATCCAGACGGTAGATTCTGGCTCAGATTCCGACAAAAACGACCCCCGCGAAGTTGTCGCTTCCGGGGGTCTGGCCAAACGAGGTGCAACTCGCGTGGCAGTTCCCGATAGTACCGCTGGCGGTACCGGCCAACTTGCAGTGCTGCTCGATTCCCCGGAGATTGGGCGGCTGATCCGCGAGCTTGAGGAGACGCGCTGGACCGGGCGTCCCGGCTTCCCGGTTCGGACGATGGTCGGGCTGGCGCTGGTCAAGAGCCTCTACGCCTTGCCGACGTGGACCCGCACCGTCGCCCTGGTGGCCGAGCACTGGAAGCTTCAGCGCGTCCTCGGCTGCGAGGGAAACCCGCCGAGCAAGTGGGCCGCGTATCGGTTCGGCGCGAAGCTGCGCGAGAACGGAGCGGCCGTCGAGCGCTGCATCGACTCAGTTGTCGAAGGGCTGAAGGCGAAGCTGCCGACCTACGGGACCGACCTCGCCATCGACGCAAGCGACATGCCCGCCTACGCAGCCGGTCATCGCTTCACGCCTACGGGCAAGGTGCGCGAACGCTATTCCGATCCCGATGCGACCTGGGGGCACCGCTCGGCGGTATCGGTGCGGAAAGGCGGCGGCTTCTACGGCTTCAAGCTGCACCTCGCTGCTTGCACCAAGACGGGGCTGCCGGTGGCGTGGCATATCGAAGCCGCGAACGAAGCCGAGTCGCTTTTCTCGGCACCGCTGATCGACGTTGCCCGTGGTCGCGGGCTGCTCGTTGACACGGTGGCGATGGACCGCGGCTATGACATTGGCCGGGTCCATGAGGAGTGCGCCGAACGCGACTGCCTCCCGGTCATTCCCTTGAAGCAGACGGTGGGAGTGAAGCGCGGCGATCATCTGCCGCCCTCATGCGAGCACGGGACTTGGAAGTTCGCCGGGTCAGATCGCAAGCGCGGCGCTTCGAAGTGGCGGTGTCCCACCGGCAAGTGCCGACCGGCGTCGACGTGGATCAAGGCCAGCCGCCTGCATCCCCTGATCCCCTACGGGACCGACCGCTGGCGCAAGCTCTACCGGGGTCGCTCCGCCGTCGAGCGGGAGTTCGGACGGCTCAAGCACGAATGGGGTTTGAAGCCCCTCCGCGTTCGCGGGCTTGATCGCGTCCGACTCCACGCCGACCTGACGGTCTTGACGAAGCTCGCCTGCGCGCTGGCGCGTGCTCGGGCCGGTTAGCCGATCCCGTAGAGCAGGTCGCGGACCTGCACCCCCACCGCATCCGCCAGCCTCACAAGCTGGTTGAGGTGCGGATTGGCCTTGCCGTTTTCATACCGCGAGAGGGTGACGCGGCTGAGCGAGACCTTGGTGCATAGCTCCCTCTGGGTCATCCCCGCCTGCGCTCGCGCAAGGGAGAGGTTGTAGCCGAACCGCTTGGCTGCGGTCATGCCGCATCGGCGAGCAACTCGTAGGCGCGGAGGGCCGTTCGGGTCGGCAGCACGGCGCTCTCGCAGCGGAACAGCAACCCGCCCATGACGAGTTCGCGCACCGCTCGTTCCACGGCGTCGCGCTTCGTGAACTCCTCAGAGCCGCCCATCTCTCGGATCAGGTCCGAGAGCCGCAGCGTCTCGGGGAACGTCTCTATGACGTGGGCGAGGATCGCCCGTTCTTCTTTTAGGTCTTCGGCAGCGTTGGGCGCTGCCTTACTCTGGTCGTGCATCAGGGAGTCACGCTCCTTGGTGTCACGGCCGGGGGGCTGTTGTCGCAGTCGCCCCGGCCACTTTTGATTAGGACCGGGCGAACCTATGGGCGCTCAGAGAAAAAGGCGAGGGTTTCGCCAATCGAAACGCCAATCCCTCATAGGGCGACAAACTCGACACGGACCGCCATTACTTTACTTTGTATAGTGGCTAGGTGCGTACTTACCGCCGCTTGATGGGATTTCTGCGCCCTTACCGGGTGCAGCTCTGGGGTTCGCTTGCGTTTGCCTGGGCGGCGATGGGGATGACGGTGCTGATCCCCTGGCTGATCGGGCAAGCGGTGAATGCAATCGAGGAAGGGAACAAGCCGGACCTGCTGCCGCTGGCGCTGGCGATCTTCGGGGCGGCGGTGCTGCGGTTGGGGCTGATCGTGGTTCGGCGAGTGGTTGCGGGCAAGGTCTCGCTCGGGGTCGAGTTCGACCTGCGGCAGACGTTCTATGCCCATTTGCAGCGGCTTGAGCTCGGCTTCTTCGACTCGCAGCAGACTGGACAGCTGATGTCGAGGGCGACGGTCGACCTGCAGTCGATCCGCTTCTTTCTCGGCTACGGCCTGATCTTCATCACCCAGAACCTGCTGACGATCACGCTGGCGAGCGCGGTGATGTTCGCGATCAACCCATGGCTGGCGCTGGTGGCGCTGGCGCCGGCGCCGCTTGTCGTCTACGTCGCCTCCCGCTACAACCGCGTCTCCCGCCCCGCTCAGCAGGAGGTCCAGCAGCGGATCGCCGAGCTGACCGCGGAGGCCGAGGAGAACGTCTCCGGGATCCGCATCGTCAAGGCCTTCGCCCGCGAGGAGTACCAGTTGCGGCGCTTCCAGCGGGCGGTGGCGCGGGTCTTCGACCAGAGCATCTACTCGACCCAGCTGCAGGCGTTCTTCTCACCTCTGCTCGGCTTCCTGCCGCAGCTGGGGATCGCCCTGGTGCTGCTGGTCGGCGGCCGCGAGGTGATCGCCGGCAACCTCAGCCTCGGCGACTTCACCGCCTTCTACACCTACCTGGCGATGCTGGCCGGGCCGATGCGCTCGCTGGGGATGACGATGGGGATGGCACAGCGGGCGATCGCCTCCGGCAACCGCCTTTTCGAGATCCTCGACCGCGAGCCCGCGATCCAGAGCCCGCCGGAGGCGCCGGCGCTCCCGCCGGGCGGCGGCCGCGTCGAGCTGCGCGACGTGACCCTGCACTACGAGGGGGCCGAGGAGGTCCCGGCGCTGGAGGACGTCTCGCTCGAGGTCGAGGCCGGGAAGACGGTGGCGCTGGTCGGACCGTCCGGCTCCGGCAAGACGAGCCTGGTGGCGCTGGTCGCGCGGCTCTACGACCCCCCCGCGGGGACCGTCTTCGTCGACGGCGCCGACGTGCGCGATGTCGAGGTCGCCTCGCTGCGCTCGGAGATCGCCTTCGTCGCCGACGACAGCTTCCTCTTCACCGCCTCCGTCGCCGAGAACATCGCCTACGCGCGGCCGGGGGCGACGCTCGAGGAGATCGAAGCCGCGGCACGCCGGGCGCAGGCGGACGAGTTCATCCGGGCGCTGCCCGACGGCTACGAGACCCGCGTCGGCGAGCGCGGGCTCACCCTCTCCGGCGGCCAGCGCCAGCGGGTCGCGATCGCCCGCGCCCTGCTCGCCGACCCGCGCATCCTCATTCTCGACGACGCCACCTCCTCGGTCGACGCGACCACCGAGGCGGAGATCAAAGCCGGGCTGCGCGAGGCGATGGCCGGGCGGACGACCTTCATCATCGCCCACCGCCTCTCCACCGTCTCGCTCGCCGACGAGATCGTCGTCCTCGACGGCGGCCGCATCGTCGACCGCGGCAGCCACCAGGAGCTGCTGGACGGCTGCGGCTTCTACCGCGAGATCGCCGAGCACGGGCTCGCCGACGCGGTCTTCCTCCAGCGCGACCTCGAGGAGCGCGAGGAGATGGCGAAGCTGTGAACGGCAGCCCCAACATGGGCAACATCGGCCGCCTCTTCGCCGACCTCTGGCGCCTCCTCCGCGGCCAGGACCGTCGCGGGCACAAGGTTCGCTGGCTGATCACCCAGCTGCGGCCCTACCGCGGCCGCGTCGCCCTGATGTTCGGAGGCCTCCTGTTCGCGACCGCCGCCGGCCTCGCTCCCCCCTACCTGGCCGGCCGGGCGATCGACTCCGGCATCCTCGCCGGCGATCTCAGCGCCCTCGACCTGATCGTCGTCGCCTTCGTCGCGGTCTCGGTCATCTACGCGCTGGCCACCTACCTGCAGACCTACATGGTCGGCTGGATCGGGACGCGGGTGCTGCAGGACCTGCGCGAGCGCGTCTTCACCCACATCCAGTCGATGTCGATCGGCTTCTTCACCCGCCGCAGCCCCGGCGTCCTGATCTCGCGGATGACCAACGACATCGAGGCGCTGAACCAGCTCGTCACCACCGGCGTGGTGACGATGTTCTCCAGCACCCTGACCCTGGTCGGCGTCGTCGTCATCCTGCTCGTGCTGGATGTGAAGCTGGCGCTGATCACCTTCCTCACCTTCCCGCTGCTGTTGATCGCGAGCCTGATCTTCCGCGTCGTCTCCGCCGGCGCCTACAAGGCGACGCGGGAGCGGATCGCCGCGATCACCGCCTACCTGCAGGAGTCCCTCAGCGGCGTCCGCGTCGTCCGCAGCTTCGGCCAGGAGCCGCGCCACCTCGACGAGATGACCGCGCTGAACGAGGCGAACCGGGAGGTGAACATGAAAACCGTCTACCTCAACGCCTCCTACTTCCCGGCGGTGGAAATGCTCTCTGCCATCGGCACCGCGGTGATCCTCCTCTACGGCGGCAGCCAGGCGATCGACGGGGCGATCCAGATCGGCGTCATCGTCGCCTTCGTCGGCTACCTCAACACCTTCTTCGAACCGATCCAGCAGCTCTCCCAGCTCTACACGACCTACCAGCAGGGGATGGCGGCGCTGGACAAGATCTTCGACCTGCTGGAGACCAAGCCGGACATGGTCGACGCGCCGGGCGCGATCGACCCCGGCGAGCTGCGCGGCGAGATCGACCTCGAAGGCGTCTGGTTCTCCTACGGCGAGGAGGGTGAGTCCGGCGCGGACACCTGGGCGCTGGAGGGCGTCGACCTCCACGTGCCGCCGGGGCAGACGCTGGCGCTGGTCGGCGCAACCGGCGCCGGCAAGTCGACCTTCGCCAAGCTCGTCGCCCGCTTCTACGACCCGCAGAAGGGGACGGTCCGGGTCGACGGCCACGACCTCCGCGGCGTTCAGCAAAGGGCGCTGCGGCGCCAGCTCG
>DATFOB010000002.1:0-18626 GCA_035266025.1 Solirubrobacterales bacterium
CCTCCGCGCCGGTCCGCCGCCACGTCCGCGAGTGCGAGGAGTGCGCCGACTTCCGCAGCCAGATCCGCTCGACCGAGAAGGCGCTGGCAGCGCTCTCGCCGATCGGGCCGCTGCTGGCTCTCAAAGGCTTCTTCCTCTCCAAGCTCGGGCTCGGCGGCGCCGGTGGCGCCGGGGCCGGAGCGACCGGTGCCGGCGCCGCGGGCGCAGGTGCAGGCGCGGTCGGAAGCGTCGGCGCCGCTGCCGCGCTCGGTGGCGGCTCCGCAGCCAGCGGCCTCGGTGCCCTCGGCGGCGCGATCGGGACCAAGGCCGTCGCCGGCGTGGTCACCGCCGCAGTCCTCACCGCCGGCGCTGTCGAGGTGAAGCAGACGACGACGGGCGCGCCGATCGACCCGAGCCCGACCGCCGCCGCGAAGACTTCCTCCCCCACGCCCACTGAATCGCTCTCCGGCGCCGAAACCGCTCCGGTTGTCGCCGCCCACGCCAAACAGCCGGCGGTCGAGGAAGTCGCAGTGACCGAAGCGCCGCCGGTTCCTGCCCCCACCGCATCTGAAGAGCCTGCCACCACCCAGGCCCCGGCCGACGAAGAGGGCGAAGATGCGGCCGGCGCGTCCGCCGCAGGCGAAGGGATGACGGTCGCCACCGCAGAGGGCAGCATCACCGCGGCGAAACCCTCCGAAGAGGTCGCCGGCGCCCACGGCGGCAGCGGCACCGTCGTCGTCTCCACCAGCCCGCCGCCCCCGCCGCCGAGCGAATCGACGCCGCCGCCCGCGAGCGAACCGAGCAGCCCGCCGCCAAGCTCACCGCCGCCGGTGATCGAAGTGACCTTGCCGCCGGTACCCGTGCCGGCGCCGGAAACGTCACCCCCGGCCGACGAAGCCGAATAAGCCTCGCCCAGCGGGTCAGCGGTCAGACGCTGTGCGTCTGACCCGGCTCTAGGACCACGACCTCCGACGAGGTCTGGGCCTCGACGTCGGCCTTGAAGGCGCCGGCGTCGGTCTCGATCGGCGGGAAGGTGTCGAAGTGGATCGGGATCACGGTCTTGGCGCCGACGAACTTGCAGGCGACGACGGCGTCTCGGCGGTCCATCGTGTAGTGGCCGCCGATCGGGACGCAGAAGACGTCGATGTCGCTGCGCTCGGCGACCAGCTTCATGTCGCTGAACAGGCAGGTGTCGCCGGCGTGGTAGACGGTCGTCTCGCCGATCTTGATCACCAGGCCGGCCGCCGTCCCCAGGGAGATCCCGTGCTCGGCGCTGAACGGCGCCTCTTCGGAACCGGGCAGGGTGCTCGTGTGCCAGGCGGGGACGAGGCTGATGTAGCCCCAGTCGAACTCGACCGTGCCGCCGAGGTTGGGGTCGCTGACCTCCTCGATCCCCTGCCCTTTCAGCCATTCGGCGAGCTCGACGATGGCGACGCAATGGGCGCCGGTGCGCTTGGCGACCGGGACGGCGTCGGCCATGTGGTCGGCGTGGCCGTGGGAGATCGCGATGTGGGTCGGGGCGACTTCCTCACCGGTGTGGACGGCGCTGGGGTTGTTCGGCTTCAGGAACGGGTCGACCAGGACCGTGGTCTCCCCCTCGCTCAACTCGAAGCATGAATGTCCGTGGTACTTGATCTCCATCGTCAGCTCTCGCCTCCCGGGTCGGGTTTGCCGTGGGTCGTGCTCAGCTCCTCTTTCAGTGCCCAGCCGACGGCGACGCCAACCATCATCCCCATCCTCGCCTCCTCGGCGAGGAGGGCGCGGACGGCGAGAACCCGCTCGTCGGGATCGGGCATCGTCGCGACCTTCAGCGTCTCGTTTTCATGCGGCTCACCGAACCAGCCGCCCTCCGCCAGCGCCGCCGCCAGCACCTTCTGCAGTTGCGGCGCGGCTTGGGCGACGATCCGCTCGGCCTCGGAGAACCGCTCCGGGTCCAGCAGCCGCTCGATCGCGGCCTCGAGCTCGGTCTCGTCGGGCACCCGAAGAGCGTAACCCTCCCTGGCTACTCCGCGCGCCGGAATGCCGTTGCCGCGAGGCCCGCCAGGGCGCCGACGGCGCCGCCCACCAAGCCGGCGAGGAAGTCGGCGGTCGGGGCGAAGAGGGGCAGCGCCAGCAACGTCGCAGCCGCGACGGCGACCCCGATGAGGTCGTACTCCTCGCTGATCGCTCCCTGGGACTCATGGCGGCGCAGCACGAACCAGGCGGTGAGGGCGCCGAGTGCCATCCCGTTGCCGCCGGCGATGAAGGTGAAGGAGTCGTCGCTTGCCGCCGCCGTGGCCGCGAGGGCGCCGAGCGAGCCGCAGGCGAGGAGCAGCAGCAGCGTTGGGATCGTCCCCAGCCGCCGCTCGACCCCGGTCGAGAAGATCGCCAGGCCGATGGCGACGACGAAGAGGAAGCCGACATCGACGTAGGCGAACGGCGCCGTGAAGTAGCGCCACCATTCTTCCTGCAGGGGGACGAGGATGCCGCCGAAGCTGTCGAGCCAGTACCCCGTCGCCTTCTGGACCAGCAGCAGGATCGCCGAGGCGAGGATCACCGCGATCGTCGCGTAGGGCCGGTCGCCGGAGACGGCGAAGCCAGGCCGGCCGAGGCGCGGGACCCGGCGCCGGCGGCGGCGCGGCTGCTGGGCCTCCAGCCCGTCGCCGCGGCGCTCCAGCTTCGGCGCCCGCTTGCGCAGCCGGGCCCCGCAGTAGGGGCACTCGGTCACGTACGGACTGACCTCCGAGCCGCAGTTCTTGCAGATGACGCTGAGCTCAGTCTCGCTCATGTTCCGAGGATACCCGCCACCGCTCGATTGCCAGTAGGAATGCGCGATACTGCCTGGACAACGATCTCTCTAGGAGGAACTTGACGTGGAGCTGAAGAGTCTGACCGAGCAGAAATCGCTGCTGGAGGTCCTGCCGCCCGGGAAACGCGCCCGCCTGCACCGCCTTCTGTTCGAGTTCGGCCCGGGCAACGGGACCCTGATGCTGCTGCCGATCGACCAGGGGATCGAGCACGGCCCCCGGGACTTCTTCCCCAACCCCGCCTCCAAGGACCCCGATTACCAGTTCCGGCTCGCCGCCGAGGCCGGGTATTCCGCGCTTGCCTGCCAGATCGGGATGGCCGAGAAGTACTACCCCGACTACGCCGGCCGGGTGCCGCTGATCCTCAAGGTCAACGGCAAGACCGACCTCCCCTCCTCCGCCAAGGCCTTCTCCAGCTGCAACGCCAGCGTCGAGGACGGCGTCCGCCTCGGCGCCGACGCGATCGGCTACACGCTCTACGTCGGCTCCCCGCGCCAGGACGAGGACCTCGCCCAGTTGCGCCGCGTTCGCGAGGAATGCGACCGCTTCGGGATGCCGCTGGTCGTCTGGTCCTACCCGCGCGGCGAAGCGGTCGAGGCGAAGGGCGGCCAGAACTCCTTCTACGCGATCGACTACGCGGCGCGGATGGCGATGGAGATGGGCGCCGACGTGGTCAAGCTCAACATGCCGAAGGTCGACCCCGGCAAGGACAAGGACGCCCCGGCGCCCTACAACGAGATGGAAGTCGACCAGACCGAGGCGATCCGCCAGTGCGTCGAATCGGCCGGTCGCGCGCTTGTCGTCCTCTCCGGCGGCTCCAAGACGGATGACGAGACCGTCCTGCAGAACACCCGCGACGTGATGGCCGCCGGCGGCTCCGGCGTCATCTTCGGCCGCAACGTCTGGCAGCGCGAGTGGAACGAGGCGGTCTCGATCGTCGAGCAGATCAAAGAGAGCCTGCTCTCGAACGTCCGCCGCACCCCCTAAGCATCGATAGGCGGCGCCTCTCGGTGCTTAGAACGTGAGATCAGGAACCGGAAGCGCGGTCTTGATCGTTTTAGCTGCGCTCGTCCTGCTGCGGCCGTGGGAGTCCTGGGACGGGTTCTGGAAGGACGAGCCGCCCGCGAGCGCGACGGTGGTGGTGACGCGGGTCGTCGACGGCGACACGGTCGAGGTGCGGCTCGATGGCGCCGAGGAGGACGTCCGCTACATCGGCGTCGACACGCCGGAGACGGTGAAGCCGGGTGAGCCGGTGGGCTGCTTCGGCCCGCAGGCGTCCACGTTCAACCATCGCCTGGTCGAGGGCAAGCGGGTGCGGCTCGTGTTCGGGGCCGAGCGCCGGGACGTCTACGGGAGGCTGCTCGCCTACGTCTATCTCGACGGCCGCTTCGTCAACGCCGAGTTGGTCCGCAGGGGCCTGGCGCGGACGCTGACGATCCCGCCGAACGATCGCTTCGCCGGACGGCTGAAACGGCTTGAGATAGCGGCTGCGCGGGCCGGCCGGGGCCTCTGGGGCGCCTGCTGAAATGTGAGCGGATCGTGAGCCGTGCAAGATCTTTTGCTACGGTGCCGCCTGGCCCTCGGGCCCCTTCCTTATGAGAATGCGACAGAGCATCTCCCAGTTCGAGACGGCGTTCGAGCAGGAGACCTACCTCGAGCGCCGCCGCCGCGAGCAGCTGCGCCGCCGCGCCGCGAACCGATCCCGGGCGCGGAAAATCACCCGTGTCGAGCAGGAGGGCAAGGTCCGCTTCAGCGTTCTTGCCGTCTGCCTCACCGTCACCGTCGTCGTCGTGGTGGTGGCGATGTTCGAGGCGCTCGCCTTTTTGATGGCATAGGTCCCTTGCCTCGCCGCGTACGAATGCCTTCCTTCAATAGACTCGCGCGCCGATGGCCAGACGCTCACTGAAGCCGCAGCTGAACCAGATCCGCGCCTGGGTCCACCAGGGGCGGACCGACGCCTGGATCGCCCACCAGCTCGAAGTCAGCGCGACGGAGCTGCGCGAGTTCCGCAAGCAGTACGACCTCTCGGCCGACGACGAGAACGCCGGCTCGAGCGAAATCGACCTGCGCGACGAGATCGAAGCCGAGATCGAGGCCGCGACCGAGGCGGAGGAGGCCGAAAAGGCCGACGACGACGAGGGTGAGGACGAGGACGAGGAGCAGGACGACGAGCGCGAGGAGCGCTCCGAGGGCGGTGCCGGCGCCAGTCGTCGTCGCCGTCGCCGTCGCGGGCGCCGCGGCGGTCGAGGCCGCCGTAAAGAGATCGAGGCGACCTTCGACCACGGCGAGACCGACGGCTACGGCCTCTGGCTCGACGCCGCGATCAAGGACAACCCCGTCTACACCGAGCACTGGGCCGGCAAGCGCGACGTCACCGTCCGCATCGAGGCCGACCAGATCGTCATCCGCCGCCCCGGCGAGGGCGGCCAGGGCGGCGCCTCGGATGAGTCCGAGTCCGACGACTCGGACGAGTAGTTGCCCGTCTGACCGGCGCATTGCGGCGTCCTCGGTCGCTCGCGTGCAGAGCACGCCACGCTCCCTGCGTCCTTGCACTGCTTGGTCAGACGAACAACTAGACCTCTAGCCGTCTGCCGCCGGCGAAATCCGTAGCGCCTCTGAGGTAGAGCCAGAAGGCCGCGTCGGCCAGTGCCTGCGAATCGTCCTCGACCGCGGGGGCGACGTCGAGCGCTACCTGCTGCGCCCAGTCGGTTCCCTCGCCGTAGAGCTCGGCGAGCTCCTCGGCGCTGAAGGTGGGGCCGATCCGGCGGCGCAGTTCGTCGCGGACGGCCTCGACCACCCGGTCAGCCTGCCGTCGGCGACGCGGGTCGTCGATCGCCTGCAGCGACCGCCGTCCCTCCTCCCACTGAAAGAGCGCGTTCTCGAGGGGATAGGCCATGGGAGCCGAGATTACCCGGCAACTTCCGCGGGCAATCAGGAGGAGGGTTTGGTGGAACCCACGGGTGCGACTGGCGAGCGCCGGACCAAGCGGGGCAAGGACGCAGGGAGGCCGAATAGCAGCGCTATTTGGCCGACTGAGGACGCCGCCCCGCGCAGTGTCCGCCGCCGCCAGGCGTGCGCGGGGGTTTCGCCGAGCCCTCCTAAGAAGCCGGCGTCTGCGGGACCTGGCGCAGGGGCGCATTGTCGGGGCCGCAGCCGCCCGGGTCGAGCTCGCCCTTTACCTTCCAGACCGTTACCCCGCCTTCGCGCAGAACCGGGCTCAGTGCCTCTTCCCCCCGCAGCCAGCGGGCCTCGGGAGAGTCGATCGGGTCGCCCGGGTGGAGGAAGTTGAGGAACGGGGCGGTGACGAGGTAATCGAGGTCGGCCTCGTTGACGGCAGCGCGGAAGGCAGCGCAGTTGGGGATCGCGTTGAAGGCGCCGTGGGGACCGTCTGCGCCGAGGTAGCGCACCCGGTTGGTGAGGTCGGTGCCGTAGAAGCCGTAGCCGGCGAAGCCGGCGGAGGTCCCGACGAGGCCGATCCGAGCGTCCTCGACCCCTCGCGCCCAGCGATAAGCGCTGTCGAGGTCCATGCCTGGAATGCGCTCCTCGGCCGGGCCGTCGTTGGCGAAACGGTTCTCCAGGTAGTGGCGCTGGACCGGGTAGCCGATCGCGACGAGGCAGAGGAGCAACCCTGCAGCGGTAGCGGCGAGGGAAGCGGCGCCGGCGCCGCGCGATCGCAGGTACAGCAGCAGGGCGGGCACCAGTACGACCAGCACGGTGAGGAAGAAGGCGAAGACGCGGGCCTTGTCGTGGAGTGGGTCCTCGGGGCGGTTGGTGACGAGGAAGACGAGGACAAGGGCGCCGATTAACCCCCACTGCCGCCGCTCACCGTCGAGCCAGCGCTCGAGCGGGAGGAGGACGATCCCGGCTAGAAGAGCGGGGATGACGTAGCGGATGTTGATCCCGAAGCCGACCGGTTCCCCCTCCGCCCCAGCCGCGCTGAGGGGCGTGAAGAGGTAGGCGAGGGCGCCGAAGAGGGCGACCGCTCCCATCCAGCGCACCACCCGGTCACGCCCGCGCAGGACGGCCACGAGGGCCGCGGCGACGGCGACGAAGATGACAAGCGGCCAGAGCGCCCCGAAGGCCTCGTGCAGGCCGGGGCTGAAGTACTCGCGCCAGACACCGGTGTCAGTCGCGTAATGGACGATGTTGAAGTCCGGTCGCCCCTCCTGCAGCCGCTCCGGGTGCGGCAGCGAGATCGGCCCCAGCGAGTGAACCTCTGGGATCGGGTTGCCGGCGACGACCAGGTTCCGCAGGTACCAGAACACCCCACCAGCGAGCGCCGCCCCAAACCACCACCCCGCCGCCGCCCATCGCCTCCCGGCGGGAGCCAGCACCACCACAGCCACCGTCAGCGCAGCCGCCATCGCCAAAGCCGTAACCCGCGTCCCAGCCGCCAGACCCGCAGCGAGCCCACCCGCCGCCACAGCCCAGCAATCCATTCGCCTGTTCCCTTTCGTTGCCTGGGACGGCAAAGGAACAGACGGATGGGCGGCCTCAGCCCAGGTCTCGACCAAGATCGCGATTGCGGCTAGGAGGAGAGCCGCGGCCATCAGGTCGTTCTTGGCGGCGCCGGGATCCCTGACGACGAGCGTGTGGCACTCGAGCAGAATCGCAGCGGCGATCACCGTTACGGCCCCCCGCCCGTACGGACGGCCGACGCAGTAGGCCGCCAGGAACGCCACGGCGAGCCAGCCAAGGTTGAGGAACAGTGAAAGCGTGTCCCGGCCCGTGAGCAGGATCCCAATGGCGTGCAGCAGCTCGGAGTTCTGCGGATAGAACCAGTTCGTGAAGACCGTGTCCGTGTGATGCATTCCAACCGTCGAATGCGTTTGCACCATGTCCACAGCGAACGGCAGGTGGTACCAGAGGCTGTCGAAGTTGAAAACCCCCCGATCGAGCGCATGCTTAGTGGTTACCGCGTAGCTGAACACAGTCCCCGCGATCACCAGCGCCATCAGTCCCACGGCCCAAAGCGATTCACCGGTGGGTGACGCCGTAGGGGGGACCCCCCCTGAGGAAGCTTTAGCTACCGGAAGGGGGGGTGGGTCCCCTGCGGCGGCAGGACCCGCCGGCCAAAACGCCACCGTCCCTGCAACCAAGAGCGACGCCCCGATCACCGCGCCGGCATAGAACAGCCCGACCACCCCGAGCAACTCCGAAATCCCGATAACCAGCGCTATCCCAAGGATCGACTCGACCAGCCGAGCCGGTGCCCCCTCCCATGCCGGCAGCAGCCGCTGCCGCAGCCCGAAGGCGCTGAACGCGACCGGGACTACGACCAGCGCCAGCTGGAGGACTCCCAGCAGGTAGCCCCCGAGGTCAACCATGAAGGTTCCCCGCGGCGGCGGCTACCCGCCGAGGCTGCCCTGGATTACGACCGGGGTCTCGCCTTCGGCGACCATGCCCTGGCTCCGAGCTTCGCGCTGGACGACCAGCGGCTCGCCCGAGGACTGGATGCGCTGGTGGAGGTGGTGGTTTTCGCGCAGGAGTTCGAGGCGCTTGGCTTTTGCCGCCGAGGTCCCGGTGTAGGTCTTGTAGAAGTCGATCGACGGGTTGAAGTAGGAGTAGAGGACCGCGAAGAGGACCACCGTTAGAACGACGCGGCCGACGCGGTCCCATTGGATGCGACTCGGGCCCTTGCGCGCCGCGGGCCTGGCTTTGCGAGCGGCGGGACGGCGACGGGCAGTCGATTTCGAGCGTCCAGCCTGCGCACGCGTCGCCATACCCGGAGCTACGCGGCCGGGCGCCGCTTTCCTTCATTGGATGGCGGGCTAGGACCGGCGTTGGACGAAAGCGTTCAGGCCGGGGAACTCGGCCGAGGAGCCCAACTCCTCCTCGATCCGCAGCAGCCGGTTGTACTTCGCAACCCGGTCTGAGCGCGAGGGGGCGCCGGTCTTGATCTGGCCGGCGCCGGTGGCGACGGCGAGGTCGGCGATCGTCGTGTCCTCGGTCTCGCCCGAGCGGTGGGAGATGACGGCGGTGTAGCCAGCCTCGCGGGCGATCCGGATTGCCTCAAGGGTCTCTGAGAGGGTGCCGATCTGGTTCACCTTGACCAGGATCGAGTTGCCGACGCCGAGCTCGATGCCGCGCTGCAGTCGCTCCGGGTTGGTGACGAAGAGGTCATCGCCGACCAGCTGCACCCGCTCGCCGAGACCCTCGGTCAGCAGCTTCCAGCCGTCCCAGTCCTCCTCGTCCATCCCGTCCTCGATCGAGACGATCGGGTAGCGGGAGCAGGCGTCCTGCCAGTAGGCGGCCATCTCCTCCGAGGAGAGCGTGCGGCCCTCGTGCTGGAGCTTGTAGGAGCCGTTCTCGAAGACCTCGCTGGTGGCGGGATCGAGGGCAATGAAGACGTCCTTGCCGGGCTCGTATCCGGCTGCCTCGACACCGGCCAGGACCGCCTGCAGCGCCGCCTCGTTCGACTCGAGGTTGGGCGCGAAACCACCCTCGTCGCCGCCTGCGGTCGAAAGGCCCTGGGAAGAGAGGGACTTCTTCAGCGCGTGGAAGACCTCTGCGCCCATCCGCAAGCACTCGGAGAAGCTCTCGGCGCCGGCGGGGACGATCATGAACTCCTGGAAGTCGACCGAGTTGTCGGCGTGGGCGCCGCCGTTGAGGACGTTCATCATCGGCACCGGCAGGACCGACGGCTCGCCGCCGCCGTAGAGCTCGGCGAGGTAGCGGTAGAGCGGCTGCTCGGAGTCGGCGGCGGCGGCCTTGGCCGCCGCGAGCGAGACGCCGAGGAGCGCGTTGGCGCCGAGGCGGCCCTTGTTGGGCGTGCCGTCGAGCTCGATCATCGTCCGGTCGAGCGCCCCCTGCTCGGCGGCGCGGGCACCGGTCAGGGCCGCGGCGATCTCGCCGTTGACGTTGGCGACGGCCCGGCCAACGCCCTTTCCGGCCCAGGCGTCGCCGCCGTCGCGCAGCTCCACCGCCTCGAACTCACCGGTCGAAGCACCCGAGGGCACAGCGGCCAGACCGCGCGCGCCGGACTCCAGCACGACTTCCACCTCGACCGTGGGGTTGCCGCGCGAGTCGAGGATCTGGCGGGCGTGAATGGAGCTGATCGTGCTCACGGGCGCGCCAGTCTATTCCCAGCTACCGGCGGCTTGCCGTGCGCTATTCGCCGGTTTCGGCGGGAGGCGCTTCGCCTTCAGGCGCGGCACCGGGGACAGCGCCCGCCGGGACTTCTTCGCCCTGTTCGGCCGAGGCTTCGGGCAGCGGCCGCTGCGGGAACGGTTCGCCTTTTGGTTTCGCTTCGGTGACCGTCCCCGGCAGCGCCGGAGAGATCGGCGTCACCGGCGCCGGGCATTGGGTTGCCGGCGTTTTCGGGTCGGCTTCGTAACAGGCGGGCGGCGCGTTGGCGGGACGACCGTCGCCGACAAAGTTGGAGCACCTTTCGATCACGAACCCGTCGGCGCACTGAGTCCGCTGTTCCCACTTCGTGCGGAAATCACTGACGAATTCGGAGAAGAATTCCTGCTGCTGTTCCTGTGAGAGCGTCGAGCTGATCTGGCTTTTCACTTCCGCCAGGGATTTGCTTTTCTCCGGGTTCAATTTCACGACTTCGACCAGGATGTAGTTCTGTTCGAATTTCACCGGTCCGGCAAGTTCGCCGGTTGCAGAACCGAAGATCGCGGCCTTCAGTGGGCCTTTGACGAATTCTTCGCTGATCCCTTTCTGCAGGCCGCCTTTGGTTTTGCTGGTCGGGTCGATCGAGTACTTGGCCGCGACTTTTTTCCAGCTCCCCGGAGAGTTGTCCGCTTCGAGGGCTTTCTTCGCCGCTTCGACCTCGGCTTTGTCTTTGTTGATGATGACGCGGACGTCCCGGCTCTCTTTTTCCGTGAACTGGGCGTCCTTCTGTTCGGCGTAGTAGTTCTCGATCTGAGATTCCGAAGGGGGCGGGGCCGAGGCGCTGACGGCTTCCTGGACTTTCGTGCTCAGGAGCTGGAGGCGGACTCGCTCGTTGACGTCCTCCTCGGTGAATTTCGATTCCTTGAGAAATTTCTGGTAGGCCTTCTCAGATCCGAAATTCGATTTTTTGATCGTCGCGAGTTCGTCTTCGACCTGTTTGTCGGTGATGCTGACGTCGAGTTCTTCCGCCTGTCCGAAGATCCAGGTCCGTTCCAGCATTTCGCCGAAGGCGGCATCGCGAAGTTCTTCGTATTTATCGCTGCCCGGCTCCGGCGTTTTTTTCAGTTTCGCTTCGGCAACCTGCTGCTCGACCGCGCGCTCGAGGTCCTTTTCGCTGATGCGGCCGGCGTCGCCGGGAACGTCTTCGACGACGGCGACGTCGCCGGAAGGGACACTCGGCGAGCCGATGCCCTGGGTGACCGCGAAACCGACGAAGAGCAGGACGAGGAGGGCGCCAAAGACAATCAGCGCCAGGCGCTGGCGCCCTGCGTCCTTATCGCTCCGACCCCTCGGAGCGCCTTTCTTGCCTGCTTTCGCTCCCACGAAGCGGGCAGCATAGTCAAAACCGTTGGCTTAAGCAGGCTTTAGGCAGCGGTGGGCTCTGCGGCCTGCCGTGCCTCGCGCAATCCGGCGGCCATCGCCAGCACCGCCGCGAGTCGCTCCTCCGGGTCGCCGGCGACCCGAATCGCGGCCGTCTGCTCGCGCCATTCGTAGAGCGCGCCCTCCACCTGCTCGGCAAGAACGCCGGCCGCCTCGGAGTCGAGCTCGACCCCGGTGACGCTGAGGCGACCGCCGCGGAACTCGACACTGCGCGCCCCGGCGAGGCCCAGCTCGATCCGCGCCTGTTGCAGCTTCAGCAGGTTCTCGGCCGGTGGCGGCAGCTGCCCGAAGCGGTCGTCGAGCTCGTCGCGGATCGCCCGCAGCTGGCCCGGCTCGCGGGCGGCGACGATGCGGCGGTGGATGTCGATCTTCGCCGCCTCGAAGGGGACGAAGGTGGCAGGCAGGTAGGCGTCGACCGGGACGTCGAGGCGGACGGGCTCCGGAGTCTCCTCGCGCTCCTCCTCTCCCTCGGCGGCCTCGGCGACCGCTTCGTCGATCATCTGGCAGTAGAGCTCGAACCCGACCGCAGCGACGTGGCCGGACTGCTCGTCGCCGAGCAGATTGCCGGCGCCGCGGATGTCGAGGTCCCGCATCGCGATCCGGAAGCCGGAGCCGAGCTCGGTGTGGTCGGCGAGGGTCGAGAGCCGCGCCGCCGCCTCCTCGGTCAGCGCCTCGGCCGAGGGATAGAGCAGGTAGGCAAAGGCGCGCTCGCGAGAGCGGCCGACGCGGCCGCGGATTTGGTAGGCCTGCGAGAGCCCGAGCTGGTCGGCGCGCTCAACGATCAGGGTGTTCGCGGTCGGGATGTCGAGGCCGGACTCGATGATCGTCGTCGTCACCAGGCAGTCGGCCTCGCCGCGGAGGAAGGCGAGCATCGTCTCCTCGAGCTGGTGCTCGTCCATCTGCCCGTGCGCTTCGAGGAAGCGCCCGCCCGGGATCAGCGCCCGCAGCCGCTCGGTCGTTTCCGGCAGCGAGTCGATCCGGTTGTGGAGGACGAAGGCCTGCCCTTTGCGCTCGATCTCGCGCCGGATCGCCTTGGCGACCAGGTCCTCGTCGTAGGGGCCGACGTAGGTACGGACAGGGCGGCGGCCCTCGGGCGGCGTCTCGATCACCGAGATGTCGCGCAGCCCGGCGAGGCTCATCTGCAGGGTCCGCGGGATCGGCGTCGCCGAGAGCGCGAGGACGTCGACTTTCAGCTTCAGCTGCCGCAGCAACTCCTTCTGCTTGACCCCGAAGCGCTGCTCCTCGTCAACGACGACGAGGCCGAGGTCCTTGGCGCGGACGTCGCGCGAGAGCAGCCGGTGGGTGCCGATGAGGATGTCGACCTTCCCCGCCTCGAAGTCCTTCAGCACCGCTTTGACCTCGGCTTGCGGACGCAACCGCGAAACCCCCTCGACCCGGAACGGCAGCTCGCGCAGACGCTCCCGGAAGGTGCCGAAATGCTGCTGGGCGAGGATCGTGGTCGGGACCAGGACCATCACCTGCTTGCCGTCGGAGGCGGCCTTGACGGCGGCGCGCAGCGCCACCTCGGTCTTGCCGAAGCCGACGTCGCCGCAGACGAGGCGGTCCATCGGCCGCTCGGATTCCATGTCCCCCTTCACCGTCTCGATCGCTTCCAACTGGTCGGCCGTCTCGCGGTAGGGGAAGGCGGTCTCCATCGCGATCTGCCATTCGCCGTCCGGCGGGAAGGGGTGGCCTTTGCGGGCGCGGCGCTCGGCGTAGAGGTTGAGCAGCTCTCCGGCGAGGGCGCCGGCGGCTTTCCGCGCCCGCGCCTTCATGTTCTGCCAGCGTTTGCCGCCGAGGGCCGAGAGCGAGGGTTCGCCGCCGGCGCCGACGTAGCGGCTCAGCTTCGCCAGCTGGTCGGTGGGGACGTAGACCCGGTCCTCGCCTTTGTATTCGAGGTAGAGGTAATCGCGGGTGACGCCGCCGACCTCGCGGGTCTCGAAGCCGGCGAAGCGGGCGACGCCGTGGTCCTCGTGGACGACGTAGTCGCCGACCCGCAGTTCGCTGAAGGCGAGGCGGCCGCGACCGGCGCCGGGCGCCGGCTCCTCGCTGCGGCGGCGGTGGACGAGGCGGCGGAAGGGGTAGACGGCGAGCTTCAGCTCGGGGCTGACGAAGCCCTCGCGCAGGCGCGCCTCGGCGAAGGAGAGGCCGGGGTCGGGCGAGAGGCGGCCGCCTTCGAGGATGCGGGCGTCGAGCCGGTCGAGGCCGTAGCGGGCGCGCTCGGCCTCGCCGCGGCTGTCGAAGGCGACGACGGCGCGGTAGCCCGAGCGGACGAGTTTCTGCAGCTCCCCCTCGGCCTCTTTGATGCTGCGGGCGGGGGACTCGGCGCGGGCGGCGCGAAAGGCGTCCTCGTCGTCCTCGCCGGCGGCGGTCAGCGAGAGGGCGGCTCGCTCGCTCAGCGGCTCGGCGACGTCGACGTAGAGGTGCTGGGCGTCGTCGGCGTGCATCGCCGTCGTCACGTCCTCCCAGTGGTCGCGCAGCGCCGGCTCGATCTCCTCGGCGCCGACGAGGACGACCGCGGTGGCGTCGGAGACCAGCTCCAGCGGCGCCCGGAAGTGCTCCAGCGGCAGCGCTTCGGCCAGGTTCGGCGACTCCGCCCCCTCCTCCTCGGCCGCCATCGCCGCCAGCTCGGCGATTTCGCGGTGCTCGGCGTCGAGCTCGGCGGCCGGGGCCAGCTCGACCCGCTCCGCCTCGCCCAGCGAGCGCTGGGTGAAGGTCGAGAACCAGCGCATCGACTCGACCTCGTCGCCGAAGAGCTCGATCCGCACCGCCCGTTCCTCGGTCGCCGGGTAGACGTCGAGGATGCCGCCGCGGACCGCGAACTGGCCGCGCTCCTCGACCTGCTCGACGCGTTCGTAGCCGGCGGCGACGAGGTCGTCGGCGACCGTGTCGAGCTCGATCTCCTCGCCGAGGGCGATTGCGAAGCCCGCCGGGCGTAGCGAGGCATCCGGCACCGCCTCGGCCAGCGCCGGGGCGGAAGCGACGACGACGGCGTCGGATTCGGTGCCGAGCGCGTCGAGCGCGTCGATCCGCAGGCCGACGAGGTGCGGCGGCGGCGAGACATGCGAGGCGTAGCCGGTTCCGCGCGAGGGGTAGAGGCGGACGCGCCGGGGCGCCAGGTAGGCCCGCAGGTCGGCGGCGAGGTCGCGGGCGGAGCGGTCGTCGGCGCCGACCAGCAGCACCGGCCGCTCGGCCAGCCCCCGCTCGTCCTCGAGCAGCGTCGCCAGCAGCAGCGGCCGCAGCATCGAGGAGGCACGGACTGCGACCTGGTCCCCTCCCTCGCCGGCTGAGCGCACGCGAGCCGCGAGCGCGTGCATGCGCTCGTTCTCGGCGGCGATGTCAATCAGTGGCCTGAGGCTCATGGCAGCGGAAACGCCGGATCGGGCGATCCGGGGGCGGCGACCGATTCTAGATACAGATCAGGCCCGGCCGAGCGGGTGGCCCGGATAGGGAAAGCCGGGTGGCTGCGGCAGAGCGCCATCCACCCATTTCCGCATCGCCGTGTCGCAGATCGCGTAGCCCCAGTTGACAAGTAGATCCTGGGTCGCCTCGTCGAGGCTCGCCAGCCTGGTCGCGACCGTGGCCAGCTTCAGCGTCTCTTCGTAGGGGGCTTCCATGCCCGTCGGCAGCTCGAAGTTGGCGATGTCGCTGCGGATCCCCCAGTAGGCGCCGAACCGGTGCTGGTCGGAGCCTTCCGGGGCGCCGTAGCCCTCGATCGTCTGCTGTTTGCGCAAGCTCCGCACCTGGTTGTCGATCACGTTCGTCACCCGGATCATCTGCGTCGCCCAGTCGCGCCAGCGGTAGCCGTTGAACGGCCCCAGCCTGCCGCCGTCCGGTTCCATGGCGCCGCCGCCATCGCTGACCAGGACCGTCTTGCAGGTCTTCCACGCCGTCTCCAGTCCGAGGTTGTCGTAGACGCCGCCGTCGGCGAGGGTGGGACGGGTGGTGAAGGGCGGTGTCTGCAGGTCTTCGCCGCTTTCGGGGACGTACTGGTCCTCACGGAACCGCATCCGCGACGGGGCGAGGATCGGTGGGAAGGCGGAGGAGGCGGCGACCGCGTCGGCCAGCGTTACCGTCGGTTCGTTGACGCACCCCACCCGGTAGTCGGCCATGTACGGGCGGGAGATGCGCCAGAGGACGCCCGACTGCAGGTTGGTCGCATTGATCACGAAGCGCGGGCCTTCCTCGTCGCGCGGCAGGTTCTGGAGGGTCGCGGTCCCGAAGAGGTGGCGGCGATAGGCGGCGGCGAGCCTGGTGTTGATCGTCGCACCCGGCAGCAGCATGCCGCCGAGGACCGCGGGGACGTCGAGCGTGCGGGCCGCAAGCCCGCGGAGCGGGGCGACGACCTGGTCCTCCAGGTTGGTGGCGACGGGCGCTCCGTCGGGCCCAGAAGGCGCGAACTCGAGGTCGGCCCAATGAAGGCCGAGTACCGCCGCCGCGATCGAGCCACCGGAGACGCTGGAGACCCGCGTCAGCCGCTTCAGATAGCCGAGCTCGTTCAGCCGCCAGAGGGCGCCGGCATGGAACAGCATCGCCCGATAGCCGCCGCCCGAGAGGCAAAGCCCGATCCCCGACGTCGGCGGCGCCCGTTCCTCGTCGGCCGGGATCCAGCGAACCGGCGAGCGCGGGTCGGCTTTCTCAGGTGGTGGTTTGAGCTCTGGCTCGGCCATCGGTCGTTCATCCGCCCCAAGGGCGCGGGCCGCCAGTCTCGCCCGCCCTCTGGTTTAAGTCAAAGACAACCGAGTTCTCAGTCGCGGGAGGGCAGACCCGGCCCGGTGCGTTGCCACTCGACCTGGCCGCGGCCCTCGGCGGCGGAGCGGCCGACGACGTCGTCCCACTCGTGCAGCATCCGCTTCAGCTGGGCGACCGCCTCGGGCGGGTGGGCGGCGACTTCGGTGGCGAGCTCGAGGGCGGCCTGCTCGGTCCCGGCCGCCGGGGCGACGCGGTTGACGAGGCCGAGCCGCAGGGCCTCGTCGGCGCCTACGGTGCGACTGCTCAGCAGCAAATACTTGGCGGCGGCGAGGCCGCAGAGGGTGATCAGCCGGGCTGGGCCGACCGGGACGCCGAGCGCGGCGCCGGGGAAGCGCATCCGCAGGTTGGCGCCGCCGACCCGCATGTCGCAGGCGACGGCGATCTCGGCGCCGCCGCCGACGACGTCGCCGTGGCAGGCGGCGATCGTCGGCTTCGGGAAAGCGACGACGGCGTCGTAGAGGTCGGCGAAGAGCTGCATCCGGCGCACCTTGCCCTCCTCGTCGAGCTGCTCCTTGACGTCGGCGCCGGCCGAGAGGCCGAGGTGGTCGGCGGAGCTGACAACCAGCACCCGGACCGCCTAGTCACCGCGGGCGACTGCCAGGTGCTCCAGCAGCTCCAGCAGCATCTGGGTGTCGATCGCGTTCCGCGCCCGCGGCCGATTCAGGCGAATCGCCGCGATCCCCTGCTCGTCGACGGAGTAGCTCGTGACCTCGTTCTCAGACGGGGTGCCGTTCTCTGCGCTCATGACTCGGACGCTATCCGCTCGACGAGGCGCTCGGTCTCCTCGGCGGCGCCGGCGACGAGGCTCTCGACCTCGGCCTTCGGCTCGCTGAAGCGGCCGAGCACGTGGCGCGAGACGATCTCCGGATCGCTCGAGTCCGGCCGCCCCACCCCCACCCGCACGCGCCAGAACTCGGCGTCGCCGAAGCCGCGTTTGAGGCTCTTGAGGCCGTTGTGGCCGGCGAGACCGCCGCCGAGCCGGGTCTGGATCTCACCGAACGGCAGGTCGATCTCGTCGTGGACGACGACGACGCGGTCAAGCGGCACCTTCAACGAACCCCGCGCCGGCCCCGCCGCGGTGCCCGATTCGTTCATGTAGGTGCGCGGCTGCAGCAACGCGACCCGCGGCCCGCCGGGGCCGGTCCGCCCTTCGGAGATCGCCCCGTTGAACTTCTGCTTCGGCTTCGGCAGCTGCCAGCGCTCGGCCAGCTCGCTGGCGACGGCGAAGCCGACATTGTGTCGGGTGCGCTCGTACTCCGGCCCCGGGTTGCCGAGGCCGACGATGAGGATGCGGTCCCCCTCGCCGCCCTTTCGGTCAGAACGGCGGAACAGCGACAGGAGCTACTCGCCCCCGGAGTCGCCCGAGTCGCCGTCGCCCTCGGCGGCATCGCCCTCGGCGCCCTCGCCGATCAGCTCGGTCTCCTCCTCGACCTCCGGCGCGGCCTCTTCGACGCGCGGCGGTGAGAGGGTGACGATCGTGACCTCCTCGGGATCGTCGGCGACGAATTTGACCCCGTCGGGGGCGGTGACGGAGGAGAGCTGGAGCGTCTCGTTGACTTCCATCGCCGAGACGTCGATGCAGATGTTGTCCGGGATCTCGGTCGGCAGCGCTTCGATCGTGATCTCGCGGGTGACGTGCTCGAGCACGCCGCCGCCCTTGACGCCAGGGGCGTCCTCGACTCCTTCGAGCTCGATCGCGACCTCAGCCTGGATCGCCTCGTCGAGTTTCACCTGCATCAGGTCGAGGTGCTGGATGCTGCCGCGGACCGGGTGGTGCTGTTCTTCCTTGATCACGACCGGGACCGCTTTGCTGCCCTCGATCTCGAGGTCGAACAGGGCGGCACCCTCGCTGAGGACGCCGCGGATGTCCCGTTCGCTCACCTGGAACGGCTTCGCGTCGGAGCCGCCCGAGTAGACGACACCGGGAACGACGCCGTCGCGGCGCATGCGGCGCGAGGAGCGCGAGCCGAAGTCGGCGCGGGGAGCGGCGTTGAGAGTGGAGCGTTTGCTCGCCATCGGACCGGAGAGGATAGAGAAATGGGCGCTGTGACACCCTTCGCCTCTGATGACTGACGACTCGAAGATCCCCAAAGGCCGGATCCGCCGTTCGGCGAAGCTGGGATCGATCGTCGGCGTCCAGGGCGCGCGCTACGCAGGCACGAAAGCCGCCAACGTCGGCCGCTCCGAGGAGCAGAGCAAAGAGCGGCTCGAGCAGCGTCACCTGGAGACGGCGATGAAAATGGTCGGGGCGCTGGGCCAGATGAAGGGCGCGGCGATGAAGCTCGGGCAGTTCGCCTCCTTCATCGACACCGAGTTCATCCCCGAGGAGTACCGCGAGATCTACCAGGAGCAGCTGGCGAAACTGCGCACGGACGCGCCGGCGATGCCGTGGGAGAAAGTCGTCAAGGTCCTCGAGGAGGAGTACGACGGAGAGCCGCTCGCCGAGCTCTTCGCCGAGTTCGAGCAGGAGGCCTTCGCGGCTGCCTCGATCGGCCAGGTCCACCGGGCCGAGCTGCTGGACGGGCGGCAGGTGGCGGTGAAGATCCAGTACCCGGGGATCGCCGAGGCGCTCGACGCCGACCTCCGCAACGCCGGCACGATCGT
>DATFOB010000003.1:0-39812 GCA_035266025.1 Solirubrobacterales bacterium
AAGCTCTCGATGGCCTTCGCAATGGCCATGCGCGTCTTCCTGACGCGCAGATCTACGAAAGGGAGCAATAAGCATGACTCGCAAGATCAAGGCGCTGGGGCTTGCCCTCGTCGCCTCCCTCGCAATGAGCGCGCTGGTGGCGTCCGCTGCTCAGGCGGAATTCCACTCGACCACCGCTCATACGATTCTTATCGGAAACCAGACGACCACGCATAAATTCACCGTCGGCTCGGGCTTCGGTGCGATCACCTGCAAAAAAGCAGAATTCACAGGCACAAGCACCGTGACCACAGAAACCAGTCAGGTCATCACCCCGCACTACAAAGAATGCACCGACAGCTTCGGGCGCACGGCGCACGTGACAGTGTCAGCTGGAACCGTATTCCGCTTCACAACACCTGTAAAAACTACAGAAGCGGCTGAAGTGCACTTTGAAGGGACAATTACAATCGAGGTCACAAATGGCAGTGGCGTTGTGATCTGTGATGTGCACATTACAAGCCAGACAAACAACAACATCATCTACCACAACGTTGCTAGTGGTGTTGAAGTAACAACGAATACCACCAATGTGGCCACCACCACCTCCGGCGGGTCGCTCAACTGCGGCGTCTCCGACGGCGCGCACACGGGCGGTAGCTACACCGGTAACACCCTGACGAAAGGCACCGACACAGAAGGCAAAGCGGTAACGATTACCGTCACCCCGTAAAGGGATCGGGCATACATCTGCAGAGGGGCCGGGCAACCGGCCCCTCTGCATCCGTCTCGGCGCGGCGCCATCTATCGCTTGCGCGTGATCAGCGACCTCGGCGAACTGTCGCAAGCGATTTGCACCAGATTCCTCCGCCCGTGCAGCTGCCCCTCAAGTTTTGCCTTAGATACGATTCTCACTGGGAGCCCAGACGACCACCCACCAAAATCATGGCGGCCTCTGGCCTTCCTACAGGCGGCGCCCTCACCGGTACGACACTGATGAAAGGCACCGACACAGAAGGCACTTCGTAAACGATCACCGTCACTCCGTATTAGGTCAGGAAGTGGCCACGGGGAGGAGCGGGCGACTCGGCCCCGCCGCGATGTGCACCGCACTGATCCGCGCGCGCGCTTGGACGTCGTTGGCGCTTTGCAGGGAAAGTCAGTTTCTAACGAGCGACCGATGTCGCAAACTCTCAATCGAGTCGCCCTGAGCAATTGCAGCAGATATGAATGATCCAGCCCTGCCAACTCGCGCGGGCGGAAACAGCCAGTTGAACCAGTTAGGGGAGTGAGATGATGCAGCTGAAGCGATTCGGCAAGCTTGCCGGCATCGTAGCCGCCATGTGCGCGGTGTTTGCGATGTCAGCGGGCTTTGCCCAGGGGGCTACTCCGGCACCCGGCTATGAAGCGTTCCTCGGATGCCAGACGGCGGCCGAAAACCCGAAATCGGAATTTTGCATTCGGTCGGTGATCAAGAGCGGGTACTTCGAAATGGGCACCAAGAAAGTGCCGATCGAAAATCCGATTCCGATGACGGGCAATGTGGACTCCGAAATCCAAAACTTCGGAGCGACTTCGCAGGGTGGCCTGAAGCCCGTCAAACAGAAAGTCCCCGGTGGAGTTGTCGGCTTGACCGGCCTCACCTGGCTGCTCGAAATCCTCGGCAGCGAAGCGTTGACGCTCTACGCGGTGACCGAAGCGGTCGGGCCTCCTAGCCTGGCCCTTACCAGCATCGCGTTGCCGATCAGGGTGCATCTGATCAACTCGACGCTCGGCAACAACTGCTACGTCGGGTCGGTGTCGAACCCGATCAAACTCAACATGATTACCGGCACCACCAGCCCGCCGCCGCCGAACACGCCGATCACTGGCAAAGAACCCGAACTCGGGTTTGAACCCGCCAGGGAAATCATCCAGGCGAAAAATGGCACGTTCGTCGACAACTCGTTCAGCACCCCGGGTGCTAGCGGTTGCGTGCTGACCCTGTTCGGGTTCATCCCGATCAGCATCAACGGCCTCGTCAACACTCAGTCCGGTCTTCCGGCTCCCGCCGGGACCAACGAGACCGTCCAAAACATCGACACCGAATTTGCGCCGACCGCGTTGGTCTTCCCGTAATTCGTTGTCCTGAAGTACTGCGCGCGGCTCGTCGGGGTCGCGCGCTTTTTCGTTCTTGTGACACCTCGGGTCGGCTGCGAAATATGATCGAAGGGTGAGTAGCCCGCGACCTTCCGGTGCCGCCGCAGCTGGGGCCCTGGCCTCGATCGCAGTGGTTCTCGCCTTGATTGGGGGCGGTGACCCCGAGCAGCGCGAAGCCAGCGAGCGGTTGCGCATCGTAACTTCGGATCGGCTCGAGAAGCTCGAAGCTTCTCTCGGCCACCCGGTGTACTGGGCGGGAAGGCGCCCGTCGTTCCGGCTTGAGCTTTCCGAAGAAGCAGATGGAAGCGTCTACCTCCGCTACTTGCCGGCAGAAGCTGCTGTCGGATCGCGGCCGGGGTACTACCTGACCGTCGGGACGTACCCGATGCCGAACCCTCGCGCTGCGATCCGCAGTGCCGCCGAAGCCGCCGGCGAGCGGCCGGGGAGGCTGCCCGGGGGGGCGAGTTTCTTCGCCGATGGAAAGGGGAGCGTCTTCCTGGCGCCTCCCGGCGCAAAGGTTCAGGTGGAGGTCTACGACCCCGACCCTCGGCGCGCGAGCGCGGTCGTCGAAAGCGGCGAGGTTCGGCCGGTGAGCAGCTGACGATGTTCGTCTCCTGGGTGCTGTTCCCACTGCTCCTGGCCGCGATCTTCCTCGGTTGCGGCTTCCTCACCGAGGCCTGCGCCGGGCGGCGCCTCCCCGGCACCCTGATCGCGCCACTGGGCTTTGCGGTCGTTGTCGTCGCTGTCGGCATCGTCACGGCAGGTGATGACATAGCGGCTCTCGCGACTCCGGCGGTAGTCGTCTTGGCCCTTGCCGGCTTGGTCCTCGGTCTGCGGAGGAGTGGCCGGCGTCCCGACGGCTGGGCCCTTGCCGCCGCCGCTGGAGCCTTCGCCGTCTATGCGGCGCCGGTCGTGCTCTCGGGGGAGCCGACCTTCAGCGGCTACATCAAGCTCGACGACACCGCTACCTGGATGGCGTTCGTCGACCGGGTGATGGACCACGGGCGGGACCTCTCGGGGCTGGAGCCCTCGACCTACCAGGTGACGCTGTTGGCCAACCTCCCGAGCGGCTATCCGATTGGGGCGTTCCTACCGCTGGGCGTCGGCGCGAAGCTGACCGGCACCGACGTCGCTTGGCTGGTCCAGCCCTACATGGCGACGCTGGCGGCGTTGCTGGCGCTCTGCCTGTACCGGATCGCAGGTTCCCTGCTCGAACCCCGCCCCCTGCGGGCGGCGGTGGCCTTTGGCGCCGCCCAACCCGCGCTCCTCTTCGGCTACAGCCTCTGGGGCGGGATCAAGGAGGTGGTGGTGGCGCTGCTGCTCGCGCTACTCGCGGCGGCGGCCCCGGCGCTCGCCAAGGAAACCGGCGGCTGGCGCGGCGGCCTGCCACCCGTGCTCGCGACCGTGGCCCTGCTGACCGCGGTCGGCTCCGGGGCCCTGGTCTGGATCGCCCCGCTCCTGGGGCTGGTGGCGGTTGCGTTATGGCGGCAGCGGGGCCCACGCGCCCTGCTCTCGCGTGCAGCGCCGCTGCTGGTCCTCGTCCTCCTCCTCAGCATCCCGGCGCTGTTCGCCGCGGGGGTCTTCTCGCCGACCCAGGGCGGCCTCACCGACGACGCCGAGCTCGGAAATCTGCTCGGCCCCCTCAGCGTCTTCCAGTACGCCGGCATCTGGCCGAACGGAGATTTCCGCCTCGACCCGTCGAACTCGGCCCTGACCGCCTTCCTGATCGGCTTGGCGCTCCTCTCCGCCATCTTCGGTGCCGCCGCCTGCTGGCGCCGAAGAGCATGGGAGCCGCTCGTCTACCTGCTCGGCGTCGGCGTCGGGAGCCTCGCCGTCTTCCTCTATTCCTCTCCGTGGGTAGGAGCGAAGGCGCTCGCCTCTGGGAGCCCGTCCCTCCTCTTGCTGGCCCTTGCCGGCGCGGCGGTCGCCCTCGTGCGGGTCGAATGGGTCCTGGGGGGAACCGTGCTCGGGCTGATTGCGGCCGGCGTCCTCTGGTCGAACTGGCTCGGGTACCACGACGCCAGCCTGGCCCCGTACGGACAGCTGCGGGAGCTGGAGAAGATCGGCCACGAGTTCGCCGGCGAGGGGCCGACCCTGATGACCGAATACCAGCCCTACGGCGTCAGGCATTTCCTCCGGGAGGCCGACGCCGAGGGTGCCTCGGAGCTCCGCTACAGGCAGGTCCCCCTCCGCGGGGGTGGGGAACTCGAGAAGGGCGAATGGGCTGACACCGACCGGATCGACCCGACCGCCCTCCTCGGCTATCGGACCCTGGTCCTGCGCCGGAGCCCAGCTCAGAGCCGCCCCCCCTCGCCCTACTCCCTCGTTCGCTCCGGGAGGTACTACGACGTCTGGCAGCGAACGCGGGATGACGGTCTGATCGGGCATCTGCCGTTCGGTTCCTTCACGGAACCTGCCGCCGTCCCACCATGTCGCAAGTTGCTCGGCCTCGCCCGGCTGACGCCCCCCGGGGGGAAGCTGGCGGCGGCGCGACGGGAGCCGACGCTGGGAATCCCGCTGACCGCCGCGGCGTACCCGCCCTCCTGGACTCCCACCGAGCCGGGAAGCCCAGACCTGATTCCGCACGGCGCCGGGGGGATTCGCCTCGAAGGAATTGTTCCCCGAACCGGACGCTACGACTTCTACCTCCAGGGCAGCGTGCGCAACCGCCTGACCCTGCTGGTCGACGGGAGTCTGGTGGGCGGAGCCGAGATGCAGCTGAATGCCTCGCAGCAGTTCCTCTACCTAGGCAGCCGCAGGCTCGCGGCCGGCGAGCACGGATTCGTCCTCACCTACAACGGCCAGAGCCTCTCCCCCGGCAGCGGCGGGCCGCCGGAGCCGATCGGCCCGCTGGTGGTCAGCGCGGCCGAGAACGTGGACCCGCCGGTGAGGATGATCCCGCCGTCGCAGGTGCACACCCTCTGCGACGAGAAGCTCGACTGGGTCGACGTCTTGGCACCCTGACAGTGCCCTCAGCGGAGGCGCCGCAGTGACTCTCCGAAGCTGCCGCTCTGCGATTCGATCAGCCGGGCGGCGATCTCAACTTCCCAGAACTTCGTACCGGCGATCCAGGCCTGACCCAGGTAGTCCCAGGCGGCCAGCGTGGTGCCGACGGTCGTGTTGAGATCCTCGGCCAGGCGTTCCATCAGGTCCTGGAACTCGTCCTGCATGCTGTGGAGGACCGGGGTGGCATCTGCCTGGCCCATCCTCGTCTCGAGCATCACGGCATGACCGGTGCGGATGCCGAAGAACCAAGCGTCCTGCAGGTACTGCTCCATCTCCGCCAGCTGCTGCTCGTCGAGTTCGAGCGTCTCTGCGCTCTCCTCCGCAAGAGGCTTCAGGTCCTGCTCTTTCGCGCTCTGGACCGCCGCCGAGAGACTGTTGCTGCCAGGGGACATGGACGCCAATCTAGACAACTAGCGTTAATCGAGTATGCCCATTTGTACTACTGGCCTTCTCAGGGTGCAAGGCCGGAGCCGGTGCCTCTGACGGCAAAAGAAAGGGCGGCCCGGAGGCCGCCCTTTCGAATCCTGCGCCGGCTTAGGCCGGCGGAGAGATGTTCCTCAGGTACCGGTGCAGGGCCGGATGATGGTGGCCGGTCCGGCCTGGGTGCCGTCCGCGAACTTGGCGGTGGCTTTCGCCTGGAGCTTGCCGTCGGCGCATTTCGCCGTCAGCACGCCCTTTTTGTTGATCTTCAGGTTGAAGGACTTCACGGAGCCGCTGCCGCCGGCGATTTTCGGGATCGTGGCGACGGTTTTCAGGCCGTAGCGACCGTTGTGGACCTTCTTGATTTTCAGGGTGGTCACGATCGCCCCCGTCACCGGCGCCGAGAAGTAGGCGTGGATGTAGAGGGTCGTGGTGCCGCCGCTGAAGCCGCCGCTGAAGACGACCAATTTACTGTTGACGTCGATCGGTTTCTGTTCCGGGAACTGGACCTCGACGGTGGTCTGGCCGGAGCCGATGATCGACTTGCTGCAGGCTTTTTCAGCCGCTTTGGTGTCGCGCGACTGCAGGGCCCCGGACTTGCAGACCTTGATGCCCTTGACGTTGATCGCGCCGTTCTTGTCGGTTTCGACGATCGTTTCTTTCAGGGCCGGGGGATGGGTCCCGTCCTTGGTTGAGATCTTGCCTTCCGCCGTAAGCGTGATCGGGGCAAGCGTCTTCTTGGGCAGCTTGCTCGGGCTGAACCCGCCGTTGAAGGTGAACACGAGGTTTCCGGCTTCGACCGTCACCGGTTTGTTGGCACCGGTGGCGATGCCCGCCACGCTGACGGCAATCAGCGCCGCGATGGCCATCGTCAACATCAGGTACTTGCGCATATCCCTATATCTCTCCTTTGCGGCCTGCCCGTCCCGGGTCCGATGCCGTCAGAACTTGTCTAAAAGTCTCTCAGCGGGTCAACCTACCACCCCCGCCCTTCTCGTAAACCCGCCTATTCCCGAAAGGAGCGGATCGCCCAGGGCTAGGAGCGAAGCTTCGCGAGCCGCACGCGCTCGCGCTCCGCGGTGGCCCCCTCGGCGCCAAGGAAGGGCAGCGTCACCCAGAACATCAAGTCCGGCAGCCGGCTCGGCAGCCGGGTGACGGCACCGTGCAGGATCTCGCTGTAGAGGAGCTCGTTGACGCCGCCGGCGATCGCGACCGAGGTGATGCCGGGCAGTTCAACCGAAGTCTCCGAGCGGCCGGACTCGAGGAAGCCGGTGAACTGCCGCAGGGCGGCATCGCGCCGGGCTAGCGCCTTCGGCCCCGCCGCCAGCACCTCGACGATCGCGAAGCGGGCCTCGCCCGGATGCCGAGACAGGTGCCCAAGCAGCATTTCCAAGGCGGCGCAGACGCGCTCTGCCCAGGACGCCCCCGGCACCGACTCGAAGGCGTTCGTCGCTTCTGCGAGGAGGTTCTCCAGGAGGACGTCGTAGGCGGCGAGGAAGCAGTCCTCCTTGCTGTCGAAGAGCTCGTAGAACGTCTTGCGGGAGACCCCGGCGACGCCGATCACGTCGACCACGCGGGTTTCCGGGTAGCCGCGCTCGGAGACGACCTCGATCATCGCCTGGTGGATGCGGTTGCGCTGGGACTCGGTTACCGCCTCCCTCGGCAAACCGTGCCTTCCCCGTGGCAGCCGCTCGCTCAATTTGGCGGAGCGTCTAATGGAGGCCACCCGACAGACTGTAGAGCAGTCGGGAAACCGGTGGGGGATCTTTATCTAAACGTCCGACTGCCTTGCTCAGGAGTCGAGCCAGATCACTTGCTCGCGGTCGGGGCCGACGCCGACGAGGCGAACCGGGACGCCGACGAACTCGGCGATGAAGTCGAGGTAATCGCGGGCCTCCTGGGGCAGATCCGAGGCCTGGCGGCAGGAGGTGAGGTCGAGATCGAAGCCCGGCACCTCCTCGTACTCGGGAGTGGCCGAGTGCAGGATCGACTGGTGGTAGGGGAAGGTGTCGAGGACCGCACCCTCCTTGGAGCGGTAGCGAACCGCCAGGCGCAGCGGCCCGATGCCGCTGAGGACGTCGAGCTTGGTGATCGCGAGGGCGTCCATGCGGTTGATCCGCACCGCGTAGCGGAGCGCCACCAGGTCCATCCAGCCGCAGCGACGTCGCCTTCCGGTGGTGGTCCCGAACTCGTGGCCCCGTTGCAGCATCTGCTCCCCGACGTCGTCGAAGAGCTCGGTCGGGAAAGGGCCGGCGCCGACGCGGGTCGCGTAGGCCTTGGCGATCCCCCAGACCTCGTCGATGTCCTTGGGCCCGACGCCCGCGCCGACGCAGGCCGCCCCGGCGACGGGGTTGGACGAGGTGACGAACGGATAGGTGCCGTGGTCGAGATCGAGCAGGGTCGCCTGGGCGCCCTCGAAGATCACCGTCTCGTCGTCGTCGAGCGCCTCCCAGCAGAGCCGGGCGGTGTCGGCGATGTGGGGCTCGAGCCGGTGGCCGAAGTTGATGTGTTCCTCGACCATCGTGTGCAGGTCGAGGCGGGGGTCGAGGACGCCGGCGGTGCCCTCGCTCGCCTTCGCGTCCTCGCCGGCCTCCTTCAGCTGCTTGCGCCGCTGCACCGAGAGCTCCCGCAGCGCCTGCTGCTTGGGCTCGAGCGCGGCGCGGATCTTCGTCCGCAGGATCTTCTCGTCGAGCAGGTCCTGGACCCGGATCCCCAACCGCAGCGCCTTGTCGGCGTAGCAGGGGCCGATGCCGCGGCGGGTGGTGCCGATCGAGAGCTTCCCCAGCTTCGTCTCGCCCGCGGTGTCGAGCAGCACGTGGTAGGGCATGATCAGGTGCGCGTTGGCGGAGATGCGAAGGTTGGCGATGCCGATACCGGCCCGTTTCAGCCCGTCGATCTCGCTCAGCAGGACTCGCGGGTCGACGACGACGCCGTTGCCGATCACGCACGTCTTGTCTTCGTGCAGGATCCCGGAGGGGATGAGGTGGAACTTGAACTCCTCGCCGCCGCGGACGATCGTGTGGCCGGCGTTGTTGCCGCCCTGGAAGCGGACGATCGTGGTAGCCCGCTCGGCGAGCAGGTCGACGACCTTCCCCTTGCCCTCGTCGCCCCACTGGGCGCCGACTATCACCACTCCTGGCATGCCGCGGGGGATTGTGACGGTCTCGCCCGGCGGAGGTGTTGCGCCCGGCCCTAGTGGTAGCGGTGGTCGGCGCCGAAGAGCGGCAGCGGCGTTTCGCAGATCTCGATCAGGCGCGAGACGGTGCGCCGGCCGATCTGGTCCTCGAGCTGCTGTTGGCCCTTGTCGACGTCGCCTTCGGCGTTGCTGGTGACCAGCATCGGCCGCTGGTTCTCGTAGCGCTCGTTGATCACCGCGTAGAGCTGCTCGACGACCCAGTCGGTGTGGCGCTCGGAGCCGAGGTCGTCGATGTAGAGGAGGTCGACCGAGGTGACGCGCTGGAAGAACTGCCCGTAGGCATCCTTGTTCTCGGCTTCCTGGTAGGTCTGCCGGATCCGGGTCAGCAGCTTCGGCGTGAAGTAGATGCCGACCGTCTTGCCCTGTTTCAGCGCTTCGCTTGCGATCAGCATCCCCAGCGTCGTCTTGCCGGTACCGGTGCCGCCCATGAACCAGAGGCCGCGGCCCGCCGCCAGGTTCGCGTCGAGGTTTTCGACGTAGTCGCGGGAGGCCTGGACAACATGGCGGGTCGTCATGTCCCGGGCCATGTCGGAGACCGGAGGGCGGTCGAAGGAGACGCCGCGGTAGCGGGCGGGAATCGCCGAGGCAACCCCGCGACTACGTCCCTTGTTCAGGCGCTCGCTGCGGCACTCACATGCCCGTGCCACGTCTTCTGGGCCGAGGATCCAGCCGGAGCCGTCGCAGACGCCTAGGGGACAGGCGGCTTCGCGGAAGGGCTCGGAGCGGGCGATCGCCGGCATCAGAAGTCAGGGCCGGCGGCAGCCGCGTCCTCGAACGGCGGCGCTTCGCCGGCCGGCTGCTCGATCGGTGGCTCGGCGTGGGCGTGGTCGGCAAATTTGGGATAGCGGTCGAGGAAGACCAGCTTCCTGGTCCCGATCGGGCCGTTCCTATGCTTGGCGATGATCAGGTCGGCGAGCCCGTCGGGCTCCTCCTCGGGGTCGCGGTAGTAGTCCTCGCGGTAGAGGAAGGCGACGACGTCGGCGTCCTGCTCGATCTGGCCCGACTCGCGCAGGTCGGAGAGCTGCGGCTTCGGCGGCGTCCGCTGCTCGGGCGCGCGCGAGAGCTGCGAGATCGCCACCACCGGCACCTCGAGCTCGCGGGCGAGGATCTTCAGCCCACGGCTGATCTGGCCCACCTGCTCGACCCGGTTGGCGCGGTGGTCGTCGGAGCGCATCAGCTGGATGTAGTCGAGGATGATCAGCCCGAGGCCGCCCCGCTCCTGTTCCTGGGCGTGCAGCCGCCGCGCCTTCGCCCGCAGGTCGAGGATCCCCAGGTCGGAGGAGTCGTCGAACCAGAGCGGCGCCTCTTCGAGCTCGTTGCAGGCCCGCAGCACCTTCGGCCAGTCGCGTTTGTTGACCTGACCCTTGCGCAGTTTGTCGCCGGAGATCCGCGCCCGGCAGGCGATGAACCTCTGCGCCAACTCGACCTCGGACATCTCGAGCGAGAAGAAGGCGACCGCGCGGCCGCGCTTGACGGCGACGTTTTCGGCAATGTTGGCGACGAGCGCGCTCTTGCCCATCGCCGGCCGGGCGGCGACGATGATCAGGTTGCCGGGCTGGAAGCCGCCGGTGACCGCGTCGACGTCGCGGAAGCCGGAGGGGGTGCCGGTCATCTCGGTCTCGCCGGTGGAGAGCTTCTCCAGCCGGTCGACCTCGTCGTGGAGGATGTCGCCGAGGAGTTTGAAGTCGCTTGCCTGCTCCTTGTGGGCAACCTCGAAGAGCAATTTCTCGGCCCGCTCGGAGAGCTCCTTCGGTTCGCCGTCGCGCTCGTTGACCCAGCCCTGGATCTCTTGCCCGGCGGTAAGAAGTCGCCGCAGCAGCGAGTTCTGCTGGACGATCTCGGCGTAGTGCTTGGCGTTGGCGGCGGCCGGGACCTTCGCCGTCAGCTCGGAGATGTAGTGCCTACCGCCGGCCGCATCGCTCCGGTTGCGTTGCGTCAGCGCCTCACTGACGCTGAGCTCGTCGACCGGTTGCGAGGCCGCGTAGAGATCATGGACGGCGTCGAAGATCTCCTTGTGCCGGTCGAGGTAGAAGTCCTCGCGGTGCAGCTTCACCTCGTCGATCACCCGCGTCAGGGTCGACTCGGAGACCAGCATCGCTCCCAGCACCGATTCCTCGGCCTCGATGTTCTGGGGCGGGACGTGGGTGGCGGGAGGCTGCGGCATCGGCTTTCAGTAAAGGCTCCCGGGCGGCGGAACGGAGGGAGCGGCAGGGGGCTCTGCAAGCAAACCAGAGGCGGGCACGGGGCACGATGCACTTCCGTGCAAAGGCCGTCAAAAAGAATTCACACTTCGGCGAGCTTTATGCGGCAGTTCCGAAGGAGAGTTGATGGTGATGCGCCCGCGGGATCAGGCCCTCCTGCTCCTGGCGGGCCTCGCCGCGGCGCAGCATGCGCAGGGTGAGGATGGCGATGCTGAGGATTGCGGTAGCGCCGAGGCTGAGCTGGACGCTGAGCAGGCCTTCCCGGCTCCAGTAGACGTCGCGCAGGTCGAGCAGGAGCGCCGCCTCGTCGAAGGTGAGGCCGAAGCCGACGCCCATCGGGATCGCCAGCTTCTGCTCGAGCTTGTCGTTGTCGGTGAGGAGGGCGGCGGTTCCCGAGCCGAAGCCGAGGACGATTCCGGGAACGAAGTGGTGGATGTGGCGGCCGCCGATGCTGACGTTGCGGAAGGGGCCGCGGCCGTCGCGTATCGCCCAAGTCGAGAGCCGCACCGTTGCAAAGGAGCCGAGGAAGCCCGCAAGCAGGTTGAAGAGGACGGTTTCGTAGCGCGGCGCCTCTTCGTAGCCGCGGACGGCGACGCCGACCGTGTCGGCGGCGGCGGCGGGAGCGGATTCCAGTAGCGCTTCGGGGTCGTGGGCCGCGCTCGCGCGGCGGGCGAGCATGCGGCTGAACTGGCCGACCACGACCGTGCCGGCGGCGGCGAGAGCAACTCCGGCAAGACCGACCGTCGCCCGCTCGGAGCGAACCCAGCTGGCCCTGCGACGGCGAGGAAGGACTACTTCTCCTCGCTGATGATCGTCTTGACGGCTGCGGTGGTGCCGTCTCTGAGCTGGATCTCGACCATGAAGGTGCCGAGTTCGCGCAGCGGCTGCTCGAGCTGAATCTGTTTTTTGTCGACCCGCAGGTCGCGCGCCTCGCGCAGGGCGTCGGCGATCTCTTTCGGCCCGACCGAGCCGAACAGCTTGCCATCCTCGCCGGCGCGCTGATGGATCGTCAGCACGGTCTTCGAGAGCAGGCCGGCGGCTTGCGTTTCCCGCTCGAGCCTGGCGGCCTCAGCCTTCTCAGCCGCCTCCATCCGCCGCTTTGCTTCCTCGAGTGCCCCGGCGGTCGCCGGCTGGGCGAGCTTGCGCGGGATCAGGAAGTTGCGTAGGTAGCCGGGGGCGACGTCGACGACATGACCGCGCTCGCCGAGCGAGTCGACGTCCTGCAGCAGGATCGCCTGTGCCATCAGCGCTCTCCGACGTAGGGAAGCAGGGCGATCTCGCGCGCCCGCTTCACCGCCACCGAGAGCTGACGCTGGTGGCGGCGGGAAAGTCCGGTCACCCGGCGCCCGCGCGTCTTCCCCTTGTCGGAGAGGAAGCGGCGCAGCAGGTTCAGGTCCTTGTAATCGACGACCTCGGAGTTGACCCGCGTGTATTTGCGCGGCCTCGCTCGATCGGCACCGCGCTTGCCGCGGCGGGCTCCGGGTCGGGAGGAGGTGTCAGAAGTCCTGGCCATCGGCGGCGCATGCTACAGAGCGCCGCTCAGCGGCGCTCTGTAGGTGCCATGTGGGCTAGAACGGGATGTCGTCTTCCTGCCCGCCTCCACCGCCGCCCGCTGGGGCGCCGCTGAAGTCGGACATGTCTGCCGGGACGTCGCTCTGCGGGGCGAAGCCACCGCCACCGCCACCGCCGTTGCCACCACCGGCGCCGTCGCGGGAGCCGAGGAACTGGACGGTGTTGGCGACGATCCGCACCGCTTGGCGTTTGCCGCTGCCGTCTTTGGCCTCCCACTCGCTCCAGTCGAGCCGTCCTTCGACCGCGACCGGCCGGCCTTTGGCCAGGTAGTTGGCGCAGTTCTCGCCCTGCGCGCCCCAGACGGTGACGTCGAAGTAGTTCGCCTTGTCGACCCAGTTGCCGCTCTGGTCTTTACGGCGGCTGTTGACGGCGACGCGAAGGTCGCAGACAGCGGTTCCACCACCGGTATGACGCAGCTCCGGATCCCGGGTCAGGTTCCCGGTGATGACCACCACGTTCACGTTCGAAGCTGCCAATGCACTCACTCCTCTGCTTTCGCTTTTCTGGTTTCCCAGTCTAAGGAGCAGGGCGGCTCGATTCGCCCCCCTCGACGGAGGGGTTCCCGCAAACAGCGAGGGGCGCCGGGGGCGCTACTCGTCGTCGTCGGACTCGGATGCGCCGGCGTCGCCGCGATCCTCGCGGGCTCCGGCGGCAGTGCGCTCCCGCGGCCCTGGGGCGGCGGTCACGGCGGGCGGGACGACCACCGGTGCGCCGGGATCGACTTTGAAGATCCGGAAGCGGAGGACGCCGTCGGCGATCTTCAGGTTGTGGTCGAGCGAGTCGAGCAGGTCACTCGGGGCCTCAAACCGCATCCAGCGGTAGTCGGCCTCGGTGCGGTGGTTGATCTCGTAGGCCATCTTCCGCAGGCCCCAGCTGTTCTCGTGTTTGAGGCTGCCTTTCGCCTCAACCTGCCCACGCGCATCCTGCGCCAGTGCGTCGCGCGCAGGGGCGTCAAGTTGGGGGTCCAGCATCAGGACCAGCTCGTATTCGCGTGGTGCTGCCAAAACGGCGAAGGACTATAGCGGCGGGATGGTCCTAACGCGGCGCGAACTCCTCCGAGCCGTCACCCGGGGGCGCCGGCGGAGGCGGAGGCGGCGGCGGAGCAGGCGCGGGCGGCGGTTCGTAGACCGGAGGCGGGGGTGCCGGAGGCGGCGCCGGTGATGGGACCGGCGCCGGCGCCGGAGAGGGTGAGGCGGGTGCCCTCGGGAGCGGGCGCGGCGGCTTCGGCTTCCGTCGCCGCGGCTTGCTGCGGATTGCGTCCCGCGCCGCCGATCCCGGGGTTCGTTTTGGCCGCTCAGCATCCGTTTCGACCCCCGACTTCGGGAGGGAGGGCTCGGGGCGGGGGGCGACTCGCGGTAGGCCGACGTCGTCGGCCAGGGGCGGCGGCTGGGGCGGGCGTAGGAGGGTTGGCAGGGTTTGCAGCGCGAACAGCGCTGCGACGGCGACGATCGCCACCTTGCCGACACCACTCCAGCGAACTCTCACCGCGCCCACCCATACCTAAGGGCGTGGCGGGCGCCGGTTCTCCCCCCTCAAGTCAGGTCGCGCGCGCTTCGATGTCCTTGAGCTGGTCATCGACCCAGTCCCCCGGGTTGCGGGAGAAGATGATCTTCTTCAGGCCCTGCGACCAGGCCCGCTTCTGCTCGGGGTCCATGGTCAGCGCCCTGAAGATCGCGTCGGCCTGCTCCTGGATGTCGAAGGGGTTGACCGAGAGTACGTAGTCGAAGAGCTCCTGATGGGAGCCGGTGTTCTCGGAGAGCATGAGGACGCCGTCGCGGGTGTTGACCGCCGGCGCCTCCTTTGCGACCAGGTTCATGCCGTCGAAGAGCGAGTTGACCATCAGTAGATCGAAGTGTTTGTAGCGGGCGACCGCGTCGTAGAAGTTCTCGTAGATCTTCAGGTCGATCGGCATCCAGTCGGTCGTCCCGTGGCGGTGGTTGACGACGGCGACCAGCGCCTCGATCCGCTCCAGGTACTCGGCGTACTCGGGGACGTCCTGGCGCGAGGGCTGCAGGTGGGCGATGAAGGTGACCTTTTCGCGGAACTCCGGATGCTGGGTGAGGAAGGTGTCGAAGGCGGTGAAGCCGCGCAGCACGTTCTTCGAGAGGTCGGCGCGGTCGACGCGGATGATCAGGTGCTGGCGTCGCCGCTCCAGCACCTCGCGCTCGGCCTCGGCGACCTCGGGCGAGGAGGCGGCCCGCTCGAGCCGCTGCGCGTCGATCCCCAGCGGGTAGGCGCGGGCGATCGTGCGGCCGCGCTGGTGGCGCACTTCGGCGGCGTGGTAGTCGACCTCGACCCCGTCCAGGAGCTCGTCGCAGCAGCGGAGGAAGTTGATGCAGTAGGCGTGGGTGTGGAAGCCGATGATGTCGTTGGCCAGCATCCCCTCGTAGATCGCGCCGCGGACCCGCGTCGGCAGGATCCGCCAGCTGTCCGGCTGCGACCAAGGGATGTGGACGAAGTGGTGGAGGAACGCGTCTGGGCGCTCGGCGCGGATCATCCTGGGGGCCGTGTAGAGGTGGTAGTCGTGCAGCATCACGAGCGGGTTCTCCTGGCCCTCGATCTCCGCCAGCACCGCCTTGGCGATGTCCTCGTTGACCGCCTGGTAGCCGTAGTCCCAGGCGTCGATCTCCTCCTGGCGGATGTCCGGCGCGTTGGAGATGTCCCAGAGGTAGTGCTGGATGAACCAGAGAATCGGGTTGGCGATGACGTTGTAGAAGCGGTCGTAGGCTTCGGGGTCGCTGTCGACGAGCCGCACCCGGTAGCCGATTCCGTCCAGCTCCTGGGAGATCGGCCCCCCCGTCTCCTCGGAAGCGGCGACGTCCTCGTCGGTCATCGCCGAAGCAATCCAGAGGGCATCGCGGTGGGAGACGAGGCCGGAGAGCGCGGTGACGAGGCCGCCGCCGCCGCGGCGGACCGTGCGCTGCCCGTCCTCGTCACGATCGAACTGGAGCGGACCCCGGTTCGAGACGATGATCAGCGGCGAGGAGCTCACGCCGAAGAGACTAAGGGGTACCGACTATGGGGTACCGCTAGCCGTCGACGTCGTCGATCAGCTGCAGCCAGTCGCGCAGCAGGCGCGGCGTCAGGAACATGCGGCGGGCGTGCTCCTTGCCCTCGCGGCCGAGCTTCTTGCCGAGCTCAGGGTCGCGGAGGATGTCCAGGCAGCGCTCGGCGCACTCGGCCGGGGAGTCGACGAGGAAGCCGCTGACGCCGTCCTCGATCTGCAGCGGAATGCCCCCGACATTGCCGGCGACCGTCGGTCGCCCCTTCCAGAGCGCCTCGGTGACGGTCAACCCGAAGCCCTCGCGGATCGACTTCTGCAGGCAGATGTCCGACTGCGACTGGAAGGCGTTGACCTCGATCGCGCCGACGTTGTTGAGGTTGCTGAGGATTTTGATGTCCTCGTCGCCACCCGCGTATTCGAAGGTCTTCTGGAAGTACTCCATCCCCTCGGGGTCGTCGGTGGCCATCGAGCCGACCATCGCCAGCTGCGCCTCCGGCACCTGCTCGGTCACCGCGCGGTAGGCGTCGATGACGCCGATCGGGTCCTTCCACGGGTCGAAGCGGGAGACCTGGGTGATCAGCGGCCGGTCGACGTCGATCCCGAACTGGCGGCAGACGAAGGCGGCGTCCTCGGGCGAGAAGGCCATGTTCTTCGGCGAGAGCGGGTCGATCGCCGGCGGCATGATCCGCACCTCCTCGCGGTGGGCGCCCATCCCGTCCGGGACGTAGTCGTCGAGGTGCCAGACGCTCGCGTCGTACTCTTCGATCATCGGCAGCAGCCGCTCGATCGGGGCCGGGTTCGGGGTCGAGAGGTCGATGTGGCAGCGCCAGATCCAATGCTTCGACTTCTCGCCGGCACCGCGGCGCAGCCCGATCGGCTGTGGGTCGTGGACGATGATCACGTCCCATTCGCCCTGCAGCCCCTCGGCGTTGATCTGGTTGATCTCGTCGAAGATCTCCCACTGTTCGTCGGTGAGGGTCTCGTCGGCCCCCTGTAGCGAGTTGTGGAGGAGCTTGGTCGCGTTGAAGAACTCTTCCTTGCCGAAGATCACGTGCCAATGGGCGTCGAGGCCGACGTCCCGCATCAGCGGCACCATCGTGTACAGGATCTCCGAGACGCCGCCGCCGAAGGCGGTGGCGCTGACGTGCAGGATCCGCTTGCCTTTGAGGGGCTCTGCGAGCCGGCGGATCTGCTCCGTCAGCTCTTTACCGACGATGTGCGTGTAGTCGGTGAGGGTCTTGGGGCCGAGGGCGACTTCCTGAAGCAAGGCCGAAGTTCTACACGGATGAGCGGCGACATGGTGTCCAGCCGCTGCTCGGGGCGCTAGCCGCCGGCGGGGCTGTCGGGCCGCTTGCCCAATTTCAGCTCGATCTCTTTGCGCTCGTCGTTGCGGAGGATCGTCACCGTCACTTCGTCTCCCGGCTGGTGGGAGGAGATGACTTCGGCAAGGTCGTCGGGACTGACGATCTCGCGACCCTCGACCTGCAGGATCACGTCGCCGCCGGTCCGGTACTGGGCGGCCTGGAAGCGCAGCTTGTCGTCGCCCCCCTCGATGCCCGCCTCCTCGGCCGGGCCACCCGAGACCACTTCGGAGACAAGGCCCCCGTAGGTGGTGTCGATCCCCAGCTTGCGCGACAGCTGCGGGTAGAGCGGCTGGCTGGAGACCCCGATGTAGGCGTACTCGGCCTCGCCGTCCTCGCGCAACTGCTCGATCGAGCGCTTGACGGCGGAGATCGGCACCGCGAACCCGACACCGTCGTTGGCGCCCGAGTTGGTCTCGATCTGCTGGTTGATCCCGATCACCCGGGCGCCGGCGTCGAGCAGAGGGCCGCCGGAGTTGCCGGGGTTGATCGAGGCGTCGGTCTGGATCGCGCCGGAGATCTCGAACTGGGTCAGCGATTGGACCGAGCGGTCGGTCGCCGAGACCACCCCGACCGAGAGCGACTGCTGCTCCCCGAACGGGTTGCCGATTGCCGCGACCGGCTGGCCGACGTGGAGGTTGCGGTCGTCGCCGAGCTCGAGCGGGTGGAGGTCGAACCCGGTTGGCTTGATCTGCAGGAGGGCGACGTCGACGAAGGGATCGAAGCCGACGATCGTCGCCGGGACGACGTTGCGGTCGGGGAATTCGATGTAGACCTGATCGGCCGGCGTGCGCTCGCCGGTCGATTCGTCGGTGACGACGTGGGCGTTGGTGGCGATTTCGCCCTCGGCGTTGAGGACGAAGCCCGAGCCTTCGGCGGCGCCGGCGGAGTTGAAGACCGAGCGGATCGTGACCACGCCGGGTGCGGCGCGCTCGTAGACCTCGCGAGCATCGAAGCCGGGGCTCGAGGCCTCGATCGCCACTTGCGGCTCCTCGGCCGGCCTCAGCACCTGGGTTGAGCCACCTTCGGGCTCGGCCGTGCTGGAGTCCCCGCTCGAGCCGCAGCCGGCCACCAGCGCCAGGCAGAGCAGCAGGGAGAGGAAGAACGCCCCCCGCTTCACGAGCCCGCCCTCGCCGGCGCCCGTAGCGGGCGCTGCGGCGCGGGGACCCGGGGGCAGGTCCAGCGTGAAGGCCGTGAAGCGGCGGCTGGAGCTAATCGTTATCTCGCCCTCCATCCGCTGCGCGAGCTCGGAGGCGATTGCCAGCCCGAGCCCCGATCCACCGGCCTTGTCAGCGGTGTAGAAGCGCTCGAAGATCCGCTTCTGGACGCGCTGGGGGATGCCCGCCCCGGCGTCGGAGACGGTCAGCTCGGCACGGCCGTTGGCGGAATAGGTGGTCACGGTGACGTCGGTGCCCTCGGGAGTGTGGGTGAGGGCGTTGTCAAGCAGGATACGGATGATCTGCCGCACCCGATCAGGGTCGCCGAGCGCGATCGCCGCCTGCTCGGGCGTGCGCAGCTGCAACCGGGAGCCGCGGAGTTCGGCGCGGGCGCCGAACTCCTTCGTCACCTCGCGCGCCAGAGCGGTGAGGTCGACGGTGCTGGCCTGCATCTCCACCGCCCCCGCGTCGAGCTGAGAGAGGTCGAGGAGGTCGGTGGTCAGCTTCGTCAGCCGCTCGATCTGCTGGCGCATCGTCCGCACGAACTCGGCCCGCTCCTCCGGGCTCGGGTCCTCGTCTTCGAGCAGCTCGACGAAGCCGCCGAGGCTGAAGATCGGCGTCCGCAGCTCGTGCGAGGCGTTGGCGATGAACTGCTTGCGGGCGCTGTCGAGCTCGGCCAGGCGCCGCTGCATCTCGTTGAAGGTGCGGGCGAGATCGCCGAGCTGACCGACCGAGGCGATCGGGATCGTCGTTTCGAAATTGCCGTCGGCGACTTTGCGGGCGGCTTCCTGCAGGCTCTGGATGTTGCTGGCGGCGGCGCGCGTGTAGTAGAGGCCGATCGCGGTGGCGATCGCGACCGCGATCAGGCCGCCGGTGAGGATCTGCAGCTTGACCGCGTCCTCGCCGCTAGCCGAGCCGCCGATTGCGACCGCGTAGACGTAGACGACCGCGGTGGCGCCGACCGCGATCGCGATCGAGATCAGGGTGATGCGGCTGGCGAGGTCGCTGAGCCGGAGCCCACGCATCGCGACTACTCCCGGAAGCGGTAGCCGACCCCGCGAACGGTGAAGAGGTACTCCGGCTCCTTCGGGTCCCGCTCCAGCTTCTCCCGCAGGTGGCGAATGTGGACGTCGACGGTGCGCGGGTCGCGGTAGTCGGAGTCGCCCCAAACGTGCTCAAGCAGGGTCTCGCGGGTGAGGACGCGGCCGGGGGAGCGGGCAAGGGCGCCGAGGATCTCGAACTCGACATAGGTGACTTTGATCTCCTCGTCGCCGAGGGTGACCATGCGGCGGTCGAAGTCGATCGTCAGCTCGGCGCACTCGATCGCCCCGCCCTCGCTCGTCTCGCCGGCGCCCATCCGCGAGCGGCGCAGCGCCGCTTTGACGCGGCTGCGGAACTCGCGCATCGAGAACGGCTTGGTGATGTAGTCGTCGGCGCCGACCTCGAGCCCGGCAACCTTGTCCGTCTCACTGCCTTTGGCGGTCAGCATGATGATCGGCACCTGGCTGCGAGAGCGCAGCGCCCGGCAGACTTCGACCCCGTTCAGCTGGGGCAGCATCAGGTCGAGGATGACCAGGTCGAAACGGCCTTCCTCGAAGCGGCGCAGCGCTTCCTGGCCGTCGAGGGCGGAGGTGACGTGGTAGCCGTCCTTGCGCAGCGGGTAGCTGAGCAACGTCTGGATCGACTGCTCGTCGTCGACCAGGAGGATGCGGGTAGATCCGTTAGGCACAGCTTCAAGGGTAGTAACCGAGGCAATTTGGACGCATGTGCGAGTACCAAGAACTAAGGATCTGGGGAAGGAGACCGATAATGACCGCGAAGGCCATGCAGCCCCAGGAACTGAAATCTCTCGTCGAAGCCGGCAGCTACAAGCCGGACCCCTCGCAGGTGGCGATGGCGATGCTCAGCCGCCGCGGCGTCCGCGAGCTTTTGATCGGGATTCACGCTCGGGGCCCGCAAAATGGTCAAACCCCGCCGCCTCCAGCCGCCCACCCCCGGGCAGCCTGATCTCGACTCCCTCTCCCGCCAAGACCTCGCCGATCGGGGTCAGCTTCGCTTCGCCTGCTTCTCGGTTTGCCTTGGACGCCGGAGCGAGCTGGTCGGGCGGCAGCGCCGCAAGCAGCTCGTAGTCCTCACCTCCGGAGACCGCGAGCCCGAGCGGATCGTGCCCGGCGGCCGCGGCCACCTTCGCAACCCCATCCGCCAGCGGCAGCGAACCGGCCGCGATCTCCAGGGCGACGCCGCCGGCGCGGGCCAGGTGACCGGCATCCGAGGCGAGCCCGTCGCTGAGGTCGATCATCGCCCTGGCGCCGTTGGCGGCGAGGGCGCGGCCGCTGCGCAGGCGTGGCATCGGATCGAGCTGCCGCTGGCGCAGCTCCCGGGCGGTGCTCTCGGACAACTCCGCGGCCAGGGCCGGGTGCTCGAGCAGGAGCCGGCCCGCCGCCGCGGCGCCGATCTCCCCGGTGAGGACGAGGAGGTCGCCCGGCTGAGCACCGGCCCGGGCGACGAACGCGTCCGCTGCGGCGCCGTGGCCGACGACAGTCACGGCCAGCGTCAGCGCCGGCGCCCGAGTCAGGTCGCCGCCGGCGATGGTGGTGCCGGTCTCGGCAGCGAGCTCGAGCATCCCGTCGAGGAGCGCGAGGAAGTCCTCTTCGCCGAGGTCAGTCGGGGCTCCGAGGACGACATAAGCCTCGCCCGCCTGCGCGCCCATCGCCGCCAGGTCGGAGAGAGCGGTGGCGAGCGCCTTGCGCCCGACCGTGCGCAGCTCGGCCTCGCCACGGCGGAAGTGGACCCCCTCGACGATCGCGTCGACCGAAGTGGCGGTTGCGCCGGCCGGAGCGGTGACCGCAGCATCGTCGCCGCTGCCGAGTTTTACCTGAGGACCATCCGCTGGTAAACGCTCACGCAGCTTTGCCAGGAACTCGAACTCGCCCATCACACGACTATCCCAAACAAGCGACTAACCAAAGAACTAAGGTGCGCACGGACGTGGAGAGCCGCCAACCATTCCTCCATCGCGTAGGCGAGGCCGGATCGCGGGTCGGGAAGAAGCCCCCCCGCAGCCGCAAAGTCCGCCTTGCCCTCCAGGTCGGCCTTGCCCTGCTGATCTTCGGCTTCCTCGTGCTCACGGTGATCGACCAGTGGGCGGAGATCAAGGACGAGGGGGTCCATTTCCACGTCGGCTGGCTGGTGCCGGCGATCCTCATCCTGCCGGGGTTCTTCGTCCTCAGCGCCTACGGCTGGGACCTGACGCTGCGCTTCCTCGGCTACCGGATCGGGTTCGGGCGCGCGCAGGTGGCCTGGGGACAGCCGCTGCTGGCGCGCTACGTCCCCGGCAGCGTCCTCTACGTGCTGGGGCGGCTGCTGCTCTCAGAACGGGCCGGGATTCCGCGCCGGATCACGATCGCCAGCATCGTCTACGAACAGGCGGTCTCCGCGACGTCGGCGATCATCGTCGCCTCCTACTTCATCATCCAGCACCCCGATCTCCAGGGGGAGGCGTGGCGCTGGGGGGTGCTGCTGCTGATCCCGGCGGCGATCACGATCCTGCATCCGCGGATCTTCGGGCCGCTGGTCAACTGGGCGCTGCGCAAATTCGGGCGCGAACCGCTGCCGGCATTCATCCCGGCCCACGGCATCGTCGCCCTGATTGCCTTCTACACGCTGAACTGGTTCGTGATCGCCCTCGGGCTCTACTGCGTCGCCCGCTCGGTCACGACGATCCCGTTCGAGGACGTGGTCCTGGTCGGCTCGGCGCAGGCGATCGGCTACGTCGCTGCGCTGGTGACGCTGATCGCCCCGGCCGGCCTCGGAGTCAAGGACGCGGCTTTCGCCTGGGCGATGAAGGGGGCGCTGCCGAGCAAGAGCTTCGCCCTCGGGTCGCTGATCGCGATCGCCGTCCGTGGCGTCCTCACCCTTGCCGAACTGATCTACGTCGGCGGCGTCACCGCCCTCGGGCGGCGCGAGGGGTGGGCTATCCACACCGGGATCATCCACCCGTCCCCCGAGGAGGAGGAGGCGGAGCGGCAAGAGGCCGAGCGCCAGGGTCAGAGCGGGATGCGCGCTCCGAGCTGATACGCGGTCAGCGCTAGCGTCAGGACCTGCAGCGGCCGGTCCCTCGAGATCGCAGCCAGCGGCAGCGCCCAGATCAGGTACCAGGGGAGTAGCCACGAAGTGGCGAGCAGGAGAGCGAGCGCGCACCAGGCGGCGGCGCGGACCCAGTCGCCGCCGCGCCAGGTCCAGGCGAGCAGGTAAGCGACGGTGACGCCGAAGAGAGCGGCGGCGCCGAGGCGGACGGCGTCGGGGTCGAGACCGGTCAGCCGCGCCGTCGTGATCGGGATGCTCATGTAGCTCGTCCGGCTCTGGTTCTCCCCCGCGAGCCCGAAGCCGCCGAGCCAGTCCCAGCCGAAGGCGATCCAGGCCGCGGTCGCAAGGGCAGCCGTCCCTCCGAGGCACCCTAAGGCGAACGACGGAGCTCTTCGCCTGTTCCTTTTCGTTGCTATGCCCGGGAAAGGAACAGACGAAGGGCGGAGGGTGCCGAGGAGGGCGAAGGGGGCGAGGAAGGCGGCGGAGGCCTTGGTGGCGATTGCGGCAATGAGAGCTGCACCGCCGGCCATCTCGCGGGCGCTGAGAAGGGCGGCGACGGAGAGCATCGCCAGCAGCATCGTCAGGCCGTCGTTGTGGGCGCCGCCGACGACGTGGACGAGGACGAGCGGGTTGAGGCCGACGAAGGCGGCGGCGCGCAGGGGGTCGACGCCGCGCCCGGCGGCGAGGCGGAAGACGATGGCGGCGATGCCAAGGACGGAAAGCGCCGCGACCGCCTTCAGCACCGCCACGGCGAGCCCCACCGGCAGCCAGGCCAGGGGATAGGTGAGGAGCGTGAAGAGCGGGCCGTAAGCGCTGGTCGCTTCAGTCCAGGTGACCTCGGCGTAAGCGGGGTCGGTGGGGACGGCGAGCGGGGGGTGGACGTAGGGGTCGAGGCCGTGCCGTACCCCCAGCCGCGCGTAGTCGACGTAGCTGTAGACGTCGTGGGAGAGGAGGACGGGGGCGGCGGCGAAGGCGGTGACGAGGACGAGGATCGTCCCCCAGACCAGGCGCCCCCCCAACCTAGGGGCTGCCGCAAGGAACCCGAGGTAGCCGGCGAAGCCGGCCCACATCAGCCCGAAGGCGAGTGCCGGGTCGATCGGCCGCTACCCGTTCGCCGACTCACCGCCGCCGACGCTCTGCGGCTCGGGCGAGGGCGCGGGGTACGGGTCCTGCCCGGCACCTGGGGCGTAGGCGTCGGGGTCGTAGCCGCCGACCGCAGCGCTGCCTGGCGGCGGCGCCTCGCTTTTGCCGCCTCCGCCTCCGCTGCCGTCGAGGGTGGCGTCATCGCGGGCGCCCGAGCGTGCGAAGCGGCCGTAGAAGGGACCCCAGCTGATCTCCTGCTCTGGTTCGGTGAACTCCTCGCACGGCACCCCCGCGCCTTCGTAGAGCGAGTGCCAGATCTCAGCCGGGAAGGTGCCGCCGAAGACCGTCGTCCCGTGCACGCTGGACATCGAGATGTCGTTCGACTCCGGGTAGCCGACCCAGACCACGGTCGCCAGGTTCGGCTGGTAGCCGGCGAACCAGGCGTCGGTGTATTCGTCGGTCGTCCCGGTCTTGCCGGCCTGGCCTGCGCAGCCCGTGTAGGCGGCGGTGCCGGTGCCTTCGGTGATGTTGTCGTGCAGGAGCCGGGTCACCTCCCAGGCGACCGCCGGCGAGACAGCCTGCTGCGGCTGCGACGCTTCCGGGCGCTCGACGTGCCCGTCGGGAAAGACGACCTTGGCGACGGCGACCGGATCGCGCCGCATCCCGCCGGCGGCGAGCGTCGCGTAGGCGCTCGACATCTCCAGCGGCGAGACGCCGATCCGCAGACCGCCGATCCCCTCGGCGGGGATCCCGTCCAGCGGCGAGGTGATCCCCATCTGGTGCGCGGTCGCCGCCACCGCTTTCGGCCCGACGTCGAGGTCGAGCTGGGCGAAGACGGTGTTGTCGGAGGCGACCGTCGCCTGCTGCAGGTTGACCGTCCCCAGATAGCCTTCGTCGGCGGTGTGGACCGTCCAGTGACCCCACTGCGGCAGGTAGAGGTCAAGCGGTTTGGAGCTGTAGTAGGTCGAGTAGGGGTCGATGCCCTGGCGGATCGCCGTCGTCAGGACGAAGGTCTTGAAGGTCGAGCCCGGCTGGCGGTGGCCCTGGGCGGCGAGGTTGAACTGGCTGTCTTCGTAAGAGGAGCTCGAGGCCATCGCCCGGATGTGGCCGTTGCGGGGGTCGATCGAGACCAGCGCCGAGGATGGGTCGGTCGAGTAGGGCAGCGTTGAGCGCATCGCCTCCAGCCCCACCTGCTGCAGCTCCGGCTCGATAGTCGTCTGGACCTCGAGGCCGCCACGGCGGACCGTGTTCGCCCCGTACTCCTCGATCAGCTGGTTTTCGACGTAGTCGAAGAAGTAGGGCTCGCGGTGCTCGAAGTAGCTCTCGTCGAGGTCGACGCGCAGCCCGCCCGCCCGCACCGCCCGCGCCCGCTCCTCGCTGATGTAGCCGAGCTTCGCCATCTGCGACAGGACCTGGTTGCGGCGCGCTTTCGCCGCCGCCGGGTTCAGCAGCGGGTTGTATTCCGACGGTGCCTGCGGCAGTCCCGCCAGCAGCGCCGCTTCGGGCAGCTTCAGCTTCCAGACCGGCTTCGAGAAGAAGATCTCGGCGGCGGCGCCGACTCCCACCGCGGTCGTCCCTGCGACCGTCCCGTAGGAGGCGACGTTGAGGTAGGAGCCGAGAATCTCCTTGCGGCTGTGGCGTTCGGCGTACTCTCCGGCCAGCTCGGCCTCTTCGATCTTGCGCTCGATCGTCCGCTCCGGGTTGCGGATGCAGAGGTTGCGGACCAGCTGCTGGGTGATCGTCGAGCCGCCCTCTACCGCTTCGCCCGCTTCCAGGTTCTTGACGATCGCCCGCGCGATCCCCTCGTAGTCGAGGGCGTCGTGTTGATAGAAGCGCTGGTCCTCGATCGCAACCGTCGCGCGCTGCACCGACTTCGGGACCCGCTCGATCGAGACCAGCGAGCGCACCTGCGGCGAGGCGACGGTGCCGAGTTTCGAGCCGTCGGCGGCGTAGACGACGGTGTTGCCGCCGCGGTCGATCGGTTTGCAGGCGCGCAGCGACGGCGCGTCGGCGGCGACGTCGAGGACCCAGGAGGCGACCGCGATCACCGCGATCGCGAGCAGGGCGAAGACGCCGCCGAAGACGAACAGGAGCTTGGCGCCGATCCCCCCCTGCCGCCGCCGGCCTCGCCGAGTGCGCTGCGTCATCGATTCAGAGGGTACTTAGAGCCGGAAGGCGTCAGGCGACGGTGTCTTCGGTCGAGTGGTTGTGGATGACCCCTTCGGTCAGGAGCTGGTTGGGGATTACGACGGAGCTGCCGTCGCCAGGGTCGAGGTAGGTGTAGGAGAGGGTGATGTCGGTGACCCGCCCCTCGCATTCGTCGAAGGTGAGCCGGTCGCCGATTCGGATCGGCTGAGAGATCGCGATCTGGATCCCGGCGATCACGTTGGCGAGGGTGCGCTGGGCGGCGAAGCCGACGACGGCGACGACGAGCGCGGTCGAGGCGAGGACGCCGGTGGCGAGCTCCTTCAGCTCGGTGAACTGGCTCAGCGCCAGCATCGAGACGACGAGGAAGAAGGCGAGGAAGGCGAGGCGGCGGAGGATGCGCAACCGCGTCCGGGTCGTGCGCGAGACCTGTGAGACTGCGGGCGACATGGAGAGCAACCTAGCCCCCCCACCTGTCGCCGAACCGGCGCCACGCGGGTTTCCGCCCTCCAACTGGGGCCCGGGGGCGGCGCTTCTCGGCTTCCTCCTGGCGATCGTCGTCGGGCTCGTGCTTTCCCTCCCGGCGCTGGCGTTTACCGACGCCGACGGGGACCTGACCACCCTCGGCAACGTCCTCCTCCAGCTCGGGACCGTCCTCGGCTTCCTCCTGGTGCCGCTGGGGCTGGCTCGCTCCCGCGGCGCGCGATCGCCGGGGGAGTGTCTCCGGCGACTGGGAGTTGTCCGCTTCCGACCCTCGCTGAAGTGGATGGCGGCCGCGGTCGGCGCCTACCTGCTGTTCGCGATGGCCTACACGGCGTTGATCGTCGAACCCGAACAGGAGGACATCGCCGAAAGCTTCGGGCCTGTCCCGGTGCAGATCCTGCTGATCGTCCTCGGCGCCGGGATCGCCGAGGAGCTCTGCTTCCGCGGGATGCTCTTCGGCGGTCTGCGGGAGCGGCTGCCGCGGCTCCTTGCCGCGCTGATCGCGGGGGGGATCTTCGGTCTCCTCCACGCGACCACCGGGATCAGCGCCGTGCCGCCACTGATCGCCTTCGGGTTCGTTCTCTGCCTGCTCTACGAGAAAACCGGTTCGATCCTGCCGGGGGTTCTGCTGCACATGCTGAACAACTCTGTCGCCCTGCTCGCTCAGTAGCATTCGCCGCCGTGAATCGCCGTGTCTCGTCACTCCTTGCCGTCGCCGCCGTGCTTGCTCTGCCCGCCACCGCGGTTGCAGCGCCGAAGCCGAAGCCGGTCCCGAAACCGGCGCCGGTCTCCGAGGCGACCGTGAAGATCAAGGTCGGCCACCTGGAGAACGGGCGCGCCGAGATCATGTCCACGGTCCCGGTCACCGGATCCCTCTCCCCGTTCGTCGCCGGCGAGAAGGTCCAGATCACCTTCTACAAGGATGGCCACCAGCTTTTCAGCCGCAACCTCTCGGTTCGCCAAGCAGGCGCCAAGGGGACCTTCCGCACCAACATCCAGGTCCGCGAGAACGCCAAGTACGCGGTCGCCGCAAAGCACGTCGCGACGCCGGAGCTGGGCGGCGACAGCACCGTGCGCAAGAGCTGGAAGGTGAGCTTCCCCTCGCTCCACCAGGGCCAGTGCGGCGACGTCGTCGTCGGCTTCAAGAAGGGGATGCGGAAGATGGGTTACATCGCCAACGACGGGCGCTGCTTCGGCGGCAAGACCGGGCGCGGCGTCCTCGCCTACCGCAAAATCAACGGCATGAGCCGCAGCATGCGCGCCGGTGCCGGGGTCGTGAAGAAGGTCTTCTCCGGTAAGGGCGGCTACGAGGTTCGCCATCCGGGCGCCGGTGAGCACGTCGAGGCGCCCCTCTCCAAGCAGGTGCTCGTCTTCACCAAGGGCGACAAGCCGTTCGCGATCTACCCGATCTCCTCTGGCAAGTCCTCGACGCCGACCGTGACCGGCCACTACGAGTTCATCCGCCAGGAACCGGGCTACAACTCGCACGGCATGTACTACTCGTTCTACTTCTACGGCGGCTACGCGGTCCACGGCTACGAATCCGTCCCGGACTACCCTGCCAGCCACGGCTGCCTGCGGACCTTCATCGCCGATCAGCCCGAGATCTACGAGCGGATCTTCTTCGGCGAGGACATCTTTATTTGGTGAGCGACATGCCCGCTGCCAAGGCGACCCTCCTGAAGGAGCTGCGGGAGCACTCGCTGATCCTTGGCGAAGTGACGCTGGCCAGCGGCGCAATCGCCCAGTACTACGTCGACGCCCGTCGCACGCTGATGCGCCCGCGGGGGTTTCGCGCTGCCGGTGAGCTGATCGCGGCGGCGGCGCACGAGCTTGGCGCCGAGGCGGTCGGCGGTCCGGCAACGGCGGCGATCCCGCCCGCTTGCGCGGCGATCGCGGTTCCCGGTGAGGAGGATCTGGTCGCCTTCTTCGTCCGCAGCCAGCGCAAGGAGCACGGCCTCCAGCGCTGGGTCGAGGGACCGGTCGCCGCCGGTGTCCGTTGCCTTGTCGTCGAGGACACGGTCACCACCGGCGGCTCGACCGCGACTGCGATCGGACGGGTGCGAGAGGAGGGCCTCGAGGTTGCGGGGGTGATCGCGGTCGTCGACCGTCTCGCCGGCGGAGCGGGGAAGATCGAAGCTGCGGCCGAGGCTCCCTACCGGGCGCTGGTCACGATCGACGAGATCTACCCCGACCGCCCCGACCGCGGTTGATGGAGCCCGACGCAGTTGAGATCCGGGTCGTCGCCTGCCTGATCGAGAAGCAGCGGACGACGCCGGACGCTTATCCGCTTTCGCTCAACGCGCTACGGCTCGCCTGCAACCAGTCGACGAACCGTGACCCGGTAGTCGACTACGACGAGGCGACCGTCAGCGAGGCGCTGCGGCGGCTCGCCCTGCGCGGCTGGACTCGGCTCACCAGCGGCGCCGGCAGCCGCGCCCGCAAGTACCGCCACCTTCTGCCGGAGGCGCTAGGGGTCGGGGACGACGAGCTTGCGTTGCTGGCGGTCCTGATGCTGCGCGGACCGCAGACGCCCGGCGAGCTGAAGCAGCGCAGCGAGCGGCTGCACGCGTTTGCGGATCTGACCGCCGTGCAGGAGACGCTGGAGCGGCTGCTCGACCGGGAGCTGGTCATCCGCCACCCGCGCCGGCCGGGTCAGAAGGAGGAGCGCTACGAGCAAGTGCTGGGCGGAGCCGGCGAGGAGGGTGCCGGCGAGGCTGAGGCGATCGAGACGACGGATGCCGCGCAACCGGCGGGTGAACCGACCGAGACCTCGCCATCGGCCTCCTCAGACGAGGATCGCCTCGCCCGGCTCGAGCGCGAGCTCTCCGAGCTGCGGGCGCAGGTGGCGAGCCTGCGCGAGGCGCTCGGCGACAACTAGCGGCGCAGGTTCAGCACTGCGGTCCGGCGCCCGCCGGGGATCGCAACGACGACGTGCGTCTTCAGCGCCCCGCGGGCCCGCAGCAACGCCCGCCCGCCGGCGCTGAGGGGGACCCGGTAGGTCTGGGAGCCACCGCCGCTGAGGCGGAAGGCGCCGCGGCCGAGGAGTCTGCTCACCGGCCGGGTGCGCGGGCCGCTGCCGCGGTAGTGGGCGACCGGGACGCGGAATCGCGAGCGAAGGAGGATCTGCAGCGGGCATTCCTCGCCGGCGGGCCAGAGGCAGGTGACGCGCACGCGAACCTGGCTGCCGCTCGCTTTCAGGGCGGAGAGCTGCAGCGCGACCGGGATCGTCGCTCCCTTGCAGCCGAGCAAACGGTCTTCGCCTGGGTCGAAATCGAGCGCGTAGGCGCAGACGCGCTGGCGGCCAGACTTGATCGTCGGCAGGGTGAGGTCGAAGCCGTGGTTGCGCCCGGCTTCCGGGAACTCGCGGGCGACATCGCGCCGGGGACCGGAGGCGATCGGCCCGAGGTCGTAGGTGAGGGCGCCGGCGGTTCCTTCCTTGCCGCCGACCGAGAGCCGGATCGCCAGCGGCGTGCTGAGGGCGTTCGGGTCGAAGGCCCAGCCGCGGACGCGCAGTTGCCCCGGCACGGGCGAGCCGGCGAGGTCGAGGTAGCCGACCGGGTCGTCGCCGGCGACCAGCGTGGCGGAACCGACGGTGGCGGCGTCGACATAGTTGTTGTCGATGTTGATCGTCACCCCGCCGTAGGCCTCGTTGTGGCCGCCGCGGTACTGGTGGATGCGCTGGTGCGGAGTCCAGGCGCTCGCCGGCACCACGGAGTCGGCGGTGTCTTGTTCGCCGTTCCAGTTGGCGATCCAGAGGTGGTCGGGCAGCTCGTAGCCGGTCCCGAGCTGGCGGGCGAGGTCCTCGATCCCCGAGGCACTGCTGCTGTAGACGCCGGAGAGGTAGCCGAGCTCGTGCAGCTTGTCCGTCCACGCCTCGAGGAAGGCGAGGGTGGCGGCGGTGGCGCTCGAGGTCTGCGAGTAGGACTCCATGTCGAAGTAGATCGGGCTGCCGGGCCCCATCGCCACGATGCTTGCTTCTTCGACCGCGTCGATCGCCGCCGCCGCCCCCTGCGCCGTCGCCTGGCTGGAGGTCAGCTTGGCGCAGCTCGAGCAGGCGCTGGTGGGGGCCTGGAGCCCGACGTAGGTCGGAATCAAGTGCCAGTCGGCTTCGGTCTGCGCCGAGACCCAGCTCGCGGTCAGGTTCGGCTGCGAGCAGGCGCGGTTGACGCCGCCGATGTAGACGCCGAGCGCGCGGTAAGGCGAGCTCGCCCAGGCCGCCATCGAGCTTGAGGAGGGAGCGGCACAGGCGTCGAATCCGAGGCCGGTGAAGACGGCGCCGCCGGCGGCAGCGGTTGCGCGCCGCTGTGGCGCGGCTGGAAGTACCGGTGGTTTCACGGCGCTGCGCGGTTCGACCACGATTGCGCGGCGCCGACCCATCGCGGCGGCGGGGCATTGCTGTTGGCCAGAGGGCGTGCCGAGGTAGACCGCGCGGCGATCGAGCCGCACGCAGAGCCGAGGATGCTCCGCGACACGGACTACGCGCCATCCCTCCGGCACCTTGACGGCGCGTCCCTCGAAGCTGACGGTTCTGGCTGCAGCGGAACCGAGCTGGGCGCCAAGCGTCAAGAAGGCGAGGGCCGACAGCAGTGCTACCAGGAGCAGGCAGGTCGGGCGGCGTATCGAGGTCACGGGCAGCACTCTCGGTACAACCGCCCTGCCAGGTCAAAAGTCGCGGGGTGGCGGCAGAAAGCCTGCAGAAAATGCCCCGAGCTGGATTCGAACCAGCGGCCTATCCCTTAGGAGGGGATCGCTCTATCCAGCTGAGCTATCGGGGCCTGGGCGAATTCTCGCTTTTTTGTGGGGGCCATGTCGAAATTGGCTCGAAGTGCGTGCCACAGGTGCGACATTGCCCGGCAGGATCTCGTGCATGAGAGCAGCCACTGCAATCGACATGTCCACCGCACGGGTTAATGTGGTGCACATGTCCAAGATGATCCAGATCAGAAATGTCCCGGACGACCTGCACCGGCAGTTGAAGATCCGTGCGGCGGCGGCGGGGATGAACATGTCCGACTACATAAAGCGAGAGCTCGGCCTGCGGACGCGCAAATCGACGATCCGCGAGATCGCGGCGAGGAGGGACGCGCGGGGGCGAAAATCCACCGGCACCATCCAGCAGACGGTCGACATCATCCGCGAAGCACGGGGCGAGTGAATGGCGGTTGTCGACGCGTCGGTGGTGGTGGGGTACCTCAGCGGTGAGGACGCCCTCCTCGACGAGCGGTTGGAGGCCGAAGAACATGTCCTCTGGGCTCCGCATCTAATCGATGCCGAGGTGGGTCACGCCCTGCGTCGCAAGGCGCGGTTAGGCCAGATAGACGCAGAGACCGCTGGAGAGGCCATCTGGGCGATCAATGACCTGCCGCTGCGCCGCGTCGAGCATGAGAACTTGGTCCACGTCGCCTGGGACCTGCGCGACAACTTCAGTTTCTACGATGCACTTTATGTCTCGCTGGCTCTAATGCTCGGCGAAACCCTTCTCACCTTCGATGCGCGCCTTGCGCGCTCGGGTGTGGACCTCCCAGTCGAGGTCCTCGGTCAGGCGTAGAGGGTCTCGGAGGCGAGCTCGTCGGCGCGGCGGCTCCAGAGCTTCACCTCCATGAAGATCTCGTCGCCGTAGCCCTCGAGTGCGTCGAGGGCGATCAGGGTGAAGCGGTCCTGCGAGATCAGCTCCTGGTCGACGGTCTCGCTCTCAAGCACGGCGGTGGCGGCGACGGCGCCGCGGACCAGCGGCCGCCCCCAGACCAGGGTCACCGCCCCGCCCCGCCCGTTCTCCCCCCGCCAGCGGCCGACGACGTCGTCGTTGAGGTCGATCCGCCAGTCCTCGTTGTCCTCGGCGAGGATGTCGGTGAAGTCGGCCTTGGCCTCGAAGCCGCCTGGCTCGCCCTCGGTCGGCTGCACGTAAGAGACGTGGCCGAACAGCTCCAGCCGTCCCTCCTCGCTTTCGGTCTTGACCGAGCAGGGCACCCAGACCCGCCCGCCCCAGGCGCGCTCCGGAAACCAATCGACCTCAGCCGGCAGCTCGACTCCCGCCGGCAGGTCGCCGATCCCGCCGACCGCCTTCGCGAACTCCTCCCGCAGCCGCTCGGCGAAGCGACCGTGGGGGATCCCCTCCTGCGTGGTGTCGGCGATGAAGCGCGGGATCGGTCGTTCGCTGGGGGGCATCAGAGGCACTCCTTGAGGTCGGCGGCTGCCTTCTCCGGTGGGTAGACGTTGATGTCGACGCCGGTGCCGAGCTCGAAGCCGGCCTTGATCGTGAGCCGGGGGGCGATGTCGACGTGCCAGTGGAACTGCTCGGCACCGCGGGGGGCGGTGCGGACCCAGAGGTTGAGCTCGGGCGAGCCGCCGAAGAGGGTCGTGAGGGCTTGCAGCGCCGTGCGGATCATCGCGGCTCCGCCTTCGTCCTCCTCGAAGCGAGCCGTCTCGCGGCGCGGGATCACCCGCAGCTCGAAGGGGGAGCGGGAGGCCCAGGGGCAGACGAGCGCCGCCTCGTCGTCGATTGCCACCAGCCGCTCCTGCCGGCGCACCTCCTCGACGAGGACGTCGCTGAGGAGCCCGCCGCCGGCGGTGCGTTCGCCGTAGGCACCGACCCGCTCGCGCTCGCGGGCGACTGCCGCGGGCACGAAGGGAAGCGCGTAGAGCTGTGCGTGGGTGTGCTCGAGGGAGGCGCCCGCGCCGCCGCCCTCGTTGACGATCAGCTGCAGGTAGGAGGCGTCGGGGTGGGCGCGCATGCGCTCGCGCCAGGTCGCGATCGCGGCGGCGAACTGCTCGGCGGAGAGCTCAGCCATCGCGGTCACGTGCTCGGGGGAGCTGATCAGCACCTCGTGCGCCCCCTCGGCCGGCCGCGAGGAGAAGAGGTCCGGTTCGCCGGCGCGTTTGCTCGCCAGCAGCGGGTCGCCGGCGCTGGAGAAGGCCCCCGCGTCGGCGGCAGGACCGCTCGAAGGCGCGCTAGTTGCCCCCCGGTTGACTAAAGCGCCTTGCTCCGGCGGGGCGCCCAGCGCCGGATAGAGGTTGGGGACGACACGGGTCGTCCAGCCGGGGGTGTCGGTTTCGCCTCCACCCGGTCGCGTCGCATGGAGCTCGGGCGGCGTGCGGTCCTCGCGTCCCTCGCAGAAGGGGCAGTTCTCCGCGCCCTTGGGCTCGCTCGCTCGCGGCGAGAAGCTGTCGGGGCGGGCGGCCCGACCCGGGGCGAGGATCGTCCTCAGCCCCGTCAGCTGGTCGATGCGTACCTCCGGCGCGCTCAGGAGCGGGAGGGGGGAAGGTCGTCCGGGTCGGGCTCGTCCACCGGCGCCGGCTCCGGCGGGGCGGGCGGTCGCGGCGGCCGCTCGGACCCTGCGGCGCGACCGGCCGCGCCTTTGCCGACGAACGGCTCGAGCACGTCCATCGGCAGCGGGAAGACGACGGTGGTGTTCTGGTTGCTGCCGATTTCCAGCAGCGTCTGCAGGTAGCGCAGCTGCAGCGAGGCGGGGTTGGTGCTGATGATGTCGGCGGCGTCGGTGAGCTTCTGGGCGGCCTGGAACTCGCCCTCGGAGTTGATGATCTTCGCCCGCCGCTCGCGCTCGGCCTCGGCTTGGCGCGCCATCGCCCGCTGCATCTGCTCGGGGATCTCGACGTCCTTGATCTCGACCGCGGTGACCTTGACGCCCCAGGGCTCGGTCGACTCGTCGATGATCTTCTGCAGCTCTTCGTTGAGGCGCTCGCGGTCGGCCAGCAGCTGGTCGAGCTCGGCCTTGCCGAGGACCGAGCGCAGCGCCGTCTGCGAGATCTGCGAGGTGGCGATCAGGTAGTTCTCGACGTCGACCACCGCCCGGTTGGAGTCGACCACGCGGAAGTAGGCGACGGCGTTGACGCGGCAGGGGACGTTGTCGCGGGTGATCACCTCCTGCGGCGGGATGTTGAGGGTGACCGTCCGCAGGTCGATCTTGACCATCCGGTCGACGAGCGGGATCAGGAGGATCAGGCCCGGGCCCTTCTGCGCGATCAGGCGGCCGAGCCGGAAGATCACCCCGCGCTCGTACTCGCGGAGGATGCGGACCGAGGCCCCGACCGCGATCAGGGCGAAGAACACCAGGACGACGAGAACCCCCGCTACAGCCTCCATCAACCTGCTCCTTCACTCGTGTGGATCGCCGTCTGCGGCTCTGGGCGCACTACCAGCGTCAGCCCGTCGACCGCCTCGACCTTGACTCTATCCCCCGCGTGAATCGGGGTCGCCCTATCGGCCAAGCGGGCGCTCCAGATCGTCCCCTCGAGCCAGACGCGCCCGGTCGGGTCGATCGAGCTGCGCGCCTCGGCCGCGGAACCGACCAGCTGCTCGGACCCGGTGCGGACCGGCTCGTTGCGGTGCGCCGCCCAGACCTTGCGGGTGACGAAGTAGAAGGTGACGCCGGAGAGGATGCCGAGCGCGATCAGCGCCCCGCCGGCGTAGTCGGCGACGTCGCTGTCGGAGCCGAAGGCGACGATCCCGGCGACGGTCAGCCCCACAACCCCGAGCAGTGCGAGGACCCCGCCCGTCGGCAGCAGCAGCTCGGCCAGCAGCAGGCCGACGCCGACGATGGCGATGAGGACGAACGCTTCCATCGGGATCGATTATCCGCCCTGAAGGGCGTAAGTGCGCATGTCGTCTTCCAGATCCTCTTCGTTGGCGTACTGCCCTTTGTGGACGAAGACGAGCTCGCCAGAGCGGTCGTAGAAGGCCGTGTTGGGGAAGCCGTATCCGTCGAGCGAGTTGTAGATGTCTTTGTCGGGGTCGCTGTAGCTGGGGTAGGGCAGCGGCGCCTCGCGGAGGAAGGTCGCGGCGGCGTCGCTGGAGTCTTCGGAGTTGACGCCGAGGAAGGCGACCTTCTTTCCGTAGCGGGCCGAGAGCTTCTGCAGGGTCGGGAACTCGGCCCGGCAGGGACCGCACCAGGAGGCCCAAAGGTTGACCACGACGGGGTATCGGCGCAGCTGCGCGATCTGCTTTTCATAAGCGGGAACTCCGCCGCTGAGCAGCTCGTCCCCCTGCTTGTAGAGGGCGGCGAGCGGCGCCGGCGCGCCGGCCAGAGCCTTGGCGTAATCGGGGTGCGAGCCGCCGTAATCGCCTCCGCCGGAGCCGCCACAGCCGCTCCCGAGGAGGAGCGCCAGGGCGAGGGCTGCCAAGGCCGGCAGTGGTCTAAGTCGCGAACTCATCCGCTCCATGGGTACAATACGTGCGTTCGGTTCGCGGCTCGCGGATCGCACTGAGTAGTCGGGGGGAGACGCCAGTCGAGACCCCCGCAGCCTCGTTCACTTGTCCCAGCCGCAATTCCTTGGTGGTCGGGACGGAAGCCCGGAAAGCCTTCTATGGCCAAGACCAGCGACGTTGCCGCGCAGGCGGCAGTTCCCTCAAACGCCGACATCGAGCGTGCGGCGGCATTCGCGCGGGAGCCCTTCCTGCTCGACGGCGAGGGGCCCGAGGCGCTGGCGCCGGGGACGGCGCGCCGCCGGGCGCTGGACCGGGCGCTGAAAGAGCTCGACGAAGGCGCCGAGGATCCCTCGATCCAGTGGCGCCGCGACTTCTCGCTGCTGCTGGGGCTGGAGCGCTTCCTCGCTACCGAACCGCCGAAGCTGCGCGACGGCGCCGAACTGAACCCGCACCAGGTCGATGCCCTCTCCGGGACCTTGGCCGAGCTGATGGGCCAGCAGCAGACCGGCGCCGCCGAGGAGCCGGACGAGAACGGCAACGGCGACGCAACCATCGAGGCTTCGGGCGCTGGGCTCGACGGAGCAGGAGAGGTCGACGAGGAAGACGAGGAGCTGGCCGCCGACGAGGAGCCCCAGGACTGGGAGGAAGGGCCGGACGAGGAGGACGCGGAGGTCGTCGAGGAGGCACCCGAGGACCCCGGCGCCGAGCGTCGCTTCTGGTTCGAGCACGCCACCGGCGCCGGCAAGACCGTCGCCGCCGTCGGCTTCATCGAGGCGACCAAAACCGGCGGCGTCCTCATCCTCACCCACCGTCGCAACCTCGTCGACCAGTTCATCGGCGAGATCTCCGACCGCGGCTACAAGGAGCGGCTGCGGCCGCCGCTGCTCGACGGGCGCGACGACCCCGACGGCCCGGTCACGGTCGAGACCTACCAGTGGTTCGTCCGCAACCACAAGAAGATCTCCGACGCCTACTCGATCGTGATCTGCGACGAGGCGCACACCGCCCTCGGCGAGAAAACCAGCGCCTGCATCCGCGACATGCCCGGCCCGGTCTACATCGGCATGACCGCGACGGGCGCGCTGATCGCCCGTCACGTCGCCGACCTCTTCCCGACCCAGACCTCGCGCTTCGACCTCGCCCAGGCAGCGCGCCGCGGCGTCATCGCGCCGCTGCGGTGCCTGAGGATCCCGCCGGGTCCCGGCGTGCGGACGATCGCCAAGGTGCCGCTGAGGAAAGGGGAGGTCGATCAGGACTTCGACCAGGAGGAGCTGGCGGCCCTGCTCGACCAGGAGCCGTTCAACGTCGCGATCGCCGACCTCTACCGCTCCCGCTTCCGCAAAGTCCCCGGGGTCGTCTACACCGCCGGCGTTCAGCACGCGAAGAACGTCGCCAAAGCCTTCCGCGACGCCGGCATCAACGCCCAGGCGGTCTCCGGCGAAACGCCGAAGCGGGAACTGGCGGAGATCCTCGCCGGCTTCGAGCGCGGAACCGTCGACGTCCTTTGCAACGCGATGCTGTTGGCCGAGGGATGGAACAGCCCGCGGGCGACGATCTGCATGCACCTGGCGCCGACCGCCTCGCGGCGGATCTACCAGCAGCGAGTGGGCCGCGTCACCCGGCGCGCGCCGGGCAAGGAGGCAGGGATCGTCCTCGACTTCGTCCACCCGGCGACCACCCACGACGAGACGATCATCACCCTGCACAGCCTGCTCGACCGCGACGTCTACCGCGGCGGCGCGATCGTCGTCGGACCGGTGCGGCGCGGGCGCGGGCGCAAAGTCCGGGTCGAGCGGCGGATCGTCCCCGTCTCCGACGTCGAGGAGAAGCGGATGGAGGTGCTGGAACGGGAGATCTGGCGGATCGCGGTCGAGAACCTCGACTACCCCGAGCAGCACGCCTGGGCGGCGTTGGCCGGGGCCAAGGTCAACACCCAGGGCTGGCGGCGGGCGCGGGCGATGCTGCAGAACGACCGCACCAAGGAGTTGCGCCGCCGCTTCCTGCTCACCTGCGTGCAGCGCAACCGCAACGCGCAGCTGCGCCTGAAAGCGTTGAGTGAGATCGCCGACCTCGGCGACCCCGACGCCTTCGACGATGCGATCGACATCGTCGGCACCTGGAGCCGCGAGGACAAACGAGCCGGGACGAAGACGCTGCTGCAGGCGCTGGTCGACAAACGGATCGGCCGCCGCGACCAGGCGCAGGCGTGGGTCTGGCGGCTCGCCACCTACACCCGCGAACTGCACGAGGAGTACGCGGTGCAGCGCTGGCCGGAGACGAAGCGCCTGCTGGGCTTGCTGGTCAACTCTTCCGGACGGGCGCACGGGCGCAACGCCCGGCGGCTCGTGCACGCGGCGCGCAAACAGGATCGCCGCCTCGCGGTGGCGCTGTTGGCGGCCGCGGTTTCGCATACTCCCGAGGGCGAGGAGGTGCTGCGCGGGGCGCGGATGCGGATGGCGCGGAAACCCTCGGCGGTCGCGCGAGAGCTGTTGAAGAATTTCCCCAAAGGCGGCAAGCGGCGCCGCAAACGCAAACGGAACAAACAGGGCCAGGACGGCAACGGTGCTGCGCCTGAGGCGAGGCAGAATGGCAAGCGGCGGGGGCGCTCGCGGAAGGCGGCGGAGTCAGAAGCGGGTGAGGTGGACCTCGCCGGCGCCGATGGCGATACGGTCGCCGCTGCGGGTGACGACGAGCAGGTATCCCCGGTCGTCGACGCCGTCGGCGACGCCTGAGCCTTTCTCCCAGGCGACTTCCCTGCCGCGGAGTGCGTCGCGTTCGCGCCACTCGGCGAGGACTGCTTCGGAGTTGGCATTCACCCAGTGGTCGAGGCGCTGGCTTAAGAGCTCGGTTGCTTTGGGCGGGACCAGGGGAGGGGGTCCGGCGGACAACAGCGGGGAGGGTCCGGCGGACCCCCTCCCCTGGTCCCTCTGATCGGACTTGAAGATCGAGATGGCTGAGGGACGAAGCTCCTCGGGGAACTCTTCGGTTTGGATGGTGAGGTTCAGTCCGATTCCTATGACGGCCCACCCGTCTTGAGGACGGGCCTCGATCAGTATTCCCGCAAGCTTCTTGCCCTCGACGTGGATGTCGTTTGGCCACTTGACCTTGCAGTCGAGGTTGGGATTGAGGTCTTCTGCTGCTTCGCAGACGGCTAGGGGGACGGATAGGGGGAGCATCGTGTGGTGCTCCTTTAGGGGGCGGACGACGGCCGAGTAAAGGAGGGCTTTGTTGGGTGGGGCGGTCCAGCTGCGGCCTTGGCGGCCTCGGCCGGCTGTTTGCTCTGCGGCGGTTACGACGGTGCCGTGGGGGGCTCCGGCGGCGGCTAGCTCGCGGGCTCGCGTGTTGGTCGAGTCCGTGGAGCGGTAGTGCCTATGCGGATTGCCGAACGTCATCCAGCAGCGCCTCGAGGAGGCCGTCGATGTCGTGGCGCTCTGCCTCCACGTCGACGGTGAGGCCGGCGGCGCGGGCGGTCTCGCTGGTGATCGGGCCGATCGAGACGATGCGGGCGCCGGTCGGGAAGCGGTTGCCGAGTGCCTCAGTCAGATTGGTGACGGTCGAGGAGGAGGTGAAGGTGATGTAGTCGGCGCTCTGGGCGGCCTCGACCTCGTCGTCGGCCGGCTGCTCACGGACGGTCTCGTAGAGGGGGAGGACCTCGACCTCGGCGCCGCGCTCGCGCAGGGCGTCGGGGAGGACGTCGCGGGCCTCGGCGGCGCGGGCTATGAGGACGCGGGCGCCGGCCACCTCGTGGTCCTCGAGCGCTTCGATCAGCCCCTCGGCAACGAAGCGCTCCGGGACGACGTCGGCGAGGACGCCTTGGTCGGCCAGCGCGCGCGCCGTGCCCGGCCCGATCGCCGCGACGGTGACGCCGGCCAGCGCCCGCGCGTCCACGCCGGCGTTCTCCATCGCCTCGAAGAGGAGCCGGACGCCATTGGGGCTGGTGAGGCAAACCAGCTCGTAGAGTCCCAACGCACCGACGATTTTCTGCACCCCCGCGCTCTCGATCAGCGGCTCGATCCTGATCGCCGGCAGCTCGACCACCTCGGCGCCGAGACCGCGCAGAGTTGCCGCGAAGCCGCTGGCCTGGGCGCGGGCGCGGGTGACGACGACGCGGCGACCGTGCAGCGGACGGCGCTCGAGCCATTCCAGCTCCTCGCGCCGCCGCGCGACCTCGCCGACGACGATCAGCGCCGGGGCCTTCACCTGCTCGCGGGCGACGACGTCGGCGATCGTGCCCAGGGTCGCGGTCACGGTCCGCTGCCCTGGCCAGGTGCCGCGTTCGATCGCGGCGGCGGGCTCCCCGGGGTCGCGCCCGGCGTCGATCAGCGCTGCCGCGTTCTCGCCCAGCCGTTTGACGCCCATGTAGAAGACGAGGGTGCCGGGGAAGCGCGCCAGCGCCTCCCAGTCGAGCGCGCTCTCCTGCTTCTCGGGGTCCTCGTGGCCGGTGACGAAGGCGACAGCGGAGGCGTCGTCGCGATGGGTGACGGGGATGCCGGCGTAGGCGGTGGCGGCGACGCCGGCGGTCACCCCGGGCACGACCTCGAACTCGACCCCGGCCTCGCGCAGCGCTTCCCCCTCCTCGCCGCCGCGGCCGAAGACGAACGGGTCGCCGCCCTTGAGGCGGACGACGCTCTTTCCCGCGCGCGCGGTCTCGATCAGCCGCTCGCCGATCTCCTCCTGCGGGACCGAGGGCACCCCCGGCTGCTTGCCGACGTAGACGAGCTCCACCTCGGAGCGGGCGCCGTCGAGGGCGCCTGGGGGGATCAAACGGTCGTAGAAGATCGCGTCGGCGCCGGCGATCAGCTCCAGCGACCGCG
>DATFOB010000004.1:0-10814 GCA_035266025.1 Solirubrobacterales bacterium
AGGAGCCGCCGAAGTAGGTGCCGACGTAGGTGAAGTGCAGCTTCGCCTCGCTCGGCAGGGTGAGGTGGCCGCCGCCCTTGCGGTAGATCCACTGGTTGGTCTTCATCGAACGTGGGCCGTCGCGGCGTCCACGGAGCTCCATTGGTCCCTTGCCGCGGCTCTGGACGTCGCTGGTCGCCCGCAGCAGCACCCGGCCGCCGATCCGCTCCTCGTAGATCTCGCTCGGCGGCGCGATCCGCAGGTTGGGGCAGAGGAGGGACCGTGCTGCGGCGCTTTCGCAGGGGTTCTCCACCGCCGCGGAGGCGGCGACCGGCAGCGCCAAGACCAGTACAAGGGCCAGCGGAGCGAGCGGAACTCTGGCTCTCACCGGCCCCAGAATATCCCGACCCGTTGCTATGGTCGGCCGACGATGGCCGATCTTCCAGAGAACCTCCAAAACGCGCCGCTGAGCGAGGTCGATCCCGAGATCGCCGGGGTCCTCGACGCCGAGCTGAGGCGCCAGCAGCGGACGCTGGAGATGATCGCCTCGGAGAACTTCGTGCCGCAGTCGGTGCTGGAAGCGGTCGGCTCGGTGTTGACCAACAAGTACGCCGAGGGTTACCCCGGCCGCCGCTACTACGGCGGCTGTGAGGAGGTCGACGTCGCCGAGCAACTGGCGATCGACCGCGCCAAGAGCCTGTTCGGCGCCGAGCACGCGAACGTCCAGGCCCACGCCGGCGCCCAGGCCAACAATGCCGCCTACATGGCACTGCTGGAACCGGGGGACACCTTCCTCGGCCTCGCCCTCGACCACGGCGGCCATCTCAGCCACGGGATGAAGATCAACGTCAGCGGCAAGCTCTACAACCCGGTGCCCTACCACGTCAGCCGCGAGGACTTTTTGGTCGACATGGAGGAGGTTGAGCGCCTCGCCCAGGAGCACCGGCCGGCGCTGATCGTCACCGGCTGGTCCGCCTACCCGCGCCAGCTCGACTTCGCCGCCTTCCGCTCGATCGCCGACTCTGTCGGCGCCAAGCTGATGGTCGACATGGCGCACTTCGCCGACCTCGTCGCCGCCGGCGAGCATCCGAACCCGGTCGAGCACGCCGACGTCGTCACGACGACGATCCACAAGACCCTCGGCGGCCCCCGCAGCGGCATGATCCTCTGCCGCGAAGAGCACGCGAAAGCAATCGATAAAGCGATCTTCCCCGGTCAGCAGGGCGGGCCGCTGATGCACACGGTGGCCGCCAAGGCCGTCGCGCTGCATATCGCCGCCGGCGAGGAGTTCAGGCAGCGCCAGCGGCAGACGATCGCCAACGCACGGGCGCTGGCCGCCGGCCTCGAAGCGGGCGGCGTTCCGGTGCTCACCGGTGGCACCGACGTCCACCTCGTCCTCGTCGACCTCACCCCGACCGGCCTCGACGGCCAGACCGGGGAGGACCGGCTCGATGCGGTCGGGATCACGGTCAACCGCAACGCGATTCCCTTCGACGAGCGGCCGCCGATGAACCCTTCCGGGCTGCGGATCGGCACCCCGGCACTCACCACGCGCGGGATGGGCACCGAGGAGATGACCGAGATCGCCGAGGTGATCGTCGCCGCGCTCGGCTCCGACTTCGACTCGACCAAGGACGACCTGCGGGCGCGCACCGACGCCCTGATGGACCGCTTCCCGCTTTACGCCGAGCTGGCTGCCACCGTTTAAGCCCTTGAAGGTCTGGGTTGACATGAGCGCCCCGGCGCACGTTCTCGTGCTGCGCCCGATCATCGAGCGGCTGCGGGCCGAAGGCCACGAGGTGGAGATCACCTCGCGCGACTACGCCCAGACCCAGCAGCTGCTCGAGCTCCACGGCCTCGACCACACCCCGATCGGCCGCCACGGCGGCGCTTCGCGGATGCGCAAGGCCGCCAGCCTCGCCGCCCGCAGCAGCGGCATGCTCCGCTTCGGCCGCGGCCGCGGCTTCGACCTCGCGCTCGCCCACGGCTCCAACGACCTTGCGATCGCCGCCAAGACGCTCGGCGTCCCCGAGGCCAACATGCACGACTACGAGTACGCGGTCACGCAGCACCGGATCGGCTGCCGGCTCGCCAGGCGGGTGATGTTCCCGGACTCGGTGCCGCTCGACCGGCTGCGGCGTTTCGGCGTTACCGAGGCCAAGTACTTCCCCTATCCCGGCCTGAAGGAGGAGTACTACCTCTACGACTTCGAGCCCGACCCCGAGGCGCTCGCCCGGCTCGGGGTCGAGACCGAGCGCGTCGTCGTCATCGTCCGCCCGCCGCCCGACGTCTCCCTCTACCACCGCAAGTCGAACCCGCTCTTCCCCAAGGTGCTCGACCGCCTCGGCCGCGACGAGGGGGTCCACGCCGTCGTCCTACCGCGCACCGGGGCCCAGCGCGAGTTCATCACCGGCCTCGGACTGCCCTCCGTGATCGTCCCGCCCGGCGCCGTCGAGGCCCAGAGCCTCGTCGCCCTCGCCGACCTGGTCCTCTCGGCCGGTGGCACGATGAACCGCGAGGCCGCGGCCCTGGGGACGCCGGTGTACACCACCTACGGAGGCCGCCTCGGCGGCGTCGACGAAGCCCTGATCCGTTCGGGGCGCCTGCGGCCGCTGACCGACCCCCGCGCGCTCGTATTGGAGAAGCGAACCGCCGAGGCGACGCCCACACGCCGCGATCCCGCCTTCCAGGTCGAGACAATCCTCGGTACCGTCGGAGCCCAACCATTGCGCGAAGAGCCTCATCCCGTAACGCCTTCCTGAACGAGCTGCCCGAGGCCGAACCCGGCCTCGAAGAACTCGTCGCGCCCGCAGCGGAGGGCGACCCCCGTCCGATCGACCCGGTCCTGCGGGCGCTCGACATCGTCATCTCGGCGGCGATCCTGCTCGTCCTCTCGCCGCTGCTGGCGCTGGTCGCGCTGGTCATCTCCCTCGACTCCGGCCGCCCGGTTCTCTATCGCGGCGCCCGCGTCGGCAAGGCCGGCCACCTCTTCTGGATGTACAAGTTCCGCACCCTCAAGCCCGACGCCGAAACGCGCCTGGGGCCCTACTACGGCGAGGAGCTGACGCGGCGAACCGAGCAGGAGCGGACCCGGATCGGCGGCGCCCTGCGCAAGACCCACCTCGACGAGGTGCCGCAGCTGTGGAACGTCCTCCGCGGCGACATGTCGATTGTCGGCCCCCGTCCGATCCGGCCCACCTTCTACGCCGAGCTCTGCCGCGACATCCCCCAGTACTGGCAGCGCCTGGTCGTCCGCCCCGGCGTCACCGGCTTCGCCCAGACCAGGATCACCCGCGAGGAGACCTGGGCCGACAAGCTCGCCCACGACATGGAGTACATCGCCGACCGCTCGGTCCACCTCTACGTCCAGGTGCTGCTGGCGACGGTCGCGAAGGTGATGGGGCGGGGACAGCCAACCTCCTGAGCCTCAATAACGCTTCCGAGATTGGCCACACCCTGGTGTGGCAAGAGTCGGAAGCACTTCCGACCGGTCATGAGGCAGCGCGCGCGCAAATTGCGACGAGCGGAAAAAACTCGTGCCTTGGCGACATCCGGAACCTTTGCGCCCACGATGGAGAGCGCCAGCCCAAGTCGGAAGAGGTTCTCGAGCTCATTGAGAGCACCGAAGGGATAGTCAAAACCGTCTTCTAGCTGTTCGAGGCATACGTCGGCTGCGACTTGCCGCCGTCAAGGTGATCGCCAAGGGCCCCCGCGCTTGAGCGTCGTCCTGGTCGACTAAAGCGCCTTGTCCCCTGCGAGACTGCCGCGCATGTGCGGTATCTGCGGCGTCGTCGCCGCTGAGCGAGAGCGCGGGCCCGACCGCGAGGCGGTGGCGAGGATGAGCGGGCGCCTCGTCCACCGGGGGCCGGACGACGACGGGATCTTCTGCGAGGGGCCGGCGGCGCTGGCGGTGCGCCGTCTTTCGATCATCGACCTCGCCCACGGCCACCAGCCGATCTCCAACGAGGACGGCAGCGCTGTCGTCGTCCAGAACGGCGAGATCTACAACTACCGCGAGTTGAAGCGCGAGCTGGAGGGGAAGGGGCACCGCTTCGCGACCGACTGCGACACCGAGGTCCTCGTCCACCTCTGGGAGGAGGAGGGGGACCGGTTCGTCGAGCGGCTGCGGGGGATGTTTGCGATCGCGCTCTGGGACAAGCGGCGGCAGCGGCTGCTGCTGGCCCGCGACCCGTTCGGGATCAAGCCGCTCTACTACCGCCATCAGGGCGGCGAGCTCTCCTTCGCCTCGGAGCTGAAGGCGATGCTCGAGCACCCCGGCTTCTCGCGGGAGATCGATCCCCAGGCCGTCTCCGCCTACCTCGCCTTCAACTCGATCCCGGCGCCGTTGACGATCTTCGCCGAGGCGCGGAAGCTGCCCCCGGGGCACCTGCTGGCCTACGAGGGGGGAGAGGTCGAGGTGCGGCGCTTCGCGCGGCCGGGTGCAGTGGCGGGGGGCGAACGGGGCGGCTCCGAGGACGAGCTCGCGGCCGAGCTGCGCGAGGTCCTCGACGACAGCGTCCGTTCCCACCTCGTCGCCGACGTCCCGGTCGGCGTCCTCCTCTCCGGCGGCGTCGACTCCGGCGGCCTCGCCGCCCTCGCCAGCGAGCACTCCGCGGAGCCCATACGCACTTTCTCGATCGGCTTCGAGGAGGCCGGCTTCAACGAGCTCTCCCGCGCCCGGCTCGTCGCCGAGCGCTACGGGACCGACCACCACGAGCTGATCGTCCGGCCCGACGCGGTCGAGCTGCTGCCGAAGCTGGTCGAGGCCTTCGACGAGCCTTTCGGCGACTCCTCGGCGCTGCCGACCTACCTCGTCTCCGAGCTCGCCGCGAGCCATGTCAAGGTCGCCCTCTCCGGCGAGGGCGGGGACGAGCTCTTCGGCGGCTACTACACCTACGTCGCCGACCTCCTCGCCCGCCGCGTCGGCCGCCTGGCGCCGCTCGCCCGGCCGCTGGCCGAGGCCCTGCCGAGCCGCACCGACCGCGTCGGCTTCGACTACAAAGCCAAGCGCTTCGCCCGCGCCGCGGCGCTGCCGCCGCTGGAGCGACACCACGCCTGGAAGGAGATCTTCGCGCCGCAGTTGCGGGCCGAGCTTGCCGGTCCCGGCGCCGCCGGCTGGGACCCGGTCGACCTCTACCGCGAGCGCTACGCCGAAACCGCCGGCGCCGACCCGCTGGCGCGGATGCAGGACGTCGACCTCGGCATCTACCTGGCCGACGACCTGTTGGTCAAGACCGACCGCGCGAGCATGACCCACTCGCTGGAGACCCGGGTCCCGTTCCTCGACCCCGCCGTCGCCGAGTTCGCCTTCTCGCTGCCGCGGCGGATGAAAGTGCGCGGCTTCGCGAAGAAGCGGCTTCTGCGCAAGGCGCTGGCACCGCTGCTGCCGCGCGAGATCGTCCACGGCCGCAAGCAGGGCTTCTCGATTCCGATCGCCTCCTGGCTGCGGGGACCGCTCGAGCCCTTCGCCCGCGAGGTGCTCTCGCCGGGCGCGCTTGAGCGCCACGGTCTTCTCGAGCCCGCCGCGGTGACCCCGATCCTCGACCGTCACTGCGCCGGGCGGGAGGACCTCAGCCGCCAGATCTGGGGGCTGATGGCGCTTACCCTCTGGTTCGACCGCTATGCCCACTGACACCGACGCCTACCTCGCCTTCCTGGTCGCCGGCGTCCTCACCTTGCTGCTGGTGCCGCTGACGAAGTGGCTGGCGCTGCGGGTGGGGGCGATCGACTACCCGAGCGAGCGCAAGCTCCACCTCGCCCCGACCCCGAAGCTAGGCGGCCTCGGGATCCTCGGCGGCGTCGCGGTCGCCGGCCTGCTCTTCCTCCCGAACGACACCGAAAGCCACGCGATCCTCTTCGGCGCCGTCGCGATCGCCTGGATCGGCGTCCTCGACGACATCTTCGACCTCTCAGCCGCCCCGAAGCTGCTCGGCCAGGTCGTCTCCGTCGTCATCCCGGTCTCTGCCGGGGTCACCGTCGACAACTTCACCTTCCCCTTCTTCGGCCGCCTCACCCCGGGGACCGTCGACCTGCTCACCCTGCCGGGCGGCGGCGTCGTCCACCTCGGAGACGTCGCCACCGTGCTCGCGTTCGTCGCCGTGATCAACGTGATCAACCTGATCGACGGGGTCGACGGCCTCGCCGCCGGCGTCGCCGTCATCTCCGGCATCACCCTGGCGACGATCGCCCTCTCGCTCGACCGCACCGCCGCCGGCGTCCTCGCCGCCCTCACCGCCGGCGCCGCCCTCGGCTACCTGCGCTGGGGCTTCCCCCCGGCGAGCACCTTCATGGGCGATACCGGCTCGAACTTGCTCGGTTATTTGTTAGGTGCGGTGGCCGTGCAGGGGGCGCTGAAGACGAATGCGGTGATCGCCCTCTTCCTGCCGCTGATCATCCTCGCGGTGCCGATCCTCGACACCGGCTTCGTCGTCGCCAAGCGGCTCAAATACGGCCGGCCGATCTACAAGGCCGACCGCTGGCACTTCCACCACCGGATGGCCGATATCGGCTTCTCGCAGCGGCGCACGCTGCTCTATCTCTACGGCTGGACCGCGGTGATGGCGCTGCTGGCCCTGGCCCTGCGCTTCGTCCCCTACAGCGATGACCACGGCAACTTCGACCCCCTCTGGACGGCCGTAATCGCCATCTTCGGCATCCTCGCCCTCGCCGCCAGCGTCTACCTCGTCGAGGTCCTCGAGATCCTCAAGCTGCGCCAGACCCGCCTGCGCCAACTCGTCACCCTGCGCCGCACCACCGGCGCTCCCGAACCCGAGCTCGGCGAGGTCAACGCCGCGGTCGAGCAGGAGCTCGAGACCGGCTCCTTCCCAGCCGTAGACCCGGAAACCGGCGAGTTCGAAGCGATCAAGTAGTGGCAACCCTCACGAAGTGGCTTCACAGAGCCATTCCCGGGCCCACTTCTATATAGTCGCCATGCGCCCGCTCTGCCCCGAGCTGGGCGTATTTCTGTCTTTCGCGACCTTCTTATGTCTCCTCCCAAGTACGTCGATCTACTCGCGCTGCTCATTGCTCTCGCCGTTTTCCTGATCGGCGATCTTCCCCTGCTCGGCTACGCCGTGGCCGCGGCGGCCTGGCTCGCCCAGCGGGGCATCCATATGCTCGCCCAGCGCCGGATGAAGCAGGAGCTGGCGGCCGGCAACCGACAGAAGGCGATGGGGATAGTCGCCGGCAGCGGCCTCGGCCGCGTCTGGCTGATGGCCACCTCTGTGCTCCTCGTCGGCATCGCCGAACGGGAGGCCGGCCTCGCCGCCGCGATCCTCCTCCTCGCCCTCTTCACGCTCTCCTTCGCCGCCCAGGGGCTGACCCACCTGTTCGACGACCAGCCTGAGGTCAAGGGAGCCGCGTAGAGATGGAGTCGGCAACCGTGCAGGCGCCGGGAGGCGCCGCCCGCAGCAACGACCCCGAGAAGAAGGGGCTCAGCACCAAGGCCAAGGTCCTGATCGGCTTCGGCATCTACTTCGCGGTGGCGATCCTGCTGCTGCTGATCTTCGGCAACAACGGTAAGAACGAAGCCTTCAAGCCGCAGAACGAGTTCAAACTCGAACCGTGGCTGACGATCGAACTCGCCGGGATCGACTTCAGCATCAACAAGGCAGTTCTCTACCTCTTCCTCGCCAGCGCCCTGACGATCGCGACGATGACCTGGATCGCAAAGCGGATGGTCGAAAAGCCCAACCGGGTCCAGACCGCCGTTGAGGTTGCCTACGACCTGACCAAGAACACGATCACCGGCGGCAGCCTCCACGGCGAGCTGGCCCGCAAGTGGTTCCCCTTCATCGGCGCCCTCTTCTTCTGGATCTGGTTCTCGAACATGCTCGGCTTCCTGCCGCTGCCGACCAACACCGAGCACACCTTCTCGATCGGCGGCCTCGAGATCCCCTCTTTCGCGATCTACGCCGCCACCGCCAACATCGCGATCCCGCTCGTCCTCACCCTCGTCGTCTGGCTCAGCTACCACGTCGAGGGAATCCGCTCGAAAGGCGTCGGCCCGTACTTCAAGAGCTGGCTGCCCCCGGGCCTGGAGGAGATGCACCCGGTCGGCAAGGCCGCGATCTTCATCATCGAGGTGATCTCCCATTTCGTGCGGCTGATCAGCCTCTCCGTTCGTCTTTTCGCCAACATCCTCGCCGGCCACCTGCTGCTGCTCTTCATGGGCGGCGGGCTGGCGGTGCTGCTGGGGATCGCCGCCCTCGGGGCGCTGACGTTCCCGCTCGCCTTCGCCTTCTTCATCTTCGAGGTCGGGCTGGTTGCGACCCTGCAGGCATTCATCTTCTCGACGCTTAGCGCTATCTACATCGGCGGAGCGACCTCCGCCTCTCACTAGAAAAGGAGCAACACTCGATGGATCCCACTGTTCTTCCTCTTGCCGAGGTATCAAGCGAAGCCGTAGAAAGCGCTGGCAAAGCGATCGCCCTCGGCGTCGGTGCCGGGCTCGGCTCGATCGGCGCCGGTATCGGCGTGGGCTTCATCTTCGGTAAGGAGATCGAGTCGGTCGCCCGCCAGCCGGAGATGAAAAGCGAGCTGGAAAGCATCCGCTGGCTCGGCTTCGCGCTGACCGAGGCGGTCGCCTTCTACACCTTCATCTTCGGCCTGATCGCCTTCTTCCTCGCCTAGGCCGGTATGGAGCTGCTCGGTTACATAGTCCCGCTCGCCGCAGAGGCGGCGGAGCACGGCGAGGAAAGCGGCGGCAGCTTCCTGGTCAGCCCGGGCCTCGGCCTGATGATCTGGACGCTGGTCCTCTTCCTGATCACGATGTACGTGTTGAGCAAGGTCGCCTTCCCGAAAATCCAGGAAGCGCTCGACAAACGCGCAAGCGCGATCAGCGAGTCGATCGACGCGGCCGAACGGCAGCGCAAGGAATCCGACGAGCTTCTCGCCGAGTACCGCGCCCGCCTCGCCGAGGCTCGGGAGCAGGCCGACGACATCATGGTCCGTGCCCGTAAGTCGGCCGAGACGGCTGAAGCCGAGGCCGCCGCGGCCGGCAAGGAGAAACGCGAGGAGCTGGTCGCCGCCGCCAAACGCGACATCGAAGCGGAGACGCGTCGCTCGCTCGACCAGATCCGCCAGGAGGTCGCCGACCTGACCGTGCTCGCCACCGAGCGGGTGACCCGCAAATCGCTCACCGGCGAGGACCAGAAACGCCTCGTCGAGGAGGCGCTCAGCGAGGTCGATTTCTCGACGCTGTCCGGGTCGGAGAAGAACTAGGCCATGGCCGACGCAGCTCGTGTATACGCAGGCGCACTCTTCGAAGTGGGCCGCGAGAAAGGCAAGCTGGACACGCTGCAGCAGCAGCTCAGCGAGTTCACCGACGCCACCGACCAAAACCACGAGCTGCAGGTCTTCTTCTTCAGTCCCTACCTCTCCTCCGAGGAGAAGGTGACGGGACTGAAGCGCGCGATCTCGGGCGCCGAGCCCGAGCTGATCAACTTCCTCGAGCTACTTGTCGACAAGCAGCGGATGCCGGAGATCTTCCGCATCCGCCGCGAGTTCGAGGAGCTCTGGAAACAAGAGAACCGTCGTATCGACGTCACCGTCACCAGCGCCGTAGAGCTGGACCCGGAGGTCGTCGCCAAAATCGGCCAGGAGGTCGAACGCCAGACCGGGGAGGAGGTCGACCTCTCGAGCGCGGTCGACGACCGGATCCTCGGCGGCATCGTCCTGCAGGTCGGCAACATGGTCCTGGACGCGAGCATCCGCAGTCGCCTGGAGAAACTTCGAAAGAGCGTCGCCACCGCGGCGCACTAAAAGGCAGGGAAGAGAAAAAGATGGAGATCAAGCCCGACGAGATCGCAAGCATCCTGCGAGAGCGGATCGAGGGACTGGAGACCGGTTCCGCAGACCTCACCGAGGTCGGCACGGTTCTGTCCGTCGCCGACGGCATCGCCCGCATCCACGGGCTCGACAACTGCATGGCGCTGGAGATGCTCGAGCTGCCGCACGGGGTCACCGGCCTGGCGCTGAACCTCGAGGCCGACAACGTCGGCTCCGTGCTCTTCGGCGACTGGGACAAGATCGTCGAGGGCGACACGGTCAAACGGACCGGCAAATTGCTCGAGATCCCGGTGGGCGAGGAGCTGCTCGGGCGCATGGTCGACCCGCTCGGCCGCCCGCTCGACGACCGCGGCGAGATCGCCACGACCGAGACCCGCCCGGCCGAGTTCAAAGCCCCCGGCGTTGTCCAGCGCCAGCCGGTCGAGGAACCCGTCCAGACCGGGCTGATGTCGATCGACGGGATGATCCCGATCGGCCGCGGCCAGCGAGAGCTGATCATCGGCGACCGCCAGACCGGCAAGACGGCGATCGCGATCGACACGATCATCAACAACAAGGACAAGAACCTGATCTGCATCTACGTCGCGATCGGGCAGCGGATGTCGACGGTCGTGCAGCTGAAAGAGACGCTTGAGGAAAACGGCGCGATGGAGAACACCATCATCGTCGCCGCCCCCGCCGACGAGGCGGCCCCGATCAAGTACATCGCCCCCTACGCCGGCTGCGCGATGGGCGAGTACTTCCTCTACAACGGCAAAGCCGCACTCTGCGTCTACGACGACCTCACCAAACACGCCTCCGCCTACCGGCAGATGTCGCTGCTGCTGCGGCGCCCGCCGGGTCGCGAGGCCTACCCCGGGGACGTCTTCTACCTGCACTCGCGCCTGCTGGAGCGGGCGGTGAAGCTGAACGACGAGCTCGGCGGCGGCTCGCTGACGGCGCTGCCGATCATCGAGACCCAGGCCTCCGACGTCTCCGCCTACATCCCGACCAACGTGATCTCGATCACCGACGGTCAGATCTTCCTCGAGTCCGACCTCTTCTTC
>DATFOB010000005.1:0-24917 GCA_035266025.1 Solirubrobacterales bacterium
GAACGACGAGCTCGGCGGCGGCTCGCTGACGGCGCTGCCGATCATCGAGACCCAGGCCTCCGACGTCTCCGCCTACATCCCGACCAACGTGATCTCGATCACCGACGGTCAGATCTTCCTCGAGTCCGACCTCTTCTTCTCGGGCGTGCGGCCGGCGATCAACGTCGGCATCTCGGTCTCCCGAGTCGGCGGTAACGCGCAGACGAAGGCGATGAAGAAGGTCGCCGGAAAACTCCGCCTCGATCTCTCCCAGTACCGCGACCTCGAGGCCTTCGCCCAGTTCGGCTCCGAGCTCGACGCCGAGACCCAGAAGGCGCTGACCCGCGGCGAACGGCTGGTCGAGCTGCTGAAACAGAAAGAGCGCGAACCGCTCTCGGTCGGCGACCAGGTCGCCTCGATCTACTCGGGCACCGGTGGCTATCTCGACCGGATCAAAGTCGAGCGCGTCGGCGAGTTCCTCGCCGACCTGCGGACCCGCCTGCACTCGGAGAAGCCCGAGCTGCTGAGCCGGATCGAAGAGACCGGCAAGCTCGAGGAGGAGGACGAGAAGGAGCTCGGCCAGGCGATCGCCGACTTCGTCGACGATTTCGGCCCCGACTTCGACGAGCACGGCGACCCGCTCGAGGAGGGCGAGTCCGACCGCGTCCACTCCAAAGAGGAGCGCGAGGCCCCTGGCCGCACCTCCTCCGAGGCAGAGAACGAGGACCCGGGCGACCCCGAGCAGTCCGACAGCAGCCAGGAGGCGACCCCGGCTTAGTTTGCCCGGAGCTCCGCTATGGCAACGCAGAAGGAAGTCAAGAACCGCATCGCGTCGGTCAAGAACATCAACAAGATCACGCGAGCGATGGAGATGGTGGCGGCGGCGCGCCTGCGCCGTGCCGAACAGCGGATCTCCGACATGCGCCCGTACGCCGAGGGGATGCGAAAACTGACCCGCCGCGCCGCCGCCCAGGCAGGCGGCATCCCGCGGGTGCCGGTGCTGGAAGAGCGGGAGAACATCAACCGCGTCGGGATCGTGCTCGTTACCGGCGACCGCGGCCTCGCCGGCGCCTTCAACTCCAACATCATCCGCGAGGGGATGCGGATGGCGGCCAAAGTCCGCGAGGAGGGGGCAGAGCCCGCCTTCGCCGTGGTCGGCCGCAAGGGCGTCTCCGCCCTGACCTTCCGCAAGCAGGAGGTGACCGACTCCTACGTCGGCTTCACCGACCGGCCCGCCTTCGCCAACGCCCGCGAGATCGGCGAGGCGCTGACGGCCCGCTACGTCGACCAGGATCTCGACCGGGTCGAGCTGATCTACAACCGCTTCGTCTCGCCGCTGACCCAGCACGTATGGCGCCAGACGCTGCTGCCTCTGCAGCAGGCCGAGGTGACCGGCGAGGGCGCCGGCGACGAGGCCGCCGCCGAAGACGAGGAAACGGATGCCGAGAAGGCGCAGAGCCGCTCGGAGTGGGTCTACGAGCCCGACCCGGAGGAACTGCTGGCGCGGTTGATCCCGGAGTACGTGACGATCTCGGTCTACCGGGCGCTGCTCGAGTCGGCGGCCTCGGAGTTGGGCGCCCGGATGACCGCGATGCGCAACGCGGCGGAGAATGCGGAGACGATGATCGGCGACCTGACCCTGGAGATGAACCGGGCGCGTCAGGCGGAAATCACGCAGGAGATCTTGGAGGTCGTCGGCGGCGCCGAGGCGCTCGGCTAGACGACGACCCTGACCACCAACAGCAACTTCATTCGAGGATCGGAAAAAGGAACCCATGGCTGAGAGCAACGGAAACGGAAACAACGTAGGGCGCGTCGAGCAGGTGACCGGAGTGGTCATCGACGCCGTCTTTCCAGACCAGCTGCCGGAGATCTTCTCGGCGGTGACGATCGAGACCAGCGGCGGCGACAACGACGGAGAATCCGCCGTCCTCGTCTGCGAGGTGCAGCAGCACCTCGGCGACGACCGCGTCCGCGCGGTCGCGATGGACGCCACCGACGGCATCGAGCGCGGCGCCGCCGTCACCGACACCGGCGGCCCGATCACGGTTCCGGTCGGCGACGCGACCCTCGGCCGCATCTTCAACCTGCTCGGCGAGCCGATCGACAACGGCCCCGAGCTGGAGGACGGCGAGCGCTGGCCGATCCACCGGCCCGCCCCGAAGGCCTCCGACCTGACCCCGACGCAGGAGATCCTCGAGACCGGGATCAAGGTCATCGACCTCCTCGCCCCCTACGCCAAAGGCGGCAAGGTCGGGCTCTTCGGCGGCGCCGGCGTCGGCAAGACCGTGCTGATCCAGGAGCTCATCCGCAACATCGCCGAGGAGCACTCCGGCCTCTCCGCCTTCGTCGGCGTCGGCGAGCGCTCGCGAGAGGGCAACGACCTCTGGCTCGAGATGAAAGAGTCGGGCGTGATCGACAAGACCATGCTCGTCTTCGGCCAGATGAACGAGCCTCCGGGTGCGCGTCTGCGCGTCGCCCTCTCGGGCCTGACGATGGCCGAGTACTACCGCGAGCAGGGTGGGCAGGACGTGCTCTTGTTCATCGACAACATCTTCCGCTTCGTCCAGGCGGGTTCCGAGGTCTCGGCGCTGCTCGGGCGTATGCCTTCGGCGGTCGGCTACCAGCCGACGCTGGAGACCGAGATGGGCGGCCTGCAGGAGCGGATCACCTCGACCGACCGCGGCTCGGTGACCTCGATCCAGGCGGTGTACGTCCCCGCTGACGACTACACCGACCCTGCCCCGGCCTCGGTGTTCGCCCACCTCAACGCGACCACGGCGCTGTCGCGGTCGATCTCCGAGAAAGGGATCTACCCGGCGGTCGACCCGCTCGACTCGACCTCGACGATCCTCAAGCCAGACGTCGTCGGCGACGAGCACTACCGGACGGCGACCGAGGTCCAGGAGGTCCTGCAGCGCTACAAGGAGCTCCAGGACATCATCGCCATCCTCGGGATCGACGAGCTCTCCGACGAGGACCGCCAGACGGTCTCCCGGGCCCGCAAGATCGAGCGCTTCCTCTCGCAGCCGTTCTTCGTCGCCGAACAGTTCACCGGCCGCACCGGCGAGTACGTGCCGGTCGCCGAGACCGTCCGCGGCTTCCGCGAGATCCTCGACGGCGAGCACGACGAGCTCTCCGAGGGCGCCTTCTACATGCAGGGCTCGATCGACCAGGTCCTCGAGAACGCCAAGTCCGGCGCCGCTGCCTAGGAGCACCTGATGGCCGCGGAGCACATGGTCGACGTCGAGGTCCTGACCCCCGAGGGCGAGGTCTGGAGCGGTGAAGCGCGCCAGGTCTCGACCCGGACCGAGGTCGGTGAAATCGGCATCCTCGCCAACCACGCGCCCGTGCTCGCGGCGCTGCGGCCGACCGAGCTCCGCCTCCACGTCTCCGACTCGGAGACCAAAACCTATGCCCAGGCCCATGGTTGGCTGCAGGTCTACGGCAACCGGGCCCGGCTCCTGCTCGAGGAGGCGATCCCGCCCGAGGATCTCGACAGCGGCACCCTGAAAGAGCAGCTCTCCGACGCCGACCAGCGGCTCTCGGAGTGCGAGGAGGGCAGCGCCGAGTTCAACCGGGCGCAGAAAGATCGCGACCGGGCCCACGCGTTCCTTTCGATCGCCGGGGCGTGAGGGGCATCCCGGCACCCTCCGGGCGAATTAGTCGCGCCCCTATCGGGGCAGCTCCCGAACATGCTGCCCGCCTATGGCGGGCAAAGACCAAATTGCATATCGCGCGCTTCGCGGACATTCGCCCGGAGGGTGCCGGGATGCCCACCCGAGCCATGGTGAGTCTTCCCCGCAGGTGCTCCCAGAGTTGTGGTTCCTTAGTCGTCTGTGGGGCGACTACGGAACCAGGCAACTCCATGAGGCTACGAAGTTGTCGTTCCGCGGTTCCTTGGTCGTCCATTGCACGACTAAGGAACCACGGAAGTGCCCTGAGGGGGTCCGCGTGAGCGACGAGTTGGTCGTGCTTGCAAAGCGCCTGATCTCCTACGAGACCTGTGAGCCGGAGGGGATCTCCGAGGCGGCGGGGTTCGTCCAGGGATGGCTGGAAGCTCGGGGGATCGAGACTTCGAGCGATGAGGTGCGCGGGCTGCCGGTGGTGAAGGCGGAGGTCGGGCCGGAGGAGGCGCCGACGGTTGTGCTCCATGGGCACCTCGACGTCGTGCCCGCGTTTGCCGGCCAGTTCGAGCCGAAGGTCGACGGCGACCGCCTCTACGGGCGCGGCGCCTATGACATGAAGGGCGCGATCGCGGCGATGCTGATGGTGACGGCGGCGATGCGGGAGCAGGATGGGGTGCGGGTCCGGCTTGGGATCGTCGGCGACGAGGAGTCCGAGGAGGAGTCCGAGCGCGGGTCCGACCATCTCGTCGATACCGGCTTCATCGGTGACTTCGCGATCACCGGCGAGCCCACGGATCTCCACATCGGGATCGAGGCCAAGGGCGTGCTGGCGCTGCGCCTCGAGGTCGGCGGCACCGCCGCCCATGGGGCCACCCCCTGGCTCGGGGACAACGCCGTTCTCAACGCGATCGACGTTTTCCGCAGTATCGAGTCGCTACCTTTTGCCCGACACAGCTCTGAGCTCTTCGACCGGCCGTCGATCAATCTGGGGAGGATCGTCGGCGGTGACGCTCTCAACAAGGTGCCTGACCGATGCGTGATCGACGTCGACATTCGCTACCTCCCGGATCAAGACCCGCAGGAAATCCTCGCCCAGGTGGGCGAGCTGCAGGGGATCGAGGTGCAGGCGCTGCTGACCCGACCGCCGGCGACCGTGGAGCGGGATTCGGCCTACGTCCAGGCGCTGCGCACCGCGGCGACCGAGCATCACGACGGCGAGCCGATGAGCGTCGGTCGCGACGGCGCCTCCGATGCCGTTTCTTTCCTCCGGGTCGGGGTGCCGGCGGTCGAGTTCGGCCCGGTCGGGGCGGGTCATCACGGCCCCTCCGAGTGGGTCTCGGTCTCCTCGCTGGAGACCTACCGCCAGGCCTTGGAGTCGTTCCTGCGGGCGATCCCGGACCGGCTAAGCGATGACTGATCCGGTGGGGCCGGGCTGGGCCCCGAAGAAGCCGCCTCCAAACGGGGATTCCGAGCCGGCGCCGAAGCCGAAGCGCTTCTGGTGGCGGTTCGTCCTCGCCTCGTTTCTGATCATCGCCGTCTCGGCGACGACGACGGCGACGGCGGTCCTCGTCTACCTCGACGACGTCGCCAGCGCGATCGAAGAGAACGATCCGGTGCAGAAGAAGCTCGATCGCTTCCTCGCCGATGCCGGCGGCGGCGCTCAGACCTTCCTCGTAATCGGCTCCGACAAGCGGGCAAACGAAGAGGAAGACCCTGGTCGCTCGGACACCACGATGCTGATCCGGCTCGATCCCGACAAGGGCCTGATCTCGATGATGTCGATCCCGCGCGACCTCAAGGTCGAAATCCCGGATTACGGCACCGGCAAGTTCAATGAAGCGTATTCCTACGGCGGCACCAAGCTGACCCTGCAGACGATCAAGCAGCTGACCGGCCTGCCGATCAACCACGTGATCAACGTCGATTTCCTCGGCTTCGCCCAGGGCGTCTACGCGATCGGCTGCGTCTACACCGACGTCGATCGTCGCTACTACCACTCCAACGAAGGTGTCGCGGCCTCCGAACAGTACGCCGAAATCAACGTCCAGCCGGGATACCAGCTGATGTGCGGAAAGCAGGCTCTCGACTACGTCCGCTACCGCCACACGGACACGGACATCGTCCGCTCGGCCCGCCAGCAGGACTTCCTCAGCGCCGCCCGCTCGCGGGTCTCGGTCCAGGACATCGTCTTCGACCAGGGAGAACTGGTCGAGGCCTTCACGGACTACACGACCTCCGACATCAGCGACAAAGAGACGCTGCTCGAAGTGCTGAAGCTGCTCGCCGCCTCACGCAACTCGACGATCAACGAGGTCCACTTCCCGGCTGAACTCAGCCCCAGCTACGTCTACACGACGAAACCCGCGCTCGACGCCGCGGTCCAGGAATTCCTCGGCGGCGAGACGGTGCAGGAGGCGAAGGCCGAGCACCGGCGCCAGCGCCAGGAAGCGGCCGCCGGCAAGAAGAAGCAGAAATCGGGGGCCAAGAAGAAGTCGAAATCGAAGCAGAAGCGCAAGAAGCCGAAGGTCGAAGTCGCCAAGCCGGGCAGCGACGGCCTCGTGCCGGCCCGCGAAGCTGGCGAAGCGGAGGGGAAGATCGCTGCCCGCCGTTCCCGCGGCCACTTCCCGATCTACTACCCGACCCGCCTGCCCGAAGACACCCGCTTCGTCGAAACGGACCCCTACGAAAAGACCGTCGACCCCTACGTCTACAACCTCAAGGACGAAGACGGCGACCGCCACCTCGCCTACCGGATGATGATGGTGGCGGAAATGTCAGACGGGACCCATTACTTCGGTTTGCAGGGGGTCCGCGGCTGGTCGGACCCGCCGATCCTCGACGACCCGAGCCTGACCAAGGAGATCAACGGCCGCGAGTACGACATCTACGTCGACGGCGAAAACGTCAAAATTGTTGCCTGGCGGCGGGGGGATAACTCCTACTGGATCTCGAATGACCTGCTGCGGACGCTGACCAACGAGCAGATGATCGGGATGGCCCGGTCGGCGGATTTGATCATCGCGAAGGAGAAGCCAAAGAAAAAGGGTAGGAGGAACCCATGAGCGAGCAGCTGGAGCCGGTCGGCGTCATCGGAGTTGGTTGGGTCGGGCTTGTCACCGCGGCCTGCTTCGCCGAGCTCGGCCACCCCGTCGTCGCGCGCGACATCATCCAGGAGAAGGTCGATTCCCTCTCCCGCGGCGAAGTACCGCTGCACGAGCCCGAACTCGAAGACCTGCTGCGGCGAAACGCCGAGCGGATCACCTTCACCACCGACATGGGCGAGCTGCTCGAGGGCGCGCGGCTGCTCTTCGTCTGCGTCGACACGCCGCCGACCTACTCCGGCGATGCCGATCTCTCGCGGGTCCGGGCGGTGGTCCAGGAGCTCCCCGAGGACAGCGAGCACGTCCTGATCATGAAGAGCACGGTCCCGGCCGGGACCGGCGAGTCGATCCGCCGAGACGTGCCGAGCCTCTCCTACGTCTCCTGCCCTGAGTTCCTCAAGGAGGGGACGGCGGTCAAGGACTTCATGAACCCCGACCGGGTCGTTGTCGGGTCCGACGCCGGCGACGAGGCCGCCGCCGACGTGGTCGAACGGCTCTATCAGCCGCTCGGCGGGCAGATCCTCCGCACCGACGTCGCCAGCGCCGAGATGATCAAGCTCGCCTCCAACGCCTTCCTGGCGACGAAGATCTCCTTCATCAACGAGATCGCCAACGTCTGCGAGGAGGTCGGCGCCGACGTCGGCCAGGTCGCCAAGGGGATGGGGCTGGACGAGCGGATCGGGACCGCCTTCCTCCGCGCCGGCATCGGCTACGGCGGCAGCTGCTTCCCCAAGGACGTAAGCGCCCTGAAGATGCTGGCCGGCAACACCGGCTACCACTTCCAGCTGTTGACCTCGGTGATCGAGGTAAACGAGCTGCAGAAGCGGCGGGTCGTCGGCAAGCTGGAGAAGCACCTGGGTTCGCTGATCGGCAAGCGGGTGGCGCTGCTCGGTCTTGCCTTCAAGCCCGATACCGACGACATGCGCGAGGCCTCGAGCCTGGTGCTGGCGGCTCGGTTGCAGGGGGAGGGGGCCGAGGTGGTCGGCTACGACCCGGTGGCCGCGGAGCGGGCCGGCAGCTTGCTCGGTTCGGTCGAGATGGCGACCTCGGCGATGGAGGCGATCGAGGGCGCCGACGCCGCGGTCCTGGTCACCGAGTGGCGCGAGTTCGCCGAGCTCGACTGGAGCGCGGTCGCCGAGCGGATGGCGCGGCCGCTGCTGGTCGACGGGCGCAACTTCCTCGACCCGAAGACGCTGATCGCCGCCGGGTTCGAGTACGAGGGAATCGGCCGCCAGGTGAATTCACCTAAGACGGCTACTGCTCCCTAGTGCAGGCCGTAGTTCTTGTCGGCGGCGAGGGGACGCGGTTGCGGCCGCTGACCACGCACGTCCCGAAGCCGGCGGTGACTCTGGTCGACCGCCCCTTCCTCGCCTACGCGATCGAGTGGCTGGCCACCCACGGCGTCACCGAGGTCGTTCTAGCCTGCGGCTTCTTGCCGGACGCCCTGCGCGAGGCGCTGGCGGGGGAGGAGGAGCGCGCCGGCGTCGCCATCACCTACTTCGCCGAGCCGGAGCCGCTGGGGACCGCAGGGGCGATCCGATTCGCCGCCGACTCGCTCGGCGAGCGGCTCGAGGACCGCTTCCTCGCCCTCAACGGCGACGTCCTCGCCGATCTCGACCTCTCAGCGCTGGTGCGGACCCACGAGGAGCGCGCCGCCCGGGCGACGATCGCCCTGCACCCGGTCGCGGACTCGGCCGCCTACGGTCTCGTCAGCTGCGACGAGGAGGGCGCGGTCCTCGAGTTCCTGGAGAAGACGGGGAAGCGGGTACCGGGTCACATCAACGCCGGCGCCTACGTGCTCGAGCGCAGCGTCCTCGACCTGATCCCGGCGGGGAAGGCGGTCTCGATCGAGCGCGAGGTCTTCCCGCGGCTGGTCGACGACGGCCTCCACGGGTTGCTGCTGGAGGGCTACTGGATGGACATCGGCACGCCCGAGCGCTACCTGCAGGCGAGTTGGGACATCCTCGAGAGCCGGGTCGAGACGCGGGTGGAGCCCACCGCCGCCGGGATGCTCGTCGCCGCCGACGCGGTGATCGCCGAGGAGGCTTCGGTCGGGCCGCGGGCCGTCGTCTCATCGGGCTGCCGGATCGAGGCCGGAGCCGAGGTCGGCGACTCGGTCCTGCTCGACGGCTGCAGGGTCGGCCGTGACGCCCTCGTCTCCGGATCGATCCTCGCTCCCGGGGCCGAGGTCGAGGCGGGCGCTGCTTTGAGAAACGCGGTCGTCGGGCGAGATGAAAGAGTCCTCGCCTAAGTGCCTGCCCAAAAACCCCCACGCACGCCTGGCGGCGCCGCACACTTCGGACAGGCACTATGAGCGCGATGATCGACGACGTCCTCGGGCTGCCCGACCAGCTGCGCGATGCCCTCTGGCGGATCGAAACCGCCCGCCTGGAGGAGGCCGACTCGGCCGGGTTGATGGTCTGCGGGATGGGGGGCTCGGCGATCGGCGGCGACCTCGCGGCCAGTGCGATCGGCGACCGCCTCCTCCGGCCGATGATCACGATCCGCGGCTACGAGCTGCCGAGCTGGGCGACCCCGGAGTGGACGGTCCTCTGCTCGAGCTACTCGGGCAACACCGAGGAGACCCTCGCCTGCTTCGAGGCGGCGGAAGCGGTCGGCGCGCGACGGCTCGTCCTCAGCACCGGCGGGAAGCTGGTTGACCGCGCGCGCGAGGCTGGGGTCCCGGTCGTGGCGCCGCCGGGGATCTACCAGCCGCGGGTCGCCGTCGCCTACATTTTCGTCGCCGCCGCCGAGGCGGCTGCCCTGGCCGGGGTAGGGCCGCGGATCCGCACCGAGATCGATGCCGCCGCCGCTTTCCTCGAGCGCGAGGCGCTGACGGTGAAGGCGAAGGCGGCGGAGATCGCCGCCTCGCTCGGCGCCGCTCCGACGGTCGTCTACGGCAGCGACCTAACTGCGCCGATCGCGCACCGCTGGAAGACCCAGATCAACGAGAACGCCAAGCAACCCGCCTTCCATTCGGAGCTTCCCGAGGCCGACCACAACGAGATCTGCGGCTGGACCGGCGCAGAGGCGGCGCGGATGGCCGCGGTCTTCCTCGAGGACTGCGACCAGCACCCGCGGGAGCGCCGCCGCTTCGAGCTGACCGCCGAGATCGTCGCCGAGAGCGGCGCCGCCGTGGCCCGGGTAGAGACGGTCGGCGAGACGCGGGTCGAGCGCCTGCTCTGGGGAGTCCTGCTCGGCGACCTCGTCTCGCTGGAGATCGCCCGCAAGGCAGGGGTTGACCCGGAGCGGATCGAGGCGCTGAATCGGATCAAGGAGGGCATGGCGGGATGAGGGCGATGGTGCTGGCGGCGGGGCTGGGGACGAGGCTGCGGCCGATCACCTACGAGATGCCGAAGCCGATGGTGCCGGTCCTCAACCGACCGGTGATGGAGCACATCCTGCGCCTGCTCGCCCGCCACGGATTCGAGGAGACGATTGCCAACCTCTACTGGTTCCCGGAGCTGATCGAGAGCTACTTCGGCGACGGCTCGAAGGCCGGCCTCTCGCTCACCTACAGCCGCGAGCAGGCCCTGCTGGGGACCTCCGGCGGGGTTCGCCACGCGGCCGAGTTCCTCGGCGACTCCTTCCTCGTCATCTCCGGCGATGCCCTCACTGACATCGACCTGACGGCGATGCGCGAGTTCCACGAGTCCCACGACGGGATCGCGACGCTGGCGATGAAGCGGGTCGAGGACACGAGCCAGTTCGGGGTCGCGATCGTCGGCGCCGACGATCGCATCCAGGGCTTCCAGGAGAAGCCGGACCCCTCCGAAGCGCTCTCCGACCTCGCCAACTGCGGCATCTACATGTTCCGCAAGGAGATCTTCGACTTCTTCCCCGAGCCCGGGACCAGCAAAGCGGCCGGCGAGGGCGACCCGCCCGGCTTCGCCGACTGGGCGATGGACGTCTTCCCAAAACTGCTTGACGGTGACGTCCCCTTCTACTCCCACGAGATCGACGCCTACTGGAACGACATCGGCAACCTCGAGGAGCTGCGGGGCGGCAACATCGACGGCCTCACCGGGGCGGTCAAGCTGGAGATGGAGGGCGACCTAGTCGATGGCTTCCGCAGCGGCGACCGGATGGAGGGCGAGCCCGACCTCGTCGGCCCCGTCCTCCTCGGCCCGGGGTGCGAAGTCGGCGACGACGTCCGCATCGACGGCCCCTCGGTGATCGGCGACAACGTCAAAGTCGGCGACGGCGCCCGCCTCCGCGAAGTGATCGCCCTGCCGGGGTCTGAGGTCCCAGCCAACTCGCTGCTCATCAGCGCCATCACCGCCGCACGGGCGTAGCTCGGGGCGGGGGTGCCGGTGGGGGTCCCCTGGGCGCAGCTCGGCGGGTCGTCGTTCTGTGGCTGGCGCCCTGTCGTGGATAGCCCGCCTCGTGCTAAGTGCCCAGGGAACCCCCACCGGCACCCCCGCAGATCGCGCTCCCGTTGATCTGATCCGGGAAGGGAGATGCCAAGCAGCGTAGAACCCGATCAGTACCTATATCTCGCCGTCGAGGGCGAGTCATCGACGGAGGAGATGAGATGGCAGATCTGCCTGAGACGCTGGAAGAAATCGCGCCCGAGACGCACCCTCACCAGCAATGGGAGCGCGGGTGGTACAGGTACGCGGGGGGCTTGCGCCTTTGGGACAACGGCTGGACTGACCACTACGCGCCGCCGACCAGAAGCGATCGGAGCGAGATCAACTACTGGAAGGTCGCGCAGGCCGTTGCTGGAGGGATGCTGATCGGCTGGTTCTTGATCTGGCTGCTAGCTCAGGCGGCTCCCGACACCATCTACTGGCCGGTGAAGTTCGTGGTGGAGGAACTCCCCGCCGGCCTGCGCTGACCCAGGTCATTCCGTGGTTCCTTTGTCCTGCTATGCACGACTAAAGAACCACGGAACGCCGTATCAGAGCCACCAGCCTGTTCCGTGGTTCCTTAGTCGTCTATAGGCGGACTAAGGAACCACGGAACGGCTCGCCCCGCAGCCGTCTCGAATCCAGCTGTTGCGGGGCACCCGACTCCCGTACCGAGCAAGCCTCTGTCTCGAGACAGACCTGGCGCAAAGAAATGACTTTCTGCGCGCCACGTGTGCGGATTTGCTCGGCAGGGTTTGGGCATGGAGTTGTTGCCGACTATCGGGGTGGCGTTGGTGCCGGCGCTTTGTGCTTCCTGCGGGCGCAGCTGTCGGTCGGACTCGGTGATTTGCACTCGGTGTTCGCGGCGTTTGGGGGTAGCGGAGCCGTTGCTGGGGAATGGGCCGGCGGGGTTGGACAAGGTCTGGTCCTCGGCGTCTTATGAAGGGGTGGCGCGGAACCTGGTCGGGGCGCTGAAGTTCAGGCGGCTGCTGCCGGTGGCGGATCTGATGGCGGAGCGGATTGAGTGGCTTGCGCCTGCCCACATGCTGAGTGGGACGATCGTGCCGGTGCCACCGGCGCCGGCTCGGCTGCGGCGGCGGGGGTTCGATCCGGCGGGGGAGCTGGCCGCAGCCCTGGCGGCGCATCTGGAAGCGCCGCTCTCGCATTGCCTCGAGCGGCGCGGCAGTGGCCGCCAGGTCGGACGGCGGCGGGCGGAGCGGGTGGGGCACCCGCCGCGGATCCACAGCAAAGGATCGGCCCCGCGCAGTGTCCTTCTCGTCGACGACGTACTCACCACCGGGGCCACCCTCACGGCCTGCGCTCGCGCGCTTCGGGCCGTGGGGGCGTCCCGGGTGGTTGCGGTGACCTTTGCCCGGCGCCTTTAGTTGGCTCTCCGCGGCCCTACGGCCGTGCCTCGGCCGGGCGGCCTCGCATCTGGTCGACAAGCTTCCGCGTACGGCTTCGCTTGCGACGCAGTTCTCGGTGCTTCTTCACCTGCCGACCCATGTCCTCGGCGAGCTCGCGGACCGTGTGGGTCATCTCCGGGCTGGACTCGTGCGCGTGCAGAGTCACTCCCTTCAAGTAGAACGTCGCCTCCGCCACCTGGCTGTCGGCGACCCGGGGGTTCCGCTCCTCCGAGAGCACCACCTCCAAGGTCGCGAGGGGCGAGACCTGTCGGCCCAGCCGCCCGAAGCGTTTCCGCACCATCTCACGCAGGTCATCCGTCATCTCGACGTTCCGGCCCCGAATTTCCATCCGCATGAGTGCCTCCTTGTGGGTTCCGTCACGAGGGTAGTACCCCGAGCCCGGGGGAGCAAGAAGAATTTAAGTCGGCACCGCTACTCTTGACCAATGCCAGCGATGGACCTTGTAACGAAGGCGCTGCGCGCGGGAGAGGGAAGGAAGTTCAAGACCTACCAGAAGCGCGCGGAGGCCATAAACCGCTTCGAGCCGGAGATGGAAGCGCTCACCGACGAGGAAATCCGCACCGAGGCGGACTCCCTGCGGGAGCGCGCCCGCAACGGCGCCGAGCTCGAGGATCTGCTGCCGGAGGCCTTCGCTCTCTGCCGCGAGGCGTCGCGCCGGACCACCGGTCAGCGCCACTACGACGTCCAGCTGATCGGCGGCATGGTCCTCCACGACGGCGGTATCTCCGAGATGAGGACCGGCGAGGGAAAGACCCTGACCGCCACCTTGCCTGTCTTCCTCAACACGCTCGCCGGCAAGAGCGTCCACGTCGTCACCGTCAACGACTACCTCGCCCGGCGCGACGCCGAATGGATGCAGCCGATCTACGAGGCGCTCGGGGTCAGCGTCGATGCCCTCCAGGACCCCGACGACCACGCCACCCGTCAGCGCAAGTACGCGCTAGACGTCACTTACGGGACCAACTCCGAGTTCGGCTTCGACTACCTGCGGGACAACATGGCCGACGCGCTCGAGCACTGCGTCCAGCGCGACCACAACTTCGCGATCGTGGACGAGGTCGACAACATCCTCATCGACGAGGCGCGGACGCCCTTGATCATCTCCGGGCAGCCCGAACAGGCGGCCCAGACCTATTACACCTTCGCCCGCCTCGCCAAACAGATGGTCGGGGTGCCGGCGAAACAGAAACTGAAATCGCTGGGTGAGTCGCGCGAGACCCACGACGCCGACTACGACTACGAGTACGACGAGAAGCACAAGACGGTGGCGCCGACCGAGCGGGGCGTGAAGAAAGCCGAGGATTTCATCGGCGTCGACAACCTCTACCTCGGCGAGCACGGCAGCCTCGTCAACCACCTCGTCCAGTCCCTGAAGGCGGAGTCGCTCTACAAGAAGGACGACGACTACGCCGTGATCGACGGCGAGGTGATGATCATCGACGAGTTCACCGGCCGCATCCTCGAGGGCCGGCGCTGGTCGGAGGGTCTGCACCAGGCCGTCGAGGCGAAGGAGGGGGTGGCGATCCGCGAGGAGAACCAGACCCTGGCGACGATCACCCTCCAGAACTACTTCCGCCTCTACGACAAGCTCTCCGGCATGACCGGTACCGCCCTCACCGAGGCGACCGAGTTCATGAAGATCTACAAAATGCCGGTGGTCGAGATCCCGACCAACAGTCCGATGGTCCGGCTCGACCAGAACGACCAGATCTTCAAAACCAAAGACGGCAAGTGGGGGGCGGTGCTCGACGAAATCGTCAGCCGCCACGAGAAGGGGCAGCCGGTCCTGGTCGGAACCGTCTCGGTCGAGGTCTCGGAGATGATCTCCGAGGCCCTGAAGGGACAGGGGATCAAGCACGCGGTGCTGAACGCAAAGCCCGAGCACGCCGAACGAGAGGGCGAGCTGATCGCCCAGGCCGGCCGCAAAGGCGCGGTGATGATCGCCACCAACATGGCCGGCCGCGGCGTCGACATCAAGCTCGGCGGCGACCCCGAGCACCTCGCGATCGCCGAGCTGAAAAAGCAGGGGATCACCCACGAGAGCGAGGACTACGAGGAGGCGCTGGCCGCGAAAACGGCCGAGTTGGAGCCGCAGTGCAAGGCCGAGGCCGAGGAAGTGCGTGAGCTCGGCGGCCTCTTCATCTGCGGCACCGAGCGCCACGAGTCACGGCGGATCGACAACCAGCTGCGCGGCCGCTCCGGTCGCCAGGGGGACCCTGGCGAGTCCCGATTCTTCCTCTCCGCCGAAGACGACGTGATCCGCCTCTTCGCCGGCGACCGCATCTACAACATCCTCGACAAACTCGGGCCGACCGACGACGACGGCGGCGAAGTGCCGCTGGAAGCGAAGATGCTGACCAAGACCGTCGAGAACGCCCAGAAGAAGGTCGAGGAGCAGAACTTCCTGATCCGCAAACGGGTGCTCGAGTACGACGACGTGATGAACGAGCAGCGGCGCGTGATCTACAAATACCGCCGCGAGATCCTCGAAGGCCGCGACATCTCCGAGAACGCTCGCGACGAACTCGAGGCCGTGGTCGAGCGCCTGGTCGAGGAGTACACCGCCAGCGACATCCTCGACGAGTGGGACCTCGATGAGCTGGAGACGCAGCTGCGGCTGATCTGGCCGGTCGGGATCGAGGTCGCGAGCCTGGCGCCGGAGACCGTCGACCGCGAGCAGCTCAAGGAAGCCCTCGACGACGACGTGATGAGCGCCTACGACGAGCGCGAGGGGCAGCTCGGCGAGGAGCTGATGCGCTACCTGGAGCGTTCGATCCTGCTGCAGGTGATCGACAACCGCTGGCGCGAACACCTCTTCGACATGGACTACCTGCGGGAAGGGATCCACCTCCGCGGCTTTGCCCAGATCGATCCCCTCGTCGCCTACAAAAACGAGGGCTACTCGATGTTCGAAGAGCTCCTGCACTCGATCTGGGACGAGTTCTCGAAGCTGGTTTTCCGCGCCGAAGTCGAAGTCCAGCCCGGCGATGGGGAGGCCGTCGCTGCCGGCAACGGCGGCGGCGAGACGGCCCTCGCCTACAGCGGCGGCACCGCTGAGAACCAGCCCTCCGCGCTGCAGGAAGTCGTCGCCACCAGCGGCGCGACCGCATCCGACGTCGCCGCCGCCCGAGCGGCCGGCCCCGGCAACGGCGGCGAGGTCGTCGAGACGGTGGTCAAGGGCGACAAAGAGAACATCGGTCGCAACGACCCCTGCTGGTGCGGGTCGGGGAAAAAGTTCAAGAAGTGCCACGGCGCCTAGCGGCGCATGACTGACCCCGTCCGCGAGTTCATCCGCGCCTTCAACGAGCGGGATCTGGACGCCTTCGTCGCGGTCCTCGACCCGGAGGTCGAGCTGCACGCGAGCAGGGGGCTGCGGAAGGGAGTCGAGGCGGCGCGGGTCTGGGCGACGCGGGCGCCGGGCGGTGTCCAGCAGACGATCGAGCTGGAGCAGCTCTACGAGGACGGGACCGAGGGCGGCGGCGGCCGCGCCGTGGCGCTGATCCTGCGTCACTGGCACTGGGAAGAGGACGAAAGCGTCGCCGGGATCGACAAGATGGCCTGGGCCTTCGAGCTGCGCGACCGCAAGATCCTCAGCTGGCGGCCTTACGAGGACCGCGAGGAGGCGCTGCGGCAGGGCAGCTTCCTGCCCGGGTAGTCTTGCCCCATGGCCGACGCCGCGCAGAGTCAACCCGTAGCGCCCCGCCTGGCCTCCGTCCGCGAGCAGCTGTCCCTGCTCTCGGACTACCTTTGACCCGGCTGGGCTAGAGGCAGAAGCAGCGCGGCTGGAGGAGGAGATGGGAAGTCCCGGCTTCTGGGACGACCAGGACGCCGCTGCGCGCACCTCGGCGGCCCACGCCCGCGCCCAGCGGCGGCTGGAGATGTTCCGCGGGCTGCAGAGCGACGTCGCTGACCTGGACGACCTCGCCGAGATGGCGGCTGAGGACGAGGAGATGGCCACTGAGCTCGACTCGCAGCTGAGCTCGGTCGAGCGCCGGCTCGCCGAGCTCGAGGAGGCGCGCCTGTTCAGCGGCGAATACGACGCCGGCGACGCCGTCGTCACCGTCCACGCCGGCGCCGGCGGCACCGACTCCCAAGACTGGGCCGAGATTCTTCTACGGATGTACCTGCGCTGGGCCGAACGCCGCGGCTTCGGGGTCGAGATGGTCGAGGCCTCGCCGGGGGAGGAGGCGGGGCTCAAGTCCGCGACCTTCATCGCCCGCGGCGAGAATGTCTACGGCCTCTTCGCCGCCGAGCGCGGCGTCCACCGGCTGGTGCGGATCTCGCCCTTCGACTCCTCCTCCCGCCGCCACACCAGCTTCGCCCAGGTCGATGTCGGGCCGGTCGTCGAGGACAGCGTCGAGATCGAGATCGACGAGGGCGACCTGCGCATCGACACCTACCGAGCCTCCGGCGCCGGCGGTCAGCACGTCAACAAGACCGACTCGGCGGTTCGCATCACCCACCTCCCCACGAACGTCGTCGTCCAGTGCCAGAACGAGCGCTCCCAGACGCAGAACAAGGCGGTGGCGATGCAGCTGCTGCGCTCGAAGCTGATCGAGCTGGAGGAGCGCAAACGCTCCGAAGAGCTGGCCAAAGCGCGCGGTGAGGTCAAAGACGTCGCCTGGGGCTCGCAGATTCGCAGCTACGTGCTGCACCCCTACACGATGGTCAAGGACCACCGCACCGAGCACGAGGTCGGCGACGTCCAGCGGGTCCTCGATGGCGACATCGACGAGCTCATCCGCGACTACCTGAACAAGACCGCGGCCGCCTCGGCCAACTAGATGGCGCTCTTCCACCTCGAACGGGCGGCGGCTGAGGAGCCGGAGGGGCTGGTGGTCCTCCACCACGGCCGCGGTACCGACGCGAGCGACCTGATCGGCCTCGCTGACCTCCTCGACCCGGAGCAGCGGTTGCGAGTTGTGGCGCCGCGGGCGCCGCTGGAGTTGCCCGGCTCGCCGGGCTACCACTGGTACCTGGTGCCGCGTGTCGGCTATCCGGACCCGGAGAGTTTCGCGTCGGCGCGAGCGGCCCTGGCCGAATTCCACGACGGGCTCCGTGAGGAGAGCGGGATCGGGCCGGAGCAGACTGTCCTCGGCGGCTTCTCGATGGGGGCGGTGATGAGCTACACGATGGGGCTGAGCGAGGATCGTCCCGCGGTGGCCGGCATCCTCGCCTTCAGCGGCTTCGTTCCCACGGTGGACGGATGGCAGCCGGCGCTCGCCGACCGCACGCAGACGCCCGTCTTCATCAGCCACGGCCGCCGCGATCCCGTGATCGGGATCGAGTTCGCGCAGCGCGCCCGTCAGCTACTGAGCGAGGGCGGGCTCGACGTCACTTACCGCGAGTCCGACCTCGGCCACCAGATCGACCCGGCCCATCTGCGCGATGCGGGCGCTTGGCTCGGCGAGGTGCTCCCTCGAGGTTGAGGCGGCAGAGGCGCGGCGTGTTGACCGCTTGCAGCTCGACCGAGAATTCGCGTGCTCCCAGCGCCCGCTCCATCTGCTTCTCGCTGAGGACGAAGTCATCGCGGTAGACGCCGGTGCGGCGGAAGTGGGTGTGCTCGGAGCCGAGGTGGAGGCCGCCGCGTGAGCCGCGGAGGCGGGCGTCGATCGCTACCGAGGCGGGGGCTACGGCCTCGTAGCGGATGATCAGCTCGACCGTGTGGTTCCCCGGGCGGGCGGCGAGCTTGGCCGTGGCGTCTTCGAGGATGCACTTTTCAGCTTCCGCTTCTTCCCGTTCTTCCTCGGCGATTTCTGCACAGAGGGCGACGTCTTCTTCGTCTTCGATCTCGCACTCGTCCGGGTCGCTTTCGGCCTCCGCCTCGTCTTCGTCGCCTGCTTCGGCTTCGTCAGTCTCTTCCTCGGTTGCTTCGGGACCTCCGAGAAGATCCGGCGGGCTCAGGGCCTGGGCCGGCGCTGAGCAGGCGAAGAGCGCGACGAGGATGAGGAACCCGGAGAGGGAGAGCTTTCGCATCCCACCCCACATCGGAGGATGGGAGGTCCCCCTTTAGGTCCTGGACTGGTCTTCCAGCACGCCCTCGAGCTCCAGCAGGCCCTGCTTCATCGGCAGGCCGCCGCCGTAGCCGCCGAGGGCGCCGCCGGTCCGCAGGACGCGATGGCAGGGAACCACCAGCGGGATCGGGTTGCTGCCGCAGGCGGTGCCGGCAGCGCGGACTGCGCGCTCGTTGCCCGCTTTGCGGGCCATCTCGGTGTAGCTGCGGGTCTGGCCATAGGGGATGCGGTTGATCGCCCTCAGGACCCGCTGGCGGAAACCGCCGCTGAGCTGCCAGTCGAGCGGCAGGTCGAAGCGATCGAGCTTGCCTTCGAAGTAGAGATTGAGCTCGCGGCGGACCTCGTCCAGCTGCGCCGGCGCCTCCAGCACCCGCGGGGAGACGCGGCCGGCAAGGTCGACCAGTAGCTCGTCCTGGTCCTGGTTGGGCAGGCCGACCCGCACCAGCCCGCGCTTGGTCTGCGCCAGCAGCAGCGGCCCGAAGGGGGAATCAGAGGTGGTGTAGGCGACGTCGAGCAGTCCCTCCTCGGCGGCCCGGGTCTTGAGCCTCTCGGTCGCAGTCTTGGTCGCAGTCGTCATGCCAACTCCTTTCGTAGTCGTTTCAAGCCCTCGTGGAGGCTTCGCCGCGCCGCCTCCGGCGAGCAGCCGAGGGCGGCGCCGATCTCGGCGTGGGGGAGGTCGCTGCCGTAACGCAGCGCCACCGCGGCCCGCTGTTTCGGCGGCAGGCCGCCCACCGCCGCCCACAGCTGCTCATCCGGCTCGGGGATCCCGTTCTCGACGGCGACCTCCGCCACCTCGGCCACCGGAACCGGGTTGCGCCCCCTGGCGCGATGGTGGTCGATCGCCTTGCGGTGGGCGATCGTCAGCAGCCAACCGCGGAGGTTGCCGGCGTCGTTCAGCTTCGCGTAGGCGCGCAGCGCCGCCAGGAAGGTCTCCTGGAAGCAGTCCTCGGCCCCGTCCCGCCCCACGGCCCCGTGCAAGATCGCCATCACGGCGGCGGAATGCTCGTCCAGGACGGTTTGAAAGGGCGGCAGCGCGGTCACTCTGTGGGATTAAACGTGGCGGGACAGCAAAGCGTGAGATCGAGCCGGCACTTTCCGTTCTTATGGAGGGGAAACTGCCGCCTCGCTAGGCTGCCGCGATGACCGACCTGGCGGAGGAGATCGAGGAGCTCGTCGGCCGCGCCCTCGGCGAGGATCTCGGCGAGGGGGACATCACCTCCGAGGCGACTGTGCCCGAGGAGGCCCGGGGCCGGGCGCGGATCGTGCAGAAACAGCCTGGCGTCGTCTTCGGCCTTGCCGTCGTTGCCGAGACCATGCGCCAGTGCGGGGTGGAGGACGTCGACAACCTCGTCGTCGAGGGACAGTGGCGCGAGGACGTCCCGGCCGAGGCCCTCCTCGCCAGCGGCAGCGCCCGCGCCCTGCTGGCGGCGGAGCGGACCGCGATCAACTTCCTCGGCCACCTTTCCGGCGTGGCGACGCTCACCGCGCGCTATGCCGAGGCTGTGGTCGGGACCGGGACGACGATCCTCGACACGCGGAAGACGACGCCGGGACTGCGGGGCCTGGAGAAGGCCGCGGTCGCGGCCGGCGGCGGCATCAACCACCGCATGGGCCTCTACGACGCGATCCTGATCAAGGAGAACCACATCGCCGCCGCTGGGGGCCTGGCGAAAGCCGTGCACGCCGCAAAGACCTTTCAACCCGAGAAGGCGATCGAGGTCGAGGTCCGCAACCTCGACGAAACGGCCTACGCCCTCGGAATGGGCGTCGACCGCCTCCTCCTCGACAACATGAGCCCGGACACGCTGCGCCGAGCCGTCGCCCTCCGGGACCAAAATGCCGGCGGCACCGACGGCGTCTCCCTTGAGGCCTCCGGCGGCGTCACCCTCGACAACGTCCGCGAAATCGCCGAAGCCGGAGTCGAGTTCATCTCGGTCGGGGCGCTGACCCACTCAGCCGCCACGCTCGATTTCTCGATGCTCCTGGACCTGCCCTAGCCGCTCGCGGGGACCCTCAAGCCCCCTACTTCAGGAGTTTGGAGAGGCGCCGGTCTTTCAATATGCGGCCGTCCGTCTGCTCCTTGGGGCAGTAGTTGGTCTGGTGTTCCGAGAAGTACACGGCCTCGATGGTGGTGCCGCAGCGCGGGCAAGGCTCGCCCTCTCGCTTGTGGACCTGTAGCGGCATCGGGACTTTGTCCGGGACGTCGGGGCCGATCGTTTGCTCGTAGTGGTCGATTGCGTCGCCTAGGACGTGAAGAGCTTTTTGGAGGCTCTCTACCTCGTCTGAGTTGAGTTCAGAGCCTTTCTTGAACGGGGAGAGCTTGGCCTCCCAGAGGATCTCGTCGACCCAGGAGCGGCCGATTCCGGCGATGTCTCTCTGATGGCGCAGGAGCGGGTGCAGGTGGCGCGGCTGGTCGAGGGCGGCGGCGAGCTCCTCGAGCGGGGGAGGGGGCCAGGCTTCCGGCCCGAGGCTCCCGACCATCTCGTCTGCGGCGACGGCGTCGGCGGGCAGCAGCTTCGCCCATGCGCGCTGCTTGGTTCCGAACTCGCGCAGCCGCAGCTCCCGGCCGTCCGTGAGCCGGATCAGGACCCGGGAGGCTTTGTCTTTGAGCGAGGCGGGTTTGTCGAAGACGCGCAGCCGTCCCGCCGACATCAGGTGGATCAGCAGCGCCAGGTCGCCGAACTCGATCACCGGCATCTTGCCGATCCGCCGTACCCCCGTCACCTCTCGGCCGACCAGTGCTTTTAGCGGCGGGTCGAAGGTCTTCATCACGTTCATCCCCGGCGCCAGCGCCGATTCGACCTCGGTGCCACGGAGAGCGCTGTCGAGGCGGCGGGCGACAATCTCTACCTCTGGCAGCTCGGGCATTGCAGAAAGGCTACGCGGGTGTCCCGGTCCTCTAGACTTTCTCTACGTTCATTCGACCGGTCCGGACCCAGTCCCGCCGGCGAACATCAGGAAAGGAAGGGCTCATGCAGGAGCTCCCGACGATCCAACCTACTTCCGCACCGGAGCTGAGCCCGGAGCAGGTCGCTGAGATCAGCGACGAGATCCGCGTGCTCGCTGCGGAGCGAAACGCGGTCATCCTCGCCCACAACTACGAGCTGCCCGAGGTCCAGGACGTCGCCAACTACCGGGGCGACTCGCTCGGCCTCTCCCGCCAAGCAGCCGAGACCGACGCCGAGGTGATCGCCTTCTGCGGCGTCCATTTCATGGCCGAGACGGCCTCGATCCTCTCGCCGCAGAAGACCGTCCTCATCCCCGACCTCAACGCCGGCTGTTCGCTCGCCGACTCGATCACCCCCGATCAACTGCGGGCCTGGAAGGCCGAACATCCCGGCGCCCTGGTCGTCATGTACGTCAACACCTCGGCCGAGGTGAAGGCCGAGACCGACTACTGCGTCACCTCCTCCAACGCCGTCGACGTCGTCCGCCACATCTGGGCCGAGCGCGGTCCCGACACGGAGATCCTCTTCGGCCCCGACATGTGGCTCGGCGCCTTCGTCGAGCGCGAGACCGGGCTGGTCGAAGAACCCGATCGCCGCGGCCGCTTCCACATCTGGGACGGCGAGTGCCACGTCCACGCCGGGATCAAGCCGCTGGACATCACCCGCACCCGCGAGGAGCACCCGAACGCCGAGTTCCTGATCCACCCCGAGTGCGGCTGCTCGACCCAGGCGATGGAGTACGTCGCCTCGGGCGACATCGACCCCGAGGGCGTCCACATGCTCTCCACCTCGGGGATGCAGAAGCACGTCGAAGCCCACCCCGACGGCGAGTTCATCGTTGCCACCGAGAACGGGATGCTCTACCCCCTCCAGCAGGCAGCGCCCCGCGCCAACCTGATCGAGGCCAACCGGATGGCGACCTGCAAGTACATGAAGATGATCACGCTGCCGAAGCTGCGTGACTCATTGCGGGAGATGAAGTTCGAGGTGAGCGTCACGCCGGAGATCGCCGAGCGGGCGCGGGTGCCGATCGAGCGCATGGTCGCGATCGGGTAGCGCCCGCCGATTTACGAAGTTTTTCTTGATTAAAACTTCCGGCTGCGGTATCCCTACTGCGGGTGGGGACCAGCAACCGGAAGGAAGAACATGAAGACTGCCCGCAAACTCAGGGCGCTCAGCTTGTCCCTGCTCGCGCTTCTCTGCCTAGGCGTGATCTCGGCGTCCGCCGCCCAAGCCGGAGAATTCAAAGCCGGGGTCTACCCAGCCACGGTCACAGGTCAGAACATCAACGGCCCGCACGAAATCACCACCGAATTAGGCCTGATGGGTTGTGGCGTCAACTTCACGGGTGAACTGATCGAAGAATCGGAAGAACTGACACTGACGCCGACCTTTGTCGGCTGCATGATCGCCGGCAACCCGGTGGACGTCGTCAATAACGGCTGCGACTTCCGTCTCAACGCCGGCGCGACACTTGCCATGGACACGGTGGAAGGCGCCTTGGACGTGATCTGCCCCGGAGGAGGCAAAATCACCTTCGGAGTCACAGTCGGCGGAATGGTGACCTGCGTCATGAAAGTGCCGGAACAGCTTGGCCTGGGCGAAGTCACCTACCAAGACACAACAATGGCCGGCCACGTCGATGTCGAATTCAACATCGAAGGGATGGCCTACGAATTGGGAGCCAACTGCCCGGTCGCGGGCGCCTTCGAAAACGGCGAATATGCAGGGGAAAGCACACTGCGTGCGCACAACGGAGGGATGGCCACCCCACTCGGCGCGTTTTGAATCAAGCAGCGGCTTGAAAGATCGCCTGCGTGGGCGCTTTCTTGCGCGGTCGAGGGGGCGGAGGAGTCACCCTGTCCTCGCAGAAGGCACCCACGCATGGCGATACGCAAAAAGAAAAACAGCGGTTCCGAGGAGCCACGGCGTCCCCGCGGGCGTCGCGCGCCGATCATCGAGCTGAACGACGTCACCAAGGTCTACCCGGGTGGCCATATGGCGCTCGACCGGGTCAGCCTCTCGATCGGCCGTGGCGAGTTCGTCTTCCTCGTCGGCCCGACCGGCTGCGGCAAGTCGACGCTGATCAAGATGTTGATCCGCGAGCTCGGCGCCACCGAAGGCTCGGTCAAGATCGCCGGCCGGGACATCGGCAAGCTGTCGGAGAAGAAGATCCCGCAGCTGCGCCGCAACATCGGCACCGTCTTCCAGGACTTCAAGCTCCTCCCCGACCGCACCGTCTACGACAACGTCGCCTACGCGCTGCAGGTGATCGGCGCCAGCCGCGCCGAAATTCGCGAGCAGGTGCCGCAGACGCTGCGCCTGGTCGGGCTCTCGACCAAGCTCCACAGCTATCCGGACGAGCTCTCCGGCGGCGAGCAGCAGCGCGTCTCCGTCGCCCGCGCCTTCGTCAACCATCCGCCGCTGCTGCTGGCAGACGAGCCGAGCGGAAACCTCGACCCGGTCACCTCGATCGGGATCATGCAGCTGCTCTACCGGATCAACAAGGCCGGTACGACCGTCGTCGTCGTCACCCACGACCGCGAGATGGTCGACAACATGCGCCGCCGCGTCGTCGAGCTCTTCGAGGGCCGCGTCGTCCGCGACGAGGTCTCCGGCGGCTACACCGAGGAGTCGACGACCGAATTCGGCCTGCGGATGCGGGCTGAGATGGGCGTCGGAGCCGACGGCGGCACCCAGACCAACGGCCACGCCGACCACGACCACCTGAGCTGATGGGCCGGATCGTCTTCTTCTTCCAGGAGGCTCTGCGCGCGCTCAAGCGCAACGGCGCGCCGAGCCTCGCCGCGATCGTGACCACGGTCGTCACCGTCGTCCTGCTCGGGATGTTGATCCCGATCTTCCAGACCGCCCAGGGCAAGAGCGAGGAAGTGCGCGACCAGCTGAACGTGCAGTACGCGCTCTATGACGACGCGACGAAAGCCGAAATCGCCGGTCTGAAGAAAGAGCTAGAAGGCATCCCCCACGTCGCCGAAGCCACCTTCATCGGCAAGGGCGAAGCGCTGGCGACGCTGAAGAGCGAACTCGAGGACAAAACGATCGTCGAAGAGCTCCACACCAACCCGCTCCCCAACAGCTTCGAAGTCAAGGCCGACGACGCCGCCAACCTGCCGGCGGTGGAAGACGCTGTCTTCCCGAACGGCCCCGAGGGCAAGCCGGTCAACTCGATCATCAGCAACTCCTTCGACCGCCAGCACTCCTCGGAGAAGATCGAGCAGGTGACGAGCGCGCTGAAGATCGTCCTCACGGTGATCACGGCGCTCTTGATCCTCGCCTCGCTGATGCTGGTCGGCAACACGATCCGGCTCTCGATCTACACCCGCCGCCGCGAGGTCGAGGTGATGCGCCTGGTCGGCGCCACCCGCTGGTTCATCCGCTGGCCGTTCATGATCGAGGGCGTGGTCGTCGGTTTCGTCGGCGGCCTGCTGGCAATACTGATCCTGTGG
>DATFOB010000006.1:0-25102 GCA_035266025.1 Solirubrobacterales bacterium
TCTCGCTCTTCAGCCCTCGCTTGGTCCCGCCGCTGGCGGCCCTCGCCGGTTGGCCGCTGGAGCGCCTGCGCCACCTCACCGGTCGTCTCGCCCGAGAGAACACCCAGCGCAACACGAGCCGCACCGCGGTCACCGCGGCGGCGCTGATGATCGGCGTCACCCTGGTTGCCTTCGTCACCGTCTTCGCTGCTGGGCTGAAGAGCACGGTGGCGCAGGTCGTCGACGAAAACTTCGCCGGCGGGCTGGTGATCCAGAACACCGATGGCTTCTCGCCGATCCCGAACGGGACCGCGAAGGCCGCCGAGCGGGTGCCGGGGGTCGAGCTGGTGGCGACGATCCGGGGGGCGGAAGCGAAGGTCCTCGAAGGACGGAGCGTGGGGGCGAAGACGCGGGTCAACGCTCCCACCCCGGATATCGGCGAGACGGTGAACATCGAATGGAAGCAGGGCGGGCCGAGCGTGCTGCGCAACCTCCGCGACGATGAAGCGATCGTCACCGACGACTTCGCCGGCTCCCAGGACCTCGAGGTCGGCGACCGCTTCCGGCTCCTCACCCAGACCGGAGCGCGACCGCGCTTCCGGGTCGCCGGCGAGTTCGACTCCAAGCTCGGCGTGCTGGGCAACGTCCTCGTCACCCAGCGGGTGATGGCCCGTGACTTCGACCAGACCCAGGACCTGACCGACTTCGTCAAGCTCGAGGACGGGGCTGACGCCGCCCAGGTCCAGGAGCTGCTGACCAAAGGCGTCGAACTCGCCTTTCCCGTCGCCGAAGTCCTCAACCAGCAGGAACTGAAGGAAAGCCGCGAAGAACAGATCAATCAGCTGGTCAGCCTGGTCTACGCCCTGCTCGCCTTCGCCGTCTTGATCTCGTTGTTCGGCATCGCCAACACGCTGGCGCTCTCGATCCACGAACGAACGCGCGAGCTGGGGATGCTGCGGGCGATCGGGATGTCGCGCCGTCAGGTGCGGACGATGATCCGCTACGAGGCGGTGATCACGGCGCTGATCGGCGGCATCCTCGGGCTCGTCCTCGGGCTGATCTTCGCGACGCTGATCGCCCAGCCGCTGAAGGACGAAGGTTTCACGCTCTCCTACCCGGTCGTGTCGCTGGTTGTGCTGCTCGTCCTTGCCGGGCTGGCGGGCGTGCTGGCGGCGATCCTGCCCGCCCGCCGGGCCTCGCGCCTCGACGTGCTGCAGAGCCTGCAGTACGAGTAACTCAGGCGGCCAATCCCATCCGCAAGGCGCCGCAGGCCTGCAGCATTGCCGCGCGCGCGGAGGGGCAGATCGCGGTCAGGTTGACGAAGGTGTGGACGAGGCCGGGATGTTCGTAGAGGGCGACCGGGACGCCTGCCTCCCGCAGCCGTTCGGCGTAGGCGACCCCCTCGTCGTGGAGCGGGTCGAAGCCGGCGACGGCGACGTAGGCGGGAGGGAGTCCGCGAAGGTCCTCGGCCTGCAGGATCGCGACCCGAGGGTCGCTCCGGTCGGTCCCCGGCGGCAGGTAGCGATCCTCGTAGTAGGCCATGTCCCCTCTGGTCAGGAGGAAGCCCTCGCCGAGGCTCTGGCGCGAGGCCAGCTCGCGGCCGGTCTCCGTGACCGGGTAGATCAGCAACTGCATCGCGGGAACCGGCCCACCCTCTTCCCGCGCTGTCAAGGCAGCGACCGCCGCCAGGTTGGCACCGGCGCTGTCGCCGCCGACGGCAATCCGACCCGGCTCGATCCCGAAGCGAGCGGCGTTCTCGCTCGCCCAGGAAAAAGCGGCGAAGGCGTCTTCGGCCGCGGCCGGGAAAGGATGCTCGGGAGCCAGCCGATAGTCGACCGCCAGCACCTGAACGCCGGCATTGGAGGCAAGGAAGCGGCAGGGGCTGTCGTGGGTCTCGAGGTCGCCGATAACCCAGCCGCCGCCGTGGAAGTAGACGAGGAGTGGGGGAGGGCCACCGCCGTCGGAGATCGGGACGTAGAGGCGGGCGGCGAGGTCGCCACCCGGGCCGGGGAAGGTGACCTGCTCGACCCGCGCCATCGGGATCGTCGGCCGCTCGGCGACGATCGCCGCTTCCTCCCGCCGCTGCGCTCGCGCCTCCTTTGGGTCGGCCCTCTCCTCGAGGCTGTCGCTGCGGGCGCGGGCGGCGAGTGAAATCAACGCATGGATGTCGGGAGCGAGCTCCCGTCCCTCCATCTGGGGCGGCGGCCCGAAGAGCCGCCGCTGCACCGGCGCCGGCAGGTTGCAGACCACCTTCAGGATCCGGTGCTCAACAGCGGGCGGAAAGCGAGGCAGCGCGACCACCTGATGAGGCTAAGCGTTCCGTGGTTCCTTTGTCGTGCATGAGCCGACTAAGGAACCACGGAACCGGGGCGCCGTGCGAAAGTCACACATCCCTGTAGGAGCCGAGGCGTAGGCTCGACACGTGGAGGCGGCAGCCAAGGCGCGGACGTCGATCAACGGGCACGGCCCGCGTCCGATCGGGGGCCTGCCGCCCGGCCCGCGTATGCACCGCGTTGCCCAGACCGCGATCTGGTCGCGCCAGGCGCAATGGTTCCTCGAGCAGGGGCGCGCCCGCTTCGGGCCGATGTTCTCGATCAGGATCGCCTACGAAGGCGACTGGGTGGTGCTTGCCGACCCGGAGCTGGTGAAACAGGTCTTCACCGGCGATCCCAAGGTCTTCCACGCCGGCGAGGGAAACCAGATCCTGCGGCCGATCCTCGGCGAGAACTCGGTCCTCGTCCTCGACGAGAAGAAGCACATCGGCCAGCGCAAGCTGCTGCTGCCGCCCTTCCACGGCGAGCGGATGCAGGCCTACGGCGAGAAGATGACCGAGATCGCGGCCCGCGAGATCGAGAGCTGGCCGACCGGCGTCCCCTACAAGCTGCGGCCACGGATGCAGGCGATCACGCTGGAGATCATCATCGAGACCGTCTTCGGCGTCCACGACGGCGAGCGGATGGAGCCGCTGCGCGAGGCCCTCCGCGACTTCCTCGACCTGACGACGAACCCGCGGGTGCTGCTGCCGGTGCTGATGGTCGGCCCCGACCGTGTCAACCTGATCCCCGCCTTCCGCCGCCGGGTCGAGCGGGTCGACAGCCTGATCGCGGCCGAGATCGCCGAGCGCCGCCGGGCCGAGGACCTCGCCGAGCGCGAGGACGTGCTCTCGATGCTGGTCGGTGCCCGCCACGAGGACGGAAGCCCGATGAGCGACAAAGAGATCCGCGACGAGCTCCTCACCCTCCTCGTCGCCGGCCACGAGACCACCGCAACCGCCCTCTCCTGGGCGATGGAGCGGCTGACCCGCCACCCGGAGAAGCTGGAGCGACTGCGGGCCGAGGTGCTGGACGACGAAGACGTCTACCTGACGGCGACGATCCAGGAGACGCTGCGCCTGCGCCCGGTGATCGTAATCGTCGTCCGCAAGCTGACCGAGGCGGTCGAGCTCGGCGGCTATGAGCTGCCGGCCGGCGCCGGCGTCACCCCCTGTATCCACCTGATCCACCGCGACCCGAACATCTACCCCGAACCCGACCGCTTTCTGCCCGAGCGCTTCATCGACAACCCGCCCGGCACCTACACCTGGATCCCCTTCGGCGGCGGTGTCCGCCGCTGCCTCGGCGCCGCCTTCGCCCAGTTCGAGATGGCCGTCGTCCTCCGCGAGCTGGTCCGCCGCCGCCAGATCGAGCCGGCCGACCCCGCCTCGGAGCGCAACTACCGTCGCGCGATCACCGAGACGCCACGCCACGACGCCGAAGTCATCTTGAGCTGACGTCATATAACCGGCGCTGAGAAGCACCCGCGGCTGCGGGCCGTGCAGAGCACTGTCCCTTCGCCGCGTGCACTCCCCAGCTTGGTTCTATGACGTCAGGAAGTGGGTAGGTAGTCCGCGTGAAGCCAGGCAGCCGCGAGACGATCCCCACCATTTCCGAGATCGTGCGTGAGGCGACGGCGATCTGCGACCCGGAGGGGACCGACACCGCCGTCCTCGGCTTCTTCGAGAGCTTCGAGGACGACGACAGGCCCGCAACCGCCGCCGAGGACCTCCAGGGCGAGCTGCTCAGCACGGTCCGTGGCATCGACCCCGAGGGTGACGACCCAGCCGCCTTCGCCGCCGCAGCCGCAGCAGTCTGGCTCGCAACCAACCCGAGCCAGGCCGACAACGGCGACCACGTCCTCCGCGAGGGCGTTCGCCTCGTCTTCGAAGGCAAGCCCCCCGAGCCGCTCGCCGAATGGCTCGCAGCTCGGGGCGTAGAGCTCTAGCTCAACCGCAGCCGGTGTTGTTGCCGCAGCTGCTGCACGTGTAACAGCTGCCGGTCCGCTGCATCATTCCGCCGCACTGCTCGCAGGCCGGGCCGAGATCGAGGCCCTGCATCTTCGCCGGCCGCACCGGGGGGGTTTCGGTCAGCGCCGCCGCCGCGGGCTTCGGCGCTCCGTTGCCGTTGCCGCCGTTGGAGTGGCCGTTGCCGCTTGCCGGTCCCGCCGTATCGGTGGCGATGCCGAGGCCGAGCTGCTCGGTGTCCTTTTTGGCCCTGACCTCGCTGGTCATGATCCCGAGGTCCTCGAGGGTGTCGGTGTCCTCGATGAAGCGGCTGCCGAGCCAGCGCATGATGTAGTCCGGCATCGATTTCGCGAACGGGATCTCCGGGTTGCCGGTGATCCCCTCCGGCTCGAAGCGCATGTAGCTGAACTTGCGCACGAAGGTCTCCAGCGGCACCCCGTACTGGAGGCCGAGGGAGATCGCGGTGGCGAAGGCGTTGAGCAGCCCGCGCATCGTCGAGCCCTCCTTGCCGATGTCGGTGAGGAAGATCTCGCCGACCGTCCCGTCCTCGTACTTGCCGGCGGTGATGTAGCCCTCGTGGCCGCCGATCGAGAACTTATGGGTGATCGATTCGCGCTCGCGCGGCATCTTCTTGCGGACCGGCTGCGCCATCTCCACCTCGGTCTCGGCTTCCTGTTCGTCCTGGGCGTCGGTGCGGAGCGCCTGTGCGGTCTTCGAGCCGTCGCGGTAGATCGCCAGCGCCTTCAGGCCGCCCTTCCAGCCGCGCGTGTAGGCGTCGGCGATGTCGGCGACGGTGGCCGTCTGCGGCAGGTTGACGGTCTTCGAGATCGCGCCGGAGATGAACGGCTGCGTCGCCGCCATCATGTCGATGTGGCCGGTGTGGGTGATCGCCCGCTCGCCGACCGCGACGTCGAAGACCGGCAGGTGCTCGTCCTTGAGGCCGGGGGCGCCGACGATCGTGTTGTTCTCCTTGATGTAGGCGGCGATCTGGTCGATCTCCGCCTCGCCGTAGCCGAGCGTCTGCAGCGCCAGCGGCACCGACCGGTTGGGGATGGTCATCGAGCCACCCCCGACCAGCTCCTTGAACTTGACCAGCGAGAAGTCGGGCTCGATCCCGGTCGTGTCGCAGTCCATCAGAAAGCTGATCGTCCCGGTCGGGGCCAGGACCGTCGCCTGCGCGTTGCGGTAGCCGTGCTCCTCGCCGAGCTCGACCGCTTCGTCCCAGGCCCGTTGCGCGGCCTCGAGCAGCTCGCCTTTGATCCCGGTCGGGTCGACCTCGTAGGAGGCGTCGCGGTGCATCCGCATGACGCCGTTGTGCGGCTCGCGGTTCTTCTCGTACTCCTCGTAGGGCCCGGTCGCGCCGGCGGCGATCAGCGCCGACTGGCGGTAGGCGCGGCCGGTCATCAGCGCCGTGATCGCGGCGGCGACGTTGCGGCCCGCGTCGGAGTCGTAGGGGAGGCCGTCGCTCATCAGCAGGGCGCCGAGGTTGGCGTAGCCGAGGCCGAGCTGGCGGAACTTGTTGGCGTTCTCGGTGATCCCCTCGGTCGGGTAGCTGGAGAAGCCGACGACGATCTCCTGGGCGAGGAAGACGCTGTCGACCGCGTGCTCGAACTCGGCCGTGTCGAAGCTGCCGTCCTCGCGGCGGAACTTCATCAGGTTGAGCGAGGCGAGGTTGCAGGCCGAGTCGTCGACGTGCATGTACTCCGAGCAGGGGTTGGAGGCGTTGATCCGGCCCGACTCCGGACAGGTGTGCCAGCGGTTGATGATCGTGTCGTACTGGACGCCCGGGTCGGCGCAGCGCCAGGCGGCGTCGGCGATCTGGTTCATCAGGTCGCGCGCGTCCAGCGTTTTCGTCGTCGAACCGTCGGTCCGCGCTTTCAGCTCCCAGTCCTCGCGGGCCTCGACCGCCTCCATGAACTCGTCGGTGACCCGGACCGAGTTGTTGGCGTTCTGGTACTGGATCGAGGTGAAGCCCTCGCCGTCGATCGACATGTCGAAGCCGGCGTCGCGCAGCGCCGCGGCCTTCTTCTCCTCGTCGGCCTTGCACCAGATGAAGTGCTCGATGTCCGGGTGCTCGACGTCGAGGACGACCATCTTCGCCGCCCGCCGCGTCTTGCCGCCGGACTTGATCGTCCCGGCCCAAGCGTCGGCGCCGCGCATGAAGCTGACCGGGCCGCTGGCGGTGCCGCCCTTCTGCAGCTGCTCCATCGAGCCGCGGATGTTGGAGAGGTTGATCCCGGAGCCGCTGCCGCCGCGGAAGATCTTCCCCTCCTTGGTGTTCCAGTCGAGGATCGACTCCATCGTGTCCTCGACGCTCAAGATGAAGCAGGCCGAGCACTGCGGCGTCTCCTCGAAGCCGACGTTGAACCAGACCGGGGAGTTGAAGGCCGCCTTCTGGTTGAGCAGGATCGCGGTCAGCTCCATCTCGAAGGCGTCGGCGTCCTCCTCGGAGGCGAAGTAGCCGCCCTCGCGCCCCCAGCCGGCGATCGTGCCGGCAACGCGGCCGATCATCTGTTTCACCGAGCTCTCGCGCTCGGGGCTGCCCATCTGCCCGCGGAAGTACTTCTGGGCGACGATGTTGGTCGCGTTCTGCGACCACGTCACCGGGAACTCGACCCCGCGCTGCTCGAAGGCCGGGCTGGCCGGATCGCCGATCACGGCGTCCCGGATCTCCCACTCGACCTGGTCGAAGGGATGAACACCGGGCGTCGAAAAGCGCCGCTCGATAGACAGGCCTTGGAGACCGTTTTTGGGGCTGGCAAGTGCGGTCTTCGACATCAAAATGCTCCTATCTCGGCGGCTTTCGGCGGTAACTGAGCAGGATCGCTCACCCGCCGGTCGGAAAAAGTGCCCGAAGTCGCAATTAAAGGCATCGCGCGCAGGCGCAACCGCTCTCTCCATGGTGACAAGTCCGCAATATCGGCGTGAACTTCTGGGTAGCCTTCTGACATGGAGGAACTGCGAAGGGGCGCAGAGCGGATGGGTGATCGCGCGAGCGCTGCTCGCGACGCGATGGGCGAGCGGGCAAGCGCTGCGAAAGAGGCGGTCGGCGAGCGCGCCACGGCGGCCAAGGAGGCGACCGCCGATGCATTCGCCGCGGTCAAACCGAAGCTGCGCGGGGTTTCCCACGAGTGGGCCTTCTTCATGTCCCTCGGTTTCGGAGCGACCCTGATCATCCTCGCCGAGACGCCGAAAGCGACCCTCGCCGTCGCGATTTACGCGGTCAGCCTCTCGGCCCTGTTCGGGACCAGCGCCCTCTATCACCGGGTCAACTGGTCACGGCCGCAGATGCGGCAGTGGATGCGCCGGCTAGATCACTCGATGATCTTCTTCCTCATCGCCGGCACCTACACGCCCTTCGCGCTGCTGGTCCTGGAAGGCTCGCTGGCGATGACGATCCTCGCCGTCGTCTGGGTCGGGGCGATCGCCGGCGCAATCATCGAGATGATCTGGATCGACCACCCGAAATGGGCCTCGGCCCTGATCTACCTGGCACTCGGCTGGGTCGCCGTCGCCACCTTCCCCGACCTCTGGACCGAGATGGGGGCGGGAGGAACCCTGCTGGTCGCAGTTGGCGGCCTCCTCTACACCGCCGGCGCGGTCGTCTACGCGATCCAGCGCCCCAACCCCAACCCGGCGATCTTCGGTTACCACGAGGTCTTCCACCTCCTCGTCATCGCCGCCGCAATCGCCCAGTACGCGGCGATCGCCTTCTTCGCCCTGCCGCAGGGCTAGGCGGCGACGGCCAGGCTCTCCTGCAGCTGCTCGACTTCGGAGATGAGCTCCGCCAGGATCTCCTCCAGCTGTTGGGATTGCTCAGGGGAGAGGTCGAGGCGGCTGTTGCGGTACAGGTCGGCGGCTTTCGCGACCGGGAGTTCGGCCTCGACAACGCGGCCGCCGAGGGCGCCGAGGACTTTGCGGGTCTCGGCCTGGGCCCAGACCGCGCCGAACATCCCGGTCGAGGCGCCGATCACTGCCGCCGGGGTGCCGCTGAGGGCGCTTTGGCCGGCAGGGCGGGATGCCCAGTCGAGGGCGTTCTTGAGGACGCCGGGGATCGAGTGGTTGTACTCCGGCGTGGCAACGAGGACGGCGTCGGCCTCGCGCATCGCCTGCCGCAGCTCTTCGACCGCGGCGGGGGTGACTCCCTCCTCGAGGTCGGCGTCGTAGGGCGGGATCTCCGCCAGGCGCTCGAACTCGACGAACTCCACCCCGGCGGGAAGCCGCTCAGCGGCCTCCCGCAGCAGGGCGTGGTTGTAGGAGCCCTGGCGCAGACTTCCGGTGATGCCGAGGACCCTCATCGCTATGCCTCCTCTTTGACGAGCTCGAGCTCGACGGAGATCGTCACCGCGTAGTCGAGGACGTCGCCGCCGCTCGGCAGCTGCGCCTGCCAATCGAGACCGAAGTCGCGCCGGTCGACGGTCGAGGAGATCGAGAGCCCCACGCGCGCTTTTCCGTAGGCGTCCTCGCCGAGGTGGGCAAAGCGGCCGCTGGCCTCGACCTTGCGGGTCTCGCCGCGGATCTCCAGCACACCGGCGATCCGGGCGCTGCCGTCCTCGCCGACGCTGAGCTCACTCGAGGTGAACCGCAGCTGCGGGAAGCGCTGGGTGTCGAAGAACTCAGGGGAGAGCAGGTGGCCCTTCAGCATCTCGTCGTCGATGGCGACGCTCTCGACCTCGACCGTGCCCTCGAGCCGCGGCTGCTCGCCGCCGCTGAGGCGCGCCTCGTAGCGCTCGAAGCCGCTGCGGAACGTGGTCACCCCGTTGTGGGTGACGGCGAAGTTGATTGAGGAGTGGACGGGGTCGACGGCCCAGGTGCCCGTCGGAACCTGCTGCTGGGTGACGGTCTCGGTGCTCATTGTGTGTTCCTTCCCGAAGTGGTTGATGCTCAAACAGTTGACCTGGAAACCATCTTAGCAGATAAAGTTTGCGTGTCAACTATTGTCAGATCAACCATCGTGTGTGAAGATGTAGGCATGAGCGAGCAGTCGACGGCGGTCGCAGAGCAGAAAGTCAAAGAGGACTTCGACCCTCATCGCGAGGCGTGGATCGCGATCACGCAGACGCACGCAGCCGTGACTGGGCGCCTGCAGGAGGCTCTAACTGCGGCCGAGTTGCCGCCGCTCCCTTGGTTCGAGGTTCTGGCGACGCTCGATCGCGCTCCCGAGAAACGGCTGAAAATGGGGGAACTGGCCGAGGCACTGGTGATCACCCGCGGCGGCCTGACCAAGCTGGTCGACCGGCTGATCAAGGCGGGGCTGCTGGAGCGAACCTTCTGCGAGACCGATCGCCGGGTCAGCTACGCGACGCTGCTCCCGGCCGGGCTCGAGCTGCTGGGGGAAATGCGCCCGCTCGTACGTGCCGAGCTCGCCTCTGCCTTCAGCGCCAACCTCAGCGTCGAGCAGGCCGAAGAGCTGCGCACGATGCTGGAGCAGGTCCGCAGCTCAGCCTGCGGCACCGGCTGATCAGGCGAGCGCTGCCGCGGCCCGCTCTTTGGCGGACTCGATGATCGCCAGGATCTCCGCGTCCCTGCCCTCTCGCAGCAGCACGATCGGATCGGGGTCGCCGTTGACGATCCCCTCGAAGAACTCCTTGCGGTCCCGGTAGGTCGGCAGCGTCCCCTTCGCCCAGCCGCGGGCGTCGTTGAGGATCACGGCCAGGCGCGCGTACTCCCCGCCGAAGAGCTCGGAGATCTCGCGCTTCATCCGCTTCGCCAGCGCCGGCGAGGCTCCGGCGGTGGAGATCGCGATCGCCAGCGGCCCGGTGCGGACGATCGCCGGCAGGATGAAGTTGCAGAGCGGCGGCACGTCGACGATGTTGACCAGCATCGCCCGCTGCTCGGCGTCGTCGAAGATGCCGATGTTGACCTCGGAGTCGTCGGTGCAGGCGATCACCATGAAGACGCCCTCGAGGTCCTCGGCCCCGGCGTAGTCCCGCTTCTCCCACGTGATCGAGCCCTCGCTCGCGAGGCGTTCGAGCTCAGGGTGGGCGGTGGGGGCGACGAGGGTGACGTCGCCGCTGCAGGCGAGCAGACCCTCGACCTTCTCCAGCCCGATCTCGCCGCCACCGACGACCAGGCACTTGCGGCCGGTCAGTTTCAGGCAGGCGATGTAGAAGGGCGTCTCCAGCATGTCCCGCACGCAGGACTGGTCGCAGATCCCTTTGCGGAACTGGCAGACGCACTCCTTGCCGGCGTAGGCCTGGGCGGGCATGGGATGAAGGCTAGCGATCTGCCTATGCCGAGGAGAAGGGCACGCCGCGGTTCCAGACCTGCTCCATCTGCCGCATCAGCGCCGGGTAGACGATCCAATAGCGGAATGGCTTGATCAGTGACATGTAGCTGCGGCCGAAGATGCCGCGAGGCTTTACATAGACGGCCATCTCCCCCTGGAAATCGCCCTCGGCTCTTTCGACCCAGGCGAGGTGTACAACGCCGTGGACAGTCTTGTTGGAGATCTCGCCGGCGGCCTCGCGGTCGGTGCGGTAGAGGGGCACGAAGGGGAGCGAGCTGAAGCTGAAGTCCTCGGCGCTGCCACGCAGGTCCGCCGGCAGCCGCTCGCGCAGCGAGTGCTCAGGGCTGTCGGGAATCGAGAGCTCTCCCTCACCGTCCTCGACAGGGGTAGAGATCTCGCCGAGGTCGAGCCAGGCGCCGAGGCGGTCGCGTAGCTGCCAGAGGAAGCGGGTGGGACGGGACTCCGTCTTGGTCGGATCGAAGGAGCCGACAAGCTCGATCAGGCGCTCGAAGTCATCCGGCCCGCCCCGGGTTGGGAGCGCCCAGACGTCTTCGAGGGTGAAGTCCGGGACGATCTGGTGGATGCGCCAGGGATGGCGTTCGTGCTCGGCGTTCGGCTGCTTCACTGTGTGCCTCCATCCATACGGTGTCGTATGGATGACGATACGCCAGCGGGTTGCATCTGTCAATACGGTGCCGTATAGATGGGACTGTGGCCACGGTTCGAACTCCCCGGGATGCATGGATCGGAGCGGCGCTGGAGGCGCTGGCAAGCGGAGGTCCCGAGGCGGTTCGGGTCGAGGTGCTGGCAGCGGCCCTCGGTGTCTCCAAGGGCGGCTTCTACTGGCACTTCAAGGAGCGGGCGACCCTGATCGAGGAGATGCTCGACGCCTGGGAGCGCAGCGCGGTCGGCGACGTGATCTCTGAGGTCGAGAGCGATCCTGGGGAGCCGCGGGCGAAGCTGCGCCACCTCTTCGCGCTTGCCGCCAACGCCTCCGCTGGGACGATGCCGGTCGAGCTGGCGGTGCGAAACTGGGCGCGGCGGGACAAGGCGGTCGCGGCCCGGCTCAACCGGGTCGACAACCGGCGGATGGACTACCTGCGCCAGTTGTTCGGGCCGATCTGTGCCGACGACGACGATGTCGAGGCGCGCAGCATCCTCGCCTTCTCGCTCTTCATCGGCACCTACTTCATCGTCGCCGAGCACCCCGGCAGGCGCCGTTCCGAAGTCCTGCAGCTGGCGCTCGACCGCCTCCTCGACGAGCCTCGGAGCTGAGAGTCCAGGCCCTCGCGCCCGGGTTCAGATCGAATCCAGGGTGACCCGCAGACCCTCTTCGAGGCCCATCTCGGCCCGCCAACTGAGCTCGCGCCGGGCGCGGCCCGCGTCGATCGTGATCCGCTGCACCTCGCCGGTGCGGGCGGGGGCGAACTCCGGATCGAAGCTCTCGTTGCCGGAGAGGCCCTTGAGCGCCTCGATCAGCTCGAGCACGTTGGTCTCGACGCCGGTGCCGATGTTGATCGCGCCGGTGGCATCGGACTCGCCGGCGGCAAGGGCGGCGGAGACTACGTCGCCTACATATATGTAGTCACGAGTCTGGGTCCCGTCGCCGAAGACCTTCGGACGACCGCCCTCCTTGAGCAGGCCGCAGAAGATCGCGATAACCCCCGCCTCGCCGAGCGGGTCCTGACGCGGACCGTAGACATTGCCCAGCCGCAGCGAAACTCCGGAGACCCCGTAGAGGCGCTCGAAGAGTGAGACGTAGCCCTCGGCGGCGAACTTGCTCTGGCCGTAGGCCGAGAGCGGGGCGATCGGGGCGTTCTCAGGCAGCGGCAGCTGCTGGCCCTCGCCCTCGCCGTAGATGGCGCCGCCGGTCGAGATCGAGACGACGCGCCCGCACTCCGAGGCGCGCGCGGCCTCGAGCACGTTGGCGGTGCCGCCGACGTTGACGCCGGCGTCGAAGAAGGGGTCGGCGAGGGACTTGCGGACGTCGATCTGGGCAGCGAGGTGGAAGATCCGCTCGGGCCGTTTCTCCGTCGCCAGCCGGCTCAGCGCCTCGCCGTCGCGGATGTCGAGCTCGACCAGCTCGGCGCCCGCGGCAAGGGCCGGCTCGAGGTTGACTCGGCGGCCGGTCGAGAGGTTGTCGACCACGGTCACCTCGTCCCCACGGGCCAGCAAAGCGTCGACCAAGTTCGAGCCGATGAACCCCGCGCCGCCGGTTACGAGACACCTCATCAGGCGGTGATCCTAAGCAGATCCATGGGGCCGCGGGAGAAGATCGGACGGATGGTCGCCCGCTTGCGCAGCCGATGCCCCCTGCTACCCTCGCCGCCCCATGCGACTGATCGTCACCGAGAAGAACAACAGCGCCAAGAAGATTGCCGAAGCCCTCAGCAACGGCTCCAACGGCTCTGACAAAACCTTCAAAGTCCCCTTCTACACCTGGACCGACGGGGAAGGTAACGACCAGATGACGGTCGGCCTCAAGGGCCACGTCCTCGGCCCGGCCTTCCCCGAGGGCTACTCGAACTGGCAGAAGACGGACCTGCACGACCTGATCGACGCCGAGCTGATCAAGGAACCGACGGACAAAAACGTCGTCAAAGCGATCAAAAAACTGGCCAAAGAGGCCGACGAGCTGGTGATTGCGACCGACTTCGACCGCGAGGGCGAGCTGATCGGGCTCGAGGCCCTGGAGGAGATGCTCGACGCCAACCCGGCGCTGGGCTCGCGCGAGGGCACCGCTGACGGGACGCTGCGGATCCTGCGCGCCCGCTACTCGGCCCTGACCAAAGAGGAGATCGACCGCGCCTTCAACGAGCTCGACGATCTCTCCTACCCGCTCGCCAACGCCGGCGCCGCCCGCCAGGACATCGACCTGCTCTGGGGCGCGACCCTGACCCGCGCCGTCTCCCTCGCCAGCCGCCGCTTCGGCTCCAACTTCCTCTCGGTCGGCCGCGTCCAGAGCCCGACCCTGGGCCTGATCGTCGAGCGCGAGATGGAACGGCGCGCCCACGTCGCCAAACCCTTCTGGGAAGTCTTCGCCAAGTTCCAGCATCCCGACGGCGGCTTCGAGACCCATCACAGCGTCGACAAATTCTGGGAGAAGGCGGAGGCCGACGCGGCGATCGCGGGCACCTCGAATCCCGGCACCGTGAAATCCGTGACGGCGCGGAAAAACACCCGCAAGCCGCCGACGCCCTACAACACCACCGCCTTCAGCACCGACGCCTCCAGCCGTCTCGGGATCACCCCCGCCAGCGCGATGCGGATCGCCGAGGACCTCTACATGGACGGCTTCATCTCCTACCCGCGCACCGACAACACGGTCTACCCGTCCTCGCTGCCGGTGCGCGAGCTGGTCACCTCGCTGGTCCGGATCAAGGAGTTCTCCGCCGCATCGGCCTTGCTCGACGGCGAGCTGAAACCGACCCGCGGCAAAAAAGAGACGACCGACCACCCGCCGATCTACCCGACCCAGGCGGTCCATCCGGGCGCGCTCGAGGGCCCCAAGAAACGCGTCTACGAGCTCGTCGTCCGCCGCTTCCTCGCCACCTTCAGCCCGCCGATGATCACCGAGTCCACGCGCGCCGACATCGAAGCCGGCGACCAGACCTACTTCGTCCGTGGCTCGGTCGTCGTCGACCCCGGCTATGCCGGCATCTACACCTACGCCCGCTCGGCCGACGAGGAGATCCCGAAACTGGAAGAGGGCCAGGTCCTGCAGCTGGAGGGCGACCCCTGGCAGGTCGGCAAGGAGACCCAGCCGCCGGGCCGGATCTCGCAGGCAAAACTGATCGAGATGATGGAGGAGCGCGGCCTCGGCACCAAAGCGACCCGCGCCGACATCATCCAGAAGCTCTTCGACCGCGGCTACGTCTACAGCAACCCGCCGATCCCGACCGAGACCGGCATCGCCCTCTATGAGGCGTTCAAGAACTACGTGCCGGCGATGGCGACGCCGGAAATGACCGCGACGCTGGAGGCGGAGATGGACCGGATCGCCGCCGGCGAGATGTCGAAGGGCACCGTCGTCGGCGAGAGCCGCGACCTCCTGCACAAGACCTGGGACGAAATCGATGCCAGCCGCGAAGACCTGGCGAAAGTGATCTGGAAAGGGATGGACGAGGACCGCATCCTCGGCCCCTGCAAGGTCTGCGAAGAAGCCGGGCGCACCAAGGAGGACGGCTCGCCCAACATGCTGCGGATCATCCGGGCGAAAAAATCGGGCAAACGGTTCGTCGGCTGCAGCGGCTGGACCCTCGACGATCCCGACTCCTGCGACCAGACCTTCCCGCTGCCCCAGCGTGGCGACGTCTTCCGCCTCGAGGAGCGCTGCTCGATCTGCGACCGCACCCCGCGGCTCAAAGTCCAGCCCTTCCGCGGCCGGCCCTGGAACCTCTGCCTCAACGACGACTGCGAGTCGATGCAGGAGATGAAGAAACGCCGGGCCGAGCGCGAAGCCGCCAAAGCGGCGAAAGCCGAGATGGAGAAGAAAGCGCCGCCGAAGGGCGACGAGGACGCGCCGGCCAAAGCGAAGAAATCGAAAGTCAAAGCGTCGAAAGCCGACACGGCGACCCGCGGGCGCAAACGCGCCAAAGCCGGCGCCAAAGGCTGAGGTCCGCCGCCGTTGTTCATCTCCCTCGAGGGGGTCGACGGATCAGGTAAGAGCACCCAGGCGCGCCTGCTGGTCGAGGCGCTGGGGGAGGGGACGGTCGCGATCCGCGAGCCCGGCGGCACCGACGCGGCCGAGCGGATCCGCGAGCTGCTCGCCGACCCTGGGGTCGAGCTCGAGCCGCTGGCCGAGCTGATGCTCTTCCTCGCCGCCCGCGCCGAGGTCACCGAGCGGGTGATCCGGCCGGCGCTGGAGGCCGGCTGCCACGTCGTCGCCGACCGCTTCAGCGACTCCAGCATCGCCTACCAGGGTGCGGCGCGCGGCCTCGGCGTCGGCGAGGTGATCGGCCTCTGCGAGACGGCGACCGACGGTCTCTGGCCGGACCTGACGCTGCTCCTGCGAATCGACCCGGAGACCAGCCTCGGCCGCGCCGAGAGCGGCGACCGCTTCGAGCAGGAGGGGCTCGGCCTGCAGCAGGCGGTCGCCGAGGCCTACGAGGAGATCGCCGTGATCGCCTCCGACCGCGTCGCCGTGATCGATGCCGGCGGCTCCGTCGAGGAGGTCCACCAGCGGGTGATGGAGGCAGTCCGTGAGCGCAACCGAGACTGACCACACCCGAGTGGGGTCAAAGTCCGAAGCGCTGGACTCGGCGACCGAGAACCAGGCGCGGGCGCGGGTGGCGCTGAAGGCGGCGCTGGCCGGCGAGCCGTCCCACGCCTACCTCTTCCGCGGCCCCCGTGGCGCCGGCAAGCGGGCGGCGGCGCGGGCCTTCGCCGCCGAGGTGCTGGCGGCTGCCGCGGCCGATCCGGAGGACGCGCGGCGGCGAGCGCTGCTCGACCCCTCGCCGCACCCCGACCTCGTCTGGCTCGCCCCGATCGGCGCCCAGCACATGGTCGAGGAGGTGCGCGAGCGGGTGATTCGCGCCGCCGCCTATCGGCCCTTCGAAGGCGGCAAGAGGGTGTTCGTGATCCAGGCCGCCGAGGCGATGCGGGACGAGAGCCAGAACGCGCTGCTGAAGACGCTGGAGGAGCCACCCGCGTTCGTCCACCTGATCCTGCTCTCCTCCGATCAGGAGGGGCTGTTGGAGACCGTCGCCTCCCGCTGCCAGACGATCGAGTTCGCCCCGCTGCCGGCCCCGGTGGTGGAGGCGGAGCTGGCCGGCGAGGGCGAGCCGGATGAGGTCGCGGCTGCGGCCCGGCTCGCCGCGGGCGACCTCGAGCGGGCTCGGCTTCTGCTGAGCGAGCGGGGGCGTGAGCTGCGCGTCGAGGCCGAGCGCTGCGTCGCCGCCGTGCTGGAGGGCGAGTGCGCCGGAGCGCCCTGGAAAGCGCTGCTCGACCGCGCTCAGGCCGCCGGCGGCGACGCCGAAGACGCCGCCCGCGAGGCGCTGTCAGAAGAGGCGAAGGCTGGGATAAAACGCAGCGCCAAAGAGGTCGGCGACGGCGCCAAACGCGCCGGCCGTCGTCGCCGTACCGAGATCCTCGGGCTCGGCTTCGAGCTCTGCGCGCTCTGGCTGCGCGACCTCGCCGCCGTCGCCGCCGGGGCGGATGAAGTGGTCTTCAACCGCGACCGCCTGCAGAAGCTGAGGGCGCAGGCGGAGGGGCTGGACACCGGCCTCGCGCGGCGTGGCGCCGAGCTGGTTCAGGAGACGCAGCGCGGATTGGAACTGAACGTCTCCGAGGAGTTGGCCCTAGAGGCTTTGTTCTTCCGACTCGAGGCTCTGCTGGCCTGAGGAACCGCTATGCGGCGCCCTCAGTCGTCGAAATAGCGCTGTTATTCCGACTCCCTGCGTCCTTGCCTAGCGGCCCCTCGGCCGCAGCAGAATCCTTGCGAGCGTGTTCGATCGCCCGCTCCTGCGCCAGCCGCGTTATCTGGGCTGCTTGCCGGGACATGATCACGCTGAAGTTCAGCGCCAACCCGAGCAGCAGCAGAAGGACGATCGAGAAGAGGGCGACGTTGGTGTTGCGGACGCCCATCGCGTCGGCGACCAGCTCCAGCAGGCCGGGGAAGGCGGCGCCGGCGAGCATTCCCAGCCCGGCGACGAACCAGATCACGCTGTAGCGCTCCTGCAGCCGGTCGCGGCGGATCAGGTCGAGGATCAGGAGCATGAAGAAGATCGCGATCACCGCGGCGACGATCCGCGTCTGCGAGGTGAGGTGGACCTGCGGTTCGGCCTCCGCCGCGGCTATCGCCAGCGCCCTCATTGCTTCGCCTCCGCCTCGCGGGGTCGGAACTGGCCGACGAGGAGGACGACCAGGCCCTTGAAGATGAAGAAAGCCGAGCGCACCGGGGTCAGGAACGAGGTGCCGCCGGCCCGCTCGAGCATCCGCACCGGCAGCTCCTCGACCCGCAGGCCCTGGCGAACCGCCAGCTGCAGCGACTCGATCTCGGCGAAGTCGGGCGAGTAGTGGCGGCTGAAGAGGTCCATCACCCGGCGGTTGGCGGCGCGCATGCCGCTGGTCGTGTCGGTGAAGCGCTGCCGCGTCGCCAAGGTGAGGAAGAAGCGGAAGACGCTGATCCCGATCCGGCGCGAGAAGGTCGGCTTGTAATCGCCGCTTTCGGCGACGGCGCCGGAGTGGTAGCGCGAGCCGATCACAAGGTCGGCGCGATCGGCGGTCACCTCCGCCAGCAGCCGCACGACCTCCTCGGCGGGGTGCTGGCCATCGGCGTCGAGGTGGGCGCAGGCGTCGTAGCCGTTGCGGAGCGCGTAGAGGTAGCCGGTCTGCAGCGCCGCCCCCAAACCCTGGTTGAAGGGAAGCGAGGCGACCAGGACACCCTCCCCGCGCGCCCGCGCGGCGGTGGCGTCGACGGAGCCGTCGTCGACGACGAGGATGTCGGCCTCGGGCAGGAAGGCGCGCACGTCGCCGATCACCTCGGCGATCGAGGCCTCCTCGTTCCAGGCGGGGATGAAGACGAGCGTCCGCACATCTCGATTCTCCCATGCGGGCACCGGATTGCCCGATCCGGCGCGGCGAGACGGGGATTGTGTTAGTAAATCCTCATGCCTCGTAATGGTGAGAGCCCCGTCGGCGCACCCCCCGGCTCCCTGCGAATCGGGATGCGTCTCTGGCTGACCGCCGCCTTTGCCGCGGTCAGCTTGATCACCGCCGCCGCGGTCTACACCTTCGGAGACAACGTCCAGGCGCTGATCGCCGCGGTCATCCTCGGCGTCCTCGCGGGCTTCCTGATCGCGGTGGCGATCTCCCACCGCGTCGTCGGCCTCGCCCGCGCCGCGGAGGAAATGGCGGGCGGCTCCTTCGACGCGGAGCTGAAGACTTCGGGGCCGGACGAGATCGGCGACCTCGCCCGCGCGCTCGACTCGATGCGCGCCTCGCTGAACGAGAGCTTCGGCGTCCTCACCGCCGACCGCAACAAGCTCACCGCGATCTTCGACGGCCTCACCGACGCGGTCATGGTCGTCGACTTCGAAGGCCCGGTCCGCTTCTCCAACAGCGCCGCCTCGCGCCTGCTCGACTCCTCCGGGCAGCCGCCCGAGGTGGCGCTGGCGCTGCTGCATCGCGCCGCCGACGTCGGCTTCTCCTCGCACCCGGCGCTGCGGATCGGCGACCGCGCCTACGCGATGACCGCTCGCTCGCTGCCCGACGAGCGCGCTGTCCTCGCGGTCCTGCGCGACCGCACCGACGAGCTCCGCCGCGAGCTCGCCGAAGCCGACTTCGTCTCCAACGCCGCCCACGAGCTGCGCAACCCGCTCGCCGGCATCTCCGGCGCGATCGAGGTCCTGCAGAGCGGCGCCAAGAACGACCCGAAGGACCGCGACCACTTCCTTCGTCGCCTCGGCGAAGACGCCGAGCGGATGAACCGGCTGACCCAGTCGTTGCTGACGCTGGCGCGGGTCGAGTCCCGCGGCGCCCCGGAGAGCGAAGCCGTCGACGTCCCGCTGGCGGTCAAGGACGTCGTCAACGCCTGCGACGCCCCTCCCCACGTCGACCTCGTCGTCGACGTCGAGTCCGACCTCACCGCCGCCGGCGACCCAACTCTTCTGCGACAGGTGATGATCGGCCTGCTCACCAATGCGTTCAAGAACACGCCGCCGCCGGGGACCGTTACGGTCCGCGGCCGACATGACAAAGAGGGCGAGGTCATCTTGGAGGTAATCGACACCGGCACCGGCATCCCCGCGGGGGAGCTGGAGCGCGTCTTCGAGCGCTTCTACCGCCGCAGCGAGTCCCGCAAGCAGGAGGGCTTCGGCCTCGGCCTCGCGATCGCGCGGCGGATGGTCGACGTGATGGGCGGCCGGATCGGCGCCGAATCGGTCGAGGGGGAGGGGAGCACCTTCTGGGTCCGCCTCCCGGTCGCGCAACCGAGCCCGACCCCGGTCGCCTAGTGGTCCTCCCGGGGAATTCCGGCACCGATTTGGCGGCTGCAAACCTTCGCCCGCCTTTGTCCTCGGTCGGCCAAATAGTGAAACTATTCGGCCTCCCTGCGTCCGCGGCGTGCTCGGTTTTCGCTCGCCAAATCGATACCGGACTTACCGGAAGGACCACATGAGCAGCGGCCGCATCCTCATCGCCGACGACGAGCCCTCGGTCCGGGACTCGGTCGGCTACGCGCTGGTCCAGGAGGGTTTTGAGGTGACCCCGGCGGCCGACGGTGACGAGGCGGCGGGTCTGCTCGGCGACGGCGTCCCCTTCGACCTGCTGATCCTCGACATCATGATGCCGGGGCCGAGCGGCCTCGACATCTGCCGCGACGTCCGCTCGCGCAGCGCCGTCCCGATCATCGTCCTCACCGCCAAAGACGCCGAGGTCGACAAGGTGGTCGGGCTCGAGGTCGGCGCCGACGACTACGTCACCAAGCCCTTCTCGGTCCGCGAGCTGTTGGGCCGGGTGCGGGCGCAGCTGCGGCGGCGCGAACTCGACCGGGCGCCGCTCTCCCAGGCGGTGAAGATCGAGTCCGGCCCGGTCTCGATCGACCTCGTCCGCCACGTCGCCACCGTCCGCGGCGTCCCCGTCAACCTCACCCGCTCGGAGTTCCAGCTGCTGCGCCTCCTCGTCGCCCGTCCCGGCGAGGTCTTCTCCCGCGCCCAGATCATGGAGGAGCTCTGGCAGACCGAGTTCGACGGCGACGAGCGCGCCTGCGACGTCCATATCTCTAACCTGCGTCAGAAGGTCGAGCGCGACCCGCAGAAGCCGGAGCTGGTTCTGACGGTGCGCGGCGTTGGCTATAAGTACAACCCAGACGCCAATTAGGAGAGGGGCCCTATGCCACTGGTACCGATGGTCGTCGAGCAGACTGCTCGCGGCGAGCGCTCATTCGACATTTACAGCCGCCTGCTCGCGCAGCGGATCGTCTTCCTCGGCGAACCGGTGACCGAGGACCTCGCCAACCTGATCATCGCCCAGCTACTGCACCTCGAGGCCGAGGACCCCGAGAAGGACGTCAGCCTCTACATCAACTCCCCCGGCGGCTCCGCCTACGCGGGCCTGGCGATCTACGACACGATGCAGTTCGTCAAGCCCGACGTGCAGACGATCTGTTACGGGATCGCGATGTCAGCCGGGTCGCTGATCCTCACCGGCGGCGCCGCCGGCAAACGGATGGCCCTGCCCAACAGCCGCATCCTCATCCACCAGCCGAGCGGCGGCTTCGAAGGCCAGTCGAGCGACATCGAGATCCACGCCAAAGAGATCCTCGCCCTGCGCGAGCGGCTCGACCAGATCTACGTCAAGCACACCGGCCAGTCGGCGGAGCAGATCCACACCGACATGGAACGCGACAAATTCTTCCAGCCCCAGCAGGCGGTCGAGTACGGCCTGATCGACCGGGTGATCGAGTCGCACGAGTTCCAGAGCGGGGCGGCGGTCGGCGGCAACGGCTCAGCGCCCTAGGCATGGGGCGGGGTCGGGAGGCCCTCTCCAGACGCAGCTCGCCTATGGCTCATGCTGAGTGTCTGGAGAGCGCCTCCCGACCCCGCCTAGAGGCGGCGCCAAGACCAGAGGCCGGCGACTGCTGCGGCGCCGCCGGAGAGGATGCCGCCGATGCCCGCCGCGCGGGTCTCGGGCTGTCGAGCAGAGACCCCGAGGGCAATCGCGTCAGCGGCGTCACAGAAGCTTGAGATCAGGATCGTGGTTCGCAGTGCCGCAGGGTTGTTGCGTGCGGCCAGGGTCATCACGCCGATGGCGATGTCCCTGCCGCCGCCGAGTTTGGCCATTGCTTCGCCTTGGGCGTCGGTCGTGCCGAAGCGCAGGGCCCGCAGCGCCGGCTGGGTCGCGAAGAAGATCCCCAGTCCCATCGCCAGCCGGCTGGCGCCGATCCCCAGTGCGATCTGGCGCGCTTTGGGGTCGGGCTCGGCTCGGCGGGACATGCCTCGACCCTACCCGCCTTCAGGGCCGGCGGAACCGTTCCGGAATGATGCTGGGGTGGCAGAGGGCGACACGATCCTGCGACTGGCCCGGCGCTTCGAGGCGACCCTGCTGGGGGAGACCGTGACGGCGGCGGCACCGAATCCACGCGGGAAGGCGGCGCGGGTCGAACGACTCGACGGCCGCACCCTCGAAGACGTCGAGTCCCACGGCAAGCACCTGCTGCTCGAGTTCGGAGAGGTCTCGCTGCACAGCCACCTCGGGATGAGCGGCGGCTGGCACTTCTACCGGCCGGGCTCCCGCTGGCGCCGCCCTCGCTCTTCGGCTTGGGCCGTTCTCTCGAATGAAGAGTGGGAGGCGGTCCAGTTCGGCGGCCCGACCCTGCAGGTATCGCCGACGGCGCGCCTGCGCCGCAATCCTCAGCTGACGCGGCTCGGCCCCGACATCCTTGGTGAGGACTTCGATCCGGACGCGGTGATCCCGGCGCTGCGCGCCGACCCGACCCGCGGCCTCGGCGACGCCCTCCTCGACCAGCACCTCGTCGCCGGTATCGGCAACATCTTCAAGAGCGAGGCCTGCTTCGCCGCCCGAGTCGATCCCTGGCGAGCGGTCGGCGACGTCTCCGACGAGGAGCTGCGGAAGGTCTTGATCGCCGCCCGCGAGCAGATGCTGAGCGCGGCCGAGCGCGGCAACCGCCACAACTTCCAGATTTACAAACGCCGCCAGGGCGCCTGCCCCTCCTGTCGCGGCCCGATCTCCTCTCGCGGGCAGGGCGACGCCAACCGCACGACCTACTGGTGCCCCCGTTGCCAAAGCTGAGGCGGCGGCGCCGTCGCCGGGTCAAGAGCCCGGCGCTGCGATCGCGACCGGCCAGCTACTACCTCGTGGCCGGGGTCCCGCTCGACGCCGAGATGGAGCGCCTGCGGGCGCTGCCGGTCTTTGCGGACGGGCCACTCGCCAGGCGACGGCCGGAGCTGAAGGTGCGGCGGGCGAGCACCAGGCCTAACCGCCTCGGCTTCGCGGTCCCAAGCGAGTTCCGTCTTTCCATCACCGCCTACCCCGGCATCAGGCCCGGCGACGTCCTCGAGACGCTCCTGCACGAGCTGGTCCACCTCGACGTCGGTCGGGCCAAGGAAGCCCATGGCTGGCACGGCCCGACCTTCAAGCGGACGCTGGCGCAAGCGATGCGCGACGCCTACGGCATCACGATCCCGATCCCGCGCGCCACCCTCCATGGCCCCTATGCCGAGGCAATCGAGGCATCTATAACGCGAGTCCGCGAAAAAGCATTCTGAGGATGCCTTCTTGCGGACTCGCGGACTAGCCCTCCGCTTCTTCCTCCTCCCACCGCCGCTTCTCGCGCATGCGGTGGACGAGGAGGACGAGGATGACGACGAGGGCCGGGGCGAAGACCGGCAGCGCCACCAGGGCGCTGTGGTGGGCGAGCGGCAGGATCACCTGCCGCCGCCGTGCTGGAACCCTCCGACGAGGCCGGGGAGGCGCAACCGGCGCCGCCGCGGTGCCGGTCGCACTCCCACCGCGAGGCGGTGCAGGCCCCAGGCGAGGAGGACGAGCAGCGAGAGCGCGATCCCGGCGACGACCGAGTAGGCGAGGGCCGTCAGGAACGCCGGCCCGGGCTTGGCCTCGCGCTGCAGCAGCTGGTGCTCGTTGTCGAAGCTGCGGGTAAAGCTCCCTGGCGCCGGAGTTTCACCGACCGGGATCGCCTCGTCGCGCGGCAGGTAGAGCGGCAGCGCGCTCAGCGAATTGTCGTCGTGGAGGCGGATCATCGCCTTCCAGTTGCCGTCGACCGGGATCGGCTCGGTCGAGCGGTAGACGCCCGGGGCGGTTCGCTCCAGCGGAGCCACCACCAGGCCACCGCCCTGCCAGGCGGTGACGTCGAACCACTCGGCATCGGCCGCGGCGTCGGGCGGGCTCATCCGCACCGTCGCCATGACTTCACGACCCGGGCCGTTGCCGACGTCGCGCAGGGCGACCTGGGCGCTGACGCCCTCTTGAGTTGGCGTGTAGAGGCCGTAACCGACGAGGGCGGCGAGGACGGCGGCGCTGCAGACGGCGGCACGGCGCAGCTGCGGCGAGCGCGGCTGCGGGATCGGCGAGAGGTGGCTGCCGATCCAGGCGCCGATCGTGGCGCCGGCGATCGCCGCCGCGAAGCCGACAATCGCGATTTCGGGGAAGGCCGACTCGGGCCAGGGGAGGGGCATCCAGATGTGGGACCAGGCCCACTCGGCGGCAAGGCCGACGGTGCCGATGCCGAGGCCGGAGACGAGGCCGAAGCGCAGGGGCTTGCGGGTCGAGATGAAGAGTGCGACCGCCTCGACCACGACGGCCTCGGCGATGTAAAGCGGGAAGTGGGGCGTCGTCTGCCCGAGCACGGGCCCGACCAACAGGGCGAGGATGCCCCGCAGGAGGATGAAGAACCCGGCCGCGCCGAGGGCGGCCCCGGGACCGGCGTAGGTCCGCGCCAGGACCAGCCCGACGCCGGCCGCCAGCATCAGCAGGATCGGCTGGAAGATCAGCTGGAACTGGGGGACGCCGAAGTCGAACTCGGCCTGAAAGGTCGAGAGGCCCAGCATCAGGCCGCCGGTGAGGGCGATCGCGCGGGCCATCTTCGTGTGCAGGAGCTCCTCCAGTGAAGTCTCGCCTGAGGCGTTGGCGCGCATCCCCTCGACGGCAAGGACGGCGATCCCGACCAGGGTCATCGCGGCGCCGCCGATCAGCATCAGGTGGGTCGGCCCCCACAGCGTCACGTCCTGGCCGAAGAGCCGGTGCCAAATGTCGTCAAGTGGGAAGCCGATCAGGGAGAAGGCGCCGCAGGCGCAGATGAGGACGCCGCCGAGCGGCGCGTACCAGTCGCGGCCGAGCCGGATCGCAACCGTGCTCGGTCGCGTCTTCGGCAGGACCATCGCGAAGAAGCCGGCGCTGAAGATGCCGAAGAGGCCGGCGAGGATGAAGTAGTGGGCGGGGTTGGCGAGGGGGCCGGCGTCGCGGCCGTTATCGATGTGGACGGAGATGTCCCAGTACATGCCGAAGACTGCGGTCAGAAGGGAGACAGTGGCCACGGCCGAGGGGAAAGCGACCCAGCCGGGAAAGCCGGAGGATCGCTCGCTGAAATCGGCGAGGCGCTGCAGGGTCTTCACCCGGCCGGTGCGATGACCGAGGCCGAGGAAGAGGAGCGCGCAGGTGACGATCGTCGCCGCGCTCGTCGCGATCACGATCTGGGCGATCTCGGCACCGCCGGCCGGGGGAGCGGCGGCGGCGAGAATCGTTGCGAAGTCGAAGTTCATAAGGGAGTCCCTTGAGTGGATTGCAAGAAGCTTGTTCCCTCATAAACGTTACCTCAAACGAGGTTACATTCGAAAGGTAGAATCGTCACATGGCGAACAAACCCGCTTCTGATGCCGATCCCGCCACCCGCGAGGCTGATCTCACCGTCGAGCAGCTCGCCTACGAGACCGGGATGTCGGTGCGGAACATCCGCAATCACCAGTCCCGCGGCCTGCTGCCGCCGCCCGAGGTCCGGGCCCGGATCGGCTATTACGGCCCCGAGCACGTCGCTCGCCTGCGGCTGATCCAGGAGATGCAGTCGGAGGGCTTCAAGCTCAGCGCCATCTCCCGCCTGATCGGCGAGCACGGCGCCGACGCCGACCGCTTCGTCGGCCTCC
>DATFOB010000007.1:0-35441 GCA_035266025.1 Solirubrobacterales bacterium
AGGCCGTCAACTTCATGGCCAAGGAGGCCCGGGGCCTGATCTGTCTGGCGCTGACGGCGGAGCGCTGCGAGAAGCTCGGCCTCAACCTGATGGCGGCGAAGAACGAGGCGCCGCTGCAAACGGCCTTCACTGTGACCATCGAGGCGGCGGGGGGCGTCAGCACAGGAATCTCCGCCCACGACCGCGCCCACACGATCCAGGTCGCGATCGACCCCGGCGCGACCCCGCGCGACCTCGTCCAGCCCGGCCACGTCTTCCCGCTCAAAGCCAAAGACGGCGGCGTGCTGGAGCGCGCCGGCCAGACCGAGGCCTCAGTCGACCTCGCACGCCTCGCCGGCCTCCATCCCAGCGGCGTGATCTGCGAGATCATGAACGACGACGGGACGATGGCCCGCGTCCCGGACCTCGTCCCCTACTGCGAGAAGCACGGGCTGATGATGATCACGGTCGCCGACCTGATCGCCTATCGGCGGCGGACCGAGAAACTGGTCGAGCGGGTGGTGGCGACGGCGCTGCCTACCGCGTTCGGCGACTTCCAGGCGGTCGGCTACCGCTCTCTGGTTGACGACAAACATCACGTGGCGATGGTCAAGGGCGACGTCGACGGGGCAGACGACGTCCTCGTCCGCGTCCACAGCGAGTGCCTCACCGGCGACGTTTTCCACTCGATGCGCTGCGACTGCGGCGAACAGCTGGAGGCGGCGCTCTCGATGATCGAGCGCGAGGGCAAGGGCGTCCTCCTCTACCTCTCCCAGGAGGGGCGGGGGATCGGGCTGCTGAACAAGCTGCGCGCCTACAAACTGCAGGAGGAGGGCGCCGACACCGTCGAGGCCAACCTCAAGCTTGGCCTCCCGGCTGACCTGCGGGACTACGGGATCGGGGCCCAGATCCTCGGCGACCTCGGCCTGACCAGCATCCGCATCCTCACCAACAACCCGAAAAAGATCATCGGGCTGGAGGGCTACGGGCTTTCGGTCAGCGAGCAGGTGCCGATCGAATCGGTTCCCAACAGCCACAACGAGGCCTACCTCCGCGCCAAGCGCGACAAGATGGGCCACTCGCTGCACCACCAGGGCCTCGCCCTCGACGAGGAGATGATCCACGACGAGTCCGAACGCGACGCCGCCGATGCCAAGGGCGGCAATGGCTGAGGCCGGGGCGTTCCTCGAGCAGTTCAGCGACGAGGAGAAGGCAAAGCTGGAGAAACTCCAGTTCGCGGTTGTCGTCGGCCGCTTCTACGAGGACCTGGCGCTGCGGCTGCTCGACGGCGCCGACCACGGGTTTCAGCTGGCGGGCGTGCCGATCGGCAACGTCACCCACCAATCGGTCCCCGGAGCCTACGAGCTCCCGTTCGCCGCCAAAGAAATCATCGACGGCGTCCGCCGCGACAACGCCAAACACAACGGCGGCCTCGAGATCGGCGGCGTCGCCTGCCTCGGCGTCGTCATCCGAGGCGAGACCGACCACTACGACTTCGTCTGCGCCGAGTCGGCCCGCGGCATCCAGGACGTGCAGCTGGCGACCGGCGTGCCCTGCGCCTTCGGCGTCATCACCTGCGACAACATGGAGCAGGCCCTCGCCCGGGCAGGCGGCGACAAGCGCGACCAGGGCCGCAACGCCGCCCTCACCGTCGCCCGCATGGCTCTCCTCAAGCGAGCGGTGGGCGGCTAGCCCTCCGGGCCTCCGCACCCTGTACCATCCCGCGACCGATGGCCAAGGTATGTCACAGCTGCGGCAAGGGACCAGCGTTCGGCCAGTCCCGAAGCCACTCGATGGTCGCCACCAAGCGCCGCTTCGACCCGAACCTGCAAAAGGTGCGGATTCAAGAGAACGGCCGCCCCCTCAGGACCTACGTGTGCACGCGTTGCCTGAAGGCGGGCAAGGTCACGAAGAGCGCCTAGCGCCTCAAGCGCCCAAAGAGCCCGAAAAAGCAGCGGGGTAGGGGGAGGGCCCGAGGCCTCTGTCGACTTTGTCTCCCTATGGAGGACAAACTCGACACGCTCGACCTGCGGATCGATGAGACCGCGGCTCATCAGCATGGTGTGATCACCCTGCGGCAGCTCGAAGGGCTGGGCCTGGGACGAAGAGGCGCGGCGAAACGCGCCAGGACTGGGCGACTCCACCGTGTTCACCAAGGCGTCTACGCCGTCGGCCACCGCGGCCTGAGCCTCCACGGGCGCTTCATAGCCGCAGTGCTCGCCTGCGGTTCCGGCGCCGTCCTGAGCCATGTGTCCGCCGCAGTTCTCTGGGAACTCCTCAAACCGATCGACGGGCCCGTCCACATCACGATCCCATCCACCTCAGGTCGCTCGAAGCGCCCTGGCATCCACCTCCACCGATGCCCCTCCCTCAACCCCTCCTCAGAGCCTTCGCCGTCGCCCTCCTGCTCGCAGCAAGAAGGAGGGCGACGGGGAAGGCTCTTGACCACCCACCGCCACAACATCCCCGTTACGAGCGTGGCGAGGACCCTCGAAGACCTCGAGCGCACCTCACTGGTCCCACAACGCCTGATCCGCCGCGCCACCCGCCAGGCGGAGCTCAAGGGCTACCGCCTCGAGCACCTCACTACGGATCGCACCCGCTCAGATCTCGAGACTCTGTTCCTCAGCATCTGCCGCCACTACCGCCTCCCGCACCCCGAGGTCAACGTGAAACTAGGCCGCTGGACCGTCGACTTCCTCTGGCGCGATGCGCGTCTCGTAGTCGAGACCGACTTCTGGACCTACCACCGCGGCTCGATCGCATTCCAAGACGACCACGCTCGCGACCTAGACCTCCGCTCGGCCGGTTACACCGTCCTGCGCTTCGACGACACGCAGCTGGAGTCCGAACCCGCTCGCGTCTCCGAGGACGTCTCGCGCGCCCTCAGCCGCGCCCGCGTCGCCTAACCGTCCGACTCAGCCGCAGCGACCACAGGGTGCTCGCCCGTCGGCGCCGGGTCGCCCTCTTCGGGCTCCACGTGCAGCTTCGGCAGGATCCGGTCGAGCCAATCCGGGAACCACCACGCCCGCTCACCCAGGAGCTGCATGATCGCCGGGACGAGGACGGAGCGGATGATCACGGCGTCGATGAAGACCGCCGAGGCGAGGCCGAGGCCGAAGAGTTTGATGATCCGGTCTTCGCCGAGCATGAAGGCAGCGAAGACGGTGACCATGATCGCCGCAGCAGCGGTGATCACCCGGCCGGTCAGGGCGAGGCCTCGGGTCACTGCCTCGGAGGCGTCCTTGCTGTGTTCCCACTCCTCGTGGATCCGCGACATCAGGAAGACCTCGTAGTCCATTGAGAGCCCGAAGACGATCGAGAAGAGGAAGATCGGGAAGAACGAGATGATCGGGCCGGTGCTGTCGACCCCGATCAGGCTCGCGCCCCAGCCCCATTGGAAGACAGCGACGATCAGCCCGAAGGCGGCGCCGATCGAGAGCAGGTTCATCACGATCGCCTTCAGCGGCACCCAGATCGAGCGGAAGACGATCATCAGCAGCAGCGCCGAGAGGAGGACGACGACGCCGATGAAGAGCGGCAGCTTTTCGGCGATCGCGGTCCCGAAGTCCTCGAAGATCGCGTTGACGCCGCCGACGTGCACCTGGGCGCCCGTCGATTCCTCGACCGGCGGGATCACATCGTCGCGGATGCGGTCGAGTAAGTCGGTCGTGTCCGTGCTCTGCGGCGAGGTCGTCGGATAGAGCTGGAAGACGCCGACCGTTTCGTTGGGGTTCAGGGCGACGTCGGTGACCGCCTCGACGCCTTCTTCGTCCTCGACCTGCGTCCGCAGCTCCTGCAGCGCTTCGTCGTCGCCCTTTTCGGGCAGCTGGGCGGCGATCACGAAGGGACCGTTGAAGCCGGGCCCGAAGCCTTCGGCGAGCAGATCGTAGGCCTGTCGCGTCGTCGTTCCGTCCGGGTCGGTGCCGGCGTCGTTGGTGCCGAGGCGCAGCGAGAGGGTTGGGACGCAGAGCGCGAGCAGGAGCGCGCCGGAGAGCAACGCCGCCGTCCAGGGCCGCCGCTGGATGCGGTTGCTCCATCGGGACCACCAGGTGCCTTCGTCGACGCTCCGTTTGCCGCGGCCGAGGCCGGGGATGCGCAGCCGGTCGACCCGCCGGCCGACGATCGTCAACAGCGCCGGCAGCAGCGTTAGAGCGCTGACCATCGTGAAGAAGACCGCCAGCGCCGCCGCGACCGCCACCCCGTAGAGGAAGCTGAGCCCGAGCAGCATCATTCCCAGCAGGGCGATGATCACCGTGATCGCGGCGAACAGGACCGCGCGGCCGGCGGTGTCGACGGCGGCGATCGTCGCCTCGCGCGGCTCGTAACCCTCGGCCAGCCCATTGCGAAAGCGGGTGAGGATGAAGAGGGCGTAGTCGACACCGACGCCGAGTCCGATCATGAAGGCGAGCTGGGGGGCGAAGTCGGCCGTGTTGAAAACGTGGGTGCCGAGGGTGATGAAGCTGACCCCGACGCCGAGGGCGAAGAGCGCGGTGATGATCGGCAGCCCCATCGCCACCACCGAGCCGAAGGTGAGCAGGAGGACGACGATCGCGGCGAGCAGCCCGATCGCCTCGGAGAAGCCTTCTTCTTCTTCTTCTTCTTCGCCCCGGACTTCCTCGATCGGCGAGCCGCCGAGCTCGATCTGCAGCCCGTCGCCGGCGGCGGCCTGAGCGGTCTTCATCACCCGCTCGGCTTCCTCGGTATCGAGATCAGGTCCGGCGACGTTGAACTGGACGGTCGCGTAGGCGATCTTTCCGTCGTCGCTGACCGCCGCTGCGCCGCCGCCTTCGTAAGGACTCGCGACTTCGCTGACGTGCGGTTCCTTCTCGACTTCGGAGAAGACCCGCTCCATCTTCTGCTTAACCGCCGCCGCCTCGACGCCGGAATCCGCCTTGAAGACGATCTGCGCCGTTTCCCCGGACTGCGCCGGGAACTTTTCTTCCAGCAGATCCAGCGCTTCCTTCGAGTCGGAGTCCGGGAGGCTGAATTCTTCGCTGAAGTCAGCGCCGACCGAGCTGGAGATCGCGATCATCGCGAAGAGGGCGACAACCCAGCTGATGATCACCGTCTTGCGGTGGCCGGTGGTCCAGGTGGCAAAGCGTCTCATTGGCGCGGGCACCGTACCAATGCGGGAGGCGGGTCCGTGTGAACATCCTCACGTCGCAGCCGGGGACTAGATTCCCTGCAGATGCCAGAACCCCAGATCGCCCGCTTCCGGCGGGTAATCAGCAGTGCCTACGCCTCTCTGGAGGCGCGCCGCCAGGAGGTCAACGACCTCAACGTCTTCCCGGTCGCCGACGGCGACACCGGCGACAACATGGCGATGACGCTGCGTGCTGTGATGGAAGAGCTCGACCACCTCGACGGCCAGTCGGTCGATGAGGTCGGCCGCACCGAGCTGGTCCAGACGCTGGCGCGCGCGGCCCTGATGGGCGCTCGCGGCAACTCCGGCGTCATCCTCAGCCAGATCGTCCGCGGCGCCGCCGAGGAGCTCGCCAGCCGTCCCGGCGAGCTGATCGACCCCACCCTCGTCGCCGCCGCCTTCGCCCGCGCCGCCGACGCCGCCTACGACTCGGTCCGCGACCCGGCAGAGGGGACGATGCTGACCGTCTTCCGCGAGATGGCCCACTCGCTCTCGCGCCAGCTCGCCCACCTCGAGCAGGACAAGCAACGGCTCGGTACCGATGCCCCCGAAGAGGTGCAGGACGCCGTCCTCGCCGAGGTGCTCGAACGGGCGATCGAAGACGGTGAGCGCGCCGTCGCCCGCACCCCCGAGCAGCTCGAGGTCCTGCGCGAGTCCGGCGTGGTCGACGCCGGCGGCCACGGCCTCGTCCTCATCCTCGCCGGCGTCGTCGCCGCCCTCCGCGGCGACGGCGAGGAGCCCGAGGTTCAGCACTACGAGCCGCCGCGGCGCAGTCTGCCCCACCACGAGGACAGCCGCTACCGCTACTGCACCAACTTCATCGTCTCCGGCCGCGGCCTCGAAAACCGGGGGTTCCTGCCACGACTGGAGAAGCTCGGCGACTCCGTCCTCGTCGTCGGCGACGACGTCACCCTCAAGGTCCACGTCCACACCGACGAGCCCGAGGCCGCGGTCTCGGTCTTCGACGGCGTCGGCGAGGTGACCAACCTCGACGTCGCCGACATGCGCGAGCAGATGGCCGCACGCGATGCCCGCCTCGGCGGTCGCACCGGCGTCGTCGCGGTCGCTGCCGGCGACGGGATGCTGCGCCTCTTCGGTGAGCTCGGCGCCCACGTCGTCCCCGGCGGCGAGACGCTCAACCCGTCGACCTACGAGCTCCTCGCCGGCATCCACAGCGTTGCCGCCGAGGAGGTCCTCGTCCTGCCCAGCTCCTCGAACGTGATCATGGCCGCCGAGCGCGCCTGCGAGCTCTCCGAGAAGCCGGCGCGGGTGGTCCCGGCGACATCTCAGCAGGCGAGCTTGCTGGCGCTGGTCGAGCTCGACCCCCAGGTCTCCCTGGACGAGAACGCCGAGCGATTGGAGGAGGCGCTGGACGGGGTCGGCACCGGCGCCATCGCCCCGGCCGCCCGCGACGACGCTCAGGGCCGCTTCCGCAAGGGCGACGCCGTTGGCTTCGTCGACGGCGAGATCGTCGCCTGGGGCGGCGCCGGCTCGACCCTGACCCAGACGCTGCAGCACCTCGCCGAGGCGGCGGAGATCGTCACCGTGATCGCCGGCGAGGGAGCGCCGATCGGCCTCGGGGAGATCGACACCCACGTCCCCGACGGAGTCGAGATCGAGACCCACGAGGGGGGACAGCCGAGCTGGTGGTGGCTGCTGGCCGCCCAGTAGTGCGGTCCTTTGCCGGCGCCCGGGAGCTGGGGCGCGGCGACCTGCTCGACGCCCCCGTCCACTGGCCCCGCCCGAGCGTGCTGGAGCAGGGGCTAGGCGCGCTGAAGGGGGTCGGGCCGAAGACCGCCGAAGCCGCGGCCGAAGCGGGCATCCGCACCGTCGGTGACCTCCTCTTCCACGTCCCCCGGCGACACCGGGACCTCCGTGTGCGCAAGCTGGGGGACCTGACGGCGGGCGAGACCGCGACGGTCCTGGTGGAGGTTCAGGGCCCTCAACCCCGGCCCTTCCGCAAAGGCCGCTTGCGCATGGTCTCGGTCAAGGTGGGCGACGAGACCGGCCACGTCCGCGCGACCTGGTTCAACCAGCCCTGGGTGGCAGGCAAGTTGGTACCCGGCACGGAACTCCTGATGACTGGGAAATTTTCAGGGAAAGGCTTCGCAGTAAGAGAATGGGAGCTCGTTTCTTCTGCGGGTGGCGAGGGCGCCGGGGACCCCGAGCATCCTGCGCAGGGGTCCCCGAACAGCCCTCGTCAGGACCCGCAGTCGAGCGCCCTCGTCCCTCTTCACAGAGCAACCGAAGCCCTTCGTCCCGGGCAGATCCGCGACTGGGTACAGCAAGCGGTCGAGTGGGCGCCGAACGCGATTGAGGGACTGCCGGCGGAGATAAGGGCGCAGCGCAAGCTCGCCGGCGTGGGGGACGCGCTCACTGCTGTCCACTTCCCAAGGGACCTTGACGAAGTCGAAGAAGCGCGGCGCCGTCTCGGCTACGAAGAGCTGTTCCTGCACCAAGCGCTGCTGGCGACCCGCAAGCGCAGCCATCGCACCGCCCGTCCCGCGCCGCGCTTCGGCAAGCCCGGCGACCTTGTCGCCCGCTGGCTCGACTCGCTGCCGTTCGAGCCGACGGGGGACCAGCTCAAGGCCTTCGACGAGATCGAGACCGACCTCGACTCCGGCGAGCCGATGCAGCGGCTGCTGATGGGCGAGGTCGGCTCCGGCAAGACCGTCGTCGCCGTCTACTCGATGCTGCGGGCGCTGGAAGCCGGCTACCAAGCGGCGCTGATGGCGCCGACCGAGACGCTCGCCGAGCAGCACGCGATCACCCTCGGCAAGCTGCTCGCCGCGGAGGCGACGCCCTTCGCGCTGCTCACCGGCTCGACCCCGGCGCCCCGGCGCCGGGAAGCCCTCGACCGCCTCGCCAGCAACGAGCTCGGCCTCCTCGTCGGGACCCACGCCCTGATCGAGCCGACGGTCGAGTTCGCCCGCCTCGGCCTCGTCGTCGTCGACGAGCAGCACCGCTTCGGGGTCAGCCAGCGCCGCGCTCTCGACGAGAAGGGGGTGGAGGGGATGGCCCCGCACGTCCTCCACATGACCGCGACCCCGATCCCCCGCACCCTGTCTCTCACTGCGTACGGTGATCTCGATACGACGACGCTGCATGAGCTGCCGGCGGGACGACAGCCGGTGACGACGCAACTGGTCGAGGAGCACCAGCGCGGCGAAGCTTTCGAGTTCCTCCGTCGGCGCCTGCGCGAGGGCCGCCAGGCCTTCGTCGTCTGCCCACTGGTCTCCGAGTCCGAGAAACAGCCGGGCAAAGCGGCCGAGGTCGAGGCCGAGCGGTTGCGCAGGGGCGAGCTGCGCGGGTTCCGCGTCGGCCTCCTGCACGGGCAGATGCACTCCGCGCAGAAGGCCGAGGCGATGGCCGCCTTCGCAGCCCGGGAGACCGACGTCCTCGTCTCGACGACGGTGATCGAGGTCGGGATCGACGTCGCCAACGCGACGGTGATGGTGATCGAGGGGGCCGAGCGCTTCGGCGTCTCTCAGCTGCACCAGCTGCGCGGCCGCGTCGGCCGCGGCGAGCACCCGAGCCAGTGCTTACTGTTCGCCGAAGAGACGGGGGAGATGGCACGGCGGCGACTCGAGGCGGTTGTCGGCAGCGGCGACGGCTTCAAGCTGGCCGAGGTGGACCTGGAACTGCGGGGGGAAGGGGAGATCCTCGGCACCCGCCAGAGCGGCCTGCCGCGCTTCGCGGTCGCAAGCCTTCCTGAGGACGGGCCGCAGCTGCTCGAAGCCCAACGCGAGGTCCAGGCGCTGCTGCGCGAGCACGGCTCCCTCTCCGATCCCGCCCTAGGCCCTCTGCTCGAGGCCGCCCATCGCCGCTTCGGAACCGCCGCGGCTGATCCAATCCCCCTCTAGCGGCGTTCGTCCTTTATTCGTCGATGGCGGAACAAAAGACGAACGCCGAATAGGTTTTCGGCGTGAGAGTCATCGCCGGAGATCTCAAAGGGCAGCGCCTCGTCGCGCCCAAGGGCTGGAAGGTGCGGCCGACCTCCGACCGGGTACGCGAGGCGGTCTTCTCGATCCTCGGGGAGAGGGTGCGGGACGCCCAGGTCCTCGACCTCTACTGCGGCACCGGCGCCCTCGCGATCGAGGCCCTCTCCCGCGGCGCCGAGCGCGCCGTCCTCGTCGACCGCGACACCCGTCCCGCCCTCGGCAACGTCCAGCGCCTCGGCCTCGGTGAGCGCGCCGAACTGGTCCGCGCCGACGTCGGCCGCTGGCTGGGAGGGGTTTCGTCTGCCGCCTTTGCGGGGAAATTCGACCTCGTCTTCATCGACGCCCCTTATAGACTCGCCGACCTCGTGGCCCAGGATCTCGATACCCACCTGCCGAAGCTGCTTGCTGCAGATGGCCGCGCTGTGGTCGAGAGCGCCGCCCGCCGGCCGCTGAAGATCACCTCACTCGAGCCGTTGCGCCAACGCCGCTACGGCGCCGCCGACGTCACTGTCTACGGAGCCGTGCAGTGAGCGAGAAGGACGGGACGGTCGTCTGCCCGGGTAGTTACGACCCGGTCACCAACGGCCACATCGACATCATCACCCGCACCTCCAACGTCTTCGAGCGTGTCGTCGTCGGCGTCGTCAACAACCCGGTCCGCAAGGCGAAGACGCTCTTCACTGCCGAGGAGCGCAAGGCATTCATCGAAGAGGCAACCGCCGACCTCGCCAACGTCGAGGTGCAGATCTTCGCCAACCTGTTGGTCGAGTTCGCGCGCGAAAACGGCGCCAAGGCGATCGTCAAGGGGCTGCGGGCGATCTCCGACTTCGAGTACGAGTTCGAGATGGCGCAGCTGAACCGCAAGCTCGACCCGGGGATCGAGAGCATCTACGTGATCGCCTCGCCCCACTACAGCTTCCTCTCGTCCACCGGGGTGAAGGAGATGGCCACCTTCGGCGGCAACGTCTCCGACCTCGTTCCAGCCGCCGTCGCAGCCGCGCTGGGTGACCGCCTGAACGACAGGTAGGCTGTCCGAACCAGTCGTCCGCATGGGCGCCGCCTTGCAAAAAATCCCCCTTTGAACCTCTTCTTCCCTAAAACCCCCGCATACACGTAGGCTTACGACTCTTCATATGGACGTACTGGTCCTCATAGACAAGCTCGATGACGTAGTTCACAACGCCCGTCCGGTTCCCCTGACGGATCAGGTGCGCGTGGATCGGGAGGAGATTTACGACCTCCTCGATCAGATGCGCGCCACGATCCCCGAGGAGATCAAGCAGGCGCGTTGGATCGTCAAGGAGCGCCAAGAGATGCTGGCCGAGGCCAAACGCGAGGCCGAGCGCATCGTCCGCGAGGCCCGCGAGCAGCAGGCCCGCCTGATCTCCGACGAGGAGGTCACCAAGCAGGCCGAGCGCGCCGCCGACGAGATCGTCGAGGACGCCCGCACCCGCGAGCGCGAAATCCGCCTCGGCGCCGAGGACTACGCCGACGAGATCCTCAACACCCTCGAAGTGAACCTGCAGAAGTTCCTCGCCGCCGTCCAGCGCGGCCGCGACCGCCTCGCCGGCCGCGACGAGGAACAGCCACAGCCCGAGCTCGACCAGCAGCCCTAGGGCGGGCGCCGGGCCGGCGCCCGCTTTGCTTTCGAGTTCGCTCGGAGGAGATCGGCGATGCGGTCCGTCCCCTGATCGCGTAGCCGAGACTTGCCACACCAGGGTGTGGTCAGACTCCGAAGCGCCGCGGCTACTCGAGTTTCAGGTCCTTCAGCGCCGACCAGCGCGGGTCGGTTGCTTCCTCGTGCTCGTGCGGGTTGTCGTTGAGGGACTCGCCGCAGACGGGGCAGAGGCCGGCGCAATCGGCGCGGCAGAGGATCCGGGTAGGGAGGGCGAGCATCGTCGCGTCGTGGGCCCAGCGGCCGATGTCGAGCTCGTCCTCGGAGACGTAGGGGCTGCGCAGTTCCGGGTCGTCCGTCCCGGCCTGGTCGATCTCGCGCGCCTCGACGTCGAGGTCCAGCTGCCCCGGCTCGAGGCAGCGCATGCACGGCCCCTCGAGGTGGACCGGGAAGGTGAGGCGGAAGGCGAAGCCGTTGCTGGGGCGCGAGACCTCGAGCCGCACCGTCGGCGCCCAGGGCTCGGGCTTGTAGGTCTGGCCGGCGAGCTCGAAGGGCTCCAGCGCGACCGGCACGTCGATCCGCTTCCCCTCGCCATGGGCGAGCGTAAGCCGGGAAAGGTCAATGATCGTCTGCGGCGCCTGTGACATGCTCCCGACGAGGTTACGTAATGGGTCGACTCGACTGGAAACCGGACACCTACTCGGAGCTGATCCGCTCCGAGGTCCCGCGCTACGACGAACTGCAGGAGCAGGCGATCGCGGCGATCCCGTCCCCGCCCGAGCGCGTGCTGGAGCTAGGGATGGGGACGGGGGAAACGACCCGGCGCCTGATCGAGGCCTACCCGGACTCCTGGGTGATCGGGCTCGACTCCAGCGCCGACATGGTCTTCCGGGCCCGGGAGATGTACGACGACGTCCAGCTGGCCCGGATCGAGGACCCCCTGCCCGACGGGCCCTGGGACCTCGTCATCGGCGTCCTCTCAATCCACCACCTGCGCTCCGTCGCCAAGAAGAACCTCTTCCGCCAGGTCCGCGAGCAGGCCCGCGCCTTCGTCATCGGCGACATCGTCAAGGCCGACGCCGAAATCGCCCCGATCGACCCCGACTACGACTTCCCGGAGACGGCCGAAGACCTAGCAGCATGGACCGGAGGGACGGTCACCTGGCAACAAGACGATCTGGCGGTAGTTCGAGCCGTGTATTGAGAGGGCCGGTACCCCCTCTCCAGACACTCAACATCGAGCCATTGGCGAGATGTGTCTGGGGAGGGGGTACCGGCCCTCTCCCAACCGCTACCATTCCGCGCCTTATGGCCGTCCCGAAGAAGAGAACTTCCAGCGCCCGCCGCGACAAGCGGCGCGCCAACCACAAGGCCGGCAAGCCGAACCTGAACAGTTGCCCCCGCTGTCATAGCCCGCGGCTGCCGCATCGTGTTTGCCCGACTTGCGGCACCTACGCCGGGCGCGAGGTCGTCGCCCAGCGGATCGCCGACCCGTCGGCGCCCCACACCCACGAGTAACCGTGGCGCAGGACCGCGCGGTGACCGTGGCCCTCGACGGCTACGGGGCTGAGCAGGGTTTCGACGTGCTCGCGCAGGGCGCCCGTCTGGCCGCGGCCGACGGCATCGGCGTCCGCGTCTTCGGGCCGCGGCGCGCGCTCGGGCTCGACGGCGTCGAGGGAGTCGAGGCGGTCGACAGCGCCGAGCACATTGCCAACGAGGAGGACCCGGTGCCGGCGGTACGGGCGAAGAAGGAAGCCTCGGTTGTCCGCGCTGCGAGGGAGGTGGCGAACGGCGACGCCGACGCGATGGTCAGCTGCGGCTCGACCGGGGGGGCGATGGCCGCCGCGACCTTCGGCCTGCGCCGCCTCAAGGGCGTGCAGCGGCCGGCGCTCGCGGTCCAGCTGCCGGTGCCCGGCAAACCGGTCCTCTTCCTCGATGTCGGCGCCAACGTCGAGGTTCGCGCTCAGCACCTCGTCCAGTTCGCCTTCCTCGGCGCCGCCTTCAGCGATGCCGTGCTGGAGGTCGACGATCCATCCGTCGGCCTGCTCACGGTCGGCGAGGAGTCGGGCAAGGGGCGAGAGGAGGTGGTCGAGGCGCACCGTCTGCTCAGCGGCGCCGTCGGGATCAACTTCGCCGGCAACGTCGAGGGGCGCGATCTCCCCGCCGCGAAGACCGACGTCGTCGTCACCGACGGCTTCACCGGCAACGTCGCGCTGAAGCTGCTGGAGGGGACGGCGAAGACCGTCGCTGCGGCGGTCAGCGACGCAGCCCGCTCCAACCCGATTGCCAGCGTCGGCGGGCTGCTGCTGAAGCCGTCCCTGAACGGGCTCCGCCGCGAGCTCCACCCGGACTCGACCGGCGGCGCGATCCTCCTCGGTTTGCGCGGCATCGCCGTCGTCGGCCACGGCAGCTCCGGCGCCGAGGGGATCGCCAATGCCGTCCGCCTCGCCGCCCGCTGCGCCGAGGTCGACGCGGTCGGCCGCACCGCCGCCCTGCTGGCCGAGGGCGGCGCCGGTCGCGGCGCACTCGCTGGTGGCGGCGACGCCTGAGGGCCGTGATAGACAACCCGTGAAGATGAACCGCGACGACGTCCTCACCCTGGTCCGCGAGCACCTCGCCGAGGAGCTCGAAGTCGAGATCTCACGGATCGAGGAGGGAACCCGCTTCAAGGAGGACCTCGATGCCGACTCGCTCGACCTCTACGAGCTGGTGATGGAGCTCGAGGACCGCTACGGCGTCACTGTCAGCGAGGAGCAGGCGACCCACATCAAGACCGTCGGCGACGCGGTCGGCTTCGTGCTCGAGCACGCCCCCGCCTGAGCGGTGGCGTCCCAGCCCGACTCTCCCGTCGCAGCGCTGGCCGCGCTGATCGGCGACCTCCCGGATGACCTGCGCCGCCAGGCGCTGACCCACTCCTCCTGGACCGAGCGCCGGGTCGACTCCTTCGAGCGCCTCGCCTTTCTCGGCGACAGCGTCCTCGGCCTCGCCGTCGCGACGAGGACCTATGAGACCTTTGAGAAGCTGGCTGCAGGCGGGTTGACCAAGGTCCACAACCAGGCGGTCAGCGGCGTCTCCTGCGCCGAGATCGGGACGCAGCTGGGAGTGCCGGCGATGCTGCGCGAGAACGAGCCCGAGGTCGTTGTCGCGGCGATCCCGGCCGAGATCCTGCTCGAAGGCGGCCGGCCGCTGCCGGAGGCGACCGAGGCCTTGATCGGCGCCTGCTACGTCGCCTTCGGCTTCGAGCCGACCGCCGCGGCGGTGGCCGACGCGTTCGAGCCGCGGATTGAACTCGCCTCCGAGACGCGGATCGATTTCAAGTCCGCTTTGCAGGAGCTTTTGGCCCAGCGCGGAGCCCGCGTAACCTACGAGGTGATCGCGGCGACGGGTCCCCCGCACCGGCGAACATTCGAGGTGGTGGCGATCGTCGACTCCGAGCGGGTCGGGAGGGGGAAAGGGCGGAGCAAGAAGGCGGCCGAGCAGCTCGCCGCCGAGGAGGCATTGGCGCATCTTGGGGGTTAATCCAGCCGCATTCGCGTCCGAGTCGACCGGGAGCATTGGGCCGATGCGAGGAGTGCGCGCGTGTATCTGAGATCGATCTCGATGAAGGGCTTCAAGTCCTTCCCCGAGCGCACGACCCTGGAGTTCTCCCCGGGTGTCAGTGTCATCGTCGGCCCCAACGGCTCCGGCAAGAGCAACATCACCGACGCCGTCCTCTGGGCGCTCGGCGAGCAGAGCCCGGGCGCGATCCGCGGCGCCTCGATGCAGGACGTGATCTCCGCCGGTGGCAAAGGCGTCGGCCAGCGCCGCGCCGCCGAAGTCGAGGTGACGATCGACAACTCCGATGGCCGGGCGGCTACTGAGTTCTCCGAAGTCGCCGTCGAGCGGCGGCTCGACCGCTCCGGCGACAGCGGCTACCGGCTGAACGGCGCCCGCTGCCGCCTCGCCGACGTCACCGATGTCCTCTCCGACACGAATCTCGGCCGCGAGATGCATTCGGTGATCAGCCAGGGACGGGTGGAGACGATCGTCCACTCCAAGCCGCGCGAGCGGCGGCTCCTGGTTGAGGAGGCGGCCGGTCTCGGCAAGCACCGCAAACGACGGCGCCGGGCCGAGCTGAAGCTGCGCTCGGCGCGGGACAACCTCGACCGTGCCCTCGACGTCGAGCGCGAGGCGCGGGCGCGGCTGCGGCCGCTGAAGCGCCAGGCGCAGGCGGCCGAGCTGGGGGCGCGGATCGAGCGCGAGGAATTGGGGTTGCGGGCGCAGCTCGTCTCTGAGGAGCTGCGTTTCGGCGCCGACCGGGCCGCCGCGGCCGAAAAGGCGGCTGCCAAGGCGCGCGGCGTGCGCGGGAAGCTCGAGGAGCAGTTGGCCGAGGTGGCGAAACGACGCGCCGCGGCCGAGGAGCGCTTCGCCGCCCGCGATCGCGAGCGCACCCAGGCCTGGGGCCTGCTGACGAAGCTGCGGGGGGAGCAGGAGCGGGTCGCGGTGCGGGTCGCCAATCTCTCCAGCCGCGAGGCTGAGTTGGAGGCATGGCTGGAGCGGTTGCGGGTCGAGCTCGGGCCGCTGACGCTCGACGTCGGCGACGGCGCCGCTCCCGGCGAGCGAGCGCAGAAGCTTGAAGAGGAGCTGGGGGAGATCGAGGCTGGGCTGCGCACTGCCGGCGAGGGCTTCGACGTCGCCCGCTCGGCCGACGCCGCCGAGTCCGCCCGCGAGGCGGCCCTCGGTGATGTTCGCGCCGGTGCCGAGCGCGCCTCCCGCCATGCCCGCCGCGCCGAGGGCCTGCTCGGCGAGCGCCACCGCGAGGCGCTGCGCGCGCGCCTGACCGCCGGCGAGCAGCTGCTGGACGACGTTCGTGCTGCCCGCACCGCCGCCGAGGCGGTCGGCGCCGCGATTCGGGCCAGAGTCGACGGGATCGAGCGCAAGGTCGTCGGCGGGCAGGACGACGGCGACGAGATCGCCGATGTGCTCCGCGCCTGCTCGCAGCAGGAGTTCGAGCTGCAGGCGCAGATGAAGGAGACCTCCGACGAGCTGACCCGGGCCGAGGTCGAGGCCGCGCATCTCGGCGACCGCCAGGCCGAGGCCGCGCGGGAGCTGGCCGCGATCGCCGAGAAACTGGGGGAGGAGATCCCGCCGGCGGAGGAGGCGCTGAGCGACGAGGCGCGGGCCGACGTCGACCGCCGGCTCGAGCGGCTCGACCGCCGCCGCGCCCAGATCGGCCCGGTCAACCCGCTGGCCGAGCAGGAGTACGAGGAGGCGCGCGAGCACGTCGAGGCGCTGCAGGCCCAGCGCGAGGACATCGAGCGCTCGATGCGGGAGTTGGAGTCGCTGATCCGCGACATCGACGAGGAGATCGAGCGCGCCTTCGAGGAGACCTTCGAGGCGACCGCCAAAAACTTCGAAGAGATGGTCGAGCACCTCTTCCCGGGCGGCCGCGGCCGTTTGCGCCGGGTCAGCCTGCGGCCGGTCCGCGACGACGAGCGCCCCGCCGGCGAGCAGGAGGCGCCGACCGACGCCGAGCCCGAGCCCGAGGAGGAGGAAGAGCAGCGCGACGAGCAGGGGGTCGAGATCGAGGTCACCCCGGCCGGCAAGTCGACGCGGAAACTGCAGCTGCTCTCAGGCGGCGAGAAGTCCCTGGTCGCTCTCGCCTTCGTCTTCGCCGTCTTCCTCGCCCGGCCCTGCCCCTTCTACATCCTCGACGAGGTCGAGGCCGCCCTCGACGACGCCAACATCGACCGCTTCCTGCAGCTGATCCGGCGCTTCTCCGACCGCGCCCAGTTCGTCATCGTCACCCACCAGAAACGGACGATGGACGCCGCCGACGTCCTCTACGGCGTCAGCATGGGCGGGGACGGGGTGACCAAGATCGTCTCCAAGCGGCTGCCGCGGGAAGTGGCTGGAGGCGAAGAGGATGAGGGCGAAGCGCCGGGGCTTTCTGCGGTCGCGTGATGTGGGGGGAGGGGTGGGAACCCCCTCTGCCAAAGACCGTCGCGCAGCTGATCGAACTTGAGGGTTCCGGCGTGACTTCTTGAGCCTTTGTCAGAGGGGGTTCCCACCCCTCCTACGACACGTGGTGGGGCTCGGTAGCTTTCTTCGTCGTGGCTACTAGCTGGCAGGAGATTGTTGACCTTGGAGCGCGCAGTCCTGCTGCGATAGCTACCGCTGAGGCGGAGGCGCCTGAGCAGCGGCGGGGGGTCTTCAGGAAACTTCGGGAGAGCCTCTCGAAAAGTCGCCAGGCGCTTACCGAGGAGATCTCGGCCAGCCTCTTCGACCGGATCGACGACGAGACCTGGGAGCTGCTGGAGGAGGCGCTGATCCTCGCCGACGTGGGGGCTCCGACCACCGCAGCGGTGGTGGAGAAGCTCGAGCAGGAGGTGGAGTCGGGGGCTGTGCCGATGGACGGAGTCGCCGTGCGGGACCGCCTGATCGAGATCCTCGCCGAGGTCGCCTCGACCGGCAGGGCGCCGATGGACCTCAGCGCCGAGCCGGCGATCCTGATGATGGTCGGCGTCAACGGCACCGGCAAGACGACGACGATCGGCAAGATCGCCTGGCACCTGAGCAAGGAAATGGGCCTGAACGTGGTGATGGCCGCCGCCGACACCTACCGCGCCGCCGCCGCCGAGCAGCTGGAAGCCTGGGCCGAGCGCGCCGGCGCCGAGCTCATCCGCGGCGAAGAGGGCACCGACCCGGGTGCCGTCGCCTACGACGCGATCAACGCCGCCCGCGCCCGCGGCGCCGACGTGGTCATCGTCGACACCGCCGGCCGCCTCCACACCCAGACCAACCTGATGGAGGAGTTGGCGAAGGTCCGCCGCGTAATCCAGAAGCAGATCCCCGAGGCGCCGCACGAGACGCTGATCTCGATCGACGCCACCACCGGCCAGAACGGCCTGCGCCAGGCGAAGATCTTCTCCGAGGCCGTCGACGTCGACGGCGTCGTCCTCACCAAGCTCGACGGCACCGCCCGCGGCGGCATCGCCCTCGCGATCGCCTCCGACCTCAGCATCCCCGTGAAGCTGATCGGCGTCGGCGAGACCCTCGAGGACCTGCGCCCCTTCGACCCGAGCGACTACGCGAAAGCGCTGCTGGCGGAGTAGCCATTCGCCTGTTCCTTTTCGTTGGTCGGGACGGATAAGGAACAGACGAGCGTCCCGTAAGCTGCTCGGACATGTTCGACCAGCTTTCAGAGCGCCTCCAGTCGACCCTCTCCGAGGTCCGCTCGCGCGGGAAACTGAGCGAGTCCGACGTCGACTCGGCGATGCGGGAGATCCGCCTCGCGCTGCTCGAGGCGGACGTCAACTTCAAAGTCGTCAAAGCCTTCACGAAGACGCTGAAAGAGCGCTGCCTCGGCTCTGACGTGCTGGAGAGCCTCGATCCCGGCCAGCAGGTGGTGAAGATCGTCAACGAGGAGCTGGCCTCGCTGATGGGAGGGACCGGTTCGGAGCTGGCGATGGCGACCAGCGGCCCGACGGTGATCCTGATGGCGGGCCTGCAGGGCTCCGGTAAGACGACCGCCTGCGCCAAGCTTGCCCAGTTCTTCAAGAAAGAAGGCAAGGACGTCGCCCTCGCCGCCTGCGACGTCTACCGCCCCGCCGCAGTTGAGCAGCTGGTGACCATGGGCGGCCGCGCCGGCGCCCACGTCTACGAGCGCGGGACCGATGCCGACCCGGTCGAGATCGCCTCCTGGGCTCTTGGAGAGGCCCAGTCCGAGCGCCGCGACGTCCTCATCATCGACACCGCCGGCCGCCTCCACATCGACCAGGACCTGATGGCCGAGCTGGCGAAGATCCGCAAGCAGACCCGCCCCCACGACGTCCTCCTCGTCGTCGACGCGATGACCGGCCAGGACGCGGTCGGGGTCGCCGAAACCTTCGCCGAGGTAGCCGAGTTCGACGGCGTCGTCATGACCAAGCTCGACGGCGACGCCCGCGGCGGCGCCGCCCTTTCGGTCAAAGCGGTGACCGGGAAGCCGATCCTCTTCGCCTCGACCGGGGAGAAGATCGAGGACTTCGACAAGTTCCACCCCGACCGCATGGCGCAGCGGATCCTCGGCATGGGCGATGTCCTCAGCCTGATCGAGAAAGCCGAGGAGCAGGTCGACGAGAAGGAAGCCGAAGAGCTTCAGGAGAAGATGCGGCGCGACCAGTTCACGCTGGACGACATGCTCACGCAGATGAAGCAGGTCCGCAAAATGGGACCGCTGAGTGGGATCCTCGGGATGCTCCCCGGGATGGGCGCGATGAAGCAGCTGAAGAACGCCGACGTCGACGAGAAAGAGCTCGACCGCGTCGAGGCGATCATCCTCTCGATGACGCCCCGGGAGCGGGCAAACCCGGGGATGATCAACGGCTCCCGCCGCAAACGGATCGCCAACGGCTCCGGCACCAAAGTGCAGAACGTCAACAACCTGGTCAAGCAGTTCGACCAGATGCGGGTGCTGATGAAATCGATGGCGAACGGGCGGATGCCGACGCCGCAGCAGATGGCCCAGTTGGCGGGCGGAAACCAGCGCGCACCGCGCCCAAGAGCTCGTAGACGCTAATCTGCTCGACCCTATGGCAGTCCGAATCAGACTTAGACGCGTGGGTTCCAAGAAGAACCCGATCTGGCGCATCGTCGTCGCCGACAAACGCTCCCCGCGTGACGGGCGCACGATCGAGACGATCGGCCAGTACAACCCGCAGACCGAGCCCTCGACGATCAACATCGACGAGGAGCGCGCGCGCCACTGGCTCGAGCACGGGGCCCAGCCGTCGGAGACGGTGGCCACCCTGCTGCGGACCAAGGGCATCAAAGCCACCGGCAGCTAGCGCCGATGACGGAGCTCCTTGAGTTTCTCGTCAAGGCCCTCGTCGAGGACCCGGAGGCGGTCGTGGTCGAGGAGCTCGAAGAGGACGGCGACCTCGTCTACGAGATCAGCGTCGCCGAGGGAGACCTCGGCCGCGTGATCGGCAAAGGCGGGAGGATTGCGAACGCGATCCGGACGATCGCCAAGGCGGCCGCGGTGCGGATCGACCGCCGCGTGATCGTCGACATCCTCGATTGAGACTCGACGTCTTCACCCTCTTTCCCGAGGCATTCGACTGGTTCCAGACCCAGCGCCCGGTTCAGAACGCACTCCGCGAAGGCAACGAGTTCCGCCTCTTCAACTACCGCGACTCGACCCCGCTGACGGCCGGGCAGGTCGATGACTCTCCCTACGGGGGAGGCGCCGGGATGGTGCTGCGGGTCGACGTCGTCGACGCGGCGCTGCGGGCGGCGTACGGCGAGGGGCCGCGGCCGCGAATCGTCCTCCTCTCGCCGACCGGGCCCCTGCTCGACGACCCGATCGCCGACGAGCTCGTCGCCGAGCCCCACGTCGCCCTGCTCTGCGGCCGCTACGAGGGCTTCGACGACCGCGTCCACCAGCACCTCGCCGACGGCGAGATCTCGATCGGCCGCTACGTCCTCGCCGGCGGCGAGCTGCCGGCGATGGTCGTCGCCGACGTCCTCATGCGCAAGCTGCCGGGCGCGCTCGGCCACGAGGATTCGGCCGTAGAGGAGTCCTTCAGCCACGCGCTCGAGGGCATGCCCGAGTACCCGCACTTCACCCGCCCGCCCAGCTACCGCGGCTGGGATGTCCCTCAGATCCTGCTCTCCGGCGACCACGAGAAGGTGCGGCAGTGGCGGCTGGGGCAGAGCAGGCTTCGCGCCGAGCAGTTCGAAAAAGACGCGGAGTAGCTACCATTCCGCGACCGCGCGGTTCCCGCACCTGGGTCCCGGCGGTTTTTTCTCGCAGCAATTCCTCCGCAACACACCTTCAGCAACACACATCCCCATGAGCTCCGTAATCGACAGCATCGAGCGCGCCCAGCTGAAGCAGGGGCTGCCCAACTTCGCCCCTGGCGACCGTGTACGCGTCCATTTCCAGGTAATCGAGGGCAGCCGCAAGCGCACCCAGGTCTTCGAGGGCGTCGTCCTCCGCCGCCAGGGCTCGGGAGTGCGTGAGACCTTCACCGTCCGCAAGCAGTCCTTCGGCGTCGGCGTCGAGCGGACGTTCCCGCTGCACTCGCCGAAGATCGAGAAACTCGAGGTCGCGGCGCGCGGGGCCGTGCGACGGGCGAAGCTCTATTACCTGCGCGGTCGCATCGGCAAGGCCGCCCGCGTCGCCGAGCGGCGCTGGGGGATCGACGACGACGTCGTCTCGGTCGCCGGCGCAGCCGATGGCGAGTCTGCCGCGGTTGACGCCGAGGGCGTCAGCCAGGAGGAGGTCGTCCCGGTCGAGACCGAGGAGACGGTTGAGGCTGAGACCGACGAGGTGCTCGAGGCGGAGGGCGAGGAGAAGCCCGAGGCCGAGCCGGAGGCGGAAGCCGAGACTGAGACTGTGGCGGAGGCGGACGCAGCTGCGTCCGAGGCCGGGGAGACCGAGGACACTGCAGCGCCCGAGGATGCCGAGGACGAGGAGCCGTCAGGAGACGGCGACTCCGACGAGGACTCGGCAGCCTGAAACGCCTGATCCCGAAGCCGGAATCGAAAGGCGGCGGGCTCCTCGAGTTGGTCGTCATCGTTGCGCTTGCCCTGGGGCTGGCGCTGGCGATCCAGGCCTGGGTCGTGAAGCCGTATCAGATCCCCTCCGAATCGATGGAGCCGACGCTCGACGTCGGCCAGCGGGTCCTCGTCAACCGCTTCCTCTACCACCTCGAGGATCCGGAGATCGGCGATGTCGTCGTCTTCCACCCGCCCGCGGGTGCCGATGGCGGGTCTCAGTGTGGTGTCCCGGGCGGCGTGCCGGAAAACGGAGAACCCTGCCCGGAGGCGACCCCCGAGCGCTCCGACCAGAACTTCATCAAGCGGATCGTCGCCGGCCCCGGCGACACGCTGTCGGTCAAGAACGGCCACCCGGTGGTCAACGGCGTCGAGGCGAAAGACGAGCCCTTCATCAACCCCTGCGGCAGTGCTCCCGCCTGCAATTTGCCGAAAGAGATCAAGATCCCGCCCGACCATTACTTCATGATGGGCGACAACCGTGGGGCAAGCGACGACAGCCGCTTCTGGGGAGCCGTCCCCCGAGACTGGATCATCGGTGAGGCCTTTGCCACCTACTGGCCCCCAAGCCGCATCGGCGGACTCTAAGCCGAAGCCCGGCAAGACTCACCGCCGGCGGCTTGCCCGCAGCCGGCGCCTATTCGCCTTCGACCGCGGGCTGCAGAGCCGTTTCGTCGCCGGTGCCGACGAGGCCGGACGCGGCTGCCTGGCCGGGCCGCTTGTCGCCGCCGCGGTCCTCTTCGACTACGAGACGCTCTCGCACTCGGACCGCCGCGCCCTCAGCGGCCTCCACGACTCCAAGCAGATGACCGAGGAGCGGCGGCTGGAGATGTTCCCCTGCGTGCTGCGGGCGGCGGAGCGGGTCAGCGTCGTCATCCGCAGCGCCGCCGGGATCGACCGCCGCGGCCTCCACGTCACCAACATCGAAGCGCTCTCCCAGGCGCTGGAGCGGCTGGCGCCGGAGGACGAGGCGACCTCCCTCGTCGACGGCTTCCGCCTACCCGATTGCGCCGTCCCGCATCGGCCCGTGATCCAGGGGGACGCGACCAGCGCCGCGATCGCCGCCGCCTCCGTCCTCGCCAAGGTCACCCGCGACCGCTACATGCGCGAGATCGCCACCCTGCACCCGGGCTGGGGGTTCGAGGAACACGTCGGCTACTCGACCCCCGAGCACCGGCAGGCGATCGAGGAAATCGGCATCTCCCCGCTGCACCGGCGCTCGTTTCAATCGGTCGCGTACAGCCAGCTTGAGCTCGGCTGACCGGCGCATATCGGCGTCCTCGGTCGCTCGCGTGCAGGGCACGCCACGCTCCCTGCGTCCTTGATCTGCTTGGTCAGAAGGCGCCCTTGACGTGCTCGATGTCGAGCGCGCGGCCGCTGCGGTCGAGGGTGACGCCGACGGCGTCGCAGCGAATGTCGGCATAGCGCGGCTGGTCGCGGCGTTCTGAGACCCAAGCGGTGGCGAGGCGGCGGACCTTGCGCTGCTTGCGGAAGTCGATCGAGCAGATCGGCCGCTCGGGGCCGTAGACGGTGTCGACGCGGGCCCCCTTGACCTCGATGAAGACGAGGACGTTGCCGTCGCGGGCGACGATGTCGAGCTCGCCGTAACGGGTGCGGGCGTTGCGCTCGACGATCTCCCAGTCTTCGGCGACGAGATGGGCGGCGACGAGATCCTCGGCGATCTGGCCGGTGCGGCGTCTGGCTTGGGTCATGGAGGCTTAAGGGGGCGGAAGTCACAAACTCGCCCCCCTCCCCGTGCAAAGGATTTTGTTTCTGCGCGCCATCTGTCGGTCGACGCCGCCTAGCGTGCCCTCCGTGCTCGCAACCGCCCAGACCTTCACCCTCGACGGCATCTCCGCCCGCCCCGTCCGGGTCGAGGTCGACGTCCACCGGGGCCTGCCGAACTTCACGATCGTCGGGCTGCCCGACGCTGCTGTGCGGGAGGCGCGGGAGCGGGTGCGGGCGGCAATCGTCAACTGCGGCTTCGAGTTCCCGCTGCGGCGGATCGTCGTCAACCTGGCGCCGGCGAGCCTGCGCAAGGCGGGGCCGGGGATGGACCTGGCGATCGCGGCGGCTTTGCTGAGCGCCTCCGAGCAGCTGGAGTGGGAGGGGCTGGCAAAGGTGGCCCTGGTCGGTGAGCTTGCCCTGGATGGCTCGACGAGGCCGGTCCACGGCGCCCTGGCGATGGCCGAGCAGGCGCGCGAGGGCGGGGCGGAGGCGATCGTCCTGCCGGCGGAGAACGGCGGCGAGGCAGCCCTGGCGGAGGGCATCGGGGTGCTCCCGGTCGAGGCGCTGGGCCAGCTGGTGAGCTTGGCTGCCGGCGATTGGCGCCCGGCGCGACCCGAGCCGCTGCCGCTGCTGCCGAGCATTTCTCCCGGCGCTCCGGACCTCGCCGACCTGCGCGGCCAGCCCCACCTGCGGCACGCGCTCGAGGTGGCGGCGGCCGGCGGCCACAGCCTGCTGATGGTCGGACCGCCCGGAGCCGGGAAGTCACTCGCCGCGAGCCGGCTGCCTTCGATCCTGCCACCGCTGGCGCAAGGAGAGGCGCTCGAGGTCGCACGGATCGCCAGTGCCTGCGGCCGTCTCGGCCCGGGCTTGCCGGGAGGACGCCCCTTCCGCGCTCCCCACCACACGATCAGCGCTGCCGGTCTGGTCGGCGGCGGGCAGCCGATCAGGGCCGGTGAGGTGACTCTCGCCCACCGCGGCTGCCTCTTCCTCGACGAGCTCTGCGAGTTCAGGCGCGACGCCCTGGAGGCACTGCGGGCGCCGCTGGAGAGTGGCGAGGTGTCGATCGCCCGGGTCGGCGGTCAGCGCAGCCTTCCTTGCCGCTTCATGCTGGTAGCCGCGGCCAACCCCTGTCCCTGCGGCCGCGGCGAAGCCGACCCCGACTGCACCTGTACGCCGTATGAGGTGCAGCGCTACGGGGGGAAGCTGAGCGGGGCGCTCGCGGATCGGATCGACGTCCTTGCTGCGGTGCGGCAGCCGAGCGCCGCCGAGATCGGCGGTGCTCCGGGCGAGTTGTCCGCTGCGGTGCGGGAGCGGGTCTGCACCGCCCGCGAGCGCCAGGAGCACCGGCTCGGCCCCGGACGGTCCAATGCGGAGATGACGCCGGCGGAGGCTAGGGCCTGCCCACTTAGCGACCAAGCCGCGTCGCTCCTGGCGGACCTCTACGCGCGCCAGCGACTAAGCGGCCGGGCGCACGACCGGGCCCTGCGGCTGGCACAGACGCTCACCGACCTGGCGGGGGCGAGCGAGATCGGAGAAGAGCAGATGGCGCAGGCCCTGCAGATGCGAAGGAGGGATCATGGTTGAGCTGGGTGCATGTCCGGAGTGCCTGCGGCGCTCGTGGCTGCTGGCGGCGCTGGGGCCGTACGTGGAGCGGATCGCCACCGGCGAGGTCGGGTCCCGCTCCCCGGAACTACTGCGCCTCTCGAACGAGGATCTGGTCGAGGCGGCGGCGCCGAAAGTCGCCGGGCAGCTGCTGGCCCGGGTCGAGGCACTGAGCGAGTCGCGGCTGAACGAAGAGCTCCTGCTCGCCGACTGCTGGGCCTGCTGCCGCCACGGCCAGCTCTACCCGGAAGGGCTGCGGGACGCCGCCGATGCGCCGTGGGCGCTGATCGGCCGTGGCGACCCTGGTCTGCTCGATGGGCTGGAGCCGCACGGATCGGTGACGATCGTCGGCGCCCGCCGCGCCACCTCCTACGGGCGGGAGATCGCTCGCGAGTTAGGGCGGGAGTTGGCGCGGGCGGGGATGGTGGTGGTGAGCGGGATGGCCTTCGGGATCGACGGGTGCGCCCACCGCGGCGCCCTCGACGGCGGCCGCACGATCGCCGTGCTCGGCTGCGGTCCCGACATCGCCTACCCCGGCAGCCACCGGGGGCTCTGGCGGCAGATCGCCGAGTCGGGCGTGGTCCTCTCCGAGCTGCCGCCCGGGGCGCCGCCTTGGAAGTGGACCTTCCCGGCCCGCAACCGCATCATGGCCGCCCTCGCCGGGATGACCGTCGTCGTCGAGGCTGCCACCCGCTCCGGTTCCCTGATCACGATGGACCTGGCCGCCGACCTCGGCCGTGATCTCGGCGCCGTCCCCGGCCCCGTCACCTCCCGCGCCTCCGCGGGCCCCAACGCCCTCCTAGCCAGCGGCGCCCACGTCATCCGCGACGCCCAGGACGTCCTCGACGCGATGCTGGGGCCGGGTGTCCGTCTGGAGCGACCTGAAACCGTCGCCCTGGAGCCCGAGCTGCAGGCGGTCTTGAGCGCGGTGGAGGCCGGCGAATCGACTTGCGATGCCGTCGCAACCGCCACCGGTCTCACCGGCCCCGCCGCGGCAGCGGCCTTGGCTCGCCTAGAGCTGCTCGGCTACCTCACCTGCTCGAGCCTCGGTGCCTACTCGCGGACGTTGCTTCCTTCAACCGGAAGAGCGTCTCTCTAGGCTCCCCAGCCATGGATCGCAACACGCCACCGACTGCGCTTTCGATCGCCGGTTCCGACTCCGGCGGCGGCGCGGGGATCCAGGCCGACCTGAAGGCGTTTGCGCGCTGCGGCGTGCACGGGATGACCGCGATCACCGCGATCACGGCGCAGAACACTGTCGAGGTCGACGGCATCGAGTTAACCGCGCCGGAAATGGTCTTCGATCAAATCGCGACTGTCGGTGAAGACATCCGCGTCGACGCAATCAAGATTGGGATGCTCGGCTCAGCAGAGATCGTCGAGTCGGTGTTCACTGCCCTCATCCTCGTCTACATCGCGCAAGCACCCGTCGTGATCGATCCGGTGATGGTTGCCGAGAGCGGCGCGATCCTGCTCGACAACGAAACCAGGGAGGCACTGGTCGGGCGCTTGCTGCCGCGGGCCGACGTGGTGACGCCGAACATTCCGGAGGCGCGCGTGCTCACGGGCGCCGGGGAGGAGGCGAGCCAGGAGGAGCTCGCCCGCGGTGTCTTCGAGCTCGGCCCCAAGGCGGTGGTCGTCACCGGTGGCCACAGCGAGGATCTGGTCGATCTTTTCTTCGACGGCGAGCAGGTGGTGGAGATTCCCGGCGAGCGGCATCCCGATGGGGCGGCGCACGGCTCAGGCTGCACCCATTCGTCAGCCCTAGCCGCGTATCTGGCTCGCGGCGAGACGCTGCTGGAAGCCGCTCGCAAGGCTCGCGTGATCGCATCAGAGGCAGTCGGCGCGGGACTGCGGGAGATCGGACATGGGCCCGGCCCGGTCAACGCGCTTGGCATAGGATGACCAGATTGGCAAGGCCGAGCTCCAAACCGGGGCGCTCGTGGCTGTCGGACCCTCAGTAGATTTTCTTCCATGAGCACTAACGGCGACTCCGCGACCAAGCTGCCCCGCCCTCGCTCGGCGACCGTCTTCGACGGGCCCGACCGCGCCCATGCGCGCGCCTACATGAAGGGGGTCGGGTTCGACGACGAGGCGCTGAGCAGGCCGACGATCGGGATTGCCAACACCTGGACCGAGGCGATGCCCTGCAACTTCCACCTGCGGGCGTTGGCCGAGCACGTGAAAGCGGGGGTACGCGCGGCCGGCGGCACGCCGATGGAGTTCAACACCGTCGCCGTCTCCGACGGGGTGACGATGGGGACCCAGGGGATGAAGGCATCGCTGGTCAGCCGCGAGGTGATCGCCGACTCGATCGAGCTGATGGCGCGCGGCTACCAGTTCGACGCGATCGTCGCCCTCTGTGCCTGCGACAAGACGATCCCCGGCTGCGCGATGGCCCTGGCTCGGCTCGACGTGCCCTCGGTGCTCCTCTACGGCGGCTCGATCGCCCCCGGCCACTGGCACGGCCGCGACGTCACCATCCTCGACATCTTCGAGGCGATCGGCGCCCACAACGCCGGCGACATGACTGACGAGGAACTGCACGAGCTCGAGGGCGTCGCCAGTCCCGGCGCCGGCGCCTGCGGCGGCCAGTTCACCGCCAACACGATGGCCTGCGCCTTCGAGGCGCTCGGGATCAGCGCCGGCGGCTCGGCGATGGTGCCGGCCGAAGACGACGACAAGCCGACTGTGGCGGAGAAAATCGGCGAGCTGGTGATCAACGTCCTCGTCGAGGACCTGCGGCCGAGCAAGATCATCACCCGCGAGTCGCTGGAGAACGCAATTGCCTGCGTCTGCGCCTCGGGCGGCTCCACCAACGGCGTCCTTCACCTGATCGCGCTCGCGCACGAGCTCGGGATCGAGCTGACGATGGACGACTTCGAGCGGATCTCGCGCCAGACGCCGCTCTTCGCCGACCTCAAGCCCGGCGGGCGCTTCGTCGCCACCGACCTCTACGCCGCCGGCGGCGTGCCGGTGATCCTCAAGCGGCTGGCCAAAGCCGGGATCCTCCACAGCGAGGCGATCACGGTCACCGGCAAGACGATCGGCGAGGAAGCCGCAGCCGCGACCGAGGCGCCGGACCAAGAGGTGGTGCGCGCCGTCGAGAACCCGCTGAAGCCCGAAGGCGGCCTCGCAGTCCTGCGCGGCAACCTGGCGCCGGAAGGCTCGGTGGTCAAGGTTGCCGGGACCGAGCGGCGCCAGCAGACCGGGCCTGCCCGCGTCTTCGAGAACGAAGAGGATTGCTTCCGCGCCGTCAAGGACCAGCAGATCGACCCCGGCGACATCGTCGTCATCCGCAACGAGGGCCCGGTCGGTGGTCCCGGGATGCGGGAGATGCTCCAGGTCACCGCCGCGATCGTCGGCGAGGGCCTGGGGGAGACCGTGGCGATGGTCACCGACGGGCGCTTCTCCGGCGCCACCCGCGGGCTGATGATCGGCCACGTCGCTCCCGAGGCGGCAAAGGGGGGTCCGATCGCGGCGATCCACGAGGGCGACGAGATCACCGTCGACATCGACGAGCGCAGCCTCTCCGTCGCCCTCTCAGACGAGGAGATCGCAAAGCGGATCGCCGATTACAAGTCCCCGCCGTCACCCTTCGGCCACGGCGTGATGGCGAAGTACGCATCCACGGTTTCCTCCGCCGCGCGCGGCGCCGTCACCGGCTAGCCGACAGCGGTGTCCTGCGCGGTCCGCAGCGGCTGTGCGGACTCGATGAATTCTTCGAGCAGCGGGTTGAAGCGCTGCGGGCGCTCCAGCATCGGCAGGTGGCCGGTGCGCTCGAAGAGCTCCAGCCGGGAGCGCGGGATCAGGCGGTGGTACCCGAGCGCGCCCTCGACGGGGACGATTTGATCGTTGAGCCCCCAGACGACCATCGTCGGGATTTCGATTTCCGGCAGCCGCTCGCGCGTGTCGTAGCCCCAGATCTTCGTCAGCGCCTCAGTGAAGGCGGGGGCCTGCAGGCCGGGACGAACCTGCTCGGCTAGCAGCTCCGGCCGCAGCTTGTTGGGGTTGCGGAAGAGCCGGCCGAAGGCGATCTTGCGTCCGCGCGGCGTCGTCCAGTAGACCCGCCGGTCGCCGCTGAGGAAGGGAGTCGCTGCTCGGACGACGCGCGCCGCGGCATCGAAGGCCCGGCCCTGCCACTCAGCGAAGCTGATCCCAGCAGCGGAAATCAAGACGAGGCGGTCAAAGCGCTCCGGCTCCTCGATCACCGCCTCGGTCCCGATGAAGCCCCCCATCGAGTTGCCGACCAGCGCCGCCACGTTGTCGATCCCCAGCCGCTCGCAGAAGTCGTGGACGAGGCGGCCGTAGCTGGCCATCGAGATCTCCCAGGAGGGCACGGGGCTGTCGCCGAAGCCGGGCAGGTCGATCGCGATCGCCCGGTGGGTGCGGCTGAAGTAGGGGAGGTTCTCGAGCCAGTTGCGCCAGCAGCCGGCGATGCCGTGGATGAAGATGATCGGCTCGCCTTCGCCGATGTCGACGTAGTTGACCCGGTCTGCTCCCGGCAGGTCGACCTGGTGCAAGTGCTGGCGCCAATCGATCTGGAGCCACTCGGGCGTCGGGTCGGAGTTGCCGTAGTCGCTGCCGGGGAAGGCGGGCAGCGGTCGGCGCTCGGGCTCAGGCATAGCCCATCCTTTCCAGGACGGGGATCTCGCGGATCTGCGGTGGCTGCAGGTGGTCCCAGAGGATGCCGCGGGGGCGATCGTGTTGGCGGTCGATCTCGATCACAGCGCGCGGCGTCGCGATCAGGTCGCAGGGCAGGTCGTGGTCGGTGACCATCAGGTGCTGGCGCAGGATCTGGATCGGGTGGACCGTGGTGGCGACTGTGGTGTGGGTATCGATCTTGCCGGCGTCGGTGAGGATTCCGTACTCGAGGTCGTGGTAGCCGCCGCCTTTGCCGATCCGGGCGCCGCTGAGGTTGACCGCGACCGAGCCGCTGAGGACGAAGTCGATCTCCGGCAGGTCGTCGAGGGCGACGACGCGGCCGTGCTTGAGCGCGCCCTTGATCGTCGCCGCCTCTTTCATCGCCGCTTTCGAGAGATCTTTCGGCTCGAGCACGCGGAAGGGATGGGGATCGCGCAGCCGCGGCACCGCCATGATCATCGTCTTGCCCTCTTCCAGCGCAATCCGGCGGGCGTGGGTCTGTGGCGAGTCCGGGTTCGCCTTGATCACCCGCGCCCGCTTCCAGAGGCGATGGCCGGCGAGCTTCTCCGCCGCGAGTTTGGCACCGGCGAAGTTCGGGATCCGGCCCTCGGCACCGGGGAAGCGCGAAACGCCCTCGCGTTCCATCGCCTTCCAGACCTCCTCGCGGACTTCATCCTTGGTCTTCACAGCTGCGAAAGATATCCGCCGCCGCTGCCGATAGAACCAAGGCACACACGAAATTGCAGGGAAGAGCGCTACGCGGGCCGAAACAGGGCACTGCTTAGACTTCCAAAGACCGGCAAACGACGCACTGAGGGTTACTCCAGTTCAGATGGGAACGAAGACTTCGATAGCGGCGCTCGTCGCCGCACTGCTGCTGGTTCTCGTCGTCGGCGGGGCCTACGCCTACGACAGCACCCAGAAGGACGAGATCGCCGCGGGAGTGACGATCGGCGGCGTCGACGTCGGCGGCCTCGATGAGTCCGAAGCGGCGGCGAAAGTCCATCGCAGGCTGTTGGCGCCGCTGAAGCACTCGCTGACGGTCGGTTTCGACGGCGAGACCTGGGAGCTCTCCGGTGAGCAGCTGAAGATCCGCGCTGACCTCGACGCCGCGATCGAGGAGGCGGTCGAAGACAGCCAGGAGGGTGGTCTGCCAGGGCGCCTCGTCCGCTATGTCAGCGGCGGCGAGGTCGAAGAAAGCATCACTCCCGAAGTCGAGTACTCGGTGCCGGCCGTCAACCGCTTCGTCCGGAAGGTCGCCGAGGACATCAACCGCGAACCGAAGGACGCCGACGTCGAAGCGAGCGGCGACTCGCTCGAAGTCGTCGCCGGCGAACCGGGGCGGAAGCTGCGCGACAACCAGCTCGAGCGCGACCTGAAGGCGGCGGTCCTGAACGCGAACGCCCCGCACACGATCAAGGCCAAGGTCCACTCGGTCGCGCCGGAAGTGACCAAACAGGAGGTCGCGGCCGAGTACCCGTCCTACCTGACCCTCGATCGCTCGACCTTCACGCTGCGCCTCTGGAAGAACTTGAAGCTGGCCAAGACCTACACGGTCGCCGTCGGCATGGAAGGGCTGGAAACGCCCGAAGGCCTCTACGCGATCCAGGAAAAGGAAGAAAACCCGGTCTGGAACGTGCCGCTGTCCGACTGGGCCGGCTCCCTGGCCGGGCAGACGATCCCGCCGGGGCCGTCGAACCCGATCAAGGCGCGCTGGATGGGCATCTACGAAGGCGCCGGCATCCACGGCACCGAAGAGACTTACTCGCTCGGCAGCGCCGCCTCCCACGGCTGCGTGCGGATGGCGATTCCCGACGTCGAAGAGCTCTACGACGAAGTCGAAGTCGGAACCCCGATCTTCATCGGGTAGCGCAATCGCGAAGGACGCGGGGCCGCCGAGGCGAATCAAGCCTCGATGAACTGGACGGATGCTCTAGCTGCGTATGACCGCGATCTCCGCGCGCGGGGATCGGCCGAGCGGACCCGGCGCGCTTATGGCGTCGACCTCGGCGGCTTTTCCGAATGGGCGGGGGAGCAGGGGCTCGCGCCCGGCGACGTCCGCCACCGCGACGTCCGCCGCTACGGCGCCGGGCTCTCCAACGCGGGCGCCGCACCGGCGACCGTCGCCCGCAAGCTGGCGGCGATCCGCGGCCTCTACGGCTACCTCGTCCGCACCGAAAAGGCAGGCGCCAACCCGGCGGAGCTCGTCTCCAGCCCGAAACGCTCCGAGAAGCTGCCGACGGTTCTGACGACCGAGCAGATGCGCTCGCTGTTGGAGCGGATTCCGGCCCGGACGCCGCTGGAGCTGCGGGATCGGGCGATGCTGGAGCTCGCATACTCCTGTGGGCTGCGCTGTGAGGAGATCGTCAACCTCGACGAAGGCGCGTTTGATTTCGAGACCGAGCAGCTGCGTGTCCTCGGCAAGGGTCAGAAGGAGCGGCTGCTGCCGGTCGGCGAGCCGGCGCAGCGCGCGCTGCGCCGCTATCTCGACAAAGCCAGGCGCGCGCTTCTCGCCGATCCTCGCGAGCTCGCCCTCTTCCTCTCCAAGAGCGGCCGCCGTCTCTCCAACTCCGATGTCACCCGGCGCCTCGGGCTTTGGACGCGGGAGGCCGCCCTCGCCGCCGGCGTCTCCCCACACGCACTTAGACATTCCTTTGCAACCCATTTGTTGGAGGGTGGCGCTGACCTGCGTACGATTCAGGAGCTGCTGGGTCACGCGTCGATCTCCACCACCCAGGTCTACACCCGGGTCGATGCGGCTCGGTTGCGTGACACTTACGCTGCAAGCCACCCCCGCGCATGAGCCGAACCCCCGCAAACGAACGTAGGATTACGTGATGGAAACGGGCGTCAAAGAGGTCGAGCTGCGCGACCTGTGGCGCCGCTACAAGGACGACGGGGACGATGGTGCCCGCGAGCGACTTGTCGTTGCCTACTCGCCGATGGTCAAGTTCGTCGCCGGCCGCCTCGGCGCCGGGCTGCCCTCGCACGTCGAAGACGCCGACCTGATCTCCTACGGCCTCGTCGGCCTGATCGGCGCGATCGAGCGCTTCGAGCCCGAGCGCGGGATCAAATTCGAGACCTTTGCGATGACCCGGATCCGCGGCGCGATCATCGACGAACTGCGCTCGCTCGACTGGGTGCCGCGCTCGGTCCGCTCCCGTGCCCGCGAAATCGAAGCCGCCCAGGCAAAACTCGAGCACGAGCTGCAGCGGGCTCCGAGCGAGGCCGAGCTCGCCTCGAAACTGAACATGACCGAAGAAGAACTGCAGGCGGCTCTGCTCGAGATCGCCAACTCCTCGGTCTATGCGCTGGACGAGCTCTGGACCGTCTCCGACTCCTCCGGCGACCAGGTCTCCCTGCTCGACACGATCGCCGACGAAGGCGCCGCCGACCCGCAGGAGGCGCTCGCCTCCAACGAGGTCAAGGACCGCCTCACCGAGGCGATCGGCTCGCTGCCCGAGCGCGAGCAGCTCGTCGTCGCCCTCTACTACTACGAGAACCTCACCCTGCGCGAGATCGGCGAGGTCCTCGGCGTCACCGAGTCCCGCGTCTCGCAGCTGCACACGAAGGCAGTGATGCGGCTGAAATCACACCTCCAGCAGGACTGAGCGGCGAAGGTGGCCATGCTGAGGTCACGCCGGAACCCTCCTCTTGTTGCCGAGGGGCCGCCTTTTCAGCGCGCGGTCGCACGCTTCAACTCGAGTAGCGCCGGTCGCGCCGTCACCGGCCTAACCCGCACCCTCGGCGTGCCGAGGGCCTCGGTCGGCGCCTCGGCCGGAGCCCCAAACCTCGTCCGGGTGACGGTCGCCTGGGAGCTCTCCTGGTACCAGTGGGGGGTGGACGTCGCCGACGAGCTGCGGCCGGTTCTGGAGCTCGGCAAGGGCGGCGAGATTGCCCAGCTCGACGCCGCGGCGAAGCAGTGGAACGCCTTCGTCGGCAAGAACGGCAGGCTGCGGCTGGCCGGCGATCGGGCGCAGGCGCGATGAGCCGGGTCACCGTCAACGTCGACGGCGGCGCCCGTGGCAACCCGGGCCCAGCTGCGATCGGGGTCGTCCTGCGCAACGGCGACGGCAGCGTGGTGGAGGAAGTGGGGGAGACAATCGGCGAGGCGACCAACAACGTCGCCGAGTACCGGGCCCTGCTGCGCGGAATCGAGCTGGCCGCCGGTCGCGGCGCCGAGGAGGTCGAGCTGATCGGCGACTCGGAGCTGGTGGTGCGCCAGGTCGAAGGTCGCTACAAAGTCAAAAATGCCGGGATGAAGGAACTGCACGCAGAGGTGAAGCGGGCGCTGCGAGGCTTCGACTCCTGGTCGATCCGCCACGTGCGCCGGGCCGATAACGCCGATGCCGACCGCCTCGTCAACGAGGCCCTGGATGGAGAGCGCTGATGGAGGGGAGGCCGGAGGAAAGCGAGCGGACGACGGAGCCGATCGATCCCGGCGTCGACATCGGCCACGTCCACCTCAAGGTCGCCGACGTCGATCGCGCCCTCGAGTTCTACTGCGGCATCCTCGGCTTCGAGCTGATGCAGCGCTGGGGCGCCGACGCCGCCTTCATCTCGGCCGGCGGCTACCACCACCACATCGGCCTCAACTCCTGGCAGTCGAAAGGCGGCTCGCCTCCGGCGCCCGGCACCACCGGCCTCTTCCACACGGCGATCCGCTACCCGACCCGCCGCGCCCTGGCCGACGCCCTGCGGCGCCTCAGCGAGGCCCGCTGGCCGCTCGAAGGCGCCTCCGATCACGGCGTCAGCGAGGCGCTCTACCTCGCCGATCCCGACAGCAACGGCGTCGAGCTCTACTGGGACCGCCCGAAAGACCAGTGGCCGATGGCTGCTGACGGCGGCGTCGAAATGGGCACCCGCCCGCTCGACCTCGACGACCTGATCTCAGAGCTTCGCGACTAACGCTTAAAAACCGACGCGAGGTCTGAGAGGAGCGGTAGGGCAGCCGTTGCCAGGGAATCAACGGCGCCGGTGCGAACTCGCTTGCAACTCCTCCCGCCTCGCGTCGGTGGGGAATGGATCATGTGGGAACGCTGGAAGTATACCCAAAATTAAGTAGCCATAACCTCCAGACCCGGAACTGACCCCCAAAGATAGGTTTGTCGCGTGAAACCGGATGGTGAGAGCGCCAAGTCGCGCCATGGCCAGGTCTTGGAGAACCCGGCGACGGGCGAGCGGGTCGTCATGCTCACCGACCCGGAGACTCACCCCGAGGGTGCTCTCGTCGCCCATCTCTATGTCGATCCAGGCGGGCGTGTGGCGGCGGCTCACTTCCACCCGACGATCACCGAGCGGTTCCACGTTCTCGAGGGCGAAGTCGGCTTCCTCCTTGGCGACCAGGAAAGGACGCTCGGCGCCGGCGAGGAGGCAGTCGTTCCCGCCGGCACCATCCATGACTGGTGGCAGGTCGGCGAGGAGACCGCTCAGGTGGTCGTCGAAGTCGACCCCGGCGGCCGCTTTGTCGAGATGGTGGGGACGATGTTCGGCCTCGCCCGCGACGGCAAAGCCGATCGCCGCGGCCTTCCTCGCCCGTTGCAGCTCGCAGTGACCGCCGCCGCCTACCGCGACGTCCTCGTGCTCGCCTCTCCGCCCGCCTGGGTGCAGAACGTGATCTTCGGCGCCCTGGCGCCCCTCGGGCGGGCCCTTGGAAGGCGCCCGAGCTACCCCGAGTACCTCACCTCCTCGACCGTCGTCGATCCCGATCCCGCTGCTCTCGCCTTGCTTGCCGAGAGCGGTCGTCTGCGCTCCGCCGGCTGAGCGACGCGGCGACCGCGGGCGGCCCTATTGTTGCCGCCCTTGTACGACGCCCCTCAGCACCTGATCGGCGACGGGGCGCGTGCCCGGTCGTTGCCGGAATGGCCCGATGGCCGACCCCTGCGCGCGTGGCAGGAGGAGGCGACCGAAGCCGTGCGGGCGCACGCGGAGACCAGCTTCCTCGCCTCGGCGACGCCCGCCGCCGGCAAGACGACTTTTGGCCTACATATCGCCCATCGGATGTTGAGCGCCGGGTTCGTCTCCCGCGTCGTCGTCGTCGGTCCGACCACCCACATCTGCCGCCAGTGGGCCGCCGACGCGGGTCGCTACGGCATCGACCTCGAGCCGAACCGGCCGAACTCCGACGGAGCGGAGTCGGGTGACTTCCACGGCGTTGCCGTCACCTACCAGACGATCGCGGCTGGGCCGGAGACGCACCGACAGGCCGTCGCTCGCCGGCCGACCCTGCTGATCGCCGACGAGCCGCACCACATGGGCGACCAGG
>DATFOB010000008.1:0-3498 GCA_035266025.1 Solirubrobacterales bacterium
CAACCACGCCGCTGCAATCCCGTACATGTTCAACGGCCAGGCGAAGGTGCCGATGGTGATCCGGATGCCGGGCGGCGGCGGCCACCAGCTCGGCCCCACCCACTCCCACAGCTTCGAGGCGCTCTACCTGCAGGTGCCGGGGCTGCTCGTCGCCTGCCCCTCGACCCCGGCCGACGGCAAGGCGCTGTTGAAGGCGGCGATCCGCGACGACAACCCGGTCGTCTTCATCGAGCACGAGAGCCTCTATGGCGTGCGGGGCGAGGTGTCCGAGGGCGAGGACGGCGCCGAGCCGCTGCGCTTCGGCCAAGCGGCGGTGCGACGTGAAGGGTCCGACGTGACGATCATCGGGGTGCTGAAAATGGCCCACGTCGCCGCGGGCGCGGCAAGCCAGCTCGCCGATGAGCACGGGGTCGAGGCCGAGGTGATCGACCCCCGCACCCTGCGCCCGCTCGACCTCGACACGATCCTCGAATCCGTCCGCAAGACCAACCGCGCCGTCATCGTCGAGGAGGGCTGGCCGCACGGAGGCGTCGGCGCCAACCTCTCGACCCTGATCACCGAGCAGGCCTTCGACTACCTCGACGCCCCGGTCCAGCGGGTGACCGGCGCCGACGTCCACATGCCGTACTCCAAACGGCTGGAGCAAGCAGCGATCCCGCACGAGGAGCACGTCGTCAGCGCGGCGCTGGCGACCCTCGAGGGCGCAATTTCCGACGGTTCTTCTTCCCAGTCTTAAGAACTATTTGTAGTCAGGAAATCTCTGGGAGGGTGGGTGCCATGTTCGCCCACATCGCCGGCATCCCAATAGAGGAGACGGCCCTCGGCCTGCTGCCGATCGCGCTCGCCACCATCGGCTACTGGAGGGCGCGATGAGCCCGGCCCTCACCCCCGCCCCGGCAAGCGCGCCGCGGCGCCTTCGCCACCGGCGCAGCGTCCGGCGGCTGACGGCCGGCCAGCTCGCGGATTTCCGACAGGCGATCGAGTCGGCGCAGGCGATCGAAGACGAGCGGGGCTGGCAGTCGATCGCCGGCATCCATGGGCTGCCGCTGCCGGTCTACTGCGTCCACCACCGGGAGCTCTTCCTGCCCTGGCACCGCGCCTACCTCTACATGCTCGAGAAGGCTCTGCAGGAACGGGTGCCCGGCGTCACCCTGCCGTGGTGGAACTGGACCGCCAACCATGCGGAAGGCATCCCCGAGGCCTACTCGCGCAAACGCGCGAACGGTCGCAAAAACCCGCTGTATGACTCGCCGATCCAGCCGCGCGGCCGCGAACGATCGAGCCAGACGCGCACGACCCGCGGCGCCGGCTCGCCGGGGCAGCTGCCAACCGTAGAAGAACTCGACACGACCCTGGCGAATCCCGACTTCTTCACCTTCCAGACCCAGCTGGAGAGCATCCACGACGGCATTCACGTCTGGACCGGCGGCACGATGGAAAGCATCTACACCGCGGCGTATGACCCGATCTTCTGGGCCCACCACTGCATGATCGACCGGGCCTGGTACCTCTGGCAGCTGCGCCACCCGGGAGCCACCCTGCCCCGCTCCCTCCTCGATCGCGCGCTCGCCCCGTTCCCGCTGACGGTCCGCGACACCCTCGACATCACCCAGCTCGGCTATGACTACGCGGCCTCGACCGCCGCCGCGGGAGGAACTCGTGGCTGAGCGCTTCACCAGCGACGCGATCGAGCTGCCGCCGGCGAGCCATCCCTTCGAGCGGGCCGACCTCATCTTCTACGGGGTCGACCACTTCTGCCCGTCCTACGAAGCGCGCGTCTTCTTCGATCCCCGCGGGGTCAACCACGGCGCCGATTCGACCCACCGCTCCTACGTCGGCTCCTTCTTCATCTTCGGCCACAACGGCTGCTTCGGCGACGTCGGCCACTGCGACGTCCCGACGGAGCGCGACCCGTTTGACCTGCGCCCGGCCCACCAGCTGGAGCCGGCGCTCCGCATCCTCACGGTGACCGACGCGGTCCGCGGCCTGCTCGAGCGCGAGCTCGACGCGGCCAAGGTCACCGTCACCGCCCATACGGCCGGCAAAGCCTCCGACGACGTCCTCGCCTTCGACACGGTGCGACTCACGACCTACGCCTGAGGGCACACGACCGGCAGCTTCCCTCAGCAGGTCTTCTTCGCGCCGGTGACCGCGTTCCAGGCCCGGCCGACGCTGAAGTCAGCGGCGACTCGGAAGACGCCGGGGCGGTTGGCGCGGGCGACGGTCCAGTCGCCGTGGTGGAGGATGCAGCCTTTGCCGTGGGCGATCGACCAGTAGGGGGTGAAGTTGACGCGGACGAGGAACTCGCCCGGGCGCTTGACGTCGAGGGCGAAGCCCTGACGGCCGAACCAGAGGGTCTCGGCGGTGGCGCCGCCAAGCGGCGTGACCAGCGGCTTCGGGTTGCGGACTTCGTAGATGCGCCAGTGCTCGGAGCGGAACCGCAGGTCCAGGTAAGAAGGATTGCGGTGGATCAGCCGGCGCTCGGCTACCGAGGAGTAGTCGAGCCGGGCGTCGGGCAGGGCCACGAAGGAGATTGCGTTCGCGCGCAGCCAGGCGCCGTAGCTGTCAACGGTCAGCTTCTTCTCGTCGTAGAAGAGGTCCTCCCGGGTGGTGTCGAGCTGGCGCAGCCAGCCGCGGGCAAGCTCGAACTTCGTCGCCAGGTAGGCGGACTCCCAGTGGTTGGAGGTCGGCGGCACCTCGATTCGCGTTCCCTCGCCACCGTGGGTGCGGAGCCAACGGGCGACCGGATGGAAGTAGGCAGCCTTGGTCGACGGGTCGCCGACCGAGCGGGCGATCTGGGTGACGCTCGCGGTCAGCTGCCAGTAGAGGCTGCCGGCGATCGCCAGCACCAGCAGCGGCGCGAAGAACCAGGTCGGGACGGTCGGGCGGGGGCGACGCGAGAGCAGGACCGCGGCGAGGACCGGGCCGCCGAAGAGCGCCCCGAGCCGGACCGCGTTGCCGCCCATCGCGTTCGGCGCCAGCCAGATCAGGGTCGAAGCGAGCAGGTAGGCGACGAGCACCCGGCGCAGCTGCCGCTCCTCCCCGCGCACCCCCTGGGTGAGGATGAGCGCACCGGCGCACCAGAGCGGGATCGCGACGTAGGAGGAGAAGACGAAGGGGAAGTGGCCGGCCTCGGGGAAGGCGAGGTTCGGCGCCAGGACGAGGGTGAGCGAGAGGGCGCCGGCGGCGATCGCGAGGCGGTTGGGGCGGCGTCCCGGTTCCGCGGCCCCGGCCAGGAGCACTCCGCCGAGGAAGGCGCCGGCGACGGGGCTCGCCAGCGGGCAGGCCGCGGCGGCGGCGATCGCCAGCGCCCCGCGCCCGGTCTGCAGGCAGCGCAGCGCCGCCAGCCCGAGGGCGACGCCGAGGGCGAAGGTGAGCTGCCCGTCGGCGAGCAGGGTGACGACCCCGGCCCCGAACCAGAGGGTCGCCCAGCGCGCCTCCGCCCCCCAGCGGTCGCGGACGAGGCGGTCGAAGAGGTAGGAGGAGGAGACGACGGCG
>DATFOB010000009.1:0-67154 GCA_035266025.1 Solirubrobacterales bacterium
CCTCGCTCTCGCGCGGCCGCGCCGAGCGCGCCCGCAGGGCGATCACGATCGTCAACGCCGCGAGCGCGACGTGGACCGCATAGTGCCGGGCCCAGTCTTCGCCGAACTTCGAGGCCATCAGCAGCAGCGGCACGGCGACGAAGAGGAGCTCGACCGCGGGCCGCAACCAGCGCCGCTGCGCCAGGCGCGGGTAGCTGACGGCGCAGACCAGGGCGAGGGCGATCAGGGCGAAGGCGCCGACGTTGATCTTGACCAGGATCAGCGCCATCACCGAAGCGCCGAGGAAGGCGATGCCGAGCGGCGAGCTGCGCTCGCGGACCAGGCAGGAGAGGGCGACGATCGCGCCGAGCAGGAGGCAGATCGTCCCCCCCGGGTGCATCGGCTCGTTGACGACGGTGATGATCGCCCCGAAGACCATCATCTGGGTCGCCAGCCCGAGCAGGGTGCTGCGCGTCATCCGCCAGATCGAAAGCCCGAAGAGGAGGCTGGCGGCGACCCAGGCGAAGATCGCCGCGGTGCGGCCGCCGTCGTGGTTGACGGGAATCCCGAAGAGTTCGAAGAAGCCGCCCCAGAACTCGTAGTAGAAGGGGCCGTACTGGCTGAAGACGTCGTCGTAGAGGTGGCCGTGCTCGAGGAAAGAGCGGAGGGCGATCAGCATGTAGCCCTCGTCGTCGTAGTTGGCGAAGCCGCTGAACATGCGCGGCTCCGCGATCAGCACCGTGACCACGGTCACCGCGGTGAAGGCCAGGGCCCCGAGCGCCATGCGCACCCCGGTCCGGCGCCAGATCCGTTCCAAATCCCCAACCAAGCGCGCAAGCGTATCGCCGCCGATTACAGAGGGTGGATTAGCTACCTTGGTGGCAGTGATTCGGGCAGTGGGGAAACTTGCGGTGCTCGTGCTCGCCATCTCGGCGTTCGCGAGCAGTAGCGCGCAGGCGCTGACCGCGCAGCGGATCGGCAGCTTCCAGCAGCCGATCTACGTCACCTCGGCCCCCGCCAACCCCGACCGCCTCTTCGTCGTCGAGCGCGAAGGCACGATCGTCGTCGTGGAAAACGGTGAAGTGAAACCGTTTGCGGACATCCGATCGGCCGTCTCCTGCTGCACCGGCGAGCGCGGCCTTCTCTCAATCGCCCTCGCGCCTGACTTCGCTCAGAGCAATCGGCTCTATCTCTTCTACACGGGCGAAAAAGAACCCGGTGAGCTCCACGTCGCCGAAATGGTCGCTAATGGCGCCACCGCCCCGACCAGCAGCCTTCGCGACGTGATCCCGCCGATCCCCCACAAAGCCAATTCGAACCACAACGGCGGCCAGCTGCAATTTGGTCGCGACGGCGCCCTCTACGCCTCGACCGGAGATGGTGGCGGCAAAGACGACGAACTGCACAACGCACAGGACCCCTCGAGCCTGCTCGGCAAGATCCTCCGCATCGTCCCGGAGCCCGCCGCGACGGTCACGCCGACCATCTGGAGCCTCGGACTGCGCAACCCCTTCCGCTTCTCCTTTGACCGCCAGACCGGCGATCTCTGGATCGGCGACGTCGGCCAGGACAAACGCGAGGAGGTCGATTTCGCGGCGGCACCCGCCATCGGCCAGAACGCCAACTTCGGCTGGAACTGTTTCGAGGGATCGCTGCCAGGCCCCGCCACCGACCCCGAGTGCTCATCCCCTCCCCTCGGCGGCTACGTCCTTCCGGTCTTCGAGTACGACAACCCGGAACCGGGGTGCGCGGCGATCATCGGCGGCTACGTCGCCCGCGACCCGGGGTTCGGCGAGGCCTTCGGGCGCTACCTCTACGGCGACAACTGTGTCGGCGATGTGCGCTCCCTCTCCCCGACGGCGCCGTTTGCGACCGACCGCTACGAGGGCGTCCACGTCGACGGTCTCGACTCCTTCGGCGAAGACTCCTGTGGCCGTCTCTACGCCGTCTCCCGCGCAGGGCCGCTCTTCCGCCTGCTCGGCTCCAGCACCACGACCTGCGGAGACAGCGACACGACGACGATCCCGACCCTCGCCGCCTCCCACATCGACGTCCGTGCCGCGACCCGCAAGGTGAAGCGCAACCGCCGAGCCTTCATCTCCGCCTGGGTCAGCCCCTGCAACGGCCGCCGCAGCGGCCAGGTGACGCTCTGGCGTGGCCGCCGCAACCTCGGCACCCGCCGCCTCGATCAGGTCTGCTCGGCCCGCTTCCGGCCGCGGATCGGCCGCCGCTCCAGCTTCCGGGTGACGGTCAAGGCCGATCAGACCTTCGCCGGCGCGATCTCCCGCCGGCTGACGATCCGCCCGGTTCGCCACCTCAAGCGCTGAGGGGTCTCACACCCTCCGCGCGTTCTGCTCAGGGGCGGGCGCGGCCACCGGTGATCGAGACGAAGGCTCGCCAGGCGGGCTTGGGGCGGAACTTCGGCCCGGCCCGGAAGAGGCCGACCGAGTCGCAGAAAGTGCAGGAGCCGGCCACGTCCTTCCATGAGAACCAGTAGGAGGCCTTGAGGTTGAGGCGCCGGGCGTTTTCGAGCATGTAGCCGTAGGAGGCGCGCAGCTGCTGCACCTGGCCGCGGATCCCCTGCTCGAAGGCGACCTGCTGGAAGTTGTTCTGCGAGCCCCAGCCGAGCTCGCCGATGTAGAGCGCCGGCCGGTCGCGGTTTTCCCGCGCGACGTCGTGGAATTCCTCGGTCATTTCCTCCAGCTCTTCGCTGTCGACCGCGTAAGGGTGGAGGTCGATCCCGTCGAAACGGCTGCGCAGCCCCGGCACCGCGTAGAGGCGCTGCAGGTACGTGGTCGCCGGCATTCCCCGCTTGCCTTTGGCGGTCGGCTCGGCGAAGAAGCCGCCGAGGACGACTTTCGCCCCCGGGTCGACGGCTTTGATCGCCTTGCTGGAGATCGTCACCAGCTTCGCGTACTGGGGCACGGAGACCGGGTAGGCGAAGTAGAAGAAGTTCGGCTCGTTCCAGATCTGCCACTCGCGGATCGGGACCGGAACCGAGATCGCCGGTTCGTAGTTGACGCCGATGCCGCCGTGCTGGGCCCAGAATTCGCCGCCGGGGCCGTAACGGGCGACGGCGGCGCTGAGGAAGGCCGACCAGGCGCGTCGCTGCTTAGCGTTTGCCACCGGCAACGTCGTTTCCTTACGGGCGATCCAGCGAGGTGGCGAGACGACCGAGGGGAAGACCCGCAGCCCCGCCCGGGCGGCAACTTCGACCATCCCGTCGAAGCCGCTCCAGTCGTAGGCGGCCTTCGGGCTCGGCTGCACCGCCGACCAGAGCAGCGCCAGGCGGATGCTTTCGATCCCCCCGGCCCGCATGTAGCGGGCGTCCTGTTCGGTCAGTTCCGTCTGGGGAGCGATTCCGAAGAAGCCCTTCGGCGGCCGCGGCAGCGGCTTGGCGGCACCGGGCTGCCCGCCGAGGACGAGGGCGAGGAGGAGGCAGGCGAGGAGTGGAAGGGCGAGGAGGCGTCTTTTCATCGAGTCGGAAAGGTAGCGGGCAGATCGGCTCGGCTCAGTAGGTGCCGCCGAGCTTGCGGTGGTCCCAGGTTGCCGTCCGCAGCGGCGGGAAGCTGATCGCCACCCGTTTCGGCGCCTGGGCTTCCAGCGCAGCCTTGGCGTCGCCCTCAACCGAGGAGATCCCCGCCGCGTAGCGCACGGTCAGCTCTTCTGCGAACCCGAGGACAGTCTCGAAGTCGCGGTGGATCACCGCTTCGGACTCGACCATCGCCCCCCGCAGCTCGCTGTACTCATGGCCGGTCTCGATAAGGACGGTCGCCCGCGGGTCGCGTTCGAGGTTGCGGACCTTCTGCGACTTCGCGTACGTCCAGATCCAGACGACCCCCTCGCGGGGGACGAACCAGAGCGGCATCGAGTGCGGCCAGCCACGCGGGCCGAGGCTGGAGACGACCGCAACCCGCTCCTCCCCCAGCAGCTGCCGCATCTCCTCCTCGCTGAGCTTGATCTGGTCGCGCCGGCTCACCGCGAGGACTCTAGGGCGTGTCTGAGCTTGACCGTCATATATGACGGGAAAACTCAGACACGTCGTGAGACGATGGGTGGATGAAGATCGCGATCCTGCTCTACGAGGGCTTCACCGCGCTCGACGCGATCGGGCCCTACGAGGTGCTGCGCTCCGTCCCGGGATGGGAGGTCGAGTTCGTCGCCAAGCAGCGCGGCGAGGTGCGCACCGACAGCGGCGTCGTAGGGCTGACCGCGGACCGCAGCCTTGAGGAGACCGGCGCACCGGAGATCCTCCTTGTCCCCGGCGGGAAGGGCAGCCGCCCAACGATGGAGGATCAAGAGACCCTCTCCTGGTTGCGGCACGTCGACGAGAGCACGAAGTGGACGACCTCGGTCTGCACGGGCTCGCTGCTGCTGGCCGCCGCCGGGCTGCTCGAGGGAAAACAGGCGACTGGCCACTGGGCCTGGCTCGAGCCGCTGCGGGATTTCGGCGCCGATCCGGTCGGTGGCCGCTACGTCGAGGACGGCAAGGTGATCACCGCCGCCGGCGTCTCCGCCGGGATCGACATGGCGCTTTACCTGGTCGGCCGCGAGGTCGGCACCGAAGTCGCGCAGGCGATCCAGCTGGGAATCGAGTACGACCCCGACCCGCCCTTCGATGCGGGCTCGCCGCAGAAGGCGCCGCCGCAGATCGTCGAGCGGGTCAGCGCTATCTCGCGCGCTGAGTAACGCCGACGAAGGCGTGCCAGGCCGGCTTCGGCTTGAAGCGGGCGCCGCTGCGGAAGAGCCCAGAGGAGTCGCAGAAGGCGCAACTGCCCTGCAGGTCCTTCCAGGTGAACCAGTCGACCTGCGCCAGCCGCAGGCGGCGGCGGTTGGAGAGCAGGTAGCCGAAGGCGCGGCGCAGTTCGCGCGCCTGCCCCTGCAGGCCGACCTCGAAGGCGACGAGGCGCGGGTTGTAGGCGCTGCCCCACCCCATCTCGGTGACGTAGAGGTCCGAGCGGCGGTCGCCGTGGCGCGCCATCGTCGCCCGCACGCCCTCGACCGCGGCCCGTAGCTCGCCGACATCGGCGGCGTAGGGATGGAGCGCGACGCCGTCGAAGCTCGCCTTCACCCCGGAGGAGCGGTAGAGCCGGTCGAGGAAGTCGACCGCGTCCATCGCCACCGGTGGCCCCTGCTTGGGGTTGGCGAAGAGGCCGCCGAGGATGACGTCGGCCCGCGGGTCGCCGCGCCGGATCGCGCGGTCGCTGATCTTGAGTAGCCGGGCGTAGCGCCCAGGCGAGACCGGCTTCGTGAAGTAGAAGAAGTTCTCCTCGTTCCAAATCTGCCAGGCGCGGACCGGAACCCGTGGCAGCGGTTCCTTGCTGCCTGGCCCGTGCTCGGCCCAGAACTCACCGCGGCGGCCATAACGCTCGACTGCAGCCTCGACGAATTCCGCCCAGGCCCGCCGCTGGCGGCCGCTGAAGACCGGCATCCGCCGCGAGCTCCCCGTCGCCCAGCCGGGTGCTTCGGCGAGAATCGGAAGGACTTCGAGCCGCTCCCTCGCCGCCCCGGCGACCGTCGCGTCAAACCCGGCCCAGTTGTAGCCGCCGCGGGGAGAAGGCTGGGTGCCCTTCCAGGAGAGCGGCATCCGGATCGTTTCCACCCCGCCGGCTCGCATCCGCGCCAGGTCCTCGCCGCCGATCCCGGTCTGCGGCACGATCCCGAAGAAGCCGCGGGAAACCGCCTGCGCGCTCGCGGGCACGAGCAGGGCGAAGATGACCAGGGACAGCGGAAGAAGAAGCCGAGTTCGTTGCATCTATGCAGAACCCGGCAACAGTGCCCGAGTCGCGGCCGCCGCCCGCCTCAGAGCGTCCCCGGCTCGGCCAACCAGACGCTCTCGAAGCTGAGGCTGGTGTGCTCGAGGATCAGGTCGAAGTCGCGGTCGTAATGCAGGACGCCGCCGCCAGCCACGTGGGCACAGGCCGCGATCATCAGATCGGCAGGAGGCAGCCGATGGTGGCCGACCCGCGCGAGATCGAACTGCGCCCGTAGTGCAGCGCGTTCGACGGCCTCGTTGATGGGAAAATGCGAAAGCCGCTCGAGACGCTGCATCTCTTCGCTGTGCTCTGCGGCGTCGAAGGCCGAAAACCCAGCCTCCAGGAGAAACGGCGAGCAGGTCGCGAGCGTCCCGTCGTCGATCCAGTCGAGGACGTCGTTCTCGCGATGCGGCGGGGCCTGATCCGCCAGCAGCCGCGACCAAGCGGAGTGGTCGAGGAGCAGCAAGCTACTCGGGATAGTCGGCTTCGAGCCCGAGGTACTTGACTTCTTCCGCCGCCTTGAGGTCGGGTCGCGGTCGATCAGGCGAACGTATCCACTCGATGATCTCCTTGCCTGCCTTCCGCGTCGCCTCGCTGCCCGGAGTCCTGAGCTCCCGAATCTTGTCCTCAGCACCACGAATTACCAAGTCCGAGAAGTCCACCTTCTCTCCCCCCTGCACCCGGCGCAATTGGTCCAGGACTTCTTGCACAGGTTGCGTCTCGGTGATCATGTGGCGGGGCCGGGTGGTGGGCACGAGTGCAAGTGTAGCACGGTGCAACACCTTGCTCTTACCCGCCGGGAACCAGCTCCAGCTCTGCCCAGGGCCCCTCGCCGCACATCGGCTGCGTCCGCCCCTCCAGCCAGTCCGCCTGCAGGTCGTCGTAGTGGGGGCTGGCGGGATGGCCCGACTGGCCGGTGAACATCTGCCAGCGCGAGCGGTCGGGGTCGGTCGGGTCGGCAATCATTCGCCAGCTCGGGGCCCAGACGGCTTTGTAGGGGTCGTTCGGGTCGTAGGCGATCTGGCTGACCGTCTCCTGGGCGCCGCCGGCGCGGAGGCGGCGGTTGAGGAGGCGGTCGAAGAGCGGGTTGGCGTCGCCGAGCGGATGCGGGAACTTGAGCTCGTGGACCTGGCCCCAGCGCCAGCACTCGGGGTCGGGGCCGAAGCGCTCGCCGAGATCGTCGAGCGCCCCCGACAGCGCCTCGAGTACGAGGCCGTCCCAGGGCCGCCCGATCAGCTCCTCGTCGCCTTCGGCCCAGAGCGCCATCAGGTGCGAGTGCCAGCGCCAAGGCGAGGTGACGTGGGAGAGGAAGCCGTTGTCGGCGCGGTCGAGCCAGCGCTCGCAGAGGTCGCGGTCGCCGATCGCGCAGCGCGCCACTTCGCGCCCCAGCCGCAGCAGGAACGCCTGGTAGATCGTCCCCGCAATCGAGTCCGGGCCGAGGCAGCCGTCCCAGCTGCGCAGCCGCTCCAAGGCGCTGCGCTCGCGCTGGCCCTTGGGGTGCAGACGGCTGAGGCGCGCCGCCGCCTCGACTCCGGGGAGCGAGTAGTTGTCGTTCTGGATCGCCTCGAAGCTCTCGAGGTCATGCTGCTCGCTCGCCTCGATCATTTCCTCGATCCGCTTGGCGCGGTAGCCGTCGAGCCAGTCGCTGGTGATGTGGTGCGGGTATGAGTCTCCGACGATCCGGTTGTTGGCGGTGATCACGTACCCGCACTCGGGGTCGACGACCTCGGGCAGCTCCTCGTAGGGCACCGTCCCCTCCCACTCGAACTCGCCGGTCCAGCCGGGCTTCGGCAGGTCCGGGCAGCCGCCGCGGCGGCGCGGCAGGCGGCCGATCAGCTTGTAACCGATCGAGCCGGAGCGATCCGCCCAGATCAGGTTGAGTGCGGGGGCGCTGTGCTGCTCCGACATCGCCAGCAACTCGGTGCCCGAAGAGATCTCCATCTGCTCGAAGATGCCGGGGTAGGCCGCCGCTTCGTGGAGCGTCTGCCAGGCAAGCGACAGGGGCTCCCCCGAGTCGGCGCCGAGTGTCTCGTTGACGATCGGGCCGTGATGGGTGGAGCGAACCTCGAGCGTCACCGGCTCGGTGCGCCCCTTGACGACGATCTCCTCGCGGATGATCTCCAGCGGCCGCCACTCGTCTTCGAAGAGGTAGCGGTCACCCTCGATCCGCTCGACGAAAAGGTCTTGGACATCAGCCATGACGTTGGTATAGGTCCAGCAGACGTCGTCGTTTTGACCGTAGGTGACCCCGGGCAGCCCGGGCAGCGATGCCCCGCGGACGAAGCGGCCGCCGTGGCGCAGCTCGATCTCGTACCAGATGCCGGGCATGCTCGGGGAGAGGTGCGGGTCGCCGGCGATGAGGGGCGAGCCGGTCTTCGAGCGCGCGGCGGAGACGGCCCAGTTGTTGGAGCCCGAGGCCTCGGCGGCGAGGCCGAGGGAGCCCCGAACCCGGCCGATCTGCTCGACCAGCGGCATCCCTTCCCCGGTCCATGCTTCGAGAGATTTGGCGACCACGGGATTCTCCGCCGGGTAGACCGGGTCGAGCCGAGCGGCAAGCTCGGGACCAAGCTCTCGGACCATGTCGGCCCGCAACAGCTCCCGCTCCCAGTTGGTCGAGAGGGCGAAGGCGAGCAGCTTGCCGAGGCTGAGGATGTCGACCGGTCGCCACGGCTTCCACTGCTGGCGCAGGACCTGCATCTCGAAGGGAAGGGCGCGAGCGTCGCGGGCTGCGGCGTTGACGCCGGCGCAGAAACGCTCGAGCTTCGCCCGCAGCTCTGGGTCCATAGCCGCTTCCTCGGCCTCAGCGATGCGCCGAATTCCCAGCGTCCGCATCAGCTTGTCGACCGCCAGCCCCTCCTCGCCGGCCATCTCCGATACCCGGCCCTCGACAACCCGCCGATAGAAGTCCATCTGCCAGAGTCGGTCCTGGCCGTGGCAGTAGCCCTGGGCGAAGAAGAGGTCCTCGCGGTCGGTGGCCTCGATATGGGGAACACCCCAGCGGTCGCGGCGAACGCTGACCCGTTCGCGCAGCTCCGGGACCTCGATCGTGCCCTCGACCTGCGGCAGCGGCCGACGGGCGAGCCGGTGCCAGAGGACGGCAGCAGCGGAGGTCAACAGGCCGGTTCCAGCCGCTCCCGCAAAAAGACCAACTCGCGCCGCCCGTCGCATCGGACCAGCGTACTGGCTAAGCAGCCAGTACCTGGTCGACGGGCGAGGATCTCGGCGGCGAAGCCGCTTAGCTTCCCGGCGCGCCGCATCACCTTTCGCACCTCGGGAACAGTCATCCGAGGGAATCCGTACTGAGCTTTGTCCTTCAGATTCAATAGCTGCGTCAAACCCCCCTCAGCAGCTCCCGCACCGGGATGCCGACGATGTCCAGGGCGTCGACCCGGAGACTTTCCACTATCGCGGGCTGCTCGCGGCGAAGTCGTTCGAGCTCCTCTAGGCCCACCTCGGCTATCCCTGCGTGATTACCCGTCCAGCGGAAGACGGCATTAGCGAGCCCTTCTACTCGTTCCCGCCATTCCTCCTCGTCCGCTTCGACGTCTCCAGGGCGAACCAGGAAGATGTCGATATCGCTATCGAGGCCACCGTCCCCGCGAGCCGCCGAGCCAAAGACGGACAGGTGAGTCGGCTGGGGTCGCCAATAATGAGATACCTCGTCGATCAGACGCCGCAATAGCGCCCCCCGGAGGTCCGCCAGCCTTTCAAAGGGCTCGGCGGCCAGATGCTCCCGGTTCAAGTTGTAGACGCGGGAATTTCCCGCCTCCTCCATGAAGACAAGGCCGTGGTTCACGAATCGAGAAAGCACAAGTTGCGTTCCGCGTTGGGAACGGTCGGCAAGGCGAGCGACTTCCCGACCCGTGCGCGGCTTCATGGATGCGGCCAGCACCGTCAGGACGTCACTTTCCACCTGACAATAAATGTATTCAAGTGAGCAATTTTCTATTCACTTGACTAAAATTTAGGCAGAGAGATCCTCTGGCAACCGACCCTCTCCCTCGAGCTTTTCGAGGTGGGCCTCCATTGCCATCGCCGCCATCGGCAGCAGCTCCATCGGGATGTCGTCCCAGACGGTTGCGAGCAGCTGGGCTCGGGAGCGCTCGCCGGCTTCGAGCGCCTCGAGCAGGCGGCGCTCGCGCATCTGGCGGTGCTCGACGTATTCGGCCAGCTTCGCCTCCGGATTGGTAATCCAGGGGCCGTGGCCGGGGGCGATCAGCTCGATCTCCTCCGCCTGCAGCAGGGCGAGCGAGTCCATGAAGGCGGCGAGGGAGTTGCCGCCCGGGGGGACGATCGTCGAGCCGAGCCCGAGGACGAGGTCGCCGCTGAAGCAGACGCCAGCCTCGCTGAGGAAGCAGACGTGGTCCTCGGCGTGGCCGGGGGTGGCGAGAGCGCGGAGGGCGAAGTGCTCCTCGCCGCCCGAGGGCAGGATGACCTCGGCGCCGAGCTGGTCGGCCCCGGCGGTGTGGTCCCCGTGGGAGTGGGTGAGGAGGACAAGGCCGATCCCGCCGCGCTCGGCCGCGGCGTCGCGGATCGCCCCTAGGTGCCTCGGATCGTCAGAGCCCGGGTCGATCACCACGCAGGGATCGGAGCCGAAGAGATAGGTGTTGGTCCCTTCCAGCGTCATCGGCCCCGGGTTCGGGGCGACGATCTTCAGGACCTCGGGATGACCAGGGGCTTCCAAAATCAGCGTCCGCTGAATTGTGGCCGCGATAGGGGGCTCGAATTCAGCGAACGCTGAATTCGTCCTAGGAGGTCTCGACTTCTTTGGCGATCGCCTCGCGCGCGTCCGGCGGCTCGAGGACGACTAGGTCGCCGGCGCCGCGGAGGATCTCCCGCACCAGCCAGGGCTTGCCCGCGTAGGGAAGCTCGACGACGACGGCGCCGTCGGCCAACTCCTCGACCACGGTCCGCTCCTCGCGCAGCCAGCGGGCCCGATCGGGCGAGACCCAGACCCGAGCGACCTCGGCGGTCGGAACCTCGCCGTGGGTCATCCATCCCTCGACCCCGGCGAACTCCTCGACTTCGGGACGCGGCTCGAACTTCTCCTCGGAGAGACGCGCCTTCTTGACCCGGTCGAGCTTGAAGTGGCGGACGCCTTCTTTGGTCAGGTCGTAGCACTCGACGTACCAGCCCTCTTTGCCGTTCTCGAGCCGATAGGGCTCCACCCGGCGCTCGGTGAACTGGTCCTCGTTCTCCTTGTAGTAGCTGAGCTCGAGGACGCGGCTCTCGGCGATCGCCTGGTTGACCGCGCGGGCGACCTCAGCGTCGCCGCTGCCGGCGGACGCGATCTCAAGGCCCTCCTCCGAGGGGTCATGCCCAAGCGCTTTGACGATTTTGCGGCGCGCCGTCTGCAGGTCGGACTGCGGCAGGTGGTCGCCGAAGAGGTCGATCGCCGCCACCAGCGCCTTCGCCTCCAGCGGCAGCAGCCGGGCGGGACGGGCGAAGTTGTCGCCGTAGGGCTGCGAGTCGACCTCGATTTCCTTGCCGATGATTTCGGCATAGAGGACGTAGGTGCCGCCGCCGAAGTTGACGACGTTGAGCAGCTCGATGTCCTCGCGCAGCTCCTCTTCGGTCAGTTCGAGGCGGTCGCGGAGGTCGTTTACGTGCAGGCGCTCGTCCTTTTTCGCGGCTTCGATCAGGAGCCCGGCGAGGGTGACGAGGCGGGCGAAGCGCTCCGGACGGATCGCCGCCTCGCCGCGGCCGTTGGAGCGAGCGCGCTTGGGCTGCTCGTCGAGCGGCCGATCGACGACCTCGGCCGGGCTGAACCCGTTCTCGTGGCGCTTCAGCAACAGGCCACGCCGCTTCCCGGCCTCCTCGCGCAGGTCGTCGGGCGCCAGCACCTCGGCGTTCTGGCGCCAGCGCAGGACCCAGGCGATCAGCTCGCGCTCAGAGGCATATGAGGTCTCGAAGACGCGGCCTTTGGCTGGAGCGCCGTCGGACTTCTTCGCGTTGCGAAGCTCGCCGTAGGTGCCGTAGTCGCGCTCGATCAGCCAGGCAATCCGCTCGCGGATGAAGATCTTCGCCGTCCCCTTCGTCTCCCCCAGCTGCCAGTCGGCGCGGCTGCCGTAGTCGCGGCGGTCGAAGTCCTCGGGCGGCGAGAAGTCGTGCTCGGCCTTGGAGGCGTAGCCGACCTTGCCCTGGATCCGCGAGAGGCGGAAGACGCGAACCGCGTCGCGCTCGTGCGCATGACCGATCAAGTAGAACTGCCCGCCGCGGAAGACCAGGTGGAAGGGGTCGACCTTGCGCTTTTCGGTCTCGCCCCGCTCCATCGTGAAGTAGGTGAACTCGATCGTCTTGCGGCGGCTGATCGCGGTCTCGATCTTGGAGAGGCGCTGGGAGAGCTCGCGCCCGCCGGCCGAGGCGGTCATAGCCATCTCTATCGGGGCCCGCTCACCCTCGTGGAGCGGGTTCGGGTGGCCCCAGGCGACCTGCTGCAGGGCCAGCCGCAGCGGCTCGGCGTAGGCGAAGCCGCCGTCGGTGAGCAGCATCAGCGCCGTCGAGAGCGCCGCCAACTCGTCATCGGAGAAGGAGATCGGGTCGAGGTAGAAGTTCTCCGGCGGCAGCGAGTAGAGCTCGGCCTCGAAGAATCCCTCGCCGGGCTTCTCGACCCCGAGCTCGATCCCGAGGCTCTCCAGCTCCGCGCGATCGGCATAAAAACGGCGCGCGAAAGCGTCGTCGTTCATGTCGCTGTAGCCCTCCACCTCGCGCTTGATCTCGAGGGCCGAAACCGGCCTCCCCTGAGCCATCAGGAACGAGATCAACGAGAGCTGGCGAATTAGCTTCTCGGTGTCCTTCGCCACTGCTCGGCAGGATAGTCTCCGCGCAGCGCATGGACGTCCTCAGAAACCTCTTCGGCAACCTAACCGCGGGCATTATCCGGCTTTTGGTGACGGTCGGAATCCTCGCCGCGGTCTATTTTTTCCTCGTCAAGCCCGCCCTGGACACGACGGAGAAGATCAGCCACGAAGTCAACGTCAACGTCCAAAAGGGCTTCCAACAGTCCGATCTGGGCGACATCAACAAGACGATTGACGACGTCAACCGCCAGGTCCAGCGCGAAATCAAGAAGTCCTACCGGACCTCAAAGCAACAGGGCAACGCCGACAAGCTGATCAGCTGCATCCAGCGCGCCCACCAGAACGTCAACAAGATCCAGCGCTGCAGCGAGCGGTTTCAGTAGGGCGAGCTAGAGAGCGCTGCCGCCGATGATGGCGGCAGCGATCACAAACAGGCCCCCCCCACAGCGTGCGATTCAGAGCGAAGAAGCCGTCCTCCAACCTCTCCATGCGCTTGTCGACCTGCTCGAAGCGTTTGTCGATCTGCGCGAACCCTTCCTTCATGTCGGCCTTGAGATCAGCAAAACCTCTGTCGACCTTGTCGTTCAGGTCGTCCAAGCGCTCGTCGATCCACGTTTCCCTCGGGCTCATCATCACCGCCATGAGCATAGCGTAACTGATTGTCTACAGCAACGCTTTGTCTTCAGGCGGCGCGCTGGGCGAAGAAGGCGGAGCCGGAGAGGGCGCGGTCGAAGCCCGACCAGGCCTCGCCGGCGGGGAGCTGCTTCTCGATCCGATCGAAGCTGCCGAGGCGGCCGCCGAGGTTGTCGATCATGTGGACGAGGACGGCCTCGCGGGTGGCGGGGACGACCGGGGAGCCGTGTTCGAGCGAGCCGTGGTGGCTGAGGATGATGTGGAGGACGCATTGGGCGAGGTGCGGGTCGAAGCCCGGCAGGTCCTCGATTGCGCGGCGCACCTTGTAGTAGCCGAGCGGTATCTCCCCCTGCAGGCGGCCGGCGTCGGTGAGGTCGATCGCCAGCGGGTCGTCGTTGTAGGCGAGGCACTTGCCGATGTCGTGGAGGAGAGCGCCGGTGACGGCGACCTCGCGGTCGATCCCCGGGAAGAAGTTGGCCGCGGCCGAGACCGCCTGGGCGACCGAAAGCGTGTGCTCGAGCAGCCCGTGCCGGTAGGCCTGGTGGTAGGTCTTCGCTGCGGGCGCGACGTGGAAGCGCTTCCACGTCTCCGACTCGGAGCCGAAGAAGTGGTCGAGCAGCTGCCGCAGCTGGGGGTTCTGGACGGTCGCCAGCAGTTCGCGAAGCTCACCCTCGAGCTGCTCCACTGAAATCTCCGACTCGGCCGCCAGGTCGCCGGTCTCGAACTCGTGCGGCTCGGCCGCCCGCAGATTGCTGAGCTTGATCTTCGGACCCCAACGCTCGCTGACCTCGTAGACGCCGCTGACGAAGACCGGCGCGCCCGTGCAGCAGACAGCATGCAGAGCCTCAGCCTCCTCCCAGCAGACGGCCTCGGCGGTCCCGGTCGCGTCGCCGACCGAGAGTCGCAGCCAGGGCTCGCCGTTGCGCTTGCGGCGCAGCTCCCGCTCGCGCACCGCGTAGACGCCGCTGACCCGCTGCCCGTCCTCGAGCTCGCGGAGGGGGACGCGGACAGCCGCCGCCTCGACCTCGCCGAACGCCTCGATCTGCGTCTGCTCCGACATCGTTCGCCCAAGGTAAAGACGGCGGCGGACATCCCTCATAGGCTCCCGGGGGTGCAAGCGGCAAGAGAGATCGCAGCGGCGGCGAGCGCCCTCCTCGCCTACCTGACGACGGTGCTGCCGCGGGTGCGCAGGGAGCTCCGGCGTCTCGGGCCGCTGCCGGAGGAGAAGGTGAGGAACGTCGAGGCCGTGGCCGTCTTCGCGACGCTCGCCCCCCGCCGCCGTCGCGCGGCCGTCGTGCGGGCGATCGTCCTCCTGCAGGTCGCGATCGACCTCCGCGACGAGCTCGAAGAGGCGGGAGAGGACGTGTGCGACCCGCTGCTCGGGGACCTCCGGGAACGCTCTCGGAACGAGGTATCCGGGCTCCCCTCCCATGACTCTGTCAACCCCTGGCTACAGGCGGCGGTCCTGCGTTGCGCAGAGGCGCAGTCGCTGACCCACCGCGCAGCCCGGGAAGGACCGGAGGCGTTGCACCGGTGGGCCCGCCGGCAGCAACAGCCGACCTGGTACCGCTGGTGGGAGGTCGCCGCTGGGGCAACCTCCTCGGTGGCCGCCCACGCATTGATCGCCGCGGCAGCCGACCCCGACACCAACGCCACCAACGCCGGCTACATCGCCATCACCTACAACCCGCTGATCGGGGCGCTGACCGTTCTCCTCGACGACCTCGTCGACCTCGAGGAAGACCGACTAGCCGGCGAGCACAACTACGTCGGCTATTACACGGACTCCGAAGAAGCCAGCAACCGGCTCGGCCGGATAGCGAACCGGAGCCGCGAGCTGATCGAGTCGCTCCCTCGCGCCCGCCGCCACCAAGCGATCGTGGCCGGCGTCGCCGCCTTTTATCTCAGCGACCGCAGGGCGCAGACGCCCTATGCGCAGCCGATCCGCGAGCGCATGTTCGAGACCCTGGGGCCCGGTACGAAGGTCCTTGCCGGCTTCATGCGCGTCCGCCGCCTGCGGGAACGCAAACGGCCCGGGCAAGCGGGGAGCTCACCCGGGCCTTGAATTGCGTGGGGCCGGACCGCCCAGGGAAGGCGACGGATCCCCGTATTGGCGCCAATGCCGCCTCCGGCCAGGTGCGCCGCAGGCGGATTTTCAATGAGAACATATACGGACCAAACTGTCAAGATGCCTGCTTACCCGGCCGAGAGGTCGGCCCAGCGCTTCGCCTCGCTGAAGCCCAGGTAGGGAAGCAGCGTCAGCAGCACCAGCTCCGGCCTCAGCTCCTCCAGGCGGTCCAGCCGGCCGATCCGCAGGTGGTCGCCGACGATGCCGACGATGCCGGCGACGAGGGCCTCGTCTGTGGCCCCCGGGAGGCGCTCGTCCGTGGGCGCCTTCACACGCAGAAAGCCAGATAGACGGCCGATTACGCTTTCGTAGCGATGGAGAATGTCGGAGGCGGGTGCATCGTCGGAGGCAAGGGTCTCCGCAACCTCGGGGTGGGTGATCGCGTAGTCGACGCCGGCGTAGATCCCCGCGGCCACCTGAGCCGGCCACTCATCCTCCCTGGCGCAAGCGTCGAGCACGGCCGCTTCGAGGTTCGCGAGCGCGAGAGAAAACGCCATCGAATTGGAACACTAACAGACCGGAAGAGGGCAGCGGGCTGGCTGCGCCTCTTCACTGGGCCACCAGCCGCCTCATCCGTATCGGGAGAACTTGAAGCTGCACCAGTCGAAGCCGAAGGCGAGGACGACGTTGTTGGCGAGGTTGCCGTTGTGGATGAAGCGCGCGGTCAACCGCTGCGCCTTTATCGCGTGCTCCCGGCGCAGCTGTTCGGTGATCTGGCCGAGGTAGGACTCCTGCCGCCCCAGGTAGGTGAACCACTTGCTCAGCCGCTCGGTGTCGGCGGAAGGCCGAGGTTCGGCGGAGATCTGTTTCACGGTGGAGCCGAAGATCGCAGTGGCCTTGGCGAACTTCTTCGCGGCGGCGCCCAGCTTTTCGGCGCGGATGTCGCCGCGGGCGCCCTTCATCGCCCGCTGCGTCGCTTCCGCATCGGGCTTGCAGACCGCCTCTAACCGTTCGACGTATTCGTCGCGAGTCGGCGCTTCCGCCGCAGGCGCATCTGCGGTGAACAAGAGGGCAAACGTCAGGAACGAGATCAGGGTCAACTTAGGCACCAGTGGGATTCCTCTCTGAGATCAACATGTTGCGGCGGGGAAGGACTCGGTCGAGCGGGGCCGGTACCCGCCAGACCCGATCGCCGAGCAGCAGCATCAGCGCCGGCAGCAGCACGATCCGGACCACGGTCGCGTCGAGCAGGATCGCCACCGTCAGCCCCACCCCCATCTGGCTCACGGTCGCGATCGGGGCGGCGGCGAAGGCGACGAAGACCGCGGCCATGATCGCGGCGGCGCCGGTGATCACCCCGGCCGTCTTCTCGAGCCCGAAGGCGATCGCGGCGCGGTTGTCCCCGTCGACCTCGTAGCGCTCGCGCATCCGCGCGAGGAGGAAGACCGCGTAGTCGATCGAGAGCCCGAAGGTGACGCCGAAGATCGCCCCCGCCCCGATGGTGTCGATGTAGGGGTGGCCGCCGAGCGGATAGCCCGCGGGAATCTGGCAGACCAGCGCCATCACCCCGATCGCCGCCGCCACCGAGGCGAGGTTGAGGCCGACCGTCAGCAGGGCCAGCAGCGGCGCCCGCAGGACCACGATCAGGACGAGGAGGGTGAAGAGGACGAAGGCGCCGATCACCAGCGGCAGCCGCGCTTCGGTCGCTTCGCCGTAGGTGTTGAGCGTGGCGGCGCCGCCGGTGACGCCGGTCTCCAAGCCGCTCGCCGCCGCCAGCTTCCGTGCGTCGTCGTCGAGCCGCTCGCCGACCCGGCGTGAGCCGTCGCTGTTGAAGGGGAAGTCGGAGACGACGAGCATCCGCGCCGCCTGGCCGCCTCCGTCGACGCTGATCGCCTCTCCCGCTTCGGCGCGGCGCTGGGCCGGGGCACCGTCGAGCGCGGAGAGGACGAAGTAGCCGGAGTCGAAGAGGCCGGGCGCCTGGCGGCGGAGTTCGGCGGCGCCGAGGGCGAGGGGAGTTGCCACGGCGGTCACCCGCCTGCCCGCTCCCGCGAGCTTCGTCTGCAGCGGATAGGCGCGCCGCGAGCCTTCGGAGAGCCCGCTTTGCAGGGTCCCGGCCCCGCCCTGCAGTTCGACCAGCCCGCCGGCGAGCCGTTCTGCCCCGTCCCCGAGACGGTCGAGGCCAATGCTGAGCCCGCCGGTCGCCTCCGCCAGCTTGCCGACTCCCACCTCGAGCCGCTCGCCTCCAGGGACGAGCCGGCTGATCCCACTGTTCACCTCCTGGGCGACGTCGCGCAACCGCCGTACTTCGTTGCGGTTGGCGGCGACGGTGCGGGCGAGGACGCGAGCCTGGTCGGCGAGGGGTTGGAGGGAGGGGTCCTCGGCGGCGGCGCTTTCGAGCTCGCGGGCGAGCTTGCGCGAGCGCGACTGCTCGCCCCCCCGCAGGCGCGGCACCAGCGAGCGCAGGCCGAGGGCCATGGCGAGGCTGCCGACCGAGACTTCACGCTGACCGTCGGAGAGGCGCCCGCTGCCGTCCCGTAGGCGGCCGATCGCCGCGGTTGCTTCTTCACCTCGTCGGGCCGCGCGCTTCAGCTCGGAGGCGATCAGCCCGGCTCCGGCCACGGCGCGTTCGGAGCCCTGGGCGAGAAGGCCGCTTCCCGCCGCGCCTTCCGCGAGACCTTCGCGCAACTCGCCGACCGCGGCGGCGGCGCGGCGCAGGCCGGGGCCGAGCCTCTCCAGTTGCTCCGGGCCCGCCATGCCCTCGGCGGTGAGTCCGCCGCCGAGCGACTGCAGCGGCACGGCGCGGCGGGCGACCGACGCTGGCCCGATCACGGTCCTCACCCCCGGCTGCGCGGCGATCCGCCGCTGCCAGCGGCCGAGCGCGGCGAGATTCTCGCGATTGGTGATCGGGCCCTCGTCGGTGGCGGCGACGAGGACGAACGGCGCCTCCCAGCCGGGGCCGACGGCGCGGTCGATCCTCTCGGCGCTCCGCCGCGCCTCGTTCGAGGTCGGCAGCTCGTCGATCCCAGGGGCGCCCGTGGTGAAGGCGAGCACCGGCAGGATCAGCAGGGCCAGCGGAACGGCGACGAGGCACGCAGCCAGGGCCGGCTTGCGCAGCACAGCGGTAGCCGCCCCGGCGACGGTGGGCCGTCGTCGGGTCCTCCGCTCCCGGCCGATCCGGCCGGCGTTGATCCGCGGCCCGAGCAGGCCCAGCAGGGCGGGAACGGCGCCGGTCGAGATGACGACGCTGATCACCGTCACCACCGCGGTTGCGGTGGCGAGCGAGAGCAGCAGAGACCCGGGCTGCAGGAAGGCGGAGAGGACGAGGGCGACGACCAGGGTGACGCCGGCGAAGAGGGTGGTGCGACCGGCGCTCGCCCGGGTCGCGGCGGCCGCCTGCCAAGGGTCGGGATCCTGCTCCAGCTCCTCGCGGAAGCGGGAGACGATCAGCAGCGAGTAGTCGACCCCGAGCGCGAGCCCCATCATCGTGCAGACGACGAGGGCCAGGGCGTCGATCGTCATTACCTGGCCGAGCAGCGCCAGGACGCCTCGGCCGGCGAAGACGGTGAGGGCGCCGAAGGCGAGCGGGATCGCAGCCGCGACGACCGAGCGAAAGACGAGCAGGAGGACGAGGATCAGCAACGGCGCCGCCAGCAGCTCCGCCCGCTCCGTCGAGCTCAGAGATTCCTCCTGCAGGGCGCGGGAGACCGAGGCGAAGCTCGACTGCGTGGCGAGGAGCGGGGGGCCGACCCGCTGCTCCAGCGTGCGTTCCAAGGCGGGCACCGTCACCCTCATCGCCTCCGCAAGTGGTACGTGGAAGTCGACTATTACCAGGGCCTTGCGCGGAGATGGGCGCAGTGCCGCGACGGGGCCACGGTCCCAGGGGGAGAGGGTCGTCGCGGCACGGTCGCGGCGTAGCGTCGCGACCAGCTGCGGCCCTTGCCGGTCGACCGCGGCCGCCGGGCCCTCGATCAGGACGATGAACGGTGAAGACTCGCCGAAATGGCTCTGCGCAAGCGCTTCACCGTTTGATGCAGAGGTTCCCGGCACTCTCAGGGAGAGCGGCTCCAATTGCTCCTCTACCCCAAGGCCGATAATGCCGAGCACTGCGCAGGCAGCGAGCACGGCAAGCAGGCCCAAGACGGGCCGGCGATTCCCTGAGACCCGAAGATCCCTCCCCATTGGACGGAGAGTCTACTTGACCGGTATGCAGTCAGCGGTACGTCATGGTTCTAATTGAGCGATGATCGCACGAGCGTCGGCGACCACAGCCAGACCACGGATCAGCTCCGCGCCCGGCAGCTGCGCACCGTCTCGATTTCGGCCTCACGGCCGCCCGCGAAGCTGTAGGTGGCGCTGGCGAAGGCGGCGAGGCCGGCGGTGAAGCTGGGCGGCACCGGGCAGGTGGCGCTGATGTAGCTGCGCTGACGGCCGCGGTAGGAAAAGCGGCGGAAGAGGGTGAGGTCGAAGACCGCGAGGCGCGGCAGCGGGCCCACCGAGCGCGGCACCGCCGCGACCAGGGTCGTCGGGAAGGCCCTCCCCGCCGGGTGGACGACGAAGGGCAGGACCAGGGAGATCGGGGGGTCAGAGGAGAACGCGTGGACCCAGATCGCCCGGCGCCCGGCGGCGGTGCGGCCGTTGAATGCCAGCAGGTGCGTGTCGATGGCGAACGAGGCCTGGCCGGGGATGACCACCTGGGCCCCGAGCGAGCCCCGCCCCACCAGGGCCGGCCCGCAGCGGTACAGCGCCTGCCGGTCATTGGCGTTTTGCAACCTGGACCGCGGGCAGACGGCGAGCCCACGGGTGAACAGCACGCCCGGGCCCGCAAGCCCGATCTCGACCCGCCTCACCCGCGGCAACGGCGAGCCGTCGGCGGTGCCGACCCTCCCTTCCAGGTGCACGGCCACCGGCGCCGGACGCTGGCGAGGAAGCTCGAGTGGATCGATGCCGCCGTTCAGGACGACGACGAGATTGCCGCTCTGGCTGCGTTCGCCACGGGCGAAGCCGGGCACCAGCGTCACGGCCAGTGCCGCCAGGACGGCCAGCGTTCCCAAGTACGATCGCACCGCCACCGACCTTAGCGGGCTGCTTGGGCGGGGACCGGCGCCAAGCGCCGGTCCCCTTGCCCTGACGGGTTATTTGAGGATTACCGGGACGCCTCCGATGGTGAGCGCGAAGGTACCCGAAAAGTATTGGGTACCACAGAGCCCCCCATCTAGTTTCACATTATTGAAGGTAATTTCGTTCGACCCCAATATGTAGGTGAAAGGGAGGGCAGCGCCTGAATATCGGCAATGGACCACCGACACCATTTCGTACGACATCGATACGGTTCCTTTACCGGGAGTCGTACTGGTGAAACTATTCCATCTCGGTTCGACGGTGTAAAAGGGGTACGACCCACTACATTCACGGGTGGTGCCAGCCGCTGCGGAAATGCCTTCGACGGTAGTCCCGTCGTTTTTGGTGATCTGCTCTTGCACCGTCCATTCACTGCACTGGCCAAAACTGGTGATAACTTTATGGCTCACAGCATTGAAATTCACGCCGACCGGGAGCAATTTACCCCCATATTCGAGCCTTGAAGCACTGGCCACCGCCGGGACGGCGAGGGCAATAACGGCAACCAGCGCCAGCAGTAATGCCGGCTTCCTCAGTGATCTCATTTATCTATCCTTGTTCAATCGTCCCGCGGGCGAGCTGCGCCCGTTTGATCGGGACTCGTTTTTATTGCTCGCATGCGGGTCCCCTGCCCACAGACGCTTTTGAGAAGGCCTGTTACTGCTTGTGCTTATCGCGCGGCTTCTTGCACCGGGCTTGCAGCGACGAGGAGAAGTTGTGTGCCTTGCCGTTCTGGCCTTCCATCTTCACCGCGGCCTTGTGGGTTCCCCGGCAGAGGTTGGTCGAGTTGACCAGCAGTCCCTTCCTGCCACCCTGCATGCGCAGGACGAACTTGGAGACGGGGGCATCGGGCAACAGCTCGAAGCTGTTGCGGATGCCATCGTTTACCGAGTCCACATAGCCGGTGAGCTCGACCTCGACCGGCTGGCTCGCGGGTCCTCTGAGCGCCGCGACCAGGTCCGGCAGTTCGCGTTCGCCACCGTTCGAGCGCAGGTAGACCGGCCCCCGCAGCGGCTGGTCGAGGAGCGGGGTGACCGCTTCGGCGTGGCCGTAGATCGCCCCCTTGGGGCATGCGTCGGCGGCGAACTGCACCCTCGTGCAGATCGTCCTGATGTGGTTCTGGTCGAGGAACTCCGAGTGCGGGAGGGCGACGGAGACCCGGCCGATGTTGGCCTGGCCCGAGGGTTGGGTCAGGGTCGCGACCAAGGCCGGGTGGCCGTTGCGCCTGGTGCCGCCCTTCAGTGCCAGCTTCAGCTTCGGGGAGAACTTGAGCTTGTCGCAGCCTCCCACCTGGAAGCGGTTGGAGGGAGTTGCGGTGGCGCCGTCGGAGCTGCCGAGGCTGGCCGAGGCGGACATCGGTTCGCAACTGGTCGGATTGAGCATGAAGCGATCGCGGTCGACCTGGATCGCTACCGAGCGCAGCTTCAGCGGGATCCCTTTGAGCATCGTCGGGACCGGATCGGATTTGACCGTCAGCTGTGCGCTGTCGGGGTCGATGTAGAGCGGCGCCCTGATGACGACGTTGCCGAGGTCGAAGGGGCCGGCCACGCCGGGGGTAATCACGACGGCGCTGATAGGGGCGCCCTTGTAGGGGCCGGCGAGATAGACGTTGCCGCCGACGTGGACAGGTTCGTCGCCGACGCCGGCGGCGGTGTCGACCTTGCCGAGGCGACCGGCGGCCGGGCAACTCGGGGCGGCCTGCTCGGCTTTTCCGCTCCTGCCTTCAGCCGTCGCGATCGCGGCATCGGAGCAATAGGGGATGCCGGCGAGCTTGCCGATCAGGCCCTTGGGCAGGGTGAAGTCGAGGCTCTTCAGTTCCTGTTCGCCGTCCCTGCGGGCGACATTGATCACCATGGGGCTGTAGGCGCCGGCCTGGGTGCCGGTGGTGCCGGCTTCGAAAGACGGCGCGAAGGGGCGGGTTGCCGCCGAGGCAGAGCAGCCGCCGCTGACGTTGAAGCCCGCTTCCTCGATCTGGGCCGGGGGGCCCGATTCCGGGGCCGACCAAGGGGTCAGTGATCCGGTGGTCTTGTAGTGGCCGCAGACTTCGGGGGTGGCCAGCTGCGCGGTCGGTCCGCCGCTGAAGTGCAGGGTGACGTCTTCGAACGGCAGCTGCGGATTGTGGTCGAAGGTCGCGGTCAGTTGTCCCGTGGAGGGGTCGATCTCGACCTTGCCGGGCAGCTTTACCTCGATCCCGTATCTGGGACTGTCGATCGTCAGGTAGAGCGCGATCAAGGAGTTGAACGGATTTTCTTCCTGGGCGGCGAGGTAGATCGTGCCGTCTAGTTCCTCTTCCAAGAGGGGCGTCTTGACCTCGACGGTGCCGAGCTTGGAGCCGTCGGGGCAGGTGGGTGGAGCTTCGTTGAAACGGGTCGGGTTGGGCAGTGCCCCCGCTCCCAGGTAGCCGATCTGCGCCTCGGTGCAGGCTTGCAGGCCATTGGCCGAGGAGGGGTTGAGGCTCAGGCCCGCCGGCAAGGTGACCACTGCCTTGTCCAAGGGGGGCTCGGCCAGTTTGCCCGGTTCGGTGAGGCGCTCCTGGGGGATGTGGAGATGGGCGGTGGCGCCGGTCGGACTCGAGCCCTGAGTCGTGGTCGGCTGAAAATCGAGGGAGGGGGCAAATTCCAGTTTGTCGCAGCCAGTCACCGGAGGAAGGGTCTGCTGCAGAGGAAACGAGTAAATATCAGGTTCCTGCCAGGTGTCACTGCTGGTGCTCCACGCAGGCGCTTGGCGCGCCTCTTCGGCGCAGGCGCTGGAGTTCGTCAGGAACGCCTTTCCGTGGGCGCCGGCTGGTTCGCCTTTGAATGCCGAATAGGCACCGAAGACCTTATCGTACGTGGGGATATTGGGAGCGAGGATCCGCACCCCAAAGTCTTCTGAGCTGCGTACCGAGCCCAGCAGGTGCAGCAACGGGTACGTAACGAAGGTGGTGAACTCCGCCGCGTAGCCCTGCGCGGGGATGTCGTTGAAGACCCGAGAGGGGTTAGAGAACTGGGCGCCGAAACGCCCCGCCACGGGACGGAACTCGCCGATGTCCATTTCGGTGTTGCACGATGGGGTGGGCGTTACCTGGCTCTGTGGACAGCGCTGGGTCACCGATGGGTTTCCGAGAAGGCCCGATGGCAGGTCAACGATCACGTTCTTGAGATCGCTGGCGGGGATGATTTTGCCGCTTGGCGAGCGTACGGTGTTGAACAGCAAATAATTTTGCACGCTGGCGGGGTGGGCGCCAGCCTGGGTTTCGAGGTTGCCGTCGGAGTCGAATGCGCCGGCCCAAAACGCCTGCGGCCCCGCAGGCGCCTCCTGAGTGGAGATGGCGATCGGCATCTGGTAGGTTGCCGAGCCGGCGCCACCGCCCGAGATGCTGACTGGGACACTGGTCCCGGGTACAGCGTCCGGTTCCACCTTGACTGGGATCCGGATCCCTATCGCCGCATTGGCGCCCGGTACCGAGACGCTCGACGTGCAGACGACGGTGCTTTCGCCAGGCCCCCCGGGGCAGCTCCAAGCTTCGTCTTCGAGGTCCGGGCCCGGACTGCTCGTGCCCGGACCGGTGGTGACGATGCCCGGCGGCAGCGGGCCGAGCTTGACTTCGCTCTGCCCGCTGGTCGCGAGAGCGCCGATGTTGGTCGGCATGATGGCGATTTCGCCCGTGCCACGACCTCCCGGGAGGGTGGTGAAGACGTGGACCGCAGCGTGCTCGCCGTCCAGGCCGCTGCCGTCGGCGCCGAGCGCGTCGATGTCCTCGTCGGCGAATGGGCCGTCGAAGGATACGAAGTAGGGGTGTTCGGCGTTCCCGCCAGGGCCGCCGGTGACCGCGAACATGCCCGGACTCGCGCCGGGCAGGGCCTCGAGGGCGTCCTGCACTACCTCGGCCGAGGCATCGAACGGGAGCGGCGCGGTGGTCCCTGAGGTGGTCAGGGCGACGGTGCCGCCGCCACTCGGATTGTCGGAGAGGGTGAGGGTGTCTGGACCCACGGCGACGATCGTGGTCCCAGGCGCGATGCCCGGACCGGCGATGCCCTGGCCGACGCTGAACTGACCCAGGGAAGTCGTGACCGCGGTCACTTCCTTGGAGGCGCTTTCCACGAAGGTGAATCCTGAGCTGGTTGCGTTGTCAGATAGTTCCAACACCGGTTCCGTCGACGTACCCGAGATGCCGAGGATGGTCGTGCCGGCCGGGATTCCTTCTCCGCTTACCAGGCGGCCGACTTCGAAGGTGCCCGTTGGAAAGAACACCGGCACCTGGTTGCTACCTTCGGTGGTTATCGCGAATCCGCTCGCAAAGCCGAGGGTTCCTTCCCCTTTGGCCATGGTCGCGGCAAGCGTAAAGTCGCCACCTTCGGCTTCCACCGCGATCCGCTGGGTCTCCGACTGGGTCGGCGGCAGGTTGGTCGGGCCGGTGACCGCGACCAGCTTCCACGCAGACGAGGCGGCATGAGCGATGCCGGCGCTGCCCCAAAGGACGGCGAGACAAAGCGCCAAGCTAAGCGTCGCCACGTGCAACCTCGGAAGGTTCCTCAGCTGGATCACTTTCCTGCCCTCCGGTCGTTGTTGGCGTCTCGCGCCTGCGCTTGCTTCTTGCTCTGCTTGTGCTTCTTGTGGTGCTTTTTGGGCTTATGCTTCTTGTGGCGTTTCTTCTGCTTTGCGTTGCCCGGGCCGGTGAAGGTCGAGGTGGCCGGCGCCGCAGGGGAAAGCGGCGGGGCAGACGGGGCTCGGCAGGAGCCTGGCGTGTCTGGATTACACGGTGCAGGGGATGCCGGTGGCTCCGGGAACCCGCCGCCGATGCGGGCGTCATAGACCGATTGACGTCCGCCTTGGTTTTCCCAGGTCAACGATCCTGACGTGGTGAAGTAGAGGTCAGTGCCATCGGCGCTGGCGCCGACAAATCGTATGTACTCGTGTTGTCTGGATCCTTCTTCTTCAGGATAATGCGGGATCGGTGGTTCGGTAGCGATGTGTAATACCTGCCCGTGCGCCCACTCATAGAGATTGGTATCTCCCGCGCGCGAACCGGATGCAAGGCGGTCAATTGAGGTAAAAAAGACCAGTGGCTGGCCGTCGTGCTCGACGAGTCGCATTTTGGGGTGGAACGGATTGTAAAAATCTATGAACCCGAGTGGTCGGTTATTGCGCGGGGACACTGATGCTTTGCCGTCCTGGCGACAGGAGACGCACACGGTCCCTTCGGTTTTCGCCTCGGCGTCGTACAGGTAGGCCTCTTGCACGCCTCCGCTCACGTAGCCAGTAACGTTGGCATCCGATTCGAACAATATGTAGCGACCGTCGGGGCTGACCTGGAAGGATTCGCGCTGAGGCAAAAGATCCGCGGAGAGGACACCGACATAACTGACTACGCCGTTCTCTGCACCGTATATGGAGTAGGTGTGCGCCTGCTGGTTTTCGACTAGGGTCTTGCCTTTGCCGGGGATTAACTGTCCGCGGGCGCCAAAGTAGACATGGGAGCCGTCCGTGGAGGAGCCGATGAACCGGCCAACCTGCGCGCCGCCGTTGCCGGGATCGACCGAGAGGTCGGTCAGGTCATCCGATTCGAGGTTGTATTCGTAGAGATCGGTGCCTTCCGGGCTGCTTTCGACGGTGAGGCCGGCATTCGCGATGAAGAAGACGCGCGAGCCGTCGGGGGTCGCGTATTGGTAACTCGCCCCGGTGTCAGGGATCGCGGTCTCCGATTGCGAGAGGTCGCGAGTGGTGGTCCCGTCTTCTCGGACGAAGATTCCGGTCTTGCCGACTTCTTCGGGGTTGGCGCCGATCTGGCGTTCGGCGCTGAAGAAGACGCGAGTGCCGTCCTCGGAGACGACGTTCGTGCCGGGAAAGCCTGCTGGGGCCGCGCCCACCGCGATTTCTCCGCTGGGGCCAGGAACCATGCCGACGCTGCGCAGGGTTCCCTCATCCCATTCGTAAAGCCTGTCCCCAGATAATAAATCCTCGATAGCAGGAACTCCTGGATAGCGATATTGACTCTGGAAGACAACCTTTTCGCAGTCGTCTGAAAAGCCGGAGACGAGGTAGCGTCCGAACCCCCCTTCAGGGAAGTTTTCCGGAACCAGCTTGCTGATCGCCGTATAGGAGCCGTCGAGGTTGCGACGGTAGAGGTTGGTGCCGCCGGCTTCGACGGCGAGCCGGGTGCTGAAGTCCGAGGTAAGTGGCTGGTTGCTCTCTACGAACCCGCAGGAGAGGTCGGCGGAGATCCCCAGCGTCGTCGAGGACCAACTAATGACTTCAGAGGTTTCGTTGCGAACGGTGTTCGGCGGACTGAACTGGGAGGAGCTCCAGCCGCTCGCGCCGCGCCCGGCCCGATAGAGGACTACGCCGCCCTTGGTAGTTCCGGGGAGCCCGTTCGACACGCTGTAGACGAGCGATCCGGGTTCGGCGGCCGCCTGGAAGTCCAGCTCCTCGGTTAAGGACGCTCCTGACAAGGCAACCGGCCCGGCCTCCCTCGGAGAAACGAGCTCGAGACAGCGCTGGTCGGGCAGGCCGCAGGAGTTCAGCGTCTGGACCTTTTGGTCGGGGCTGTTGGTGGTGCCGGCGGTGCTGGTGGCGACGAGCCGGTAGTGGTAGGTGCTGGCGGCGGAGAGGCCCGAGATCCTCGCGGTGACGAGCACCGGTTCCGTGCCGGAGCCGACGAAGGGCTCGAAATCGACCGGGACCCGGTGGCCGTAGGCGGTGCTCGGGCCCCACTCGAAGTGGTAGGAGGTGCCGAAGCCGCTGGGGTTGATCTTCGCTTCCAGGGTGGCGGACGTCTGATCGGCGTCGCGGGCGCGGATTTCGCTGAACCGGGGTGGACCGGGAGTGGTGAAAGTCCCGACTTTGCTCGTCGCAGCACCGTTGGCGTTGGTGGCGATGAGGCGGAAGCGATAAGTGGCGTTGGGCTGCAGGCCGGTGATCGCGGCGCTGACATTGTGATTTCCCGTATCCGCGACGATGTCGGCGGCGGCCGGGCTGCAGGGGGCTTCGTCGCTGAAGGCGGAGCTGGTCGTGAGGCCATATTCGAATTTGCATTCGGAGACAACCACCCCTTCGGGGTTGACGGAGCCGTTGAGGGTGGCGCCGGTCGGGGCGATGTTGGTGGCGGCGTTGACCGTCACGGCCGGAATCGGCACGTGGTCGAGCACTTCTATTCCCTGCGCGCCTTCCTCTATTCCCTGCGCGCCTTCCCGAGATACGTAGACGAGGCCCGCCGGACCAACCGCGATCCCCTGGACTTTGCTCGCGAGGCTGAGCTTCGATATTTCGACAGCTTCCGAGGGCCCGGAGGCGTCGTACTCGATGACTTCGCTGCCTTCGGCGAGCAGCACGTTGCCGGTCTCGGCGTCGACCGTGGTGGTACTGCCGGCGCCTTCGGAGACCGGGTAGGCGATTTTGCCGGTGGTGGCGCTCTGCTTGAAGAGGTCGCCTTCGAAGTCGAGGGCGAAGAGGGAGGTGGCGGTGGGTCCGGAGCCAGCGGCCAACGAGCACGGCTTTTCCGGGTTGGTGAGGCTCGTGAGAAAGTCGGCGTTCGTCGGCGGGTTGGCCGTTGGGGAAAACTCACGGATTCTCTCTTCTAGGCTTCCGCCCAAGTAGTCGCCCACGAAAACGTCACCAGCAGGACCGACCGTGACACCGCACGCTTCCGAGAAAGGATCGCTTTCCGATTCAGTCAACTGGCCGAGATATTCGCCCGAACTGGCGAAGATGTCGATCACGTTCGGGCTTTGCTGGGTGACGTAGATGTCGCCGTCGGTGACCCCTCCGGAGTTGTCGACGACGATCTGGGCTTCGGTCGCGGCAGCGAAGGTCAGGCCCGGTTCCGCCGCTTCGCCCTGCGGGGTTTCGTCCGGCCCGCTTTCACCGTCGATGACGTTGGTGCCGAGGGCGGAGAAGTCGTCCGGGCTCCCGTCGGGGTTGAAGCGGCTGATCGTGCCGCTCCCCCGATCCATGACAAAGAGATCGCCGGTCGATTGATCAACGGCCATCCCGGTGGGATTGACGAAGGTGGGCTGGGCTGCGCTTCCGAAAGCTTCTTTGAAGCGCAGCACCTGGGAGGCGGAGGCTTGGGCGCTCAGCACCAGGCCCAGGAGGAGAACTACAGCCAACATCATCGTCATGCGCACAGCCTTGGGGTGGCGTTTCACGTAGCTCTCTCCTTGTCCCGTGGCCGCCTCCCTTGCCCCGGCCCGTCCAATCCTGGCACGGGTCCCCTGGCTTGGCCGGGCGGCCATTTCTCTCTCATGCCTTGGGCGCGACTCCGCTTCCCTGCTTCTTTGCGGACCCTCACTCTCAGCCGCACAAATAAGAACAGAGCCGGACCAAATTGTCAAATCGCAATTCAGCCTTGGCGCTATCGGGAGAGTCTATCTCGCTTGTTAATGCCATCGAGGAGCGATCAAGAAGCTGAAGTTGTACTAGCTGTCCAGTCTTGGGCGTACCACTTGAAACTCCTCGCGCGCTAGGGGAGAGTCCATTGCCGATGCGCGGATATCTTGCCCCCACGATGACCAAGACTCCGTGGGGGGATGCGGCTTCGTTGCGGGAGCGGAAGCTGCGGCCGGGCAGGGGGACGCCCCGGGATGAGGCCGAGAAAAACCAGCGCGAGCGCCTGTTCGCGGCGATCGTGGCGACGGTGGCCGAGAAGGGCTATGAGGCGACCACGGTCGCCGACCTGGTCGAGCTCTCCGGGGTCTCGCGCAGCGCCTTTTACAAGCACTTCGAGGACAAGCAGGCCTGCTTCCTCGCCGCCGTCGAAGGGATGGTGGAGCCGACCCTGCGGAAAGTCGCCGAGGACGAGAGCGTCGCAGCCGGGGTCGAGAGGGCGCGGCAGGCGTTCGAATCGGTGGTACGGCTGATCGTCGCGCAGCCGGCGGCCTCGAAGATGGCGATCGTCGAAACCTATGCCGCCGGCCTCGAGGGCGCGGACCTGGTCGACAGGACCCTCGAGGCCGTCACCGACCTCGCGGCGCAGCTGCTGGACCAGGTCCCCGAGCGGAAGGGGATGCCGCGGGAGCTGGTGCGGGCGATCGTCGGCGGCATCCAGAAGGTGATTCACAAGCGCCTCTATCGCGGGCAGGAGGAGGAGCTGCTGGAGCTGGCGCCGCAGCTGTGGGAGTGGCTCTTCTCCTATCCGGTGCCGCCGGGGCCGTTGAAGGCGACGCGCCGGCGGACGGTGAAGGCGGTGCCGTTCGAGGAGCGCCAAGCGCAGTCGAGCCCGCCCGAGCGGCTGCTGCGGGCGCTGGCCGCGGTCGTCGCCGAGAAGGGCTATCCGGACACCACCGTGGCCGAGATCGTCGAACGCGCCTCGACCTCGCAGCGGACCTTCTACGAACACTTCAAGAACAAGGAGGACGCGATCGTCGCCGCCCTCGACAGCGGCTCCGCCCACATGCTCGCCGCCGCCCTACCCGCCTTCCGCCGCGCCCCCGACTGGCCGCACGCCGTCCACGACACCCAGGAAGCGATGTTCTGCTTCGGCGCCGAAGAGCCCGAGTACGCGCGGCTCGGCGGGGTCGAGATGTACGCGGCGGGCAAGCGGGCCCTCGACCAGCGCGAGATGGTGACCGAAGGCATGGAGGGACTGCTCGCCCCCGGCTATGAGCTGAAACCGGACACCCCGCCAATCGCCGCCGAGGCGATCGGGGGAGCGCTCTACTCACTCCTCTACGACCACGTCAACAAGAAGGGCCCAGAGACGCTGCCGGACCTGGTGCCGACGCTGGTCTACGTCACCCTGGCGCCCTTCCTCGAGGCGGACGACGCCTACGAGGTCGCGGTCGGCTAGAAGATCTGAAGCCCAGCGAGAGTCAGGAACCCAGTGACCATGACGCTCATCATGGCGATAAACCCCTGAAACATCATCCGCCGTAGATCCCGGATGTCGGCGTCAACTCGCTGGAACCCCTCCGAGACCCGTTGGTTCAGATCATCGAGTCGTGCGTCAGTCCATTGTTCTCTCGCCATCGCCTCCATGATGGCAAGTGTAACTCATTGTCTGTTACGCAACCGTCGCAAAGCGCACAGCCGCGTTAAGCCGGCGGCGAGTCGATCGCGAAGAGACGCCACTCGCCCGGCGCGCCCTTGAGCTTCTCCACCCCACGCTCCTCGAACTCGAGGCCGGAGCCGACGACGAGCTCGCGGACGGTGCTGGAGACGAGCACCTCGCCGGCGTCGGCGAGGGCGCCGATGCGGGCGCCGATGTTGACCGCCATTCCACCGACGTCGTCGCCGATCAGCTCGACCTCGCCGGTGTGGATCCCGGCCCGGACCTCGATGCCGAGGTCTGCGACTTCGTCCTGGAGGGCGCAGGCGCAGCGGATCGCCCGCGCCGGTCCGTCGAAGGTGGCGAGGAAGCCGTCCCCCATCGTCTTCACCTCTCGGCCGCGGTGGAGGGTGAGCTGGCGCCGGACCGCGGCGTCGTGGCGCTCGAGCAGGGCGCGCCAGTCGCGGTCGCCCAATGCCGCGGCCTTCTCGGTCGAGCCGACGATGTCGGTGAAGAGGATCGTCGCCAGCGCCCGTTCGGACTCCCGCGCGCCGCGGCTGCCGACGAGGAACTCTTCGACCTCGTCCAGCAGCGCATCGACGTCGCCCGTGAAAGGCAGGTGGTCCTCGCCCGGCAGCTCGACGTAGCGGGCGCCGGAGATGCTCTCGGCCAGGTAGCGGCCTTGGGCGGCAGGGACCATGCGGTCCTCGGCCCGGTGGAGCACGAGGGTCGGGACGTCGATCGCGGGCAGGATCGCCCGCGCGTCCATCTCCCGGTAGAGGTCCATCAGCGCGATCGCCCCGGCGGGGCTCGTTCCCTGGCGCAGGAGGCGGGCCCACCAGCGTTCGAACTCGCGGTCGCCGACGCGGCTCGGCGCCCAGAGGTTGAGCCCGACCGCCTTGCCCCAGTCGCGCCGGATCATCGCGCCCCAGCGATCGAGCGCCTCCTCCGTGATCCCCGGCGGGAAGTCGGGCGCCTTCAGCATCCGGGCGAAGGTCCCGAAGAGGACCAGCTCCGAGATCTCGCCTGGATAGGTCGCGGCGTAGAGCGCCGACATCGGCCCACCCTCGGAGATCCCGAACAGCGCCGGCCGCTCGAACCCGGCCGCCTCGACAGCGGCTTTCAGGTCGTCCATCGACTCTTCGAGGGTCGGCGGCCGGCCGGGGCGGTCGGAGAGGCCCTGGCCGCGCTTGTCGAAGACCAGCATCCGCGAGAAGGAGGTGAGGCGGCGGAAGAAGCGGGCGACCTCCGGCTCCTCCCACAACAGCTCCACCTGGGAGACGAAGCCAGGGACGAGGACGAGGTCGAGCGGCCCCTCCCCGTGCACCCGGTAGGCGATGCTGACGCCGTCGGAGTCGGCGTAACGCGTCTCTACTTCCATCTCGGGATGGTCTCAGGCGCTGAGGAGCTCACGCAAGGCGGGGCCGAAGTATGGTCGGCGGTTCCCGTGACCGTCCGCGTTCCCAAATGGCTTGTCTGGGCGGCCGCGGCGCTTGCCGTCGTGGGCTCGATCGCGTTGGCCTTTGCCTGGGGGCGCTCCAGCGGTGGCGACGATCCGGGGGGAGCTGCCGGCAGGCCGGCAGAGGCTGCCGTCAAGGAGGCCGTCTGCTCGAAGCCGATGGCGGAAAGCGCAACCCTGGAAACGGCCTTCGACGACGACATCCGCGCCGCCAGCGCGGCCAAGGCACACCTCGAAGACGCCCATCAAAGCGAAGTTCCTTTCTTCAGCGAAGAGCAAACCGACTACCAGGTCGCAATCCTGGAGTGCGCCGATCTCACCGACGATGGGGCCGCGGAGATGGTGGTAGGCCTGGCAGCCGGTGCATCGGGGCGGGTCTTCCAGTGGGCGATCTTCAGCCCGGATCGGGACGGCAACTGGTTCCTGGCATTCGATCGAACCCTCATCGGCGCCAGCTCGCTCGAGATCCAAGGCAACTCCGTTGCGGTTCGAACCGCGACTTACGGCCTCGACGATCCTCTCTGCTGTCCCTCGGGGTACAAGACCAGCCTCGTCGCCTATCGGGAGGGCGAGTTTCGAGTCGTCTCCCCCACCGCCCCACCGCCCGAGAGGCTGATCTCGATCGAAGAAGGCACCGTCACTCGACTGGGCCTGCTCCGTCCCCTGGAAGTGACGCCGAGCCAGGCGGTCGCCGCCTTTGGCACCCCAACCGCCGTCAGCCACTACCCCGACGCCGCCTGCACCTATGGCTGGGGCGACCTGGGCCTGAAGATCGTCTTCGCAAACTTCGGTGGCGGCAATCCATGCGGCGAGGCTGGCCGCATCGGCAGCTTCGAGTTGATCGGATCTGCCGCCGAACAGGCCGGGTGGCATACCGCCGAGGGAGCCAGGGTGGGGTCTTCCTCGGCTGCGCTCAGTCGCCTTTACCCGGGAGCCGTCCGCTCCGGGGAAGAGATGCTGCTGATAGACGCGCCCTCCCCTTATGGCTTCGACGGGACGATCGACATCGCGACCGCCTTCCTCGCCGACGGTGAGGCCAAGGCATATCGGTTCTATATCGGGGCGGCGGGCGAGTGAGCGCGAGCCCTCACTACCAGCACTTCTCGCCGACGGCGCTAGTACCCAGCCTGCTCGGCCACGCTGCTCACCCCGTTCTCGCGGCTGACGGCGATGTGGAGCGAGCACTGGTCGACGATGTCGTCGGTGTGGGAGATGACGAAGATCTGCTGGAACTCGCCGCGGGAGAGCTCGATCAGCTGGTCCATCAGCATCCGGCGGCGGCCGACGTCCTGGCTGCCGAAGACCTCGTCGAGGATGACGAAGCTCTGTTCGGTTCCCCGCTGCTCGGCGAGGGTCCGGGCGAGGGCCAGGCGGAGGCAGAGGGCGGCGAGATCCTGCTCGCCGCCGGAGAAGCGTTTGCTCAGGTAGAAGTCCCGGCCCTCGGCGATCTCGAGGAAGTAGTCCTCGGTCAGGCGGACCCGGGGGTAGGCCGCTTCGGTGATCTGCCGCAGCAGCCGGGAGGCTTCGGCTTCCACCATTGGGCGGGCGCGGCGCGAGGCCTCCTCCCGGTACTCCTCGAGCGCGCCCGCCAGGGCGGCGCGCAGCTCTAGCTCGCGACGCTCCTCGTCGATCCGCTTCTTCAGCTTGCTCGCGTCATTGAGCCGGCTGCGCGCGGCGGCGACCGCCTCGGACTCGGCTGAGGCCTTCCGGTTTGCCTCCTCCAACGCCTCGCGAGCGACCTCCAGGACCTCGCTCAGCCGGTCCCGTTCGGCGCTCATCTCCTCCTGCGCCCCCGGCTCCGGGGCGATTTTGTCGGCGCTCTTGCGCAGCCTCGCGACCTCTTTGGCGGCTTCCTCGACTTCCTTGCTCTGTGCCTTGACCTGCTTTTCGAGCAGTTGCGCGCCGGCCGCCTGCTCGCGAAGGACGGCCATCCGGCGGGTCATCTCCTCCCGCTGCTCGAGCGCGGCCTTGGTCGCCGCCTCCAGCGCGACGAGCTCGCGATCGAGCTCGTCGTGGCGCCGGCGAGCGGCGGCGATCGCCGTGTCGAAGTCGGCGATCAGATCCTCGACGGTTCCCGCCAATTGCTGATGACAAGTCGGGCAGACCCCCGACTCGCCCTCCCCGGCCAAGGCCTCGCGGTGCCGTTCCTGATGCGCGAGCTCGGCTTTTGCCTCGGCGCGCCGGTCGCGCAGCTCTCCCAAGCGGTCGGCGTCGGCCGCCTCCAAAGCGCTGAGCGCGTCGAGACCCTCGCTCCCGCGCAAGGCGATTTCGAGCTCGGCCAGCTGCGATCTCGCCGCGAGCGCCGTCCGCAGCTGCTGGTCCCTGCCCTCGAGGCTCTCCTTCTTCAGCCTGAAGACGCCATCGGCCCGCTCGACCTCCAGGCGCCGCGATGCGTGTTTGCCGACCTGGGCGGCGAGCTTGTCGATTTCCGCGTTGGTCTTTTTCAGCCTCGCCTCGCCGGTAGCGATCTCTTTCTTCAGCCGTTTCACCGCGGGCGCCGCGTCGCGCGCCTCTTTTTCGCGCCGTTTGGCCTCCGCTTTGAGCTCGTCGACGTCGGGCGCCTCGCTGCGCAATCCCTCCAGGACCAGGCCCTGCTCGCGCGCATCGACCTCGGCGAGTTCGACCGCTTTGCGGAGGTGGCGGATGCCGAGCAGGCGCTCGAGCTGGTCTTTGCGCTTCCGCGGGTCTTTGTCGGCGAGGGCCTCGACCTCGTTCTGGGGTGCGTAGAAGGTGCCGCGAAACATCTCCCTGGTCAGGCCGAGGCGCACCGCCACCTCCCGCGAGGTGCTGCTGAGCCCGTTGGCGAGCTGCTCCTCCTCGGCGACGTCGGTAAGCGAGGCGTCCTTGCCGTCGATCCGGGTGACACGGAGCAGGCGGCCGCCGACTTCGAATTCCAGGGTGACCTGGCATTCCTCCCGCTTCACGCCCTCGCGTGCGACCCGGGTGGCGCCGGGGCCGCCCCTGCCGCCGTAGAGCACCCACTCGATCGCGGCGAAGATCGTGCTCTTGCCGGCGCCGTTGACGCCGGTGATCGCGAAGACGCCGGAGGCGTTGAGGTCGAGGTCGATTTCGGCGAAGGAGCGGAAGTTCTCCGCCTCCAGGCGCAGCAGCCTCACGCGCCGATGTCCTCTGCCGCGCGGGTCATGTAGTTCTCGCCGCGGGTGACGAAGACCTCCGCCTCGACGCCGGGGGGGACGCGGCGGGAGAGGAACTCGCGCAGCTCCGCGGGGGCTGCCGGCTGCGGCAGCCCGGTCCGAGCCTCGGTGAACTCGGGCTCGAGCTCGAGGTGGAGGCAGTGGCCGAACGCCTCGGCGATCTTGCGACGGTCGATCGCCCCGTACTTCTCGAAGCTGACGTTGGCGATCGGCACCTTGACGATCGCCCCTTCCAGCCCCTTCCCTTTCGCCAGCCGGGAGATCGCCTTGGTGAGATCGTCGACTTTGCCGGCGTCGAGGGCGGGGAGGCGCTTGCGCGGTCGTCCCTCGATCTCGTGCAGCTCGAGGAAGGCGTCGTCGAGGGGCTCGGCGGCGAGGTCGATTCCGACGATCCCCTTGCGGCGCGCCTGATCGGCCCAACTCAGCCGTTCCAGCGAGCCAGGGTAGACCGCGTTGACGCGCGGGCGCTCGAGCTGGTGGAGGTGGCCGAGGGCGATGTAGTCGAAGCTCGCCACCTGCTCGAGCAACTCTCCTGGCAGCTCCACCGCCCCCGGCTCGCCGGCGCCGACGCGGGCGAGGCCCTCGAGGCCGGCGTGGGCGACGAGGACGTTGAAGCGGGCGTCCGGGTCGGGCTCCGCCGCGGCGATCCAGCCGGCCATCGCCTCCGGATCGTTGCTGTGGGGGACGGCGGTGACGCCGAGGTCACCGAAGCGCAGCCGGCGTGGCTCGCCGTGGACGGCGTTGACGCCGAAGCGCTCCAGCAGCGAGAACGGGTGGGCGATCGCCCGCACCCGCGGGGTCTCGTGATTGCCGGCGATGACCACGAACTCGATTCCCGCCGTGCGCAGGCGCTCGATCTGATCGAGCGCCACGCCCAGCGCCGCGGAGAACGGGTGGTAGCCGTGGAAGAGATCGCCGGAGTGGACGACGAGCGCCGGTTCGAGCTCGAGCACCCGGTCGATCGCCGTTGCCAACGCTTCGTAGACATCCTGCTCCCGCAGGTTGTGTCCCTCGGCGTCGGTGTGGTGGAGCTCCCGCCAACCGAGGTGCGTATCGGAAAGGTGGACGATCTTCACGGCAAAGGTGGTAGCAGCTTCAGCAGGCGCAGGCGAAGCCGCATCGCCGGAACCGAGACCTCGAAGCGCTTCGCCAGCGCCGGCAGGTTGAACCCGGTGGCGTGGGCTTGCTCGTTGACGAGGGGCTCCGGCATCAGCAGCTCGGAGGCGAAGATGTTGGCCTCGCGCTCCCGCCGGCGGCGGTCGGAGAGCTTGGCCGAAGAGGAGCGCTCGTCGATCTCTTTGATGTCGACGGCCCGGTCCGGGAAGACCTTGTGGACCACGGGCACGTGGAGGACGAGGTGGCCGACCTCGTGGGCGATCGTGAAGCGGCGCCGCCCGGGGCTGCGCCGTGCCTCGCCGCGGTCAACCCAGACGACCATCTCCTCGGCGTCGAGCATCCCGGAGAGGCGGCCCTGGTCGGCGGGGGCGCCCGGCAGCGTGCGGATGTCGTCGGCTTCGTCGACGAAGAGACCGAGCAGGGCGCTGGCTATCCGCTCGACCGGGACGGGCGGCGCCTCGCCGACGTCGTAGCGCTCCTCGAAGTCGCGCAGCAGAGCCTGCGCGGCTGCGGCCGGCTCAAGCGTCGGGGCCGCCATGGAAGAGCCGCTCGACGAGCTCGACCTCCGGGTCGGGAAGGCGCTCGGCCTCCGAGCGCGACGGCGGCGGGCGATCGCCGCCGCTTCGTCCCATCGCCGGGACGCTGCGCAGGGACGGGCCTTCCTTGGCGGGGCGCGCGGCGGCGAGGACGTCGCCGGCGTCGGCTTCGAAGACCGCGGCCAGGGAGTTGAGCAGGCGGCGCGAGAGCTTGGAGCCGAGCAGGGCCCCGGTCTCGAGGCGGTGGTAGTTGCGGGCCAGTGCCTGGCGTCCCTCCTCCCCCTCCACCTCGAAGTCCGCGGCCAGCTCCGCGACGACGGCGTCCGGCTCGATCCCGCGCGCGTTCCGCATCGCTTTCAGCGTCCCCGGCAGGATGCCGGAGGTGCCGCGGCTCCCGAGGACTTCCTCGACGATCGCGAGGGCGCGCTTGTACCCCTCGCTTTCGGTGCCGCCGCTCGAAGACTCCCCCGGCCCCCGAGCGAGGAAGACGTCGGCCAGCATCTGGCTCAGCTGCGGCCTGTCCTCCTCCGGGACGAGGCGCAGGTAGGACTCGATCGGCTTTTCCTCCCCTTCCCGGAGGTCGTCGAGCGCCTGCTGGAAGGCTCGCTCGAAAGCGTCTTCGCCCGCGCTCATGAGGTCTCCCAATCGTTCGGCCGGACCTGGCCGATTTCGATCGCCTCGTCGAGGCCCTTGATCAGGCGGACGCGCGGTGAGCGCGCCGAGAGCCGCGGCGGCTTCGGCTGCTGCGGCCAGGCGCGGTCGACGCAGGCGGCGGCGACTTCGGCGGCGAGGGCGTGGATCTGCGGCTGCGGCTCGGGCCGGGAGAGGCGCAGCAGCATCCGCGCCGCCGCGTCCTCGGTCGCCAGCTCGATCTCCTCCGCACCGAGGCCGCGCGCCTCGCCGCGGCGCCGGCAGACCCGCTCGATCACCGGCACGCCGCGGAGGCAGAGGGTCCAGAGGACGAACTCGAAGCGCTTGTCGTCGTGGACGACGGTTTCCGCGCGGACCGCCTCCAGCCGCAGGTCGTCGAGCATTTCGATCGCTCTCTCCTCGATGGGATCGAACTTTGACATACGCCTAAACCGCTCCCCGATCGCGCTGTCTTACACCTGTCGGCGCGTTCTCCCGCATCTTCTTGACGATCCGATGCCAGGCGGTGTCGACGGCGCCGCGTTTCATCCCGTGCCGCTCGGCGATCTCGGCCGGCGAGAGGTCGAGGACGAGGCGGTCGTGGGCGAGCGCGCGCTCGCGCTCATTGAGCCCCTGGAAGTAGAAGTCGAGGTCGGCTGCTGCTTCCCCTGCGGCCGGAACCGGCGGCCGCGGGTCGATCGCCACCAGCTCGCCGGGGTCGACCGGCTTCGACCGGGTCCGCGCCGAGCGGCGCCAGTAGTCCTTGATCGCGTAGTTGAGGTTGGCGGCGGCGACCCCGCGGAAGGAGGTGTCGAACTCGAGCTTCGTCCGCAGCAGCTGCGCCAGCCGCCGCAGCAGGTCCTGGGCGATCTCCTCGGCGTCGGCCGCGGGATCGTCGACCCCGCCGATCTTGCCGTAGGCGATCGAACGGCCCCAGTTCCAGTAGGGCTCGATCAACCGCGTGATCGCCTCCCGTTCGCCCGCCACGTCGCCGGCGGCACGCGCCGCCCGCGCCCGCCGCAGCAGGCGCTCGTCGCGCTCTTCGCTCTGATTCAAATTTCCGCTCATCCCGGCTTTGCGACCTTTACCCACTAAGCCGCGGAACACTTCGGATTTCTTACGGACGAAGATAGTTGTCTGAGCCACCGGTCAGGGTTAGGTTGGTCAAGGCAGGTCTACTGGTAGTGGAGAGGATTGAGATGGAGGGATCACGAAGGGCTTCCGAACGGCAGCCGTCAGGCTGGACGGTCTTCACCGGAGTGCTGCTGCTGCTGATCGGATCGCTGGACGCGCTGTGGGGTCTTGCTGCAGTCCTCAACAACGACGTGGTGGTGGTCGGAGGGCACGGGGTCCTCGTCGCCGACGTCACCCTCTGGGGCTGGATCCACCTGATCCTCGGCTCGATCGTCGCCATCACCGGAATGATGCTCTTCGCCGGCAGCCCCACCGCGAGGGTCCTGGCGATCTTCTTCGTCACGATCAACGCGATCGCGCAGATCGTCTGGTTCCCACTGGCGCCGCTCTGGGCGTTCCTGATCATCCTGCTCGACGTGACCATCATCTACCAGCTCACCGCCCGCTGGGACGAGTAGTGGGGAGAGTGGCGAGGGCCGCTCAATCTCCACGCAGCTCGGAGAGCAGGCCCTGCGGGGTGAGGATCCGCACGCCGCCACGCTCGCCGATGGGTAGCAGGTGCTTCCGGTCGCCCGAGGCCAGGACGTCGGCCCCGACCTCGATCGCGGAGGCGAGGATGAGGTCGTCGGCGGGGTCTCCGGTCACCGGCTCCGGGGCCCCGGCCGGGGCCCTGACCGCCTGCACCGCGAGCTCTCTGAGCAGCGCCTCGGCCTCGCTCCACCGCTGCGGCTCGAAGTCGAGCTTCTCGGTGAGGATGCGCTCCAGCTCGACTACCACCGGGTCGAAGAGGACCAGCTCGAAGTGACCGTCGATCGCTTCCTCGAGAACCCTGCTCGGCGGTCCCGCCGCGATGAAGGCGGAGACGAGGACATTGGTGTCGAGACCGGCCCGCAGGCTCAGCGCCGCCGGGATCGCAGCTCGTCGACCACAGCCTCGGTGTCCTCGGGCCCGATCCCGAGCTTCTCGGCGCGCTCGCGACCGTAGCGCTGCAGGCCCGAAAGGCGCGTCACCTGCAGCTGGCGGCGCAGCGCGTCACGGACGACCTCGCTCTTGGTCTTGCCCACGCTGCGGGCAAGGGCCTCGGTCTCCTCGGCGAGGTCATCGGGAAGCGACACTGACAGCAGACGGCTCATATGAAGACATCATATCGCCCCCCTCGAATATGGCGAGGGCGGGATTCGAACCCGCGACACCACGATTTTCAGTCGTGTGCTCTACCAACTGAGCTACCTCGCCTCACGCGCCTGAACGGCTGGGCGCTGCGGGAAGGCTAGCGGTCCGAAGGGGGCCGTGGCTGATTGCATGACGGGATGAGCCGGGGGCGGATGGCGGTCGGTCTGGTGGCGCTCGCCGCCGCCGCGGCCGCGCTGCTCTCGGGTGGTTCGCGCAGCGATCCCGAGACCCCGAACGGGCTCCCGGGGCTGCCGCCGCCGTTCCTCGGGACGGCGGTGCTCGGCGACGGGGGCTTGACCGCGGCCGTCGACGCCTACGGGAGCGTTGTCGACCTGCGGGCGCCGGGGCCGGCGGGTCGGGCGCTGATCGAGAACCCTGCCGAGCGGCAGGCGGCGGGGACGGTGCCGAGCGATACCGGGATCCAGGTCTGGGCGCGGGTCGGCGGCGAGATGCTGCCGATGTGGCGTGCCGACGAGGTGCGGCAGCGCTATCTGCCGCGGACGAACGTGCTGCGGACGGTGGCGCGCTTCGGCCGAGATCAGGTGCAGATCGTCGAGGCGGCGGCAAGCCAGTCTTTGTTCATCACCGCGAAGAGCACCCTCGCAATCGAAGCGCGGGTGAACGCGGACCTGAGGTGTGAGCGGCAGACCACCCGGACCCTGACGATCGTCTGCAGCAGGAGCCGGACGCATTTGTCCCCGGTATGCGGGGACAAATGCGTCCGGCTGAGGGTCGCGGGCGCCGCCGCCGCCGACCGGGACTGGCTGGACCGCAGCTTGCCCCTTGGAGCCGGGGCGCCGGCTTGGGCCGTCGACATGTACGAGCGCTCGCTGCTGGTGTTGCGGGCGCTGACCGCGCGGGAGAACGGCGCCGTCGCGGCCGGGGCCCGCGGCGGCTGGGCCTACGTTTGGCCGCGGGACGCTTCGGCGGTCGCGATCGCCCTCGCCGAGTCCGGCTACGAGCCAGAAGCCGGACTCATCACCCAGTTCCTCCTCGGCGCCGGCATCGAGTTCGCGGCGCGGTTCAACGGCGACGGCAGTCCCGTCCCCGGACGCGAGGCGCAGGGCGACGCGATCGGCTGGGTCTCCGCAGCCGCGGAGGCCGCGGGGCTCGGCAACGCTCGCCAGGCCGCCCACATCCTCGCCGGTGGCGAGCCGATCCCCTGGCGCGACCGGGCCGACTACTGGGAGGGAGAGCCCGGCGACTACCTCGGCAATGCCCTCGCCTCCGGCGCCGACGTGTCTGAGTTCAAGGGTCTATATGACCCCACCAGCTCAGACACCCCCTCGCAGTGGGGGGCAGTGCGAGAGGCTGGTGATCCGGGTTCCGGCCTCGATTCGGCTGCCGCCTGGGCGGTGCGACCCTTTTCTCAGCCTCGTCTCTTCTCCACCGCACGCCGCGCCATGAAGCGGCTGGTCGCGGCGCGAACCCCTTTCGGCATCACTCCCGGCGAAGGCTGGGAGGGCGGTGAGGACCCCTGGTCGGCCCCCACCGCTTGGACGGCCTGGTCGCTGGCCGCACTTGGCGAGCGCGAGCAGGCGCTGCAGTTGATGCGGGCGCTCCGCCGCAGCGCCACCTCCGCCGGCACCCTTCCCGAGCGCGTCGACGCGGGGACCGGCGTACCTCGCTCCACCACCCCCCTCGCCTGGTCGCACGCGTTCGCGATCCTGGCGCTGCGTCAGCTCTGGTCCTAACCGCAGCTTCGTCTGTTCCTTATCCGTGCTGCGCAGCGAAAAGGAACAGACGGATGAGGGGCTTACCCCTCCGCCCGCATCAGCCCCATCAGCTCCAGCGCCCCCGCCTTGTGCAGCGGTTCGTTGAGGTTGCCGCACTTCGGGCTCTGGACGCAGGAGGGGCAGCCGGATTCGCACGGGCACTCGGCGAGCAGGCGCTCGGCGTCGGCGAGCAGGCGCTCGAACTCCTCGTAGCCCCGCTTGGTGATCCCGACCCCGCCGGGGTGGCCGTCGTAGATGAAGATCGTCGAGCGGCCGGTCTGGAAATGGACGTTGGTCGAGAGGCCGCCGATGTCCCAGCGGTCGCACATCGCGATCAGCGGCAGGACCGCGATCTGGCTGTGCTCGGTCGCGTGCAGGGAGCCGAGCAGCGCCTCGGTCGGCAGGCGCCCGGCGAGCCGGTCCGGCAGCACGTACCAGAGCGCCTGGGTGACGAAGTTCTGCTCGGGCAGCTCGAGGGCGACGATGTCGATCGGTTCCTGGTCGGAGACGGAGACGCGCTGGAAGGCGATCACCTGCTCGGTGACGGAGACCTCGCCGAAGTTGAGCTGGACGCCGGCGACCTCGCGCTGCTCGTGGACGCGTTCGATGTAGATCTCGGTCTCTTTTTTCGGCCTCGTGTACCAGTCGCCGTCGAAGGCAGAGACGACCGCGCGGCGCTCCTCGATATCGAGCCGGTCGACCTCGTAGGAGCGGCCGAGGTGCAGGTAGACGGCGCCGGGGTGGATCGTCGTGAAGGCCCGCTCGGCCTCGACCAGGCCCAGCATCTCGCCGGAGGCCTGCTCGATCACCGCGACCGAGTCGGCCGAGGCCGAGCGCAGGGCGATCCGGTTGGCGACGTACTCGCTGCGGCGCGGCAGCAGCTTGCCGCCGGCGGGGCGCAGCTCCCCCGCTTCGACCAGCCGTTCGGTCCGCTCGCGCCAGCCCTCGCCGAAGATCTCCTCGTCCTCGACAGTGAGCGGCAGCTCGTAGGCGGCGGCGACGAGGTGCCGGGAGGCGATCTGCTCGTTGCCGTGGTCCAGGATCGCCGCCTCGACCGGCCGCCCGAGGAACTCCTCCGGGTGGCGGCAGAAGAACTGGTCGAGCGCGTCCTGGCCGGCGACGTAGACGGCGAGGCCGAGCCGGCGGCGTCCCGCCCGTCCCCACATCTGCCGCAGGCTGGCGACGGTGCCGGGGAAGGTGACGCAGATCGCCGCGTCGAGCTCGCCGACGTCGATCCCGAGCTCGAGCGCGTCGGTGGCGACTACCGCGAGCAGCTCGCCTGAGGACAGGCGCGCCTCGATCTCCCGCCGCTGCTGCGGCGTGTAGCCGCCGCGGTAGGGGGCGATCCGCTTCGCCAGCTCCGGCTTCCCCCGCCGCTCGAGGTTTTCGCGGGCGAAGCGTTGGATCAGCTCGATCCCACGGCGGCTTTTGAGGAAGCAGATCGTCCGCACCCCGTGCGTGACCAGCTCCGCAAGCAGGTCGGCGGCCTCCGAGAGGGCCGAGCGGCGGACGCCGGTGCGCTCGTCGAGCAGCGGCGGGTTCCACATCGCGATCTCGCGGCCGGCGCGCGGGGCGCCGTCGTCGTCGATCATCTCGAACGAGGTCCCGACCAGGCGCTCGGCCAGCTCGACCGGGTTGGCGATCGTCGCCGAGGCGAGCAGGAAGCGCGGCTCGGAGCCGTAGGCGCGGGCCAGCCGCCGCAGCCGTCGCAGGACGTTGGCGACGTGGGAGCCGAAGACGCCGCGGTAGGTGTGCGCCTCGTCGACGACGACCCACTCGAGGTTGGCGAGGAAGTCGCCCCAGCTCTTGTGGTTGGGGAGGACGCCCATGTGGAGCATGTCGGGGTTGGTGAGGATGAGGTTGGAGCGGCGGCGGATCGCCGGGCGCTCCTCGCGGGGCGTGTCGCCGTCGTAGATCGCCTCGCGCAGGCCGGGCGGGCGCAGCTGGGCGAGCTTCCGCGCCTGGTCCTGGGCCAGCGCCTTGGTCGGATAGAGGTAGAGCGCCCGGTCTTTGGGGCGGGCCGCGATCCCATTGAGGACCGGCAGGTTGAAGGCGAGGCTCTTGCCCGAGGCGGTGCCGCTGGTGATCACCAGATTGGAGTCGGCGGCCGCCTCGAAGGCTTCGAGCTGGTGGGTGTAGAGCGAGTCGATGCCGAAGCGCCCGAGCGCCTCGGCGAGCGCCGGGTGCAGCTCGGCCGGCAGCGGCGCCGGCCGCGAGCGGCGCTCCTCTTCGGAGGACTCGGCGACGATCCGGCCGTCCCGGCGCGCAGGGTCGATCGCGACCGCCCAATCCGAGGAGAGAAGCGAGCCGCCGCGCGCCATCAGGCGGCGCTCCCCACCGGGCGGCAGATCCCGGCGGCGACGCGCATCGCCTGCAGGGACGATCGGTCGTGGATGCGGAGGATGTCGGCGCCCTCGCGGACGGCCAGCGTCACCGCCGCCACCGTGCCCCACTCACGCTCGCCGGGGGGCAGGCGCTCCTCCCAGGAGCCGGCGAGAACGGCGCCGATGAAGTCCTTGCGGGAGAGCGAGACGTAGAGCGGCAGCCCAAGCGAGCGCAGCTCGCCGAGCCGGCGCAGGATCTCGAGGTCCTGCGCGGGGCTGAGGTCGAAGTCGAGTCCGGGGTCGATCGCAATCTGCTCCTCCGCTACCCCAAGGTCCCGGGCCGCCTCGACTCTCCCCTCGAACCAGGCGCGCAGGTGGTCGACGACGTCGCCGTAGTCGCGCCATGGCCGGTCCACCCGCGGCGGCCCCTCGATGTGCATGAGGACATAGCCGCAGCCGCTCTCGGCGACAAGCTCGAACATCTCCTCGCAACCGCCGGAGATGTCGTTGACGACGGAGGCCCCCGCCGCCAGCGCCCGCCGCGCCACCTCCGGGGAGAACGTATCCGCGGAGATTTGGGCCGCCGCGACGTTCCGTGGTTCCTTAGGCGTCCCCTGCACGACTAAGGAACCACGGAACTGCGTGACGAGGCCCTCGACGGCCGGGACCAGCGCCGCGGCCTCGTCCTCCGCCGACACCGGCGGGCCCGCCTTCGCCGCCACGGCGCCGACGTCGAGCATCTCGAACCCGGCCTCGGCCAGCGCCAGGCCGTCGGCCACCGCCTGCTCCGGGGTGCCGCTGCGGGCGCCCTCGAACATCGAGTCGACGGTGACGTTGACGATCCCGGCGCCGATCGGCTGCGCCAGGTCGAGAGTCCGGTCGGAGAGCCGCCACGCCATCGCCCGCTACGGTAGCGACCGCGCCGATGCCGCTCCGCTGTGTCTACACCGATCTCGACGGGACCCTGCTCGGGCAGGGCAGCTCCCTCTTCCGCGATCCCGAGGGCGGCTTCAGCCTGGCGCAGGCGCGGGCGCTCGAGGCCTGCCACCGGGCCGGGGCCGAGGTCGTGATCATGTCCGGCCGGCGCGAGCCGCAGGTGCACGAGGCCGCCCGGCTGATGGGTCAGAGCTCCTACATCTACGAGGCCGGCTGCGCCTATGCGATCGAGGGCGAGACGACGCTGATGACCGGCGAGATGGCGCCGAACGAGGAGGGGACGATCTACGAGCAGATCGAGCAGCGCGGGCTCCCGAAGCTGCTCTTCGAGCACTTCGAAGGCCGGCTCGAGTACCACGCGCCCTGGCACCACGGCCGCGTCCTCTCCCACCTCTTCCGCGGCAAGGTCGATGTCGCCGAGGCAAACGCGCTCCTGCACGAGCGCGGCGACGAGGACCTGCGCCTGCTCGACAACGGCGCGATCGGCCGGCCGATGCCGACCGTCGAGGGCCGCACCCACGCCTACCACCTGGTCCCGAAGCAGGTCAGCAAGGCGGCGGCGGTCGCCGGACACGCCCGCGCCCGCGGCTACGACCCGCGCGAGTGCATGGCCGTCGGCGACTCGGTCGAGGACCTCGAGGTCGCCGCCGCCGTCGGGCGCTTCTTCGTCGTCGCCAACGGCCCCGAGCATGACCCGGGCCTACGGGCCGCCTTGCCGAATTGGGACAATGTCACCGTTACTGAAGGCAGCATGGGCGACGGCTTCTACGAGGCGGTCGTTTCCTCGCTGATGGAACGCCGGGCCTAAAGGAGAGCTTGTGTCGTCTGAGAACGCCACCGTCGCAGAGCAGGAGTACCTGGAGATCATGTTCTGGCTGGAGGAGGCCGGGCTGCCGATGACCGGCGCCAACATCGCCCGCGCGATGCAGCTCTCGCCGCCGACCGTGCACGAGATGATCGGCCGGCTGATCGACGACGGCTACGTCGAGCGCCACGAGGACAAGTCGCTCTCCTTCACCGAGTCCGGGCGTGAGCATGCCAGCTACATCGTCCGCCGCCACCGGATGATCGAGCGCTTCCTCACCGATGTCCTCCACATCCCCTGGGACGAGGTCCACGAGGAGGCCGAGCGGATCGAGCACGCGATGAGCCCGGTGCTGGAGGAGCGGATGCGCGCCGCGATCGGCGACGCCACCACCTGCCCCCACGGCCACCCGATCGTCGAGGGCATCCGCGAGCAGGGCTCGCTGCTGGCCGACGTGGAGATCGGGGCGAACGTCGTCGTCCTGCGCTTCGAGAACGAGGCCGAGGAGCTGCTGCACTACCTGAAGGCCGCGGGCTTCGACCCGGGCCTCGAGGGCAAGGTCGAGATCTCCGACGACGAGCGCGTCGTCATCGTCGCCGCCGACGGCAACCACGAGGTCAGCCGCAGCGTCGCCGAGACCGTCTCGGTCCGCGCCGATCCGGCGCCGCCGCCGCGGGCGGCGATCCCCGAGCAGCTGGTGCTCTCCTCGGACCGCTACGGCCGTTAGGCCTTCTAGCTCGGAACCTTCATCGACATGATCGGCTCGCCGGTCGGGGCTTCGCTCCCTCCCGGCGGCTCTTCGGTGACCATCACGACCTCGACCCCGGTCATGTCGGCGATCGTCGCTTCGGCGTGCCCGCGGCGGTCGGGGACGAACAGCGCCGGGACCGCTTCGACCTCGCCTTCCCGTTCCACCCAGGCCTCCAGCACCTTGTCGGACGGCAGCGGCTCCAACCCTTCGATCTGCAGGGTGCCGGCGCTGCCTTCTTGAACCATCTTCACGGTGAGCCCGTCGACCTGGCGAACGACGGTGTTTGCGCCTCCGCCGGCGCCGGAATCGTCCTTGCCGACCTCGTAGCCGACGACGCCCGCGACCAGCAGCGCGACGACGGCGAAGCCCGCCGCCGGCTTCAGCACCCATCGCCGCCACGACCGGCTCGGGACCGACCGGCTCTCGGCCTCGTGGACGTCCTCTCGCACCTCAGCCATCAGGTTCGCCCGCAGAGACGGCGGCGCCTCCTGCCGCTCGACCGACTCCGGCAGCGTCTGCAATGCCGGCTCGAACCAGCGCAGCTCCTGGCGGCAGTGCTCGCAGCCTTCGAGGTGGCGCTCGAACTCGGCCACCTCGGCGCTGTCCAGCGCCCCCAGCATGTAGGCGGCGAGGTCCTCGCTCCAGCGACTGTGTTCGGTAGCGCTCATGCCAATCCCTCCGCTAGCTCGCCGCGAATCTTCTCCAACCCGAGCCGCATCCGTCCCTTCACGGTTCCCATCGGCAGGTTGAGGATCTGGGCGATCTCCGAGTGGCTGAAGCCGCCGAAGTAGGCGAGCTCGATCACCTTCGACTGCTCGCCGGGCAGCTTGCCGATCGCCCCGCGCAGCTCGCCGGCGGTCTCGCGCCGCAGCGCCTCCTCCTCGGTCCGCTCCGCCGCCGGGCGCTGCTCCAGGGCCGAGTCGTCATCGAAGGTCAATTTCGGCGCTTTGCCGGCGCGGCTGCGGAGGAAGTCGATCGCGCGGTTGCGGACGACGCTGAGGAGCCAGGAGCGGACGCTGCCGCGGGCGGCATCGAAGCGGGCGCCGCTGCGCCAGACCGAGATGAACGCCTCCTGGGTCACTTCCTCGGCGGCGGCGCGGTCGCCGACGATCCGGTAGGCGAGCGAGTAGGCGGCGCCGCCGTGGCGGTCGAAGAGGACCTCGAACGCCTCCGGGTCCTTGCGGCCGACGAGGGGCATCAGCTCCTCGTCGGCCAGTCGCTCCGCTTTCTCTCGCCGCACCGGCATCAGCTACCTACGTTGCCGTCCGCCTAAACGATGAACGGTTCGACGGCCTTCAAAACCTGCTTTTCGGCGAGCGGGCTGTCGAAGGCGGCCGGTGCCGGTTCTTCCTTGTTCTGCAGCCGGATCGCCGCCGCGTGGCGCGCCTCGACCTGGACGATGCCGCCCGCCGCCGCCAGCACTTCCTTGGACTTGATCATCGGTCCGGCGCCGTTGTAGGCGCTGACCCCGGTGTCCTCGAAGGTCTGCGCCAGTTTCAGGAAGCCGCCGGTTCCGCTGTAGTCGAACTTGAACTTCGGCGCCATCACCGGCTTGCCGCCGAGTTTCTTCACCGTCGCGGTCAGCGCTTCCACGTGCTGCTGCTCGTCGGAAGCGATCAGGTCGACGAGGCTCTTCAGTTCGCCGCTCGGCTTGGCCCGGGTCTTCGCTTCTTCGTAGAACTTCGCCTCCAGGTACTCGAGGGTGAGGGCGAAGTTGAGGATGTCGATATCGCTGCTGCCGCTCATCGCCAGGGCGCGGCGGACGTAGGGGCCGACCATCGTCGCCCCGTAGATGGAGCCGACCGCCAGGGCTCCTTTGGCGAGGATTTCACTTCGGGTCTGCTGGTCGCTGCGGGTCTGCTGCTCTGCGCTCATCGTGGTTCCTTTCAGCCGACCAGGAAGGGTTCGACGGATTTGAGGACGGTCTTCACGTCGGCAGGCTTGGCGAAGGCGCCGTCCGGGGTGATCGGTTCGCCCAGGAGGGTGTTGAGGACGGCGGCGTGCCGGCCCTCGACGCTGTGGATGGCAAGCGCCGAGGCCAGCACTTCCGGGCTCTTGATGTTGGCCGCCTGCCCGAGATAGGCCGCGGCGCCCAGGTTCTCCACCGTCCCCGCCAGTTCCAGCACCGACTTGGCGCTTTCGAGCGGGAATTTCGCTTTCGGTTCCGGCGCCGGCTTGCCGCCCAGCTGCTTGACCGCAGCGGTCAGCGCCTGCACGTGTTCGGCCTCCTCGCGGCCGAACTGGCGGATCGTCTCCAGCTCGGGGCCCTTGAAGAGACCGCTCTTGACGACGTCCGCGTAGAAGGCGGTCTCGAGGTACTCGAGGGTGAGGGCGTAGTTGAGGATGCCGATGTCGCCCTTGCCGAATTCGGCGGTTTCACTGGCGCCGCCGGAGCCCATCGAATCCATCGTCGCGGTCGTCGTGCCGCTGTCGTCGCCGCAGGCGGCGAGGAAGGCGGCCGCCGCGGTCGAGCCGCCGCCCACCGCGAGAAGCTTTCGTCTAGTTACATCCATCTGCACCGCCTCCTGTCCGTTTGCGTCCTGGCCCTCCTTACGGGTAGGGGCGTCGCGGTGGATCAGAATCCGTCGATGACAGGACGAACCCGCGGTGCGGCGCTGCTGGTGCTGGCGTCGATCGTCTCCGTGCAGTGCGGCTCGGCCCTGGCGACGAGCCTCTTTGACTCTGTCGGCGCGGCCGGGGCCGTCTTCCTGCGGGCAGCCTTCGGCGCACTGGTGCTGCTGGCGCTGACCCGGGCGGCGCCGCTGCGCGCGGCGGAGTGGCGCCACCGCGACGTCCTCCTCCTCGGCGCCGCCGTCGCCGCCGTCAACTTCTTCTTCTACGCCGCGCTCGAGCGCCTGCCGCTGGGGATCACGGTCACGCTCGAGTTCGTCGGGCCGCTCGGGGTGGCCGTCTTCGGCTCGCGCCAACGCCGCGACCTGCTCTGGGCCGCGCTGGCCGCTGCCGGCATCCTCCTCCTCTCCGACGGGGGCGGCGGCGAGGGAGTCGACCCCGTCGGGGTGGCGCTGGCCCTCACCGCGGGTCTCTTCTGGGCCGCCTACATCGTCCAGAGCGCCCGCGTGGGATCGCTCGGACCGGGCCTCGGCGGAGCGACGATGGCGGCAGTGATCTCCGCCGTCCTGATCGCGCCCTTCGGGATCGTTCAGGGCGCCGGCGAGTTTCTCGATCCAGCGGTCCTCGCCGCCGGCGCCGCGGTCGGCGTCCTCAGCACCGCGATCCCCTACGCGTTCGAGATCGAGGCGCTGCGCCGCCTCCCCCAGTCGGTCTTCGGCGTCCTCATGAGCCTGGAGCCGGCGGTCGCCGCGGCGATCGGGTTCCTCGCCCTATCCCAGGACCTCGCCCCGCTCGAAGTCCTCGCGATCGGCCTCGTCGTCCTCGCCTCGGCCGGGGCTTTGCACTCCGCCGCAACGCCGCCGCCGCAAGATCGCTAGCTGAGTCATCAGCTCTAGCCCAATAAACGAAGAGGCTTGCCCATTTATCCCGCCGCGGCTAGAGTCGCCACGTGCCAGTCAAGGGGGCAGGGAAGCTGCTCTGCTGCCGCGTGCTCGTCGCCGCGGCGGTCGTTCTTACCTGCCTGATTTTGCCTGCGACAGCCAGCGCCGAAACGTTTTTTGTCACCACCACCGCCGACGAAGCCGACGCCGCGGTGGGCAGCGAAGGCTGTCTCGCGGCCGGCGGCAAATGCTCCCTCCGCGCCGCCCTCGAAGAGGCCAATGCCTCGCTCGGCGAATTCGACGAAGTCGTCCTCGAAGAAGGCGTCTTCGAAGGCCGCGCCACCGACGTCATCTTCCTGGGCAGCGCCCTGCCGACGATCGTCGATCCGATCCGGATCTTCGGCCGCGAATGTGAAACCGTTGCCGGGCCGGGGGAACCTTGCGGCGAGATTCGCGGCCTCCCCAACGCACCGGCCCTGAGCGTGGAAGGTGTGGAAGGGGCGGAATTCGAAAGCCTCGTGGTCACCGGGGCTGAAGTTGGTCTGCTGGCGAAAGAGGCCCCGGGTATGAGGGTGCGCAGCAGCTGGTTCGGCATCGCCCTCGACGGCAGCGCCGCCGGCAACGCAACCGGCATCGAACTCGCCGAAGCCTCAGACGGAGCGCGGATCGGGGGCGAAGGACCCGAACCGAAAAATCTGCTGGCCAACAGCACCAAGACGGGGCTCAGCATCGTCGGGTCGAGCAAAACGAGGGTTCTGGGCAACGACTTCGGCCTCGCTCTTGGTGGCGGCGCCGGGCCGAACGGGATTGATCTGACAATTGCCTCCAAACCGGCTTTCCCAGCGCAGGACAACATCGTCGGCACCAGGGTCAGCCCGGCCGCTGCCGCGACCCCCTCCTGCGACGGCGGCTGCAACCTCATCTCCGGCTCTGAGACGAGTGGCATCGACCTCACCGGCAGCATCGGCTCCGGACCTGCGTCCGGGACCATCGTCGCCGGGAACCACATCGGCCTTGACCGTGCCGGAACCGGCTCGCTCGCAAACGCCGGCGTCGGGGTCCTGGTCGGCGCCGCGCCGCGTACCGTGATCGGCGGCCCGCGCCCGGAAGATGCGAACCGGATCGTCGGCGGCACCGTCGCCATCGCGTCCACCAACAGCGCGCCCTACCTCGTCATCCGCGGCAACTTGATCGGCTCGACCGCCACTGCTTCTGGGGCCGGAAGTCCGTTCGAAGGCGGCGTCGAGGTCGACTCCAGCGGTCTCACGCTGGTGGCCGAAGAGGCGCAGATCCTCGACAACGAGATAGGGCTCGACGGCGGCGCCGGCATCGTGCACTCGGGCCTCGCGGGTGAGATCTCCGGCAACTACGTCGGCGGCGCTGCGACCGGAATCGAGATCGGCAGCGCGGAAAGCCTTGTCGAATCCAACACCGTCGAGGCGCCGGAAGATGTGGGGATCCTGGTCGAAAACGGGTTCAACTCGCTTCTCGGCAACCACATTGTCAATAGCGGTGGAGCGGGCATCCGCGTCGAGGGGAGCGGGCTCTTCGGAGTCAGCGGCAACGTGATCGGCGGCGGCTCTGACGCATCCGAGAACGAGATCGACGGCAGTCACGGAAACGCCATCGAAATCATCAACCCGAAAGCAAGCCGCACCGAAGTCTCCCGCAACCGTGGCTCTGGCAACGGCGGGCTCTTCATCGACCTCGTCGCCTCCAACCCGGACCCCACGGACCTTGATCCCGGTGATCCCAATGGCGGGATCCTGCCGCCCCCGATCGCCGTTCTCTCCGGGGCCGGCGCGGCCGGATTCGCCGAACCGGGAGCAACGGTGAGGGTGTTCCGCAAGGCCGGCCCAGCGGCAGGGGAGATCCAGTCCTTCCTCGGCCAGGCATCCCCCGACGATGCGGGCAACTGGAGCCTCGAATTCCCCGCACCGCTGCCGGCAGGAACGCCGATCGCCGCGACCCAGACGCTCGGAAGCGGAACTTCAGAGCTCGAGATCACTGCCGTCCCCCTGCTGGAGGATGCCCAGCTCGGACAGGTCGCCGGCGGCGCGGCGAGCGTCCGCAAGCCGCCGCGGACGAGGATGCTGAAGCAGCCACGGAAGGTCCGAGCAGGCCGGGCCGCCACCTTCTCCTTCGCCTCGAACGAGGCCGGCTCCAGCTTTCAATGCAGCCTTGACCGCGCCGAGTTCAAGCCGTGCAAATCGCCGAAGCGCTACCGCGCCTTAAAACCTGGCAAGCACCTCTTCCGTGTGCGGGCGGTCGATCCGGCCGGCAACGTCGACCGCACGCCGGTGCGAAGGAGGTTCGAGGTCATTGGCTAGATGGGTGGCGCTGGTGGCCGTGGCGCTGGCGGCTTTGACTCCGGCCGCCGCCGGCGCCGCGGAGATCGTCAATGGCGGCTTCGAGTCCGGCGACTTCGCCGGCTGGGAGGTGCGGCAATCGACCGGCGCCGGCAAGTGGTACGCGCACAGAGGCACCGAGCCGCCGATCCCGCATGAGCGGGGAGCCGTCTCCGTGCAGCCGCCGCCGCAGGGCGCATACGCCGCGATCGCCGACGAGATCAACCCGGAGACGCTGTTGCTCTACCAGGACCTGCAGCTCGAGCCGGGTACCGCCTACAAACTCAGCCTCCTCGCCTACTACGACTCCTACTCGGCGCTCACGACTCCGTCGCCGGACACCCTCTCGGTGGACGGAGAAGTGCTCGGCCCAAAGTCAAACCAGCAGTTCCGAATTGACGTGATGAAGGCAGGCTCGCCCCCCGACTCGGTCGACCCGAACGACGTCCTCATCAACCTCTTCAGCACCAGGAGCGGCGGCGCGCGGAAGATGGAGCCGACCCAGCTCGTCGGCGACCTCGCCCCCTTCGCCGGTCAGACCGTGCGCCTGCGGATTGCCGTCGCCGCGACCGAGGAAGTGCTCAGCGCCGGGGTCGACGCCGTCGCACTCTCCTCGCCCGACGGCACCTTCCGGCAATCGCAGTCGCTTCGAATCCGCCCTCTCAAAGCGAAAGCGAACCTGAAGACCGGGACCGTCCTGCTACCGGTCCTGGTGCCCGAGGCGGGTCGCCTGGTCGCAACCAGCCGGGGCGGAAAAGCGAAGGGGGCATCGGCCGAGCCGGCAAAGGCCGGCGTCGTTCGCCTGCGCCTGCGGCCCAGCCGAAAAGGGCGCTCCATCCTCGAGCGGCGGCACAAGCTCCGGGTCGGGGTGACCCTCGTCTGGCAACCCGTGACGGGAGGACGGCAGAAGCTTCGCGTCCCAATCGTCTTCCAACTCAAGAATTCTTGAATATAGTCGTTCTCTTCCAGTCAATGCCGCTGTAGCGGCAAGAGAAAGGGAGAGACATGAACAACCAGAAAAGGCTGGCGGTCGCTATCGCCGCGATCGCCTGCTTCGTGCTGGCCTTCCCGGTCCTGGCGCAAGCCGCAGTGTGGAAACACAACGGCGTCAACCTGGCCAAATTCGTCGAATTGAGCCTGCCAGGGGGCGAAAACTTCGAAACCGAAGTTAGCGGCGAATGGAGCGGGATGAACTGCGAAGTTCGGGCGGTGATGACGACCGAAGGCGGCAGCACGGCGAAAATCACCAAATACGAAATCAAAAGCTGCGCCAAAGGCTTCGGGAAAATGTCGAGCTGCACCGTGGTCGCAAAGGAAGCGAAAGGGCTGCCGTGGACGGTTCACGTCAACGCCACTGACCTGACGATCACAAACATGCGGGTGAGGCGGACCTTCAACGCCGGCTGTCCGGTGACCGAACTCGACAAAACCTTCACGTCGATGACATTGACGCTGAACACGCCTTCGAAAATCACGGAAATGGAATTCAGCGGCGCCCTCGCCGGCTACAAGGCCTTCGGCTCCTGGAAAGTCGAAGGGACCAACTCCGGCACATACGGAATCGGCTGATCCGAGCTGCTAGGACCGCAGGCGGTCGAGGGCGGTCGCGATCCGCGAGACGCCCTCGGCGGCGCGGTCCGCCGGCACCGGCGCGAAGGAGAGACGGAGGCTGTTCGCGCCCCCCTCGATCATGAAGTCGGGGCCGGCGACGAAGGAGACGCCGTCAGCTTTCGCCTCGGCGAGGAGGGCCGTGCTGTCAGTGCCCTCGGCGAGGTCGAGCCAAAGGAAATAGCCGCCGTCGGGGACGACGAACTCGGCCTCTGAGATCTGCTCGCGCAGCGCCTGCACCAGCGCCTCGCAGCGCGCTTTCAGCTCGCCTTTGACGAACTCGATGTTGCGGTCGAGCTCCCCGCTCCGGCAGAGCTCGAGGACGATCGACTCGGCCAGCATGTTCGGCGAGATGTAGGTCTCGTTCGCTTTCTTCGCCAGCTTCTTGATCTCCTCCGTCGGACCGGCGAGGTAGCCGACGCGGACACCCGGGCTGACGGTCTTCGAGAAGGAGGAGGCGTGGATGACCTTGCCGCCCTCGTCCATCGAGAGCATCGTCTCCAGCGGCTCGCCCTCGAAGGGCAGCTCCCGGTAGGGGTCGTCCTCGAAGATCCAGAAGTCGTGCTCGGCGGCGAGCTCGACCAGGCGCCGGCGCTTCTCCACCGAAAGCGTGCAGCCGGCAGGGTTGTGGGCGTTGGCGATGACGTGGGCGAGCTTGATCGACCCCTGCTCAAGGGCCGCTTCGAGCTGCGCGACGTCGAGCCCGTCGGCCTCCAGCCGCACCGGCACCAGCTCGACGCCGAGCTGCTGCAGGAGGAGCAGGGTGCGGTCGTAGGTCGGCTGCTCGACGACGACGCGGTCACCGGGACCGAGCAGATGCTGAAAGAGCATCGCCCCTGCCTCCAGCGAGCCGTTGGTGATCATCACCTGCGCCGGATCGAGGTCCCCGTGCCGCTCCGCCACCCATTGGCAGAGGCCGGGATGGCCGATCCCGACGCCGTAGGAGAGGGCGGTTTCCCAGTCGGAAGCAAGCGCCCTCGAAGCCGCCTCCCGCACCTGCTCGTGGGGGAGGATGTCGGCGCTGGGAGCGCCGCGCGCGAATGAAATCGTGTCGCCGGCCATCGAGCGACGACCCTAGCAACGCTCCACCGTCCCCCGATCCCCGGCCGTTGCGCAATTCGCAGCCGTCACGGGGGGCGAATCAGGGCGTGTCTGACCTTGACCGTCATATATGACGGGAAGAGTCAGACACGCCCAATGGGAGCGGCGCCTCGAGGAACTGGCGACCCGGCAACACGGGGTGGTTTCACATGCGCAGCTCTTAGCTTTGGGATTCGACGAGCAGTGGATCGAGAGACGGCTGCGGGAGCGACGCCTTATCGCGCTTCATCGCAACGTCTATGCCGTTGGCCATCACCGACTCACCATCCGAGCACCATGGTGGGCGGCAATTCTCGCCTACGGGCCCAATGCCGTTCTCAGTCATCAATCGGCCGCGATCCTCTGGGGCTTTCGACGATCGCGGGGTGGGCCCGTTCATGTCACCGCGCGGCAGGGTCGCCAGGGTCTGCGGCGCCGCAAGGGCATCTGGATCCATCGCAACAAGTTCGGCCCAGAGGATGTCTTGATCCAAGCCGGCTTCCCGGTCACCACCGTTGCCCGCACCCTCTTCGACGTAGCCGAAGTCGCGCCGTTCGATTCGCTCAAGGGGGCCGCCGAGGAGGCCGATCGGTTGAAACTGCTGCAACTTCGGGCGCTTGAGGAGGTCTGCGAACGCGGGCACGGACGCCGGGCCTTGCGGCCGATGCGGCGACTGATCGCCGAGCTGCACGCACCGGACGAGGGGCGCTCGCCGCTGGAGATCCGATTTCCGGCCTTCGTCCGCGAGTACAGGCTCCCCAATCCAGCGCAGAACGTCGACGTGTTGGGCCACGAGGTCGACGCGCTCTGGCCGGACGCGAAGCTGATCGTCGAGCTCGACAGCTGGGAACATCATGGTCACCGCGCCGCCTTCGAGCGTGACCGCGCCCGCGACCCGAACCTGATGATCGCCGGCTACCGGACGATCCGCGTCACCCACCGGCGCCTGGACCGGGAACCCGCGCGGCTTGCCGAACAGATCCGCCAGCTACTTGCGATGCCGCCCGCGCCCTGACTCGACTCAGAGGGAGCGGAGCATCTCGGCCGCGATCGCGGCCGTCTCGGTCGGGCTTTCGCCGACCCGCACGCCCTTTGCTTCGAGCGCGTCTTTCTTCGCCTGCGCGGTGCCGGAGGAGCCGGAGATGATCGCGCCGGCGTGGCCCATCTGCTTGCCCGGAGGGGCGGTGAAGCCCGCGATGTAGGCGACGACGGGCTTGGAGACCTCGGCGGCGATGAACTCGGCCGCCCGCTCCTCGGCGTCGCCGCCGATCTCGCCGACCATGACGATCAGCTCGGTCTCGGGGTCAGCCTCGTACATGGTGAGGATGTCGATGAAGTCCGAGCCGACGATCGGGTCGCCGCCGATGCCGACGATCGAGGAGTTGCCGGTGCCGGCCTGCTTCAGCTCGTTACCGATCTGGTAGGTCAGGGTACCGCTCTTGGAGACGACGCCGATCGGCCCCGGGTCGAAGAACTGGGCCGGGATGATGCCGACATTGGCCCTGCCGGGCGAGAGGACGCCGGGGCAGTTCGGGCCGATCAGCTGGACGCCCGCCTCCTTCGCCTTCCAGTAGGTGGAGAGCATGTCGAGGACGGGGATCCCCTCGGTGATCGCGATCACCGTCTCGACGCCGGAGTCGATCGCCTCGTCGATTGCGGCGGCGGCGAAGCGGGCGGGGACGAAGATCATCGAGGTGTTGGCGCCGGCCTCGGTGACCGCGTCTTTGATCGTGTCGAAAACCGGCACCCCCTCGACGTCCTGGCCGCCCTTGCCGGGCGTGACGCCGGCGACGAGGTCGGTTCCGTAGGCCTTGTTGCGGAGGCCGTGGAAGGAGCCCTCGCGTCCGGTCAGGCCGGAGACCGCGAGCTTCGTGTTCTCGCCGACGATGATGCTCATGAGGAGCTCCCGGCGAGCTCGACGACGCGACGGGCGGCGTCCAGCATCGTCTTCTCCTGGTGCAGGTTCGGCAGGCTCGCCTCGGCGAGGATCCGCAGCCCCTCCTCGGAGTTGGTGCCGTCGAGGCGGACGACCAGCGGCATGCCGAGGTCGATCTGCTGGGAGGCGGTGACGATCCCGTTGGCGATCTCGTCGCAGCGGGTGATGCCGCCGAAGATGTTGAAGAGGATCGCGGTCACCTTGGCGTCGGACTTGATGACTTCGAGCGCGTTGACGATCGCCTCGGCTTTGGAGCCGCCGCCCGCGTCGAGGAAGTTGGCAGGCGCGCCGCCGGCCTGGGCGACGACGTCGAGGGTCGACATGCAGAGGCCGGCGCCGTTGGCGAGGATGCCGACGTTGCCGTCGAGTTTGACGTAGGTGAGGCCCTTCTCCTTCGCCATCTGCTCCTGTGGGTCGTCGACCGTGTCGGCGATCTCGGCCAGGTCCTGGTGGCGGAAGAGCGAGTTGCCGTCGATCGTCACCTTCGAGTCGAGGGCAACGACCTCGCGGCCGGCGGTGACGATCAGCGGGTTGACCTCGATCAGGGTCGCGTCCTCCTCGCGCGCCACCTCCTCGAGCTTGACCAGCGCCTCCGCAGCCTCGTCGAGCGCGTCCTCGGCGAGGCCGGCGTCGGCGACGATCGAGCGCGCTGCGGCGGCGTCGAAAGGCTTGGTCGGGTCGATGTGCCGTTTGACGAGGGCGTCGGGGTCCTCGGAGGCGACCGCCTCGATGTCCATCCCGCCTTTGGCCGAGACCAGCGCCAGCAGCTTCTTCTCGCCGCGGTCGAGGATGACCGAGGCGTAGTACTCCTCGGCGATGTCCGAGCCGCCCTCGACCCAGACCTGATCGACGCGGAAGGGGCCCTCGCCGTGGGGGCCGACGATGTCCATGCCGAGGATCGCGCCGGCGTGCTCGCGCGCCTCCTCGGCGTTCTGGGCGATCTTGATCCCGCCGGCCTTGCCGCGGCCGCCGATCAGGACCTGGGCCTTGATCGCGCAGGGGTAGCCGATCTTCTCCGCCGCAGCGACAGCCGCGTCGACGGTGTCGGCGACTTCGCCGCTCGGCACGGGGATGCCGTGCTTGGCGAACAGCTGCTTGCCTTGGTACTCGAGAAGGTCCATAAAGAGAGGTGTGCTCCGGGGGGAGCGCGCGGCAGACTATCCGAATGACATAATGCCGCGCTCTCTCATGCCCCTCCCAAGTCTAAAAAACATCAAATGGGTGACGACCGACTGCTACGGCACCCTCATCGACTGGGAGAAAGGCATCGTCGAGGCCTGCAAGAAAGAGGCGGTCAAAGACGGCTTCAGCTTCGAAGAGGAGCCCTTCCTCGCCCGCTTCATGGAAGTGCAGGCGGAAATCATGGCCGGCTCCTACGAGCTCTACGCCGAGGTTCTGCGCCGCACGATCGTCAAAGTCGCCGGTGAGATCGGCTGGGAGGTGGAGCCCTCGCGGGCCCAGTTCCTGCCCAACAGCGTCGCCTACTGGCTGCCCTTCCGCGAGTCCAACGCGGCGATGGACCGGCTCGGCAAGAAGTACGAGATCGGGATCGTCTCCAACGTCGACGACAAACTGCTGGGGATCAGCCGCCGCCACCTGCGGACCGAACTGGACCTCGTCGTCACCGCCCAGCAGGTGCGCAGCTACAAGCCAGACCCCGTCCACTTCAAAGAGTGCGCGCGGAGGATCGGCGGCAAGAAAGGCTGGCTTCACATCGGCTGCGACTACACGACCGACATCGCGCCGGTGCTGAAAATGAACGTGCCGGTGATCTGGGTCAACCGCCACGGCGAGAAACTGGAAGGCCGCAAAGCCCCCAGCGCCACGGTGAAAAACTTCCGCGAAGCAGTGAAAAAGCTCGGCGCCTCCTGAGCGTCTTCGGCGTCTTCTAGCTTTCAAGCCGCAACTCAGGCGTGAGGCGCCGGTTTCGGGGTAGATCGCCCCGAGCTATTCGATGCAGATCTTCGCTCCACAATCCAGTTCTTCCCCTGCCCTGACCCGGGCGCGGTTGGTCGTTGCCGCGGCGCTGGCGGCTTTGCTGGCGATCCTCGCCGTCGCGGCCTCCTCCGGCACCGAGGTCGCCCGCTCGGCCGACGAACGACCCAGCTTCGTCGTCATCCAGACCGATGACGAGACGCTGGACCAGCTCTACGCCAGCCTCAACGTCGGCGGCATCGAAGTGCAGGCGATGCCCTACACCCACGCCTTGATCGCCGGCCGCGGCGTCACCTTCAACCGCTACTACGTCCCCTACCCCCTCTGCTGCCCCTCGCGGACCAGCCTCCTCACCGGCCGCTACTCGCACAACAACAACGTCCGCGGCAACGTGCCGCCGAACGGCGGCTTCACCGGCTTCAAAGCCCGTCAGGCCTACAGCCACAACCTCGCCACCTGGTTGCAGGGGGCGGGCTACCGGACGGTCCACATCGGCAAGTTCCTGAACGGCTATGGCGACGAACCGTTCGACGAAGGCAAAGACGTGCCGCCCGGCTGGAGCGCCTGGCACAGCGTCCTGCGCGCTGACACGAACCACTACTTCTACGGCTACACGCTCAACAACAACGGCGTCCTCGAAGGCCCCTACGGCGACCCCGGAAGCTGGGATACGCGCGAATACGGCGAACGTGACGACTTCGGCTGCCCGAGCGCGCCGTTAAACGGCAAACCGTGCTTCTACGAGACCGACACCCTCAACACGCTCGCCTGGCAGGAGCTGACCCAGACCTCGCCCGAACAGCCCTTCTACCTGCAGCTCGACTACACCGCCCCACATGGCGACTTCCGCCGCCCCGCCGGGCCGGAGCCGGCGACCCGCCACTACAACACCTTCGCCGGGGCGCCCTATCCGCACGGCCGCGCGGAAGGGTTCAACGAGGGCAACGTCAACGACAAGCCTCGCTTCATCCGCGAAGCGCCCTACCTCTCGCTGAATGAGATCCACACCTACCGCGTCTACTACCAGAAGGCACTGGAGTCCCTGCGCGCGATCGATGAAGGCGTGAAACTGGTCGTCGACACGCTCGGCGGGCTGCACCGACTGCGCAACACCTACATCATCTTCACTTCCGACAACGGCTTCTTCTACGGCGAGCACCGACTGACCGGCGGCAAGTTCCTCGCCTACGAGCCGGCGACGCACCTGCCGCTGCTGATCCGCGGCCCGGGGATCAAACCCGGCACCGCGACCGGGGAGCTCGCCGCCAACATCGACATCGCGCCGACGATCCTCGAACTCGCCGGGGCCGAAGCGGACAAAAGCATCGACGGGCGCTCGCTGGTGCCGTTCATGCGGGACCCCGCCCTGCGGACCCGGCGCCCGATCCTCTTCGAGTCCTTCGTCGAGACCGCCGACGTCGAAGCCAACGGCGAACCGACCGCGCAGCGCGCCCGCCTCAGCAGTGCCGGCAGCGGCCCGAAGGCCACCGCCTCGATCGTGGCGCCGCCGAAGGACTACCTCGGGATCCGCCTCGGCCCCTACAAGTACATCGAGTGGCCGAGCGGCGAGAAAGAGCTCTACGACATCACCAAGGACCCCTACGAGCTCAACAACCTCGTCCGCGTCTCCAACCTCTCGCCGATCCGCGCCTTCCTCCACGCCCAGTTGGTCCGCCTCGAGGGCTGCGTCGGCCGCACCTGCCAGGAAGTAACGCCGAAATTCCCGCTCACCCTCGAGCAGCAGCGCAAGGTCGACAAGGAGCGGCGGGAAGAAGAACGGCAGAAGGAAAAAGAACGCGAAGAAAAACGGCACCACAAACGGCGCGGTTGATGTAGGGGTGGGGAGGGAGGCCCTCTCCAAACCCGCTCGCTTCGCTCGCTTTTGGGAGTGTTTGGAGAGGGCCTCCCTCCCCACCCTCGATAGCCTCTTTGCTCCGGGAGAGATGGCGCGAGCGGCTTGAGCTCGGCGCTCCGCAGTTTTCCTCGCTATGGCGAGGAGAAGTTCGGAGGGGGTCTACTTGATGACGGCGAGGGTGTCGCCGCTGCCCACTGCGACGCCTTCGGAGATCGGGAGCTCTTCTACTTTGCCGCTGCGGTGGGCGGTGATCTCGTTCTCCATCTTCATCGCCTCGATCACGCAGATCAGGTCGCCCTCGGAAACCTCGGCGCCCTGCTCGACCGCGACTTTGAGGATCGTGCCCTGCAGCGGCGAGGGAAGGGCGTCGCTGGAGGCGCTGGGACCGCCGCCCGCCTTGCGCTCGCGCTTCGGCGGCTTCTTCCCACCGCCTGCCGCCGGGGCGGCAATGCCGCCTGCGGGAGCCTCGCCGATCACCTTGACGTCGAAGAGCTTGCCGCTGACCTCGACCTTGTAGTCGCGGGTCAGCATCTCGCCGCCGTCCTCGCTCGGCTGCGGCGGGGGCGCGTCGGCGGGAGCGGTCGTCTTCAGCCACTCCTTGTCTTCCATCAGGTCGCGGCAGGTCTCCCCGCGCGCCCACTGCTCGGTGGCGAGGATCGCTTCGTGGAAGGGGATCAGGGTGGTGAGGCCGCCGGAGTCGTATTCGCCGAGAGCTCGCAGCATCCGCCGCGTCGCCTTCTCCCGGTCGACGTCCCAGACGATCAGCTTGGCCACCATCGGGTCGTACATCGGCGTCACCTCGCCGCCGCCCTCGACGCCGGAGTCGACGCGGACGCCCGGGCCGGAGGGCTCGCGGTAGGAGTCGCCGATCGGCCCCGGCGCGGGGGCGAAGTTCTTGTGCGCGGCCTCGGCGTTGATCCGGCACTCGATCGACCAGCCGTTCAGCGCCACGTCCTCCTGGGCGATCGAGAGCCGCTCGCCGGCGGCGATCAGGATCTGCTCGCGGACGATGTCGATCCCGGTGACCATCTCGGTCACGCAGTGCTCGACCTGGACGCGGGTGTTCATCTCGAGGAAGAAGTACTCGTCGCCGACCTGCATCCCCTCGATCGTGCCGGCCCCTCGGTAGCCGACGGCGGCAGCTGCGTCGGTGGCGATCTTTCCGATCCGCTCGCGCATCTCCTCGCCGACATGAGGGCCCGGGGCCTCCTCGACCACCTTTTGGTGGCGGCGCTGCAGCGAGCAGTCACGCTCGCCGAGGTGGATCACGTTCCCGTGCGAATCAGCCAGCACTTGGACCTCGACGTGGCGCGGGTCTTCGAGGTAGCGCTCGACGTAGACGCGCGGGTCGGAGAAGAACTTCTCGCCTTCCCTCGAAGATCCCTCGTAAGCCTCCTGGAGGTCATCCGGGGTCATTGCGACGCGGAAGCCCTTGCCGCCACCGCCGCCCGCGGCCTTGCAGGCGACCGGGTAACCGGCTTCGTCGGCCTGGCGCTGGGCGTCCTCGAGGCCGGCGGCGACCTCGGTCGAGCCGGGGACAATCGGCACGCCGGCCTCCTGCATGATCTCCCGCGCCCGGGTCTTCGACCCCATCGCTTCGATCGACTCCGGCGGCGGCCCGATCCAGGTAATCCCGGCGTCGTCGCAGGCACGGGCCATCTCGGCGTTCTCGGCGAGGAAGCCGTAGCCGGGGTGGATCCCTTCGGCGCCCGCTTCCTTCGCGGTCTCGATGATCTTCGGGATGTTCAGATAGCTCTCCGCCGGGACCGCGGGGCCGATCAGAAAGGCCTCGTCGGCCTCGCGTACATGGGGGGCGTCGCGGTCGATCTCCGAGTAGACGGCGACCGAGACGATGCCCATCTCCTTCAAGGTGCGGGCGACGCGGATGGCGATCTCGCCGCGGTTGGCAATGAGGACCTTCTGGAACACGGCGGCGCAGTCTATTTATTGGCGGCTGGCGGGAGTCGTGTGACCCTCTCCAGACACATCTCGCCAACGGCTCGATGTTGAGTGTCTGGAGAGGGTCTCACGACTCCCGATCCGGACCGCAGTTAGGGTGCGGCCGATGCTTATTGAGCTGCAGAGCCATTCGACGGTCTCGGATGGGCAGTCGGAGCCGTCCGAGGTGGTGGCTGAAGCTGCGAAGGCTGGAGTTACGACGCTGGCGCTGACGGACCACGACGCGATCGCGGGGGTCCCGGCGGCGCAGGAAGCTGCGGATCAGCTGGGGATTGAGCTGGTGCCGGCGATTGAGATGTCCTGCGTGCATCGCTACGCGGAAGACCTGCATGTCTGCGGGTACTGGATCGATCTGGAGAAGATGGCTCCGGCCTGCGATCGGGCACAGCAGGAGCGGCGCGATCGAGCCGGGGAGATCGTTCAGAACCTACGCCGCGAGGGGTTCGACCTGACGCTCGAGGACGCGATCCGGGAGTCGGGCGCCGCCGACTCGATCGGCCGCCCCCACATCGCCAAGGCAGCCGGCGCGACGGGCGACCTCGGCCCCTTCTTCGAGGAGTACCTGGTGCCGGGCGCCAAGGCCTTCGCCCCCCGCCGCTGGCCGACCGCCGAGGAGGCCGTCGAGACGATCCGCAACGCCGGCGGCATCGCCGTCGTCGCCCACCCCTACTGGGACGTCAAGGACCCGGCCCAGGTAGAGGATCTGGTCCGCTCCCTCAAGCCCGACGGCATCGAGGTCTTCTATCCGAGCCACACCCAGGAGCAGACCGCACACCTCCTGGGCCTCTGCGACGAGCTCGACCTCGTCCCCACCGCAAGCTCCGACTACCACGGCCCCACCCACAAGACCTTCGCCGAATTCGGCGCCTACGACACCTTCGGCCTGGGCGAGCCGCAGGTGCCGGCTAGGCCGTAGGCCCCTCACCGAGGCCGGTCCCCAGCCGCACCCTACGGCGGACACTCCGCAGGACCACCGCATCGCTGATCGTCCCCGCCTCCACCCTCTCGAGCATTTTCAGGATCTCATCCGCGGCCTCATCAGGGCGCAGCCAGATGTAGTGACTCCGCACGAGCATTTCCCGCAGGCACCATGCGGCGACATCCGTGTTGCCTGCGAGAAACGGTTGCCACCGAATCATCAGCAGCGCACAGATGACGGCCCGCTCGACCGGATCATCGTAGACGTCGGCCCCGAAGAGGCGAATGAAAGGAGCGGCCAGTACGGCCTGGGCTCGGAAGACGCAAACGGTCTTCTCTAGGAGCTCGGGAGGAACCTCAAGCGCGATCGCTGCGATCTCAATTAGGTCGTCAAAGCTGAGCCGATCCATTTCGCACTACAAGGTATCACGGCATTAATACCCTAACAGCCGGTTGTAGACACTACATTCAGTTTCGCCGCAAATAAGGCATATTTTCACTAACATCGCGTCCGTGGCGGGGACGAATCGCAGCAAAGTCATGAGTCTTCGGCTCCCCGAGGAGCTGGCCGCTGAAATCGCCGCGGTTGCTCGTACGGACGACATGGCTGTGACTGCGGCGATTCGGGAAGCGATCTCCAACCACATCGCCAACCGGCGCGGTGCAAAGGACTTCAAAGAGCGGCTGAGGAAGCAGCTGGAAGAAGACCGCAAGACTCTCGAACGCCTCGCAGAATGAAGAGGGGGCGGAACTCCCTTCCCGGGGACTTCAGCACGGCCGCCAGGCCGGTGCCCCCGGGAAGGGCCTCCCGGCCCCTCGCCACGCTAAGTCGCTAACCGAAGCAGCTACGCAGCCGCAGCCTCCTTGGCGGGAATGAATCCCCGCTCCTCGAGGTAGGCCAGCAACTTCTCCGCCGACTCCTCCGGAGACTCGCTTTCGGTGTGGCAGACGAACTCCGGGTTCTCCGGAGCCTCGTAGGGATCGGAGACGCCGGTGAATTCTTTGATCTCGCCGGAGAACGCTTTCGCGTAGAGACCCTTGACGTCGCGCTCGGCGCAGGTGTCGACCGAAGCCTCGACGTAGACCTCGACGAAGCGATCGCCCATCAGCTCGCGGGCCTCGTCGCGGATCTCCTTGTAGGGGGAGATCGCCGCGGTGATCACCGGCACGCCGTTGCGGCTGAGCAGGTCGGCGACGAAGGCGATGCGACGGATGTTGGTGTCGCGGTCCTCCTTCGAGAAGCCGAGCCCCTTCGAGAGGTTTTCGCGGACGATGTCGCCGTCGAGGATCTCCAGCTTCGAGCCGCGCTCGCGCAGGTGGCCCTCCAGCTCGCGGGAAATCGTCGTCTTGCCGGCTCCGGAGAGCCCGGTGAACCAGAGAGTGAAGCCCTTCTCATCAGCCATACGTCGTCAGTCCTCCTTGTAAGCGTCGATCAGGATGTCGGCGACCTCGTCCCGCGAGAACTCGTGCGGCGGCCGTTCGCCGTTGCCGAGCATCTCGCGGACCTTGGTCCCGGAAAGGAACAAGCGGGCGTCTTGGTCGTGGGGGCACGTCTTGTTCGAAGCCAGGCCCTCGCACTCGTTGCACCAGAAGGTGTGCTCGAACATCAGTGGCTCGATCCCGAGCTCCTCGATGTCGATCGTGTCGAAGATCTTCTGCGCGTCGTAGGTGCCGTAGTAGTCACCGGCACCGGCGTGGTCGCGTCCGACGATGAAGTGCGTCGCCCCGTAGTTGCGGCGGACGATCGCGTGGAGGACGGCCTCGCGCGGGCCGGCGTAGTGCATCTTCGCCGGCTTGACGCCGAGCACGACCCGGTCGTTCGGGTAGTAGTTCTCCATCAGCACCTCGTAGCAGCGCATCCGCACCTCGGCGGGGATGTCGCCGGCCTTGGTCTTGCCGATCAGCGGGTGGATGAAGAGGCCGTCGCAGGTCTCCAGCGCGGCCTTGGTCAGGTACTCGTGGGCGCGGTGGATCGGGTTGCGGGTCTGGAAGGCGACGATTTTCTTCCAGCCACGAGCCTCGAAGTCGGCTTTGTGCTCGGCCGGAGTCTTGTAACGGCGCAGGAAGGCCTCGTCGTGGTCGGGCAGCGCGTCGACCTCGATCGGGCCGGCGATCATCCGGTTGCCCTCCTCGTAGATCGCAGCGACCCCCGGGTGCGCCTCGTCGGCGGTGCCGTAGACCTGCTCGGCCTCGCGCTTGACGTCGCGCTCCCAGATCTCCTCAACGGTGATCCGGCCGAGCTTCTTGCCTTCGTCGGAGGAGAGCTCGACGACGTCGCCGACCTCGCACTCGAGGTCGCTCGCCAGCGTGATCGGGATCGGCCAGTAGTCGCCGTCGGTGGTTCGCATCTCGCTGCAGACGCGCTCCCAATCGGCGGATCCCTGGAAGCCGGTCAGCGGCGCGAAGCCACCGTTGCCGATCATCTCGAAGTCCGCCGTGTGGCGCTCGGAAAGGGTCAGGGACAGCTCAGCCATCGTCTCGCTCATCTCACCTTGTGGGTTTGGGGAAGGGTTTAGGAAAGGACTTGAAGGGCGGCTTGCCGGCTGCCGCTAGTTGATCCCGCACTCGGTCTTTGCCAGGCCCGTCCAGCGGCCTGCGCGCAGATCCCCACCCGGTTCGACCGGCTGGGTGCAGTGGGTGCATCCGATCGACGGGTAGCCGCGATCGTGAAGCGGGTTGTACGGGAGGTGGTGCTCACGGATGTAGTTCCAAACGTCGCGCTCGGACCAGTCCGCAAGCGGGTTCAGCTTCCAGAGGTTGAAGCGCTTGTCCCAGCCGAACTTCGGCGTCTTGGAACGGCTGCTGGAGTCTGCCCGGCGGACGCCGGCGACCCAGCAGTCTACGGAAGAAAGCGCTTGGCGCATCGGCTCGACCTTGCGGATGCCGCAGCAGGCGTCCGGATTGGTGTTCCACAGCTCGGGGCCGTGCTCGGCCTCCTGCTCCTCGAGAGTGAGGTTGTGGAAGCGGTCGAATTCGATCCCCAGCGCCGCGGCGAGGCGGTCGCGGGTCTCGTAGGTCTCGTCGAAGAGGACCTCCGTGTCGAGGTAGAAGAAGCGCGCCTCGGGGTTGACCGTGCTCGCCAGGTGCGCCGTCACCGAGCTCGTTTTCTGGAACGAGCAGGCGATGTAGTGGTCGCTGCCGAAATTCTCGAACATCCACTCCAGCGCTTCGGAGGCGCTGGCGTCCTCGAGCTTGGCGGCGATTTCCTCATGGTCGAGGTCTGCCGGTGTAGGCACGGTGCCGGAAAGCGTCACGGGAGGCGGCTTCATCGCGGTTGCGCGATTCAGATCGCGCACTCACCCTCTCCACGAACGACCTCGTAGGGGCTGGAGCGGTTCCAGTCGATGAACTCCTGCATCGTCTCGAGGCTGAACTCGGCCGGCAGGGTCAGGTCCTTGACCGCCGCTTCGAAGGGCTCGGCGCCGACGCGCTCGGCGAAGGCGTTGAACTCCTCGCCCTCGTTGCGCTCGGTCTCATAGAGACGGATCCAGCGCTCGACGGCCTCGGGGACGCGTTTGGCGGGCAGGCGCGCTTTGAGGCGCTTGCCGAAGGCGACCGGGCCGCCTTCGAAGTTGCCACCGATGTGCGGGATGTAGGCTGGCATCGGGCGGCCGTTGACTTTCAGCGAGGCGCCGTAGAAGCCGATGTTGGCGATGTGGTGCTGGCTGCAGCCGTTCGGGCAGCCGCTCATTTTGATGTGAATCTGCTTGGTCAGCTCGTCCGTGATCTGCATCGAGGTGACCCGCTCCTTGATCGCCCGGTTGAGGCCCATCGAGGAGGTGATCCCGAGTTTGCAGCTGTCGGTGCCGGGGCAGCTCACCGTGTCGGTGATCTCGCGGGCGCCTGCCTCGCCGAGGCCGAGGGCCTCGAGCCGCTCCCAGACGTCGTAGAGCGCCTCGTCGCGGACCCAGCGGAGGACGAAGTTCTGCTGCACGGTGCTGCGGGCGGCGCCGCCGCTGAACTCGCGCATGATCGCGGCGAGGCCGCGGAATTGCTCCGGCGTGAGGTCAC
>DATFOB010000010.1:0-2021 GCA_035266025.1 Solirubrobacterales bacterium
GAACGACGAGCTCGGCGGCGGCTCGCTGACGGCGCTGCCGATCATCGAGACCCAGGCCTCCGACGTCTCCGCCTACATCCCGACCAACGTGATCTCGATCACCGACGGTCAGATCTTCCTCGAGTCCGACCTCTTCTTCTCCGGCGTCCGCCCGGCGATCAACGTCGGCATCTCGGTCTCCCGGGTGGGCGGTAACGCGCAGACCAAGGCGATGAAGAAGGTCGCCGGAAAACTGCGCCTCGACCTCTCCCAGTACCGCGACCTCGAGGCCTTCGCCCAGTTCGGCTCCGAGCTCGACGCCGAGACCCAGAAGGCCCTGACCCGCGGCGAACGGCTGGTCGAGCTGCTGAAACAGAAAGAGCGCGAGCCGCTCAGCGTCGGCGATCAGGTCGCCTCGATCTACTCGGGCACCGGCGGCTACCTCGACCGGATCAAAGTCGAGCGCGTCGGCGAGTTCCTCGCCGACCTGCGGACCCGTCTGCACTCCGAGAAGGCCGACCTGCTCGGCCGGATCGAATCGAGCGGCAAGCTCGAGGAGGACGACGAGAAGGAGCTGGGCCAGGCGATCGCCGACTTCGTCGACGACTTCGGCCCCGACTTCGACGAGCACGGCGACCCGCTCGAGGAGGGCGAGTCCGACCGCATCCACTCCAAGGAGGAGCGCGAGGCTCCGGGCCGGACCGAGGAGGAGGCCACGACGGTTTGAGGCCCGGCGGGTCCTGTCGCCGATTTGGTACCACCACCCCTGTCGGGGTGGTCCCCCAAATCGGCGCCACCCACCGGGAGGGACGGCGCCAGCTGACCACCTCATCCCCCGGGAGCTAAAGAGATATGGCTACTCAGAAGGAAGTCAAGAGCCGCATCGCGTCGGTCAAGAACATCAACAAGATCACGCGGGCGATGGAGATGGTTGCGGCGGCGCGTCTGCGGCGGTCCGAACAGCGGATCTCCGACATGCGGCCCTACGCCGAGGGCATGCGGAAGCTGACCCGCCGCGCCGCCGCCCAGGCAGGCGGCATTCCGCGGGTCCCGGTCCTGGAAGAGCGGGAGAACGTCAAAACCGTCGGGATCGTGCTCGTCACCGGCGACCGCGGCCTCGCCGGCGCCTTCAACTCCAACATCATCCGCGAAGGGATGCGGACGGCGGCGAAAGTCCGCGAGGAAGGCGCCCAGCCCTCCTTCGCCGTGGTCGGCCGCAAGGGCGTCTCCGCCCTGACCTTCCGCAAACAGGAGGTGGCCGATTCCTACGTCGGCTTCACCGACCGCCCCGCCTTTGCCAACGCCCGCGAAATCGGCGAGGGGTTGACGGCGCGCTACGTCGACCAGGAGCTCGACCGCGTTGAGCTGATCTACAACCGCTTCGTCTCCCCGCTGACGCAGCATGTCTGGCGCCAGACCCTGCTGCCCCTGCAGCAGGCCGAGGTGACCGGCGAGGGTGCCGGCGAGGAGGATGCCGCCGCCGAAGAGGAAACCGAGGCGGAGCAGGCGCAAAGTCGCTCGGAGTGGGTCTACGAGCCGGACCCGGAGGAGCTGCTGGCGCGGCTGATCCCGGAGTACGTAACCATCTCGGTGTACCGGGCGCTGCTCGAGTCCGCGGCTTCCGAGCTGGGAGCACGAATGACCGCGATGCGCAACGCCGCGGAGAACGCGGAGACGATGATCGGCGATCTGACCCTGGAGATGAACCGGGCACGGCAGGCGGAAATCACGCAGGAGATCTTGGAGGTCGTCGGCGGTGCCGAGGCGCTCGGCTAGACGACGACCCTGACCACACAAGCAACTTCATATTGAGGATCAGAAAAGGAACCCATGGCTGAGAGCAACGGAAACGGAAACAACGTAGGACGCGTCGAGCAGGTGACCGGCGTGGTCATCGACGCCGTCTTCCCCGACAAGCTGCCGGAGATCTTCTCGGCGGTCACGATCGAGACCAGCGCCGGCGACGGCGACGGCGAATCGACGCAGCTGGTCTGCGAGGTGCAGCAGCACCTCGGCGACGATCGCGTTCGCGCGGTCGCGAT
>DATFOB010000011.1:0-68628 GCA_035266025.1 Solirubrobacterales bacterium
CCGTCCCCGACGCCCCGGTCTCCAAGTTCGTCCTGCGGATGCCGGCCGGGCACAAGAGCCTGCTGGAAAACTCCCGCAACATCTGCCGCAACACCCAGCGGGCAACGGTGGAGATGGAGGCCCACAACGGCAAGCTGCAGAGCTTGCGCCCGCAGCTGCGGGTCGCCTGCGGGAAGAAGAGGCGCGGCGGCGGCGATCACCGCCGCTAGGCGGAGTGCCCCGCCCAGCCGCCTCCGCCCGCGCTCAGCGCGAGCGGATCCTGGAGGGGATGGTGGACGCCGCGTCCCGCCGCGGCTACGGCGGCGCCTCGGTCAGCGAGGTGATCGCGGCGGCCGGAATCTCCCGGGCGACGTTCTACGAGCACTTCTCCAGCCGCGACGACTGCTTCCTCGCAGCGTATAGACGATCGGCTAGGTGCTGCGCGTCCCGTTTGGCCGATTCTCCCGCGGAGGGAGAAGACCCGCTGCGGCTGCTGGTCACCGCGATCCTGACCGCGGCCGAGGCGGACCCCGCGGCAGCCGCCTTCCTCACGATCGACTCCCGCGGCAACCGGCTCACCCGCGCCGACCGCCTGGCGCTCCAGCACGAGGTGGAGCTGGCGGTGGAGGAGGGCCTCCGCGCCCGGCGCCGGGCAGGGGCTCCCGTGCTGCTGCCGGCCAGGGCCCTCCTCGGCGGGATCGAGAGCGTCGTCGCCCTGCGGGTCTTCAAGGGGGAAGCGCAGAAGATCTGCCCGCGGCTGTTCGACCTCCTCGCCTGGATCGACAGCTACGCCCTGCCCGGAGGCGGCGCACCGCCCCTGGAGCTCGACTGGGGGCCCGGGGTCGACGAGGCCGAGCCTGGTCCCCGCAAGACCTCGCCTGCCTCCACGCCCAGGCTGCCGCGGGGGCGGAGTGCTCTGGCGGCAGCGGAGGCGGCTGCGGAGCAGCGCCGCAGGACCGTCGCCACCGTCGCCAGGTTGAGCCGGGAGCGGGGCTGCGAAGGATTCACGGTCAACGACCTGGTGTGCGCCGCGGGAATATCCCGCTCGGCCTTCTACGAGCTTTTCCGCAACAAGGCGGATGCTTTCCAGGCAGCCCAGACATTCGCCCTGCAAAGCAGCATCGCCGTCGCCGCCGGAGCCTTCTTCGGCGCCGCTGAGTGGCCGGACCGGGTGTGGAGCGGCCTCGAGGCTCTGCTGGCCCATCTGGCCGCCGAGCCCGACCTCACCTGCGTGGACCTGGTCGAGGCGCTCGGGGCGGGACCTGAGGCGGTGGGGCGCTTCTTCGAGAACCGGCTTGCGTTCACCCTCTTCCTCAACGAGGGCTACAGCCTGCGGATCGGGAAACGGGGCCTGCCGAACCTATGCTCGGAGGCGATCGGCGGGGCGATTCTCGAGCTCCTCCGGGCGGAGATCCACGAGCGCGGCCCCGAGAGCCTGGTTCGGGCCCTGTCCATCGCCGTCTACGTCGCCATCGCCCCCTTCATCGGACCCGAGGAGGCGATTGCCTTCGTGCGGCGGAAGCTCAGCGAGAGGACCGGTGGGGAGGCGGCGGCCCGCGCCGGCAGCGACGCTACGCCGATCCCGGGATGAGTGTCCGCTCCAGCTCGAGCCGCTCCGCGGGCGGTGCGAGGAGGAAGGCGCGCAGTCGCGCCAACCAGTGCCGCTCCGCCTCGAGGTGGTCGAGGGCGCCGGTGCGGGCGAACATCGCCGCCGCCCGCTGCCAGCGATCACCCCGCAGCGGCTCGAACTGCTCCGCGCACTCGAGCTGCGCTTCGCGACTGAGCCGGCATGCGTTCTCGACCGCGCGCAGCAGCGCCGGCACGTCCTGCGGGCGCGCCACGGCCACCTTCAGGTAGAGCTCGCTCCGGATCGGGCCCATGCGGCAGTCCGGTCGCGCGATCCAGTTCCCGAAGGCCTCTCGGCCCGCCGCCGTGGCTTCGAAGGTGACGCGACGAACAGCAGGGTCTCGCGAACCTGACAAGGCGTTCCCGGTGGAGTGGGGGCAGGTTCGGATCAGGCCTTCGTCCTCGAGCTTGTCGAGCGCTGCGTAGACGCTGCTGGCGCCGAGCTGCCAGGCCGGCCCGAGGCGGTCGCTGAGGTCGTGTACGAGGTCATAGCCGTAGCTGCGCCGCTCCGCCAGCAGCCCCAGCACCGCATATTTCAGAGCCATCCCGCCCTCCCGCAGAATCTTCCGTGTACCTCGAAGATAGTGTGGAAATCCGGGCGCGAAATGGGAATCGCTCAGAGTTGAACGAGAGCGGTACATCTGACCCCCTCGGCGATCGCCGAGGGGGTCAGAACAGAACATCCGTGGTCAGGGGAGGGTGATGTTCCCGCCAAACATGGTTTTGAAGTACAGCGTTCCGGAGGCGGTGACGCTTTTCCAGCTCGCGGTTTCGCCGATTTTATTTTCCGAGAAAACGACCTTGGAAGGGGTGGTGGCGGTGGCGTTGGTCCATGGCACGTTCGCCACGGTGTTGGCGTACCAAGTCGTCTCTCCCCACGGATTGGCCAGGTTTATAAAGACCCCTGGAGTCCCGCCCGCGATCGCCATCATCTGTTTTCCTTCTTTGAGGAAGCCGTTCCCATGGAACTCGAACCACCTCAAGTACATTCCGTTGGTGCATTTGAGTTCGAGAGAGTTGCCTGATGCGTTGGATGCTTCAAATTCGTCCCCGCCGGCTAGGAACATGGTTGGAAGAACCGTGCAGGTTCTCGCGTCGGTTCCGGCTCGTTTCAGGGTAAGCGTTCCTTCGATCTTCATACCTTGTTCTTCCGGGGTCCAGGCCGATGCGACCGGGGCCGCCAAGGCCAGGACGACGGACGCTGCCGCAAGCGCGGTGGCGAGGGTCCGAGGGTTTCTGATGCTTCGCAAGGTGAACTTCTCCTCTCGTAGTTGACTGAGAGGGCGAACCTAGGAGCGGCGAAGCCCTGGCACCACTCGGCCGAGACCATTCAGTCAGGAATGGACAAGAGCTTTTGAACATGATTGCGGCGCAGCGTTTCGCGCCGCGGCAGGCGACCGTCCCCGAAGTTGGGGAACCTCGGGAACGACTCGCCTACAAGCTCGTCCGCCAGGGAAGCAGACGAACCGGTGGTGGCGCGACCGCGATCCCTGCCCCGGCGGGGAACCGGAGCGGGTGCCGTGGAGGGGCCTAGGCCCCTCGGCCGCGGCAATCGAAGTTAGTGATGAAATGCGGTTCTGTCAAGAACAGCCCTTGGTACAGTAGTCATTCTCATGCGGGTGCCAGGGGAGATAACTGTTTCGATCGCCGGCCTGCTCGTGCTGGCTCTGCTCTCCGCTTCGATCGGTGGGGAAACGGCGTACGCGGCGGAAGCACCGGTGGGCATTGCCTGCGAAGGCGACGAATGCCAGGGGCCGGCGCCCGCCCCAGAGGATCCGGTGCCGGGCACCGCGGTGGTCGAAGGGCCGCCGAACCCGCCGGTGCGCTTTCCCCCGGCCCGCTCCGGCGGCGATGGGAAGCACAAGACGAAGAAGCAGAAGCACAAACAGCGCCGGCGACAGCGGGGCGGGGTCGCAGGTTGAGGTTGCCGTGGCGTGGGGCCGCGCTCGCGGCGATCGCTCTGACCACCGTTGCGCCGGGCGAGGCCGCCGCCGATTTCGGCTTCCTGCCCGGCTCCGGCGGCTTCGAGGTCGCAGCAGAGCAGTCCGACGGGACCGCCGCCAACCTGGCGGGGTCGCATCCGCACGTGTTCCGGGCCGAGCTCCGGTTTGAGGTCGAGGGCGATGCCTCCGACGGCGACCTTCGAGATCTCGCAATTGAGCTGCCGCCGGGCTTCCTGGTCAACCCGGAAGCCGTGGGGGAATGCAGCGCGGCGGCCTTTCAGACGCCGCGGGTGTCCCCATATGAAGTGAGCGACTCGGGAGAGAGCTGCCCGAACTCGACCCAGGTCGGCACGGTTGCCGTCGATGTCGGCGGCACGATCCGGCACTTCGGGCTCTTCAACCTCGTGCCCCCGTTCGGTACGCCGGCGGCGTTCGGCTTTGCCCCCTTCGGGGTCCCGGTCGTCTTCGCCGCCAGAGTCCGAGACTCCGACGCGGGCATGAGCCTCGAGCTGAGCGACCTGCAGCAGTCCCTCGACCTGCGCGAGCTGGCACTGAACGTCTGGGGGTCCCCCTGGCAGCCTGCGCACGACGCGGAGCGCGGGAGCTGCCTGAACGAGGAGACCGGAGGCTCCCACGGCTCCTGTCTCGTCCTCGGCAACGCGCCCGCTCCGGAAACCCACGTCAAGAGCTACCTGACGTTGCCGACGACGCCGTGCGGCTCGCCGTTCGAGTACCTGGCCAGAGCGGCTTCATGGCAGGGGGAGGGGGCGGCCGCGAGCGCCTCCACACCGCCGCTGAGCCTGTGCCGGACCTCGCTCTCGACCGCCAGGGTCCAGCTGATGACCGAGGCCGCCGCCGCCCGCACCGGGCTGGCATTCAACCTCGACGTCAACGACGGCGGCGGCATCCTCAATCCCGGCGGCGTCGCCCGGCCGGCGATCAAGAAGGCGATCGTCTCGCTCCCCGACGGGCTGACCGTCAACCCCTCCCTCGGGTCCGGGCTGCGCGCCTGTGGCGAGGCCGACTACGCCCGCGAGTCGGCCGCCTCGGTTCCCGGCTCCGGCTGCCCGAACGGCTCCAAGATCGGGACGGTGAGGGTGGACGGCCCGCTCGGCCTGGCCGATCCCCTGATCGGCTCGGTCTACATCGCCGAGCCGTACCGGAACCCGTTCGGGACGCTGCTCGCCGTCTACCTGGTCGCGCGCTCGCCACGGCGCGGCCTGATCGTCAAATCCAGTGGCAAGATCGAGCCCGATCCCCGCTCGGGGCGCCTGCAGGTCACCCTCGACCAGCTGCCGCGCCTCCTCTACACGCACTTCAGCCTCACCCTGCGGGAAGGCCAGCGCTCGACGCTCCTCTCGCCGCCGTTGTGCGGCTCCTACCAGACCCAACTTTCGCTCTCTTCGTGGGCGGACCCAGACGCGTTCCGCTCCGAATCGGCGGCCTTCGCGATCCGCGGGGGAGAGGGCGGAGGTCCCTGTCCGCCAGGCGGGGTCCCCGGTTTCCGACCGGGTCTCCTGGCCGGCTCGATCAATTCGGCGGCCGGCGCGTACAGCCCCTTCTACCTGCGGATGACGAGAACCGACGGCGAGCAGGAGATCACCTCCTACTCGGCAAGCTTCCCGCCGGGGCTGCTGGGAGGGATCGCCGGGATCCCTGAGTGTCCCGAGGCGGCGATCGCGGCCGCCAAGGCCCGCAGCGGCACCGAGGAGCAGGCCGGCCCCTCCTGCCCGGCCGCCTCCCAGGTCGGCCACACGATGGCCGGCTTCGGGGTCGGCGGCGTCCTCGCCTGGGCCCCCGGCAACCTCTACCTGGCCGGTCCCTACCACGGCGCGCCGCTTTCGATCGTGGCTGTCGATTCCGCCCTGATCGGCCCCTTCGACCTCGGCACGGTGGTGGTGCGCTCGGCGATTCGGATAGATCCAGGCACCGCCCAGGCGCGGATCGACTCCGCCGGATCGGACCCGATCCCACACATCCTCGGCGGCATCCCGCTGCACCTGCGGGACATCCGCGTCTACGTGGACCGGCCGCAGTTCATGCTCAACCCGACCAGCTGCGATCCGACCGAGATCACCTCGACGCTGACCGGGGCGGGGGGCGACCTGTTCGGTCCGCAGGACGACTCCTCGGCGAGCTCTGCGCAGCGCTTTCAGGTCCTCGGCTGCGGCGCCCTCGGCTTCAAGCCGCGGCTCTCGATGCGGCTGCTGGGGTCCACCCGGCACGGGGCCTACCCAGGGCTGCGCGCGATCTACCGGCCGCGCCCCGGGGGCGCCAACCTGCGGGCGGTCTCGGTGACGCTGCCGCCGGCCTTCTTCCTCGCGCAGGAACATCTCGAGACGATCTGCACGCGGGCGCAGTTCGCCACCTCCAGTTGCCCCCCCGGATCGGTCTACGGGCGGGCGCGGGCGCTGACGCCGCTGCTCGCCGAGCCGCTGCAGGGCCCGGTCTACCTGCGTGCCTCCTCCAATCGGGTCCCCGACCTCGTCGCCGACCTGCGGGGCCACGGGATCCAGATCGAGGTCGTGGGCCGGATCGACACCGCCCGCGGCGGCATCCGCGCCAGCTTCGAAGGGCTTCCGGACGCGCCGGTCAGCAGCTTCGTCATGACCCTGCGCGGAGGGAAGCGCGGCCTGCTCCAAAACGCGGAAGCGGCCTGCAGGCGCACCCTGCGGGCGAACGCCCGCTGGATCGCGCAGAGCAATGCCACCGCCATCCTGCGACCGAAGATCGCGGCGAAGTGCGGGCAGCGCGCGCGCAGGAAGCCGGGCCGCGGGCAGAAGCCGGGGCATCGCTGATGCGCAGGGCGGCGACCGGCGTCGGTCTCGTCCTGGTCGCGGTCGCGATGGTCCATGCGGGACGTTCGGACGCCGAGCTCGCTGCATCCGGAACCCTCCGGGTGTCCTTTGCGGGAGAGATGCGTCCCCGGACCCTTCCACGCAAGCAGGTTGGCCCGATCTCCGTTCGGATCGCCGGCAGGGTCTTCACCACCGATCAAAGCGATCCCCCGTCGTTGAAGACGATCGAGATCGCCCTCAACCGAGAGGGCCGGATCGACCCGCGGTCCCTGCCCAGCTGCACCATCGAGCAGATCCAGCCGGCGAGCACCGAGACGGCGCTGCGGGCCTGCGGGCCTGCGAAGGTGGGGGCAGGGACCTTCAGCGCCGCCGTCGCGATTCCCGAGCAGGCACCCTTTCCCTCGCGCGGAGCGGTCACCGCCTTCAACGGTCGCGAAAATGGCCGCCCCGTGATCCTCCTCCACATCTTCGGGGCAGAACCGGTGCCGACGTCCCTGACGGTGCCGCTGCGGTTCGGGTCGGCCAGGGGTCATTTCGGAGCTGTGCTGCGCGGCGCCCTTCCCTCCGTCGACTCGAACATCGGCTTCGTCACCGGCATCTCGCTGCGCCTCGACGGAGGGCGCCGAGGGCGTCCTTATCTGGCGGCCAGCTGCCCTGCGCCGGATGGCTTTCCCGGCGCCGTCTTCCCGCTGATGCGTGCGGCCTTCGGCTTCGCCGGCGGCAAGACCCTGCAGTCGACCCTGATCCGGACCTGCCGCGCGAGCGGCTGAAGTCGGGGGTTTCACCTGCCCCCGGAGGTTGAAGGACATGTCCGCCGTGGAAATTTCCTCCGGGCCGCGCCTGTTTCGGTTTTCGGAGCGCCAGCGGAGGCAGCGGTCTAACGTCGAAGAATGGATACCAGGAGCGAGATCCGCGACTTTCTCACGTCCAGGCGCGGGAGGATCACCCCTGAGGAAGTCGGCCTGCCGGTCTACGGCTCTCGCCGGGTGCCGGGGCTGCGGCGCCAGGAGGTGGCGACGCTCGCGGGCTTGAGCATCGACTACTACAACCGGATGGAGCGCGGCAACCTCGGCGGAGCTTCCGACGGGGTTCTGGAAGCGCTGTCCCGAGCGCTGCGGCTGGACGAGGCGGAGCGGGTTCACCTCTTCGACCGCGCCCGTTCCTCTCGCGCCAGTGGGGATCGACCGCGCCGGTCGGCCTCGACCCCTCGGCGCCAACTCCCTCGGGCGAGCTTTCTACTCGGACCTGTTCGCTGGCGGCGGTCCGGTCAACTGGGCGCGCTTCATCTTCCTCGACCCTCGGGCCAGGGACTTCTACGTCGAATGGGAGCGCGCCGCGAAGGACTGTGTCGCCCTTGCTTCGCTCCGAGGCGGGGCGCAGCCCGCACGATCGAGAGCTCTCGAGCCTGGTCGGGGAGCTCTCCACCCAGAGCGAGGAGTTCCGCGGCCACTGGGCAGCCCACAACGTCCGCCTCCACAACAAAGGGGTCACAAGCGCTTCAACCATCCCGTGGTCGGCGAGCTGGAGCTGAGCTATGAGCGATTCCAGATCGCGGCCGATGCCGGTCAGATGATCGTCGCCTACGCCGCCGAGCCCGGCTCGAAATCCGCGGAGACCTTCGGCTTGCTCGCGAGCTGGGCGGCAACGGAGGAGACGGGCTCGTCAGAGCGGGTAAGCGCGTCGGTCGAGGAGCCCGAGCCGGACGAGCAGTAGGCCCAAAGGAGAACGACATGCAGATCGCCCGCAACTCGCTGGAGACGAGCCCCGGACCTGGAGACTGGTTCACCGGCGCCGTTTTCATTGACACGATCGCGACGCCGTCCGATGTCTCCCGGCTCGACGCCGCGAGCGTCCACTTCACCCCCGGCGCCCGCACCGCCTGGCACACCCACCCCTTCGGCCAGACGATCTACGTCACCGAGGGCATCGGCCGCTGCCAACGCCGCGGCGGGGCGATCGAGACGCTCCGGCCCGGCGATCGCGTCTCTTCGAGCCCGGCGAGGACCACTGGCACGGCGCCGCCCCCGACCGCCTCATGACCCATATCGCGATGCAGGAGGCTGACGACTCCGGCAGCCCGGTCACCTGGGGGGAGCACGTCACGGACGAGGAGTACAGCGCCAACCCCGAGACGTGAGCACGACCAGCCGAGCTGGGGCAAGAAATGGGGCAAGAAGCCCCACAGACTCCAGCCGATCCCAGCCGGTCTCGATCTCGCGAAAGCCGCTTGAAACCGTGCCCCACGTAGTCCAGCGGGACCTAGGTTCGGGCTCATAGTCGGACCGTCCTTGTAGGAACCCGAGGGTCGCAGGCCTGCCCTCACCAAGGCCTGGCCTCCTTCCGTCTTCTGAGCTCCGCAGATGGGCGTCGCTCAGGTGCTGCGCAGGAGCTCGGAAACGACCTCGCCGGGCTGTTGGCCGCGCTCATTGGCGATGCGCTCCAACCGCTTGGCGTCGTCGCCCTCGACGCTGACGAGGATCGACAGCTTTGCGTCGGGGTTGCCCTCATGGATTTCGATCTGGGCGTGGTCAAGCTCGGCGTCGAAGTCGCCGGGCTGAGGATCGGGGTCTTTCCACGGATCCTTGGCCATCTCAACCGAGAATTCTACGCTCACGGTCGGTTGCGGGCCAACCGGTGACGATCAACCACGTCGTCGGGTCGAGGGTCCGCTCGATCACCAGCGTGAGCGCCCGTCCTCCATCCGTCTTCCCGATCAGCATGAGCCGCTCACCCTCCTGCCCGCTGCCGCGATGATTCCGTGCCGTCGCGTGGCGGTTGCGCGGTAGCTGCTCGGCCTCGGCGCTCGAGATCTCCCGCGCCCCAAGCTTGACCCGCGCGGCGTCGGTCGCCAGCAGTTGGGAGATCATCTCTGCCATATCCGCGATGTCTATCCGATGGCGCTGACGGTCAACTTGGTGCCGGCGGCGGTTCTCTAGCGCGATCGCTGGGGCAAGAAATGGGGCAAGAAGCCCCACAGATCTCAGCCGATCTCCACGTAGCTCGATCTTGCGAAATCCGCTTGAAACCGTGCCCCACGTATCCAAAGGGACCCCAGGTTCGGGCTCATAACCCGAAGGTCGCAGGTTCGAATCCTGCCCCCGCTATAGGACGAAAGCCCTGCAAAAGCAGGGTTTTTGTTTGTCCGGCGATGCAGACAACAGGTCGCAAAAAGGCCCCTGGGGCAATGCCTGGGGCAACATGAGGTCCGAGAGAGGTCGATCCAGCCCTTGAAACGGGGCCGCCGCGGTTCACCTGCGGCTTGATCCAAAGCTTGGCTCCCCTCCCGGTGGTCGCGCGCCCGACATGCGCTCCTAGAGACATACCTCCCACGTACCTATAATCCTCGCGAGTAGGTGCGGCGGACTCACGATTGAAAGGCAGGGGGTTTATGAACGGCAGGCGATTTGTCGCGGTTTCTCTGTTTCTTCTTGCGGTCACCGTGTTGACGCCCTTTGCCGCCACCGCAGACACCGTCGAAGACACCCAGCCTCCCCAGCTCCTCGGCCTCTCGATCGAACCCGACGAAGTCGACACCACTGCCTCCGACCAGAAAGTCACCTTCACCGCCCATGTCAGCGATGACCTCGCCGGCACCGACTCGGTCGGCATCGGCCTTACTTCGCCCAGCGAAACGCAGGTGATCGTCGAAGGCCTCAACTTCGTCTCCGGCACCGCCACCGACGCCATCTACAGCGGGACGCTGACGATCCCCCGCTTCGCCGAGACCGGCGCCTGGAGGGTCACCAACGTCTATCTTCACGACAGCGCCCGCAACGGCGACGTGCTCCACACCGCCGAGCTGGAAGCGCTCGGGTTGCCGAGCACGGTGCTGGTCAACCCTGCACCGGCGGTGATCGCGATCCAACCGGCAAGCGGACCGGCCTCGGGTGGGACCGAAGTGGAGATCACCGGCACCGGGCTCGGCTCCGCGACGACGGTGAGCTTCGGGACGGCCCCCTCGACCTTCACCGTCGACTCTGCGACCTCAATCACGGCGATCGCACCACCGGGTCTCGGGGCTGTCGATGTCGTGGTTACCACGCCGAACGGGACGAGTGTGACCAGTGCCGCGACGCAGTTCACCTATGAGCCCAATGCGATGGATGTCCGCGTGGAGCTGTCCAGCAGTCCCAACCCCTCCGTCGTCAATCAAAAGATCACGTTCGTCACCAAAGTTTCACCCTTGACCGAAGGCGCTCCGGCTCCAGAAGGCACTGTGTCCTTCGTCGAAGGGACGACCACGCTGGCGGTCGCGCCTCTGAACGCCGAAGGGGTGGCCAAAGTCAACCTCAACTCGCTTCCGGTGGGACAGCACTCCATTGCAGCCAGATACGGCGGCGACGCAAATTTCAGGCCCAGGGAATCTACGCCAGTCGTCCAGGTCGTCGGCAAGGCAACGACTCAGCTAGCACTGGAAAGCTCGCGCAATCCGGCCCGCTATAACGCCCAGGCAACCCTTCGCGCAAACATCACGACGGCGCAGCCCGGTCAACTGTCTCCAACTGGAACGGTCACCTTCCTCCAGAACGGAGCGTCTGTCGCAACTATTCCCCTGGAAGGCAAGAAGTTCGCCACCTACTCGCTAAAAGGCACCTTGCCGGGCGTCTACCAGTTCCAGGCCATTTTTAGTGGCGACGGTGACTATGAAGCGAGCGAATCGGCGTCGCTAACCCAGATGATTACGCCCTGAACTCAGGGTTTGTTGGGAAAGTCTGATACTGCTCCGGTTTACATGAGTGACCCCCGCATTCCAGAGGCAGCAGTTCGCTCCGCGGTGGACGAGCTGGATGAGATCGAGTTCCTCGATCGAGGCGCCCAAGGGGACGCTTGGCGCATTCGCCGCAACGGCGGTGGCGACGAGGTTCTGAAGGTCATCGTCCAAGGCGACAGCGCGCGCGTCGCCAAGGAGATCGGTGCGATGAAGGCCGTCAAAAGCCCCTTCGTCATGGGGTTCACTGAGGCTGGCTCCCTTGAGCACACCGGGACCGGCTATCCCTACATCATCGGCGAGTACGTGCCGGGCCGATCGGTTGGAAATCGCGTGCTGGATGGCGAGTGGCCGAGCAAGGAGGAGGCACTCGCGGTCGGGGTGGGGATACTCCGCGGTCTGGCCGCGATCCACGAGGTCGAAAAAGTGCATCGCGATATCAAGCCGGGGAACCTGGCCATCCGCGACGACGACTGGTCGAAGCCGGTGATCCTCGACCTAGGCTTGGTCCGGGACATGCTCGGCAACACGCTCACGGCGTATCCCGACCTTATGGGGACCGTTCTCTACATGTCGCCGGAGCAGCTCAGGAAGGAAAAGGCGGTGAAGCGATCAGACGTATTCGGCGCCGGTGTGACGTTGTACCTGCTGCTCACCGAGGCAAGCACCCATTCCTCGTCGTAGGAGAAACCATCGCGATCGAGGTTCTCGAGGAGAGGATCAGAGACGAGGACTGGCCGAAATGGGAGGATGCGATGGTATGAGCGAGGAGGTTCGGGAGGTGCTCGAACTTCTCCTGCGGCCCGATGCGTACCGTCGACCACGCGCTGACGCGGCAGCCGAAGCGTTGGAATCGGTGATGGAGGCTGCCGCTTGACCCTTCCTGACGCCCCCGTCTTCTTCGCCCAGCACACCTCGAAGGGTCGGGGCCATGATCGGCTGTCCGCCGTCGCCGAGGCCAGGAGTAAACAGTCGAAAGCGCCTCCTGGCTTGTTGCTCGATTTCGGAGCGGTGCATCTGCGGGGCGTGGAGGAGGACAAGGGGAAAGCCGGGAAGCTGACGCCCATCTTGCCCTCTGGCTCCGCCTACGAGATCCCGTCGAAATGGAAAGTGCCAATGGCCTCTTGGGTGCAGCGGGCAGCCCCCAGCACGAAAGCCGAGTGGAACGCGACTGTCAAAGAGTCGCTGAAAAAGCAGAGAGAACTAGATGTGGATGCCTTGGTTGTCCCAGGCGCGGAGCTCGAAGCCGGCGACTATCCCAAGGGCCTTGAAGATCAAATAGATGCAATTCGACGCGCCTGGGCAGAACGGGCCGACGACGATCCACCCTGGTTCGCAGAGTTCTGCCTCCACGACGACTGGATCAACCTGTTGACCGACCTGCCCGACGCGATCGGCGTTGCCCTGCGAATCAGGTTCGCGAAACGAGACGCGGCAGGGGATGCTTCCGTGCTCGGAAAGCTCCGGTTCGTCGTCGGCGCCTTGGCAGATGATGGGCGAAAGGTTCTGCTGATTCAGAGCGGGATCGTGGGGTGGCTGTCCCTCGCCTGGGGGGCCTGGGGCTTCTCGGCCGGGATGAGTCAAGAGTCGTGGCTCTATCACCGGACCGTCATCCGGCGCCGCAGTGGTCAGCCCTCGCCCCCGCGAGTGGAGAGGTACTTCGAGCGGCAGCTGCTCCATCCGGTTTTGTCGGCCGATCACGGCCGGCTGGCGAATGCGACGGGGTACACCCCATGCGGGTGCTCGTTCTGTAATGCCCTGGCCCAAGGAGGCGCGTGGGACCACAACGCCGCCGCTCAGCACAGCCTCTACGCGTTGGCTTCTCTGACCGAAGCTGCAGCTGGCGCGGACCGCACTGCCCGGCGGGACGCTGTGCGGGCAACCATCGAATCCGCCCAAAACCAGTGGGCGCAGTGGAAAGGAACCGCTGGACTCAGCGGCCAGGCAGCGCCAGCGGGCCTATCGGTCTGGCGGAGCCTCGTGTAAGCCCAGGTGCCGGTTCCTCGCCATTTGCCAACGCGTGCCGCAGCGCCTGCTCTGCCGTCCACGCGCTGATTACGCCAGACAGACGTTGCGCCCTCGCGGGGCGGACGACCACGTTAAGTTCTTCGTCCTCGCCGAGGTAGGCAAGTCCGATCCCGGCCCGGGCGATCTCTGCAGGAGCGTCCTGGGGCGGGCGCTGTCCAAGAATGAGCCACACCGCGTTCGACCAAGCCTGGTACGCCCACGCCTGGTGAATTGCCCGTCGCCAGTCGGCTCGTTTCAACTCCGCCGCGACCATCCGCCGGCCAATGGGGCGCCATGCCTGGTGCGTTTGGTAGCGGCGAACGGCTCCGCCGACCTCAAGCAGAGCGCCGGTTTCCCATCCGATGCGAGCGGCGCGCCTAATCCCAGAGTCGCTGATCCCGAGCAGTTCCGCCAGTTCCGCCACGGAGAAGGACCTGCGACGGCAGGAGGCGATGATCCGCAAGGCAAGGAGGTCGTCGGTCGGTCGTATTTCGGCCTTCCGCCGATCCTTTAGGGCGCCGTGATCGAATTGGACTGCCACTAGATCGGCCACGCCCAGAGGGCCGACGATCTCCCGGGCTACGAAGTCGGGCGCTTGTCGAAATCGCCACCACTTCTCCGTGGCATCAGCGACCAGCTCGGTCATTTCCGCCTCTCGGGCCGGGGCAAGGCCCGGCGCGGAGGTTGCAGCACTCCAAGTGTCGGCAGGGGACGGCATCGGTTCCGATTCTGACCAGTGAACCGCCGCGGCGTCTCCCAAAGCCAGCGACACCGAGACTATTCGCCGCGTCTTGCGGCAGCCCTCTCGGTAAGACGATGTTGCCGGCGAGTCCTTAGCCCGGCACGGGCGAGGCCAACAAATTGGGCAACCGATTCCAGCTGATTTCACGTAGCTCGATTCAGCAGAAACAGCATGAAACCGTGCCCCACGTAGCCATCGGGCCCTCTGTCCCGGACTCAATATCGTCGGACCGTGCTTGTGGGGGCCCGAATGTCGGCGCTCCGCTCCTGAGGCCGGAGGCGACGAACCCATGGGCCTGCGAGACTCGTAGCCCGCTCGCGCTGGGGCACCCGCGAAGCCGAGCCAATGGCTTGAACCGAATTCAACCGGAGGCGATCGTCGCTCCGAGCAGGACACCGAAGGAGATCGCCGTGCCGATCACGCCGAGAGTACTGAGGGGGCCGAGCCCAGCAGCAAGGCCACCGTCGACAGGCAGAGGACCACCGCCGCCAGCCAGACCTCCAGCGGGTTGCGTCCGCCTTGCGGCTTCACGTCGCCGCCTTACTGCTTGCCGCCCCGCCCCTCCAGCGTTGCGCCGCCGACTTTGAGCGGGTGCCGCGAGGACCGAAAGGCGGAAGCAGCTCGTAGTGGTAGACATCGGTGAAGCCGTAGGGGGACTCGGGCTCGGGACGGCGGTGCTGCTCGCGATGTAGCAGTCCGGCTTGGCGCAGCTCGCGCAGGCCGCGCTCGCCGCTCGCCGCCGAGATTCCGTACCAACGTGGCAGCTTGTTGTAGGGGAGAGGGAACCCGTCGCCTTGGTAGAGGGCAATCAGCAGCATCACCTTGGCCGCTAACGAGAGCCGCTCATGCCAGCGCTCGTACCAGTAGGCGTAAGGAAGCTGCAAGTAGCCGGACCCCGCCAGCCGCTGGCCCCGCTTGCCGGCGGCGACGTGCTGGTATGGGCGCCCCGAGCCGTCGTCGGAAAGCAGCCAGATGCGGATGTTGCGGCCAGCCCGCTCGCTCTCGATCAGGCGTAGCTCGCGCAGCAGGCGCCAGTTGCGGGAAACCTGATGCAGCGCGGCCGCCTCGATCTTGCCGCTCTGCGGATCCTCGGGACCGCCTATCGCGCGCGCCCAGGTGAAGGCCGGCAGGCGCACGTCGAAGCGGCCGTCTTCCTCGCCGCTGGCCAATGCATGGGCGAAGAGATACTGCTCGAGCGCCGGCTCGCGGCCGCGACGCATGAACTCCGCCAGCGGCCCGGCACCGCCCTGCTCGTTGGACTCGTCCTGAATGAAGCCGTGGACCAAGGGCAGAGCTTCGCGTTCGCTGCGCTGCAGGTAATGCTCAAGCGTGAACTGACGATCGGCTTTCTCTGGCTCGGCCATATCGTCACTATCGCACAGAACCGGGATCTGGATGTACGGATGAGCGAAGTGATCCTGGTCAACCGAGCGCACCTAACATAAGCACCGAACAGATCCTCAAAGCTCCCCGAAAAGTTCTCCTACATCAGGGCTCACCTGGATGGCTCACCATCGGCCCAAGCATGGCGCGTCGCCCCAACTCTTCATCGCGCCGCGGGCTGGCTTGCCGGTGGATTTGGCTGATGCACCGGAGACGCGGCACTAGATACGTGTCCATGGGGGGCTGGCTGCCGCCCGTCGGTGTCTGCTGTAGAGGATGCGGCGAGGCCATAGAAGCTCCAAGAGGATGTTGCACAGCGGCATGCCACCTGAGCGAAGCCGCCCAAGGGGGATTCCAGCTGATTTCGAGACGCGGGTGGGGCCGGTACCCTCTGAGTCGTGACCGCGAAGGAGAAGCTGCTGCGCGAGATCCTCGACCTCGATGAGGCTGAGGCTGCGCGTGCGCGCATAGTCGTTTCCACTGGACCCGCCGAGGAGCCGGAGATGGCGCCGCTGCCGGCGGGGTGGGGGAAGACGCTGACCGGTGAGCCGATGCCGAACGTCGCCGCTGCAGTGCGGCGCTCTCGCGAATCGCACTGAGCGTGCTGGTCGTAGACGCGAGCTTGGTGGTCGAGCTCTCGCTCGACAGGATCGGCGAGCAGGCTGGCACCGACCTGGACCGCGGCGGCCAGCTAATTGCACCCCCGCTGCTTTGGAGCGAGGTTCCTTCGGCCCTCCACGAGATGGCCTTCCGCGGCGAAATCTCAAACGCGCTCGCGGAGCTTGCGCTGCAACGCTTCCTGTCCGGCAAGCTGTCGATCGGCGAGCAGCGCCCGGAGCGCCTCGCCACCGCGGCCTGGGAGGTGGCCGAGGAATTCGGCTGGGCGAAGACCTACACGCCGAGTACGTGGCGCTTGCGAAGGCCGAAGGCTGTCGCCTCGTCACCCTTGACGGCAGACTGCGTCGGGGCACGGACCGACTGGGGTTCGTCGTCACGCCGGCTGAGTTGGCCTGAACCTGGCGAGACGCTCGATGTCTCTCAGTCGCGCGTGGTGCGAGGACGCGCCTGCTTCATCCGCTCGGCGGTATTTCCTCCATGGGGGCGGGCGTAACGCAGCAAGCCCCGCATCTCCGTTGCTCGTTTGGCTCGGAGGCGCCCAGCAGAGCAGACAATGACCTTCTTCATGCCGGCAATTATGACCCACGTCAACGAATCTGAGGCGGTGGCCTCCTGGGGCAACGAATGGGGCAACATGCCCCACAGATTCCAGCGGATCTCCACGTAGTTCAATCTCCCGAATTCGGCTTGAAACCTAGCTCCACCTAGTCCAGCCGATCCAGCGGATCAATCTCATAACCCGAAGGTCGCAGGTTCGAATCCTGCCCCCGCTATAGGACGAAAGCGCGGGAAATCCGCGGCCACCTCTACCGCGATCCCTCGTTGGTTGCGTCCGCGGGGAGCATGGCGAGGTCCTTCGAAACCAAGTCGCGTTCGTCGCCACTAACGAGCCGATGGCCGCCTTCGTCGGCGGCAGCCGCGTAGGCAGCGTCGTAGACGGAGATCGTGTGGCGCTCCGCGAGTTCCGCCGCTCTCGCTAGGAGCGTGTCCGTGGAGGAGAGGACGCCGCCGTCGTCGGCGAGCCTCTCGATCACCGCTAGTAGGGAAGCCACCGTCTCCGGCATGCGCCACGCCCGCACGGCGACATTGGTGACCTCGTAGCGGGCGAGGTCGAGCGTGGCAAGGCTGACCTCGTCGTCTTCCAACAAGGCTCGTGCCGGCTCATGGTGACCGTCCTCTGGATCGAAGGCTGCGAGGAGGACGCTCGCGTCGAGGAGCAGCGTCGTCACGGACCGGGCCGCGTTGCCTTCACTTGCTCCGCGGCGTGGCCGCCATGGGGTGAGGTGTCATTGAGCAGCGATCGCATCGCTGCTGCCCGGCCCTCGCGGCGCCGGCGCAGCGCTGTGTCGGCGAACTCGCGCATGACAGCGCTGCGGGTCGTGCCACCGCGCCGCGCCTCGGCGTCCACCTCAGCGAGAAGATCATCGGGAAGAGAAACCATGACCTTTGCCATGCGGTCAGTATACCCAGGTATATCAGCGGATCTCGGCGAACCAGCGGCAGGCCGGCTCCGGTCAGTCGGCGTTGGTTGGGCCTTCGTATTCCTCGTCGCTCACATGCTTACCCCAGGTCACCGGGCTGCCGGAGTCGTCTACCTCCTGCATTGCGAGGTGGGTCATGAAGCGGTCAGGCGCGGCGCCGTGCCAGTGGTTCTCTTCCGGCTCGAAGTAGACGCTGTCGCCGGGACGGATTACTTCGAGGGGGCCGCCCTCACGCTGGCAGAGCCCGACGCCCTCGGTGACGAAGATCGTCTGCCCGAGTGGATGGGTGTGCCAGGCAGTGCGAGCGCGGGGGGTGAAGTGGACGCTGGCCGCCGCCAGTCGCGAGGGCTCCGCCGCGCTCGCCACGGTGTCGATGTAGACGGTGCCGGTGAACCAATCGCTCGGGCCGAGGTTGGTCTCCAGCGAGTTCCTCGTGATCTTCACGGCGCCACCATCACCTTCAGCACCTCGCGCTCGTCCATCGCCCGGTAGCCGTCGGGAACGCCGTCGAGGTCGACGGTGCGGTCGAAGACGCGGCCGGGCTCGATCGTGCCGTCGAGGATGTCGGGCAGCAGCTCCTCGATGTAGGCGCGGACTGGAGCTGGGCCGCCGCCGATCGTGACGTTGCCGAAGAACGAGCTGTCGCCGCCCGGCATCTCGGCGCCCTGGGGAACGCCGACGCGGCCGACGGCGCCGCCGGGGCGGGCGATTTCGATCGCCGTATGGGTCGACTGATCGAGGCCGACGCACTCCAGCACCGAGTGGGCGCCGAAGCCATCGGTCAGCTCGCGCACCCGTTCGACCCCCTCCTCACCGCGCTCGGCGACCACGTCGGTAGCGCCGAACTCGCGCGCCAGGTCGGTGCGATCCTCGTGGCGCCCAAGGATCACGATCTGCTCGGCGCCGAGGCGCTTGGCGGCGATCACGCCGCAGAGGCCGACGGCGCCGTCGCCGACGACGGCGACCTTCTTGCCGGGGCCGACCCCGGCGACGAGCGCCGCGTGATGGCCGGTGCCGAGCACGTCGGAGAGCGTCAGCAGGGAGGGCATCAGCGCCTCGTCGGGGTCCGCCGGCAGGGGATAGAGCGTGCCGTCGGCCTGCGGGATGCGGAGCGCCTCGGCCTGGGCGCCGCCGACGTCGGCGTTGCCGAAGAAGCCGCCGTGGATGCACTCGGTCTGCAGGCCGTCCTCGCAGAAGAGGCAGGTACCGTCGGAGAAGGCGAACGGCATCACGACGAGGTCGCCCGCTTTGACCTTGCTCACCTCGGCACCGACGTCCTCGACCACCCCGATCGCCTCATGGCCCATCGGGCGCCCGCCGTTCTCGGTGGCCTCCATGCTCTTGTAGGGCCAGAGGTCGCTGCCGCAGATGCAGGCGCGGGTGATGCGGATCAGGGCGTCGGTCGGCTCGACCAGCTTGGCGTCGGGAACGTCCTCGATGCGGACGTCACCGGCGCTGTGCATGACGGTGGCTCTCATCGCCGCGACGGCAGCGCGGGAGAAACGACCAGGATTTCTCCTGCGCCCTCGATAAGCAGCCGGATGCTCGGCGGGACCTCGTCCAGATCGGAAGCTGCGCCTCCGGTGACGATCAAGAGTCGCGCTGAATCCCGGTCCCCTTGACCATTGACGGCGGGCATCCCCTGCTCCTACCCGTTGACGTAGAGCCCAGAACCAGGCTTGACTGGACTTGATCGTCGCTTGGAGGTCCCGAAGCGCGGCGGTACCGTGGGCGCAATGCCGGAGCCTCCGGCGGGTCCTTCCTCCGCCCCTCGTCACGCCTTCGCGGCGCCGAGGAGGGGGTCGACCTGGTTGAGGGTTTCGGTCATGCCTTGCTCGAACCCCATCTCGATCGTCTGTTCCATCGAGGCGCGGTCGGCGAAGTGGGTTTGGATCGCCATCGTCGCGGTGCCGTCGGCATCGGCGATCGTCACCGTCATCCCCGTCGGGCCTCCGTCCTCGGGCTTGCCCTCGTCGTCGACGACGTCGTCGGTCATGTGCAGCCGGTGGGGCGGCTCGACCTCCTCGATCCGCCAGCGGCCGTGGTGCTTCTCTCCGTCGGGGCCGGTCATGAAGTAGGTGGTGCGGGCGCCGACCGTTAGCTCGTGGTCGACGAAGGTCGAGGAATGGGACGGGGGGCTCCACCAGCGCTCCAGCTGGCGCGGATCTGCCCACAGCTCCCAGAGGCGCTCGGGATCGGTGTCGAACTCTGCCGTGATCGTCATGGTCAGGGCGTCGAAGTCCTTCGTTACGTCGGTGACGGGCATCAGCTGTCTCCTTTGTCGGTTTCGAGGACATGCTCCATCCGCTCGATCCGGCCGCGCCAGTCCGCCTCGAGCCGATCGAGTGCGTCGTGGGCGCGGACGAGGGCATCGGTCTCGGTCTGGACGATTGACTCGCGACCGACCCGGTGCTTGCTCACCAGTTCGGCCCGCTCGAGCACGGCGACGTGCTTCTGCATCGCCGTCACGCTGATCGGGTGTTCGCGGGCCAGGGCCGAGACCGAGAGCCGGCCCTCGTGGGCGCGGCGGAGGATGTCGCGGCGGATCGGATCGGCCAGCGCCCGGAACAGCAGGTCGGCGGCCTTCTCCTCGTCGCGGATCGGTTTTTGATCTACAACCATCTGGTTGCAGGTTAACATCCCCTCTACCGCTATAGCCTTGTTGAGCATGTTTCCCCTGTTCCACCCATGCGCTCGCTGGGCCTTCGCTTCGCTCGTCGCCCTCTTCGCCTTTGCGATGCCCGCCGCCGCGGGCGCCCACATCAGGCTGCTGCCAGAAGAAGTAGAGGCGGGTACCTACACGATCCTCCAGGTGAACGTTCCCAACGAGAGCCAGAACCTGGCGACGACGAAGGTGGTCGTCGAGTTCCCGCCCGGCTTCGGCTATGCCTTGTACCGGCCGGTAGCGGGGTGGTCGGGGGAGGTGAAGATGGCGAAGGCCGCCAAAGCGATCATCGGCGGCCAGGTGACTCCCGCACGAGTCGCTCGTGTGACTTGGACCGCTCAGGAGCGCGGGGCGGAGATCCAGCCGCAGCAATTCGAAGAGTTCCCGGTCGCGGTGCAGGTTCCCGAAGAGGCAGGAGAGACGCTGACGTTCAGGGCCCTGCAGACCTACGAGAACGGCGACGTGGTGCGATGGGTGGGTGACCCGAGCTCCCAGTCGCCGGCGCCGCAGGTCCTCGTCACCGCTGCTGGCGGGGCGCAGGGTGTCGCGGTGGAGGAAGATGCGACCCCCGAAGAGGACTCGGGGGATGGGGGCGATGGCCTCGTGATCGCAGCGCTGATCCTCGGCATCCTCGGCTTGATCGCCGGCATTGCGGCGCTGGTTCGATCACTGCAGACGATGCGGGGAACCTCGACAACCAACGAAGGGAACGAGATGGCAACGCAGTCCAAGATCATCAGCGGCACCGACTTCATCACGGTCGCGACGCAGGATTACGAGCGCGCGGCTGGGTTTTACGGTGAGACGCTCGGGCTTGAGTTCTCAAAGCAGTGGGGGAGCATGCCTGCCGGTGAGTTCGAGACCGGGAACCTGACGATCGCAATCATGCAGTCGGACGCTTTCGGCATCGAGTTCCGCGCCAACAACCACCCGATCGAGTTCCACGTCGACGACTTCGAGGCGGCCAAGGCTGAGCTGGAATCGCGGGGCATCGAGTTCAAAGGCAGCACTCTCGATTCCGGCGTCTGCTACCAGGCCTTCTTCTCTGATCCGGACGGCAACACCCTCGCCATCCACCACCGCTACGCGTCCTAGGTACCAGCCAGCTGCGGTGCGGGTGCCGGCCGCAATCGACGGGCGCCGATCGAGGACGGGAGCAGGACCGCGGAGACGCAGATCATTGCCAGGGCGGTGATCTGAAGGGTCATCCCGAGCGGGGTCGGGGAGAGGGGGTCGCCGAAGACGAGGATTCCGCCGAGGATTTGGGCGGCGTTGGCGACGATGCCCATCAGCCCGATCGTCTCGATCGCCCCGCCGCTCTGCAGGGCGGCGACCGCCGTGAACTGGGCGAGGGCGCCGCAGGCGAGGGTCAGTGCCAGCAGCGATGCGATCATCGGCCAGCTGCCGGCGCCGCCGGTGAGGGCCTTGATCGCGATCCCGGCGAGGGCGAAGAGAAGGCCGGCGAGAACCGCGAGCAGGACACCGCGGCGCTCGGCGAGGCGCGGGGCCCGGTGGCCGAGCGCAACGCCGGCCGCGAGCAGGACCAGGCCGCCCTCGAAGCTGACGATCGCGCCGATCGAGAAGCCGGAGTGTGCGCCGTGGAAATGCGGAAGCGTAGCCGCGAGGAGGGCGAGCCCGCCGCCGCCGAGCGCCAGCGCCAGCCACTGTCGGCGCTCGACCCGGTCGCCGAAGAGGCGTTGAGAGAGAACGGCGAGGGTGACGGCGCCGCCGGCCAGGACCGCCTGCACAAGCGAGATCGGAGCCAACGAAAGGGCGGCGACGTGGGCGACCCAGGCCACGGCGGCAAGCCCCCAGCCGGCCGCAAACCAGGGCGAGGCGGCGAGGCCGCGCAGGCTCGCGAGCGGCCGGGCCAGCGAGACGGACTGCGCCTGCCGGCAGCCCCGGTGCTTGAGCAGCGAAGCGAGATTGGTCAGCAGCGCGACAGCGGCAGCAAGACCAATCCCGACCTCCATGGCGAACCGCTAGGCGGCGCTGCGGCGGCGCCGGTTGCGTCGCCGGCGCGACGAGGAGGATCCCGATCCCGATCCCGAGGTCCGCTCCGGACGGCGAGGGCCGTCGGTCAGCCCGAGGCTGGTCGTGATCCGCCGCATTTCCTCTGCCTGCTCGGCGAGGACGAAGCTGATGCCGGTGCCGGTGCGCCCGGCGCGGCCGGTGCGCCCGACCCGGTGCACGTAGGCCTCGCGGTCCTCGGGAGCGTCGTAGTTGATCACATGGGCGACGTCGGGAATGTCGATTCCGCGGGCGGCGACGTCGGTCGCGACCAGGGTCATCACCTCACCGCGCTCGAAGCGGGCCAGGGCCCGCTCGCGCTGGCTCTGGCTCTTGTCGCCGTGCATGGCGACGGCGTTCACCTGGCGGCTGCGCAGCCGCTTGACCAGCCGGTCGGCGCCGCGCTTGGTGCGGACGAAGACGAGCGAGCGCCCTGCATCCGCCCCCTCGAGGTGGGTGACGAGGTGCTCGAGCTTGGCGCCCTGCGAGTCGACCGAGAGGAAGCGGTGCTCGATGTTCGCCTCCTTGCGCTCGGGCTCGGCATGGGTATGGGAGCGGGCATCGCGGGTGTAGGAGGTCGCGACCTTGCCGGCGGCGCCCTCCAGGGTGGCCGAGAAGAACAGCGTCTGGCGGTCGCTCGGCGTCTGGTCGACGATGCGGTCGACGGCGGGGCGGAAGCCCATGTCGAGCATGCGGTCGGCCTCGTCGAGGACGAGCAGGCGGATCTGGTCGAGAGAGACGGCGCCGCGCCCGATCAGGTCCTCGAGGCGGCCCGGGGTGGCGACGAGGATGTCGGCGCGGCGGACGGCGGCGATCTGCGGCCCGAAGCCGACGCCGCCGTAGACGGCGGTGATCCTCAGGCGGCGCGCCTTGGCCAGCGCCTGAAGCTCGACGACGATCTGGCCGGCGAGCTCGCGGGTGGGAGCGAGGACGAGAGCGCGCGGGCCCTGGCCCTCGGGGTCGAGCAGGTCGACCATGGGGATGCCGAAGGCGAGCGTCTTGCCCGACCCGGTGGGGGACTGGACGAGGAGGTCGCGGCCGGCGAGCGCATCGCGGACGACCATCTCTTGAACGGGGAACGGCTGGGTGATCGAGCGCGCGCTAAGGGCGTCGACCACCGGCTTGGAAGTGCCGAGATCGGCAAACGTAGTGATGTTGTGAAACTCCTGTGTTGAACGTCTTAGGGAGATCCTGCGACCCCAAGGCGCCAATGAAGCACGAGGAGGAAACGGAACCTCTCGGGTGGCGAATTGGCCAAACCCGACTCCTTCACCGTAGCAGCAGCTCGGCGCATGCCGGTCTCTAAGCTCGGTCGGTGCAGATCCGATTGCGCCACCGTTCGAGGTTGATCCGCGCAGCGGGGGCCCTGCTCCTGCCGGCGGTCCTCGCGCTGCTCCTGCTCGGTGGATGCGGGCAGGCGGGTGGTGAGGAGTCTGCGGGCGCGAAGGCACAGCCAGCGCCCCATGTCCCCGACCTGCCGGCGGATTTCCCGCCGACGCGGTTCGAATCGATCCGTCCGGTTCCCTTCGGTCTCTTCGTCGTCACCTACTCGGGCGAGGACGACCGCCCCTGGGTGATCGTCTTCGACACCGACGGGAAGCCCCGCTGGTGGTTCAACCCGGACACGCGGGCGCTCTGGGGGCAGATCGTCGCCGACGGCAGCGTGGTCTGGGCGCGCTCCTTCGGCGACGGCTACGGCCTCGATCCGCGGATGGCCCACGAGGTCCGCTCGGAGTCGGGCAAGCTGCTGCGGCTGGTCGAGACCGAGGGGTCGATCGTCGACGGCCACGAGTACCGCGAACTTCCGAACGGAAACGTGCTGCTCGACAGCTATGCCCCCGAAACGGCGGACCTGCGCCGCGTCGGCGGCCCGCGGCGGGCGACGATCGTCTCTGCCGAAGTGCAGGAAGTCGACCCCGCCGGGGAGGTCCTCTGGCACTGGAACTCGCGTGGCCACATCGCCCTCGGGGAGACGGGCCGCTGGTGGCGGAGCGTGCTCAGCAATCCGCGCCGCCGCCTTCAGCGCGAGGCCTACGACCCGGTTCACATCAACTCGATCGAGCCGCGGGGGCGGGACGAAGTGATCGTCTCCACCCGCCACACCGACGCGGTCTACGGGATCTCGCGTTCAACCGGCGAGATTCGCTGGAAGCTCGGCGGCAGCCCCACCGGCAAGTCCCTGCGGGTCGTCGGCGATCCGGCGACGAAGCTGCTCGGGGGCCAGCACGACGTCCGCCTCGATCGCCACGGCCGGCTGACGGTCTTCGACAACGGCAAGGACCGCCCCCGCCGCCCACGCGTCGTCTTCTACAAGCTCGACCTCGATGCCGGCAAGGCGATCTACAAAGGGCAGCTGAACGACCCGCAGGTGAAGCGCAGCCACTGCTGCGGGTCGGCGCGGGAACTGCCCGACGGCGGCTGGCTCGTCAGCTGGGGCGACAACAAGCTCGTCACCGGCTTCGACCGCGAGGGCAGGATCGCCTTCCGCCTGCACCTGCCGGCCCCCACCTTCCGTGCCGTCCCGGTGCCGCCGGGAGCGACCACCGTCCGTCAGCTGGAGCGGGGTATGCGCGCGATCCGGGCCCGCTGACTTAGTCGGTCCACCAGTCGCGCCGGCCCTCGACGTCGTCGCGCGGGTTCTCGCCGAGGTTGGGAGCGCCGATGACGAAGATCTCGAGGCCGTCGGGACCGGCCTCATAACCTCGCCAGGTGCCGGGGGAGACGCGCACCGCGTCCCATTCCCTCAGCTCGATGATCTCGTCGTCGAGCTTCATCCGCCCACTCCCGCGTAGAACCACGTAGACCTCCTCCTGGCGCTGGTGGGTGTGGCCGTAGGGAAAGCGGTAGTTGGGCGGGATGCGCTGGTAGCCGAGGCCGGATTGCTCGAGCTCGAGCGCCTTCGTCGCCAGACGGAACTCCAGGTCCGGGGCACCGTCGAAGTTGGACCCGACGTCCCCGACGTCCTCCTTGAGGTTCTTGAGCGTGAACGGCACGAAGCGATCCTACGCGCCCCCGGGCGGAGGTCTCCCTAGGCCCGGATCACTTCGACATCCTCAATAGAGGTGAAGTCAGATCGAGGTGCCTGCGACTGCTTTGCTCAATCGTCGAGCTCTGCGCCGCGGACATCATCGAGATCGGTGAGCAGGCCGGGGTCGGCGGGTGCCTCACTGACGATTCGCCCTAACTCGGAGGAAGGAACCCAGGGCTCGCGCTCCTCCGGTACAGCGGGAAGTCTCCGGATGTCGGGGACGCTGATCAGGACGAGGGTGAGGACGGCGGCGAGGCCGAAGCTGAGCCAGAGGGAGGTGCTGACTCCGATCGCGGCGGCGGTCGGGCCCCAGATCGCCAGGCCGAGGGGGTAGAAGGCGAGGGAGCCGAACCAGTCGTAGGAGCTGACGCGGGAGAGGGACTCGCCGGGGACGTGGTGCTGCAGGGTCGACTCCCAGAGGGAGATCGTCAGTGCCATGCCGGCTCCGGCGAGGAAGGCGCCGCAGGCGATCAGCGGTACCGACGAGGTCGCCGCCAGGAAGGCGAGGGGGAGGGCGAAGAGGCCGTCGGTGAAGGCCGCGAGCAGCAGCGGCCGGCTCGGTCGGACGCGGGCGGCGAGCAGGCTGCCGGCGAGGGCACCGACCCCCATCGCGGTGAGGATGGCGCCCCAGGCGGCCGCGCCGCCGAGGTCGCGCTCGGCGACGTTTGGGCCGAGGGTGCCCCAGGCGCCCCACAGCAGGTTCACCAGCGCGAAGTAGGCGACGAAAGTCCAGACCCATCGCCGCGAGCGGAAGGCAACCCAGCCCGCGCGGAGGTCGGTGACGAAGGGGCTTCGCTGCTCGCGGGCTCGCGGCGTCACCCGCAACGCCAGCAAGCAGGCGGCGCTGACGGCGAACGTTCCGGCGTCGATCGCAATCGCCCATCCCGCTCCGGCGGCGGCGACCAGAACCCCGGCGACGATCGGGCCGAGGATTTCGCCCGCGGAGACGGCGCTCGTGCGCAGCGCGTTCGCAGGCTGCAACTGCTCGGCGAGGACGACCTCGGGCAGCAGCCCGGTCGAGGCGGGGCCGAAGAACCCCGTGGCCGCGCCGGCGACGGCGGCCAGCAGCGCCAGCATCCAGACCTCCGCCGCTCCCGTGATCAGCAGGGCCGCCATCGCGCCCTGACTCGAGACCCGCACCAGGTCCGCCGCCACCATCACGGCGCGCCGGGAGGCGCGGTCGGCGACCACTCCCCCAACCAGCACGGTCGCGACCAGGGGAAACGTCCCCGCGGCGAGGACGAGCCCGACGTCGGCGACCGATCCGCCGATCTCCAGCACTGCAAAGGCGAGCGCAACGGCGACCATCCGATCGCCCAGAACCGAAACCGCCTGGGCCGAGAAGAGGAGCCGGAACTCCCGCGTGCGGAGGACACCTAGGACTGGAGCTCCCTCCCCGCTCACCGAGCCATCGTAATCGCCTCCGTCCTATCCTCTGCGGCATGGAGAAAGGCAGCAACCCGTCGCAGCTGATCGACGACCGGATCGAGGAGCTGGGCGACTGGCGCGGCGAAACGCTCGCCCGGGTCCGCGGCCTGATCAAAGAGGCCGATCCCGAGGTCGAGGAGACCTGGAAATGGAAAGGCACGCCGGTCTGGGAGCACGGCGGGATCATCTGCACCGGTGAGACCTACAAGAAGGCCGTGAAGCTGACCTTCGCCAAGGGCGCCTCCCTCGATGATCCGTCCGGCCTCTTCAACTCCAGTCTCGACGGCAACGTCCGCCGCGCGATCGACATCCACGAGGGCGAGGAGATCGACGGCGAGGCGCTGAAGGCGCTGATCCGCGAAGCGGTGGCGCTGAACGAGTCTTGAGCTGCGCCTCAGATGTCCGCCATCGGCGATCCGTTGGCGGGTTCGCCGAGGCGGACATAAGCGCTCTGGATGGCGTTGCGCAGCAGTCCTATCTGCAGGTGCAAGTTATGCGGCTCGAAGATGACGAGGACGATCGCCAAGGGAGCTGCTCTCTGGCGCCGGGCGGAGTCGGTGAGGAAGGTGACGGAGGTCTCGGCGAAGACCTCGAACCACTCCTCCTGCTTGATTGCGGCATGACCGGTGCCAAAAGGGGTGAGCCCGACCGACTCGAACTCTTGCTTGGCGGCCAGGGCCAGGGCGGAGTTCAAGCACGCGCGCACGGTCCCTATCGATGACTTCCCGTAGCGGCTCATCGAGGCGACGTGAACGATGCTCTTCATCTGACGCAGGTCCCCCGCCGTGGTCGTCCAAGCGTGCCCGAGGGGAAACGGCTTTCCCTCCTGGGCGAGCCGCTCGACCCCCTCCCCGGCGGCGTTCTTGATCGATCGCGCCGACTGCGACCACATCTGGCCCTCGACGTCGTCGTTGCTGATCACCGCGTCGACGGCGAGGCGCGAGATGTCGCCGTCGATGATCCAGATGCCGCCGCTGGCCTTCGCCTTCCCGTCCTCGTCTAGGCCGTCGGCGCCGAAGAGGCGGAGAGCGGGGTCATGGACCTGGCGCTCGTTCTCCTCGACGTCGTCGGGATCCGGCCGCCATAGCCTTAGGGTTGCTCGTTCGGCGCCTGCGCGGCGCTCGGCTGCCCAGGGCTGGGGCACGCCGCAGAACTGACAGCGGTCCGCAATCGGTGCGAATACCTGAGCCTCGCAGCGCGCGCACTGCCTGACCAGTTTCGCTCCATCCCGCGGGCAGTGGCTGGTCTCGAAACTGAGTTTGGCGGTGGTCTTCGCCCGCCCCGACCAGCGGGTGCGGACGAGCAGGTCACGGCGGGCCCGCTCGTGGAACCCGCAGCCGCGCGGGCAGACCTGTATCGCCGTGCGATAGCCGTGGAAAAGCTCGTACTGCAGCTCTTTCTCCCGTGTCCCCTCCTTTTTGCGCCTCACGCGACCTTCTCCTTGATCCCGTCCTGCTTGACGATCTCCCGCACCTCATCCGTGAACTCGGCCTGGGTGATGTTGCGTCGCTGGATCTGGCTGAAGACGGTGACCCGCCCCTGACGCATGTCCTTGAGCACGTCCACCGTCTCCCGTGCGGCATCGATGATCCTTCTCCGCAGCTCTCGCTGCTCGGCCGGGTCGTCCACCCTCAGCTTCAGCAGGCGGCTGTGGCAGATGAGGACGCTCTGGTGGATCGAGGCGCTGCGGCGCTTCTCGTGCAGCTCCTCGAACTCGTGGTGCAGGGCGTGCTCTGCGGTTTCGAAGGCGGTGTCCGCGATCTCGCCTTCGCCGAGCTTGAATAGGCATTCGGCTAGCGCGAACTCGAGGTCCAGATTGCGATCGCCGACGCTTTCGCAAATCGAACGAGCCTGCATCAGGGCCCAGGGCCGAGTCGCGTCCTCCTCGCAAAGGCGCTGCCAGCTGGGGGAGACGAGGAAATCGGTGGCCTTGGCGATTTCCTGTGCACCGGAGCCGCCCCCGAGAGCCGCCTCCGCCCGGGCGATCTCGGGGCGCTCGAGAGGATCATCGAGGTGGTCGGAGTCATAGGCCACCCACTCGTAGATGTCCGCCCGGGTCCGGGCGATCTCGAGGCGGGTGTGGTGCTTGGCATGCTGGTGGCTGCTTTCCTCCAGATGGGCGGCGAGCTCCGCGAGTTCGTCGAGCAGTCCGGCGACGAGTCCGAAGCGGTCTGCCGGCGGGGTCACGATCCGCCCTTCGCGGCTCGAGGCTTCGCTCTGCGCATTCTGCTTGGCGATCTGGAAGAACCTCGTCTCGCCGACAATCCGCTCGAGCTGGAAGAACTCGGGATCGTCCTTCTTCAGCTCGAGCTCGTCGTGCTTGAACTTCCGGATCGCCTCCTCGTAGTCGCCGACCGTCGTCAGCATGTAGCCGAGCCAGTACTCAACGAAGCGCTGCAACTCGCCGACGGCCCCTTCCTGGGAGGCCAGGCGGAGGGCGTGGATCGCCGCTTCGGTGTCGTCGAGGAGGAACTGGTCGAGGGCTTTGATGAACTTCGTGTACTGGGGCAGCTCGATGTCCTGCAGGCTCAGGTATCCCTCAAGCGAGCGCAGGTCGCCGGCGATGTCGTGCAGCGCATCGCGGCGGCGCCCGTCGTTGATGATCAGCTCGAACTCCTCCTGGGCGAAGACGTCGAGCAGGAGCGTCTGCGAGCGCTCCTCGATCTCGTCGATCCGCGATTGAGCCTTGTTCTCCATGCTCTGCATGGCTCGATCGTTGGCCTCTTTCGCCAGCCCGAGCGTGTCATTGACGAGAGAGAGGGTGGTCTGGCTCTGGTCGAGGAAGGAGGCGTAGCTCTGCTCGCTGCGCTTCTGGCTGGCGATCTCGCCGCCGACGGAGAGATCGTGGAGCTGGCTCGCCCGCCGCTGGTCGCGGACGCTGTAGACGACACCGAGGATCCCGCCGGCCGCCAGGATCGAGATCAAGATCGTCACAGGGAAGGTGATCCGATCGAACGAACTTTCGGCCGAATCGAGTTCGCTGGAGATGTCGCCAACCTCGTCAGTGAGTTGATTGACGCGGTGTTCGAGCGAGGCCTGCGACGAGAGGGAACCGGTGGCGACGGCTTCGGTGGCGGCGAAGGCTATTCCCGCGGACTGCGAGAGGACGACGAGCGTAAGCGCGGTCCAGGCCAGAGCGGCACGCAGCCTGCTCCGGCTCGATCGAGACGAGTCTTTGATGGGAGGTTCCTTTCGCAGGTGAACGAGAAAGCTCGCGCACTCTACTCGGAATGAATCAATCGATAAAAAGCCGACTTTATCTCTCGGCCAGGAGCTCGACCGAGCGCAGCCGGTTCGCCACCGAGTCGGAGTAGTGGACCGTGATCAGCTCGTCGGCTTCGGTCTCGGCGGCGAACTCCATCAGGTAGGCGGCTGCTTCCTCGGCTAGCCCGACGGCGGTGTAGGCGAGCATCTCGTCGACGGCGGCGGCCTGGGGGGAAGCGAGCAGGGCGGTGACGTCCTCCTCGCTGAGCTTGCGGCCGCGACCGAAGAGGGCGCGGGCGCGGATGCGGCGGGCCGCCTCGTGCTGGGCGGCGGCGCTCTCCGCGGTCTCGGCGGCGATCACGCCGACGCCGGCGATCACGTAGGGCTCGGGCTGCTGCTGGGAGGGCTTGAACTGCTCGCGGTAGATCGTGATCGCTTCGTGCAGGAAGCGCGGGGCGAAGTGGGAGGCGAAGGCGTAGGGGACGCCGAGCTCGGCCGCGAGTTCGGCGCCGAAGAGGGAGGAGCCGAGGATGTAGAGGGGGACATGGGTGCCCTGACCCGGGATCGCCTTGATCCCCGGCACCGGGCTCTCGTCGCCGAGGAACTTCTGCAGCTCGACGACGTCCTGCGGGAAGCGGTCGCTCGCCGCCGGATCGCGACGCAGCGTCATCCAAGTCCGCTGGTCGGTCCCCGGTGCCCGTCCGAGCCCGAGGTCGATCCGGCCCGGGTGCAGCGTCTCCAGCGTCCCGAACTGCTCGGCGATCACCAGCGGCGAGTGGTTCGGCAGCATCACGCCTCCGGCCCCGAGGCGGATCGAATCCGTGCGGGCGGCGATGTGGGCGATCAGCACCGCGGTCGCCGAGGAGGCGATCGAGGAGATGTTGTGGTGCTCGGCGTACCAGATGCGCTTGTAGCCGCCTCGCTCCGCCGCCCGCGCCAGCTCGACGCTGCCGGCGAAGCTCTCGGCGATCGTCTCCTCGCGACCGACGGCGGCGAGGTCGAGGATCGAGAGCGGGACTTGGATCTGGACCACCGCGAGAGCATAGGGCGGGTACCACACTTAGCCCACGTAATGACCTAAGGTTTACTGAGCATGTGGGGGAAATGGTCGGGGAAAGCATCGATGCTGTTCATGGCTGCGGTTGCCCTGGCCGGATGCGGGGAAGGCCATGGCGGTACCGCGGAGAATCCGACGCAAGGCATCTCGAAGGCTGCCGGGCACGGCGCTCCCAAACCGGGCAGCAACGTCCCCGCAGGCGGAAAGACGATCATCGCCAGGGTCTATGAAACCCGCCAGGAGGGGATTCCGGCCGATAGCGGCCAATGGATGGTGACGATCGGCGTTGCGCCCGGGAATCAACTGGCTTACACCGTGGGGAAGGTGATCGCCCCTCCTGGCAACACCAACTTTCGGCTCGTGAACCCCCAGCCGACCGGGCACAGCCTGCAGATCGAAAGGGTGGGCGCGACCAAAGGGAAGGAATGGGTGTTCTACCCGCCTTCCAAAGCCGAACCCAACCTCACCTATTACGAAGAACTCGGCAGCGAAGAAATTGAGGGCGGAAATGTCAAAACCTCGGTCGTGAAGAAGGGTTCATCCTGGCTTCGCAAACCGCTTCTGGAAGGCAAGCGCTACGTCTTCTACTGCTCGATCCCGGGGCATCGAGAGGCCGGGATGGAAGGGATGATCGTGGTCGACCCGAAGCTCAACGCCGAGGACCTGAAGCCGTTCTGAACCTCTAGCGCGATCCCACGCTTCGCGCCGGCACGCCCATCACGGTCGTCCTCGGCTCAACGTCGCGAGTGACCACCGAGCCGGCGCCGACGACGGCGCCGCGGCCGATCCTCACTCCTGGCAGCAAGGTGGAGTTGGCGCCGATCTTCGCTTCGTCTTCGATCGCCGCGCCTGCGGTCTTCTCCTCGACCCAGCCGTCGGCGCCGAGGGCGTTGTCGTTGGTGGTGGTTACCCCCGGGGCGATGAAGACGTCCTTGCCGACCTCCGACTTGGAGGCGATGACGCCGGTGAACATGATCACGGTCCGGTCTCCGATCCGAACCTCGCGATCGACGACGCTGGCCCGACCGATGACGCAGCCGCTTCCGATTCGCGCCCCCTCGCGGATCGAGGCGTGGTCACCGATCAACGTGTCGCCACCGATCTCGACGCCGTAGTAGAGGACCGCGTTGACGCCGATCGCGCATCCCGCGCCGATCACCAGCCGTTCTTCGAAGACCGGGTCGCGGGCGATGGCGCCGGCGGCACGAGGGCGGCGGCCCAGCAGGGCGCGCGCCTGAACCTCGGTCGCTGCTCCGATCTCGACCCCGGCGTCGACGATTGCGTGCGGCAGGATCGCGACGCCATCGCCGAGCACGGCTCCTTGGCGGATGACGCAGAACTCGCCGATCGCCTCGGCGGCGATTGCCGTCACGGCGTCCATGTCCGCCGGTTCGCCGCGCAGATGGACCGGCACGATCGCGGCGGTCCGCTCGCTGATCGCAGCCGGGATCAAGCCCACGTCGATGTTGTAGGTCGAGGCGACGGCGTCGACCGGCACCGGGGTGGCGCCGGTTCGCGTCACCGCCAGCCAGGTGGCGATCCAGGTGTAGGCCGGGACGATCACCTCGTCGCCGGGGCCGATGCCGCCGGCGAGGAGGGCGAGCTCGATCGCGCTCATGCCGCTCGCGACCCCGACGCAGTGGCGGGCACCGCAGTAGGAGGCGAAGTCCCGCTCGAAGGCCTCGAGCTCCGGCCCGAGCAGGTACCAGCCGGAGGCGGCGACCCGCGCGACCGTTCGCTCGAGCTCGCCCTCCAGCTCCCGCGGCAGGGCGCTGAGGTCGAGGTAGGGAACCGGTTCGCTCAAGCAGCCGACGATATCGATGGCAAACAGGCCCAAACCGGGTTCCGTGGTTCCTTTGCCCTGCGGTACCGGACTAAAGCACCACGGAACTGTTTCTGCTGCGTTAAGGTGTGCTGCGCTTGATCAATCAAAAACTCGGAATAGGTTGGGATGCAGACCGGACGCTTCACAGGCTCACTCATGATCATCTTGGTCGTGGCGCTCTTCGGCGGGTGTGGCGGGAGTAACTCGGAGACTAGCCCCGTCAAGCCGGGCAGCAATGTCCCGAAAGGCGGAACGGTCGAGACCGCCAAGGTGCTCGAGAGGGTCCAGAAGGGAATCCCGGCGCAGCGGGGTCAATGGATGGTCGACATCGGTGTCGACCCGGGCGGCGACTTTGCGTACACCGTCGCAAAGGTGATCGCGCCCCGGGGGAACACGAACTTCCGCCTCGTGAACCCTCAAGCCGAGTTCCACGACTTGGCGATCGAAGAAGTTGGGGGTGGTCGCCTAAAAACCCCAAAGGTCCGTGATGGATCTCGTTGGGTGCGTGCCTCGCTCTACCTCGGCAAGAAGTTTGTTTTCTACTGCACGGTTCCGGGGCACCGTGAAGCAGGCATGGAAGGGATCGTCAAGGTCGACCCCTTCCTCGAAGCGGATGACCTCAAGCCCTTCTAGCTCTCGATTGTGAGGTTCCCCTCCAGTGCCTCGCTATTGACTGCTCGCAGCCTTCTCGACCTCGATCCGCGGCAGGATCCGCTCGAGCCAGTCGGGGATCCACCAGTTGCGGTTGTCGAGCAGTTGCATCACCGCCGGCACCAGGACCATCCGGACCAAGGTGGCGTCGAGGAAGATCGCCGCCGCCAGGCCGATCCCGAAGAGCTTGAGGAAGACTTCGGGCGAGGCGACGAAGGCGAGGAAGACGACGACCATGATCGCCGCCGCAGCCGTGATTACCCGAGCGGTTTTGGCGAGGCCGTCGGCGACTGCGCGACGGGTGTCGCCGTCCTTCAGGTACTCCTCGCGGATCCGCGAGACGAGGAAGACCTCGTAGTCCATCGAGAGGCCGAAGAGGATCGCGAACATCATCACCGGCATGAACGGGGCTATCGGCACTTCGTGGTCGATCCCGATCAGCTGGCCGACCGCACCCCCCTGGGCCACGAGCGTCATCACCCCGTAGGCGGCGCAGACCGAGAGCAGGTTCATGATCCCCGCCTTCAGCGCGATCAGGGGCGAGTGGAAGGCGAGCAGCAGCAGTAGGAACGAGAGCCCGACCACGGCGGCGATGAAGAGCGGCATGCGGTCGGTGATGTAGTCGGACTGATCCTCGAGTGCCGGGGTGACGCCGCCGATGTAGGCATTTACCCCGCTGTCCCCGAGCGCCTCCGGGACGACGACGCCGCGCAGGTGCTCGACCAGGTCGGTGGTCGCCTCGTCCTGCGGCGAGGTAGTCGGGACGACGGTGAGGAGGGCCGCCGTGCCCTGCTGGTTGAAGTTGGGCGGCGGGACGAAGTCGACGCCCTCTTCCTGGCGGATGTCGTCGGCAAGCGTGATGACCGCGTCTTTGCCTTCGCCACCGGGTAGTTCGGCGGCGATCACGAGCGGGCCGTTGGCGCCGGGCCCGAAGCCCTCGGTGATCAGGTCGTAGGACTGGCGGGTCATCGTGTCCTCGGGGTCGTTGCCGGCGTCCGGGAAGCCGAGCCGCATCCCCAGCGCCGGCGCCGCCAGCACCAACAGGATCAGGGTGGCGACGATCGCCGCCGGCCAGGGGCGACGCTGCACCCAGTGGCTCCAGCGCGCGGCGGGGGAGTCACCTTCCCCTTCGGGCCGGTCGAGCCGGCGACCGAGCAAGGGGATCCGCAGCCTGTCGACCCGCGGCCCCAGATAGGAGAGCAGCGCCGGCAGCAGCGTGATCGAGGCGAGCATCACGGTCAGCACCGCGAAGGAAGCGGAGAGCGCCACCCCGTACATGTACGGAAGGCCGGTGAGGAAGAGCCCGAGCACCGCGATGACGACGGTGCAGCCGGCGATGATGACGCTGCGGCCGGCGGTCGTCACCGCCTCGACGACGGCGTCGTGGCGGTCCTTGCCCGCCTTCAGCGCGGAGCGGAAGCGGGTCAGGACCAGCAGCGCGTAATCGATGCCGACGCCGATCCCGATCAGGCCGGCGACCGCGAGGGTCCAGTCGGGGACGTCGATCACGTTGGCGAGGAGAGCGATCAAGCCGCCACCGGTGATCCCGATCCCGACCAGGGCGACGATCAAAGGCAGGCCGGCTGCGACTATCGAGCCGAAGGCGATCAGCAGCACGATGGCCGCCGCGAGGAAAGCGATCCCCTCTTCGTTGGAGCTTTCCTGGGCCCGGTAGATCGGGTCGCCGCCGAGCTCGATCTGGAGGCTCTCGGTGCTGTTGTCTTCAGCCGCCGCAACCAGCGTTTCGCCGTCCTCTTTCGGCACCTCCCAGCCGGCGATCGTCAGCGGCAGGGTGGTCGTCGCGATCGTGCCGTCGTCGGAGACCCGAATCGCCTGGCGCTTCTCGACGTTCGGAATCCCTTCGGCGGTGGCGAAGAACTTCTCCAACCCGGCTTTCGCCGCGGCGCTGTCGGCGCCGTTCGGGTCTTTCCAGACGACGTAGATTTCCTGGCCCGAGTAGCCGGCGAATTCGCGTTCGGCCAGCTCGCTCGCTGCCTTGGACTCCGACCCGGGGGTGTTGTAGTCGGCTTCGTACTCGCCGGCAAAGGCCATGCCGAGCCCGATCAGGACGAAGGTGGCGACGATCCAGGCGAGGACCATGCGGCCGCGGCGGCGGTAGGAGAAGTCAGCGAGGCGGGCGAGGTGGCGAGTCATACGGAGGGTCCTTTCGCGAAAGACTGGTTAGCGAGCAGAAAGGTTTACGAAGGAAACGATTCATATCACAAAGCACCGGGTAAGCTTCATCCCCCATGACCGGCCAATCCGTCAACGGCGACCCCGCCCCATCGACCCTCGCCTTCCTGCTCTCGCAGGTGGGAATCCACGCCTCGCGCCGTTTCGCCGAGCGGATCGCCGAGGTCGACCTGAACCCGCCGCTGTTTCGCATTCTCAACCTGATCGACGCCGCCGAAGGCCAGTCCCAGCAGGCGATCGGCGCCGGCATCCAAGTCCCGCCCAGCCGCATGGTCGCGCTCGTCGACGAGCTCGAGGAGCGGGGCCTGGTGGAGCGCCGGCCCAACCCGGACGACCGCCGGGTCCGTGCCCTCTACCTCACCCGCAAAGGCCGCACCGCCCTCACCCGCGGTCGCGAGATCGCTCGGGTTCACGAGGAGGAACTCACCGAAGGCATGAGCGAGACCGACCGCACCCGCCTGACGAAGCTGCTGCAGAAGATGGTCGACCAGCAGGCCATCGGCCGAGGAGTCCATCCGGGCCTCAGCAGCTAATGCTCAAGAATATTTGAGAAAAGGCTCTGTTTCTGGTACATCTGACTCAAGTCGGTTGCCAGTCCCGGCCAGGCAGGGTCAACAAGGGAGAAAAATGAGAAACATCAAGATGCTCGGCCTCGGCCTGCTGGCGGCGATGGCGGCGATGGCCTTCGTCGGGGCGGGGACGGCTTCGGCGACGAAGCTCTGCTCGGTTAACACCTCGCCCTGTCCGGCGGGCAACACCTACGGCAAAGGCACGGCGATCAAAGCGCAGCTGGTTCCGGGCGGGACCTCGACGATGTCGTCCGGGTTCGTGAACATCACCTGCACGGAATCGACGATCAGCGGCAAAACGACCAGCGAGGGGGGCGCGGGCGCGGTGACCGGCTCGATCAGCTCGGTGACCTGGAAAAATTGCACCTCGGGCCTCGGCGCCTGCACGGCTTCGGCGCTGAACACGCCTTGGCCGGCCGAAGTCAGCGGCAGCGGCGGCAGCGGGACGATGTCGATCAGCGGCGCCGGCGGAAAATTCACCTGCGGCGGCACCACCTGCGAATACTCGACGAGCAAATCCTCGGTCTCGGTGAGCGGTGGCAACCCCGCGACGATCAAAGCAAGCAGCATCAGCTTCAGCAAGATCGGGGGCGGCTTCCTCTGCTCCTCGACCGCGAGCTGGAGCGGCACCTACGAAGCAACGGCGCCGAAACCGCTGTTCATCGTTAGCGGCTAGGCAACATCTCCGTCCTGGGGGGTGCTGTTCCATTCCAGGTGACCTGACTTAGGTCCCTGAATGCGAATGGCACCCCCATGACTCGATCCGTCGATAGCCTCGGCGGCTGTGTCTGCCGCTGCCAAGAGGTTGCTGATGGGGATCTACTTCTATCCCCGCGGCGGCTCCGCCCACGTCTGTCGCTCGATTGCGAGGGAGTTGGGGGCGAACGATTTCGACGTGACCGTGCTCAGCGGCTCGCGTCGGGACCTCGGCGGCGAGGCCTCGGCCGCGAGCTTCTACGCCGGCCTGGACGTACGGCCGGTCGAGTTCGCGCCCGCCGGCAGCGTTCCCCTGCACGGGTCCTATGAGGACCGGCCCGGAGCGCCTGACCCCGTCCTCGCCAGCTTCGATGACGAGGAGCTCGAGCGACAGGTGGAGGCGTGGACAGAGCCGATGGCGGCTGCAGCCGGCGCCGGGGTCGACGTCCTCTACCTGCACCACCTGACCCCGCTCAACGAGGTGGCGATGCGGCAGCTGCCCGAGGTGCCGGTGGTCGGCCACGTCCACGGCACCGAGCTGTTGATGCTGGAGCAGATCGAGGCGGGGGCGCCGGCCGGATGGGACCACGCCGAGGCCTGGGCGGGGCGGCTGCGCCGCTGGGCCGCCGGCTGCGCCCGGATCGTCGTCAACGACGCCAAAGGGCTCCAGCGCGCCGCCGCCCTGCTCGAGCTCGACGAGGACCGCTTCGATTGCGTCCCCAATGGGTTCGACCCGATCTTCTCGCCGGGCGCCGTCGATCGGCACTCGCTCTGGCGCCGGAACCTGGTCACCGCTCCGCGCGGTTGGCGCCCCGGCGGCGAGCCCGGCAGCGTCTCCTACGACGAGGACGATCTCGCGGCCCTTGACGGCATGGTGCTCCTCGCGGTTGGCCGCTTCACCGAGGTCAAGCGGCTGCCGCTGCTGATCGAAGCCTTCGCCCGCGCCGAGGCGAAGCTCGACGAGCCCGTCGCGCTCGTCCTCATCGGCGGCCATCCCGGCGAGTGGGAGGGCGAGCACCCCTGCGAGGCGATCGCGCGAACCGGCGCCCGCAACGTCTTCCTTGCCGGCTGGCATGGGCACGAGGAGCTGCCCCCCTTTCTCCGCGGCGGCGACCTCCTCGTCCACGCCTCCGTGCGCGAGCAGTTCGGCCAGGTCCTGGTCGAGGCAATGGCCTGCGGGCTGCCGGTGATCGCGGTCAGGCGCGGGGGACCGGCGACGATCGTCGACGATCCGCAGACGGGGTGGCTGGTCGAGCCCGACGACGTCAGCGCCCTCACCGGGGCGATCGTTGCTGCTGTCGATGACGTCGGCGACCGGCGCCGGCGCGGCGAGCGGGCGCGCGAGAAGGCGGTGCGGATGTACTCCTGGTCCCACATCGGTCAAGAGCTCGCCGGGATCGTTCGAATAGCTTCCTGACGTGGACGTCCTCTGGACCCTGCTCGGAGCCGCGGTGATCGCGATCGCGCTGCGCGACATCTTCGACGTCCTCTTCCACCCGCTCGGCCGCGGGATGGTGGCGCGGTGGGTGGTTCGGAGCGTCGGCTGGGCAGCCCGCCACGTGCCCGGGGGGCAGAAGACGATCGGGCTGCTGGCCGGGCCGATCGGCTACGTCGCCGTGGTCGCGACCTGGGCGGCGCTGCTGGCGCTCGGCTGGGCGCTCGTCTTCCTGCCGCAGCTGCCGCACGGCTTCCATTTCGACGCCGGGCTCGACCCCGCCCAGCACTCCGGCTTCCTCGACGCGCTCTACGTCTCCCTCGTCAACCTGACCAGCCTCGGCTATGGCGACATCTCTCCCGAATCCTCGCTGCTGCGGATCCTCGGCCCGGTGGAGACGATGTTCGGGCTCGGGCTGCTGACCGCCAGCATCTCCTGGCTGATCTCGATCTACAACGCAATCTCCCGCCGCGACTCGCTGGCGCACGAGGTCCACCTGGCAAAGGAGTCCGAGGAGCGACTGGGGGAGAAGCTGGCCGAGGCCGATCCGCAGCTGCTGGAATCCCTGCTCGCCGGCTTCGCCGAGCAACTGATCCGCTGTCGCCGCGACCTGATCCACTTTCCGATCACCCACTACTTCCGCACCGAGGACGAGGAGCGGGCGCTGGCGGGCCTACTGCCGTTCCTCGCCTCGCTGGTGGAGGAGGCGAGCGGCGAGGATCGGCCGCACTCGCTGCGGGTGCGGGCGGAGGTCTTGCGGATGGCGATCGACGACTTCGCGGCGACCCTGCGGAGTCGGTTGCGGATGGCCGGTAAGAACACCGACGACACCCTGCGGTATTACCAAGAGGAACACGGGCCGGTCGGAGGCGGATAGCACGGCAAGCCGAGGGCGGTTTATCTTGGTTCCGCGGTTCTAGGGGAACGAAGGAGGTTGCAGTGCCGTGAGGGTTTTCCGGTCGTCAGCCGTTCGCATCGTGGTGATCTCCTTGGTCGCCGCTGCTCTGACGGGCTGCGGTTCGAGCGATCAACCCGGCCAGGACAGGGTCCTGCGCGGGACCTTCATCTCGTTTCCGGACTACCTCGACCCCGCGCTCTCGTTCTCACTGGAAGGGGCGACGGCCCTCCACGACACCTACATCCCGCTCCTCACCTACGCCCCCGAGAGCGGCAAAGCCGGCACCGAGCTGATCCCCGGCCTCGCCGAAGACCTGCCGAAGATCGACCAGGGCGGCCGCCGCTACACCCTGTTCCTGCGGCCCGGGCTCGAATACTCCGACGGGACGCCGGTGCGCGCGTCCGACTTCCGATTCGCCGTCGAACGCCTTCTCCAGATGAACTCGGGCGGCTCCTCCTTCTACGCCGGCATCGTCGGCGCCGAACGCTTCGCCGAAACCAAGCGCGGCGGGATCGAGGGGATCTCGACCGACGATCGCAGCGGCAGGATCTCGATTCGCCTGACGGAGCCGAGCGGGTTCTTCAGCTACATCCTGGCGCTGCCGTTCGCGGCGCCGGTGCCGCCGGATACGCCGATCGAGGACCAGACGGCGGATCCCCCACCGGCGACCGGGCCCTACGAGATCACCGCCGTGCGCCCGGGGCGCAGCTGGGAATACGAGCGCAACCCCGCTTGGGAGGCGAACGGCGAGGCGATCCCGGACTTCCCCGACGGCCATGTCGAGAAGATCGCACTCGAGGTCCGCAGCAACCCGATCACCCAGGTCGACGAGGTGGAAAAGGGCCAGGTCGACTGGATGAAGAACCCGCCGCCGCCCGAACGCTACGCGGAGGTGAGGGACCGCTTCGAGGGGACGCAGTTCCGCGAGGAACCGACGATCAGCATCTACTACTTCTGGATGAACACGCAGGCGCCGCCGTTCGACGACCCGCGGGTGCGGCGGGCGGTTAACTACGCCGTCGATGCCGAGGCGCTGGAACGGATCTTCGCCGGCACCCTGAAAGCCACCCAGCAGGTCGTGCCGCCGCTGATGCCGGGTTACCGGAAGTTCGAGCTCTATCCGCACGACCTGGCGAAGGCAAAGAAGCTGATCGCCGAAGCGGCGCCAACCGATCGGGACATCACCGTCTGGACCTTCAACCTGCAGCCGAGCGACGAAGCGGGCGAATACTACGAGCAGGTTCTGCGCCAGCTTGGGTTCGAGACGAAGCTGAAAATCGTCGACTTCACCAACTACTTCACTGTGATCGGCAACTCGAGCACGCCGGACCTCGACACCGGCTTCGCCAACTGGCTGCTCGACTACCCGCACCCCAACGATTACTTCGCGCCGCAGCTGACGGGCGAAAGCATCCTCCCGAACGGCAACACCAACTGGGCCCACTTCGACGACCCCGAGGTGAACGCGAAAACGCGCGAGCTCGGCCGCCGGCAGCTCGGGCCCGAGCAGGAACGCGGCTACGCGGAACTCGACCGCACCGTCATGCGCGAAGCCCCGTGGGTGCCCTTCGGCAACCTCACCCTCGGCACCTTCGTCGCCGATTCGATTGACCTCGACAAGCTCGTGGTCAGCCCAATCTACGGACAGGAACTGACCAGCTTCGAGTTCAAGTAGGAGCGTCTTTGGGCTTCTCCGTCTGCGGGTAGCGGGCAGCTGTGAAAGCCCTTTACCGCACCCTTTCCCGACTGCGCGGGAAGCGCTCTTTTCACCCGTTCGGCGTCGGCTTCACCGGCCAGGTGGTCCCCGCCGGAGGGAGTGCCCCAAAGGTCCCCGGCCTTGAACGTGATCGCGAGGTCCTGGTTCGCCTCTCCCGCGCCCTCGGATTGCCGGAGTGGTTGCCAGACCCCTGCGGGCTCGCGATCAGAGCAGCGGATGCCCACGGCCCTGGCCGCCATCAGGACTTCCTTCTCGTCAGCTCCGCCCTGCCCCCCGGCGGGCGCCATACCTTGCTCCCTAGCCGCGGCTTTCACGACCTGCCTTATTCGACGGTGTTGCCCTACCGGTTGCGAGGGAAGACGGTGTTGTTCGGCGCCCGTGCCTTGGGGTCACGGCCAGGGCCGAAGCTCGAGGACCTGAGCAGGGCAGATCCCATCGGCATGGCGTTCGAGCTCCGGATCGCCGGGGTGACCGGTGACTGGCAGCCGTTCGGCCGCTTGACGCTCGAACGCCGGCTGCCGTCCGGGCAGACGGAGCGGCTCGGCTTCGATCCCACCAACACCGGTGGCGGCCTCGAGTTGGTCGGCTTGCTCAACAAGGCGCGCGGCCCGGCTTATGAAGCGAGCCAGGAAGGCCGCGCCCACGCCTACCGCAACCCGGATGATTGATGCGAACGCGGCGGGGTAACAAATCAACGAGCCTCGTCCAAGATTCCGAAGGGAGTTGCAATGGCCGACACCAGCTATCGCGATAACGATTACACGCCAGCCAGCCTCTACGCCGTCCTGATCGGCGGAGTGCTGTTGGTCGCCGGCATCATCGGCTTCTTCTACAGCGCCTCCTTCGGCAGCCCCGGCAACGTCGACGCCGTCCTCGGCATCCTCGACGTCAACGCCTGGCACAACCTCGTCCACATCGCCAGTGGTGTCGTCGGCCTTCTCGCCTTCGCCTCCGGCCCCCGGGCCTCGCGCACCTACGCGCTGGTCTTCGGCGTCGTCTACATCATCGTCGCGATCTGGGGCTTCATCATCGGCAGCCACGAGTCGATCCTCGGCTTCATCCCGGTCAACACCGAGGACAACATCCTCCACGTGATTCTCGGCGTGCTCGGCGTCGGCGCCTATGCCGCCAGCGACCCAGCGGCGGAAACGCGGGCGACCCGTACGACGCGCGCGGCTTGAGTTAGCCCCGCACCGCATCCCATCGGCCGCCGGTCTCGGGGACACCCGGGATCGGCGATGAGCGGATAGGCGAGATGAGGCCGCATAGCATGTGGCTGATGTCAACGGGTGAATTTGCGGAGACCAGAGCCGAGCAGGCGGCGGAGTTTCGTTTTGCGTCCTGGGCGGCCCTGCGCCCGTATGCGTTCGGGCTCTACTTCGTCGGCCTCGTCCTCTGGACGGCGGCCTACGGGATTCCGGTCCAGCGCGAGCTGGTCATCCTCTGGACCTGCGGTGCTCTTGCCTGCGCCTCGATCGGGCGGCCGCCGCGGGAAATCCTGCAGCTGGTGCTGGACTGGCTGCCGATCGTCGCCGTGCTCTGGATCTACGACCTGACGCGGGGGGCGGCGGACTCATTCGGGATCGGCGTCCACTACCACGTGATGGTCGACTTCGACAGCTTCCTCTTCTTCGGCGAAACCCCGACCGAGTGGCTGCAGGATCGGCTCTACGACACCGGCGTCGTCCACTGGTGGGACGTCATCTTCACCCTTACCTACACCTCCTACTTCATCGTCCCCTTCGCCGTGGCGGGGTATCTCTGGGCGCGCGACCGGCTCGCCTTCAAGCGCTTCACCCGCAGGCTGGTGACGCTGGCGCTCTCCGGCCTCGCCACCTACATCGTCTTCCCCGCCGCGCCGCCCTGGCTGGCCGGCGAAATGGGGCTGATCGGCGAAGTCCACCGCAGCACCGGCAAGGGCTGGGAAGTCCTCAGCGTCGGCACCGCCTCGCTCTTCTCCAAGGGCCAGGCGTCCAGCAACCTCGTCGCCGCCGTGCCCTCGCTCCACACCGCCTTCGTCACCCTCGTCGCGCTCTTCCTCTGGAGCCGGGTGCGCCGCCGCTGGCTGCGGCCGTTGCTCCTCCTCTATCCGCTGCTGATGGGCCTGACCCTGATGGCGACCGGCGAGCATTACTTCTTCGACGTCGCCCTCGGCTGGGTCTACGCCGGTGCGGTGATGGCGGTCTGGGGTTGGTGGGAGCGACGGCAGGAAGCGCAGCTGCCGGTGGGTAGGTAACCGGTAATTACAGCCATCCGAGCAAGCGAGCAAGTCCTGCTGCGGACATCGAGGCACCTAGTACCTGGGTGAGGGCGATCGCGGCCACTGCGAGATTTCTGCGGTACCGGTCCGATCGACGATCGCGGAGGTCTTCTCGCATGTGCTCGAGTTCAAACTCCGTGGCTGCCGAAATTTCCGAAGCGCGCAGCATGACTACTCCGAGCGGGTCTCTTCCCACTCGGCCAGGTACTCCCGGCCACTGCGGGTGATGGCCCAGACGCCGCGGCGCGAAATGTCGCTGATGAGGCCTCGTTCCTTCATCCGCAGCCTTGCGAACCGAGCCCGGTTCCGCCAGCGGATTTCCCCGGATTTGAGACGTTCCCGGTCTCGATCTTCGAGAACGCCGCTCATCCGATCCTCAAGGGCGTCGATTACATCATTGGAAGGAGCGTTGCCTCCGGCCGTCACCAGAACCTGAAGGATCGGAATCCAGTAATCCTCAACAGGGAGGACCGAACCGGGCGCAGCACGGCGGTTGGTCGGGGAAGCGAGCTTCGACTCCATGCGTGGGGAAGAACCCGCAGATCGATCAAGCAACCGCAGGATCACGTCCTCGGGGCGATCCTCAAACGAGTTCACCAGCTCGAGGAGTCGTCGGTAGGTGCCATCGGAGAGTTCAATTGAGTGCATACAAGCAAATATAACCAAATATTGAATGCAATCAAGTCTGTACGAAGTCAGGCGGCGAGGCCGTCCAGAAGGCCCCGAGGCCCCTGGAACGTTTAAAAAACGAAGAGCCTCTGGGTTCCGTGGTTCCTTAGTCGTGTGTAAGACGACTAAGGAACCACGGAACGGACGCCAGACCAGGTGCCTGAAGTTGTGGTTCTTTAGTCCGGAGATAGCCGACTAAGGAACCACGGGACCGCATTGCCGTGGTCAGCGAAGGCGGAGAGGGCGCTTCAGGGCGAGCGGCGCCGGGCGGCCGGCGTCGGCCAGCACGAGGCGAATCTTCAGCGAGCGCTTGCCGGCTCGGCGCTTTGAGGCGACGAGCTTGCGGCCGCGCTTGGAGAGCGCGATCGGGATGCCTTCCTTGGCGCCGTCGCGCATCGAGTAGGAGTCGCGGGCGAGGATACGCTTGCCGGAGCGGAGCAGAAGCTGACCCGTGCAGGGACCGCCGGCGCAGCGGAGCGGGACGCGGGCGACCCGATGGCCGGCGAGCAGGCGACCGGCCAGGCCCGCCGCTCCGTTGTGCGTACCCGACCCGGCGACGGGCGGCGCGGCTGCGCGCCCGGGGGCCGCGGGGGTCTGGACGAGGCCGCCGAGCTCGCCCGGCTGCTCGAGCACGGGCAGCCGCAGCTCGAGGTCCGTGACCGTGATCGGGGCCTGCAGGTTCGAGGGCCGCGAGTAGGGGGCGTCGGAGGGGAGGAGCTCGAGCTTGACGGTGTCGCCGCCGGCGAAGCGGTAGCCCTGGGGGTGGAGCTGGAAGACGATGTCGTCCCCGCCGGGTCCCGGTCGCAGCAGCCCGCGGGCGACGAGGCGCTCTTTGCCGTCGGGGAGGACGTCGAGCAGGCGGGCGGCCAGCGCCGAGTCGGTGCCGGTGGTGGCAAGGTCGACGATCACGGTCGGCGAGCCGAGCAGGGTGAAGCCGGGTGCCGGGACGGTGAGGCGGTAGTTGGCGGCCCCGGCCTGGTCGGCGCCCGAGGCGGTGGCGCAGGGGTCTTTGCCGGCGATCGGGTCGAAGGTGGCGCCGATGCTGGGGTCGCCAGCGCCGGGGAGAACCGTCTGGCCGGCAGCGTTGCCGAAGCGGATCTCCCCCGGTGAAAGCGACAGCCAATCGCTCGCTTTATATGGGCCTTCGGAGGCGCTCGCGGCCGGGCAGGTCGTCGTCAGCGCCTCGGCGCTGGAGCTCGGGGCGCCCCCGACCCCCTTCAGGTAGTGGTCGAACCAGGCGTTCAAGCGCTGCAGGAAGAGCGTCTCGTCGGCCGCCTTGTTCTGGCTGCGGGCGTGGCCGTCGTCCATCAGGAAGAGCGAGATCGGATCGCTCGGGTACTGGGCCCGGGTGCGGTTGTAGAAGCGGATCGCCTCGTCGACTGGGAAGAGGTCGTCGTTCCAGCCGCTCTGGATCAGCAGCGGTGCGGGCGGCTGGCTGTGGTCTACGTAGTAGGAGGAGTGGTGGGTGGTGATCTCCTCGATGATCGAATTCGCCAGAGGGTTCGAGTCGTAGGGCTCGCCGGCGTTGATCAGCGTGTACCAGCCGGTCAGGTCGGCGCCGGGGTCGGTTCCCGGCGGCGCGTAGTTGCTGGAGGCGAGGCCGAGGCCGTAGAGGCCGGTCACGTAGGAGGCCTTCTCGACTCCGATCGGCGCGTCGCCCGCGGGGTCGCGGTAGGGGTTGTCGGCGCGGTAGTCGAGGGTGCTGCCGTTCGGCATCAGCGAGTAGGCGAGGTCGCTCCACGGCCACTGCGGGACCGCGGCGGCAAGTTCCATCGGCGTCCCGGCCGGGCTTTTCCACGGCACCAGCGAGCCATCGGGCAGCATCGTCCGATTGCGGAGCGCCGCCAGCGCCAGCGACATGCCGCCGCCGTAGGAGACGCCGGTGGCGCCGATCTTGTCCGGGATCGCGACGCCTTCGTCGGCGAGGACGGAGATCAGATACTGCGCGTCGCGAACCTCGTAGCGGCTGTCGAGCAGGTGGTTGTAGCCGGCGGCGCAGGCCGCGGGTTCGAGCAGGCGGTCGGGGTCCATGCCGCCGCAGGAGTCTCCCCAGCCGCGGTCGCTGATGCTGAAGACGGCGTAGCCGCGCTGTGCCCAGTCCTGGACGCGGGCGTCCCCGAGCCCGATCTTGCTGCCGCCCCAGCCGTGGAAGACCCCGATCAGGGGGTAGGGGCCGTCATCGCCGCTGCTCGGCTGCGGCGGCAGGACAACGTTGACGTCGATCTGGGTCACCCCGTCCCAGGTCGTGGTCTGGCCGCCGCAGAGGCGGACGTTGCCGTTGGCGGGCTGCTCGGCGCAGGCGACGTCGCCGCCGTAGAGGTCCGCCGCCTCCGCCCCCGTCGCCACGGCGCCGCTGAGAACCAAGAGGAGCAGCGCCAGGTAGATCCGCATCTGCCACCTCTACCCAGTATTGACTATGCGAAAAGCAGGCCGAACGCAGTTGTCCCCGGTATGCGGGGACAAATGCGTTCGGGTCAGGCGAGGCGGCGGGAGAAGCTTTCTTCGAGCGCCTCCTTGCCATCTTCCCCGGGCACGGTCTTGTCGAGTCGCATCAGGGCGCTGCGGCCATCGATTTCCAGCGTCGCCACCTGGTTGTCGAAGTGGGGACCGTTGAGGGTGCGCCAGCGGATCCCCGGGTCCGGCGTCCCGGCGGCGCGGGCGAGCAGGCGCGCGAAGGCGGTCAGCGGCTTGCCGAAGCCGATGCGGACGACGCGGCGCTCTTTTTCGTCGAGCGGGTTGCGGTAGGGGGAGCAGACCGCCTGGTAGACCGGCGCCCGCTCGTCCGAGCCGCCGTTGGCCGAGCGCGGGTAGGCGACCTCGGCGAGGTAGGCGTGGTGGACGTCGCCGGAGAGGACGACTACCGAGGCCGGCGTTTTGCCGCGCTGGCCGCTGGCGACCTCGTGGAGGAGGTCGCGCAGCTTGGCGAAGGACTCGCCGAAGGCGGGCCAGTGGTCGAAGTCGACTTCGCGCCGCAGCTTCTCGCTCACCCAGGCGACCGGCTTGCCCCAGGCGCTGCCCTCGACCAGCTGCTCGTTCCAGGCCTCGATCCGGTCGAAGGCGGGCGAGAGGAGCCAGGGGATGGTGGTGCAGATCAGCAGGTGGTCGAAGTCGCCTTCGCTGTGTTCGACGATCCATTCCCACTCTTCGTCGTCCACGATCGAGCGCCGGCCGTCCTCCAGCACCCGCGCCGCTCGGGCGTCGATGAAGACCGCGCGGGTGCGGCCGAAGTCGCGGCAGAAGCTCCAGCGGGTGCCGTCGCCGGTCGACTGGATCCGGTGCGCCCAGGCGAAGAGGACCTCCTCGCCGGTCTGGTTGCCGCGAACCTGCTGATAGATCTCGTTCTCGCGCAGCTCGCGCGGGGAGAGGTTGCCGATGTGCTGGTAGATCCAGTAGCTGGCGACGCAGCCGACCACGCGCCGGTGCCACCACGACTTCTGCTGCATCTCCAGCAGCCAGCCGCGGGAGATGTTCCAGTCGTCGCTCATGTCGTGGTCGTCCCAGAGCATCGAGACCGAGACGTTGGCGAAGAGCCAGCGGATCAGCGGCTCCTCCCAGCTCTCGCAGTAGAGCCAGGTGTACTCCTCGAAGTCGGTGACCTCATCGAAGGGCGGGGTGTCGGTGCCGCGCCTTTCCTTGATCTTTTTCCGCGTCTTCGGCGAGCCCTCGTCGACGTAGACCTGGTCGCCGAGCAGGAAGAGCTGCTCGGGCCAGTCGTCGCGGGCGCCCTCGGCCATCTGCTTGGCGAGGACCGCGAGGGCGTCGACCTCGTGGCCCGCTTCGGTCTCGTCTTTGGGTTCGGTGAAGGGCGCCTCGTGGGGGACGGCGACGCGGCAGGAGCCGAAGCAGATGTCGAGCTCCTTGTCAGCGTCGATCGTGCGGATCGCGCTCGGCGGCAGCTCGGAGTCGGCCAGCGGCCAGTGGACCTCGCCGTCCAGCTTCACCTCGTACTCGTAGCGGGTAGCCGGCTCCAGCCCCTCGATGCTGACCAGCGCGTAGTGGTGGCCCTCGACGCGGAAGGTCGGCTCGCGGTGGCCGAGGACCTCTACCTCGCAGGCGTCGCTGGTCTCGACCCAGACGGTGGCCTCGGTGTCGGAGACGTAGCGGAGGAGGGGTCCTAGGACGAGCTGCGGCATGGCCTCAACTTACCCACTGCACGAATTTAGATCCGGCCAAGGAGCAGCAGGATGAGGAGGATCAGCGCGATCAAGCCGAGGATCCCTCCGGCGACCGCGACCTTCAGCAACACCAGCACGATCGCGACGATGATCAGAAGACCGATCAGGGCACCGACCATTTGCGAATCCCTCCCATTTAGCCGCGGCCAAAAAGGGCCGCATTGGATTGATTTCTTCAACAAAACGGGTAGTTGACCGATTCGTCAGGCCCTTGATCAAGAAGCTTTCGAGAAATGCACTGACAGGTTGTGCTGGCGATCCGTTTAGGGAGAGTCGTCATACCCCTACCCTTGATCGGATGGCCCGCGATGGGAAAATCGATCTATGAGCAGCGAAGCAGCAGCCCCCGCGGGCTTCAGTCGCCTGCTCTCCGACGAGCGGTTGACCCGTCGCGCGGTTGGGGGAGACGAGCACGCCTTCGCGGCGATCTTCCGTCGCTACCACCAGAGCCTCTATCGCTTCTGCCTGGCGATCGTCGGCAATCCCGAGGACGCCCAGGACGCCCTGCAGAACACGATGACGAAGGTGCTGCGGGCGCTGCCTGGGGAGGAGCGCAACATCGACCTGAAGCCGTGGCTCTACCGGATCGCCCACAACGAGTCGATCGACCTGCTGCGGCGACGCCGGGAGACGCGCCCGCTCGACGTCGAGCACGCCGCGCCGGGCTACGGGCTGGCCGAGGACGCGGCGGTGCGGGAGCGGCTGCGCCGCCTGGTCGCCGACATGCGGGAACTGCCCGAGCGCCAGCGCGAGGTGCTGGTGATGCGGGAGCTGGCGGGGCTGGACTTCGAGGAGATCGGCACCGCGCTCGAGACTTCGGGCGCGGTGGCGCGGCAGACGCTCTACGAGGCGCGGCTGAGCCTGCGGCAGATGGAGGAAGGGCGTGAGATGAGCTGCGACGCCGTCACCAAAGCCCTCTCCGACGGCGACGGCCGGGTTACCCGCCGCCGTGACGTTCGCGCCCACCTGCGCTCCTGCGCCCACTGCCGCGGCTTCCGGGACGAAATCAACGGTCGCCGGCAGGATCTGGCCGCGCTCTCGCCGCTGCCGGCGATCGCCGCCGCCGGGATGCTGCAGGGCATGATCGGCGGCTCGGGTGCTGCCACCGGCGGCGGCCTTGCCGCAACCCTGGGGGGCGGCGCCGCGAAAACGATCGCCACCTCCGCCGCCGCCAAAGGCGTTGCGACCGTGGCGGTGGTCGCGGCGGTGGGTGTCGGCGCCGCCGACCGCACCGGCGTGATTCACCTCGGTCTCCCCGGCGAGCCTGACTCGACGCCGGCGAAGACCGCTCCCAGCGCCGCCGGCTCCCACAGCAAGGGCTCGGCGGACCAGGGCTCCTCCCGCGGCACCGATGGCAATGGCGGCCAGGGCAAGGCGGCGAATGGCGGCGCTGCCAAGTCCAAGGCTCATGGGGCTGCCCCGGCGATGGGGCCGGCCAGCGGATCCGCTCACGCCAACGGGCACGGCAAGGGCCACGGAAAAGCTCACGGCGGTCTGCAGGCGCCGGTGACTCCCGGCGAGCACGCCGGCGGGCAGGGGCATGAAAAGCAGCAGCCCGAGGCTGCCGGCGGCGGCAAGGAAACGGCGGAGGAAATGAAGCCGGAAACGGTCGAACCGAGCGAAAGTCAGCCGGAAGCGACGCCCAAGCCCACCCGTCCCGTCAGCCCGGCCCCCCCGGCCGAACCGCCGAAGGAAGCCCCCGAAAACCCTCCCGCGGCGGCGCCTGAAACTCCACAGGCGCCGCAGCCGCAGGCCGACAGCCAGGCGAAGGGGAGCGGCGACAATGGCGCGGGAGCCTCCGGCGCCAACGCCGGGGCACCGGAAAAAGCCCCCTGACGCCGCAGATCGGCGGGGGGCTTGACTAAATGCTCGCTCTTCGCCAGCATCGAACAATGGTCCAGGGGGGTTTTGTCCGCATCGTGCTCGGCTGCCTGCTTGCGGTCGCGCTCCTGATCGCGCCGGGCACGGCATCTGCAGCTACCTACTTCGGGGCGCTTGTCAGCGGCGAAACCTACGGCGGGACCGGCCACGCCCCCAACAACGCCGAAGCCTGGAACCTCTTCGAGCGCCACGCCGGCAAGAAGGTCGCGATCCTGAACCAGAATCAGCAATGGGTCACTTGGGACAAAGGCGAGATGGATGCGACCAGCGCTCGGGGGGACATCCCCCTGGTGACGATGGGGCTGCCGGGGGAAGTGTCACTGGCCGACGTCGCCGCCGGCAATCAGGACGCGGCGATCAAAAAGTGGGCGCAGGATGCGAAAGCCTGGGGGCACCCGTTCCTCCTCGCCCCCTGGTGGGAGATGAACGGCGCCTGGTACACGTGGGGCCGCAGCGCGGACTTCGTTCCGGCCTGGCGGCGCTTCCATGACCTCGTCGTCGGTCAGGGGGCGAGCAACGTCACCTGGACCTGGCTCGTCAACAGCGTCTGGTCCGACACCGAATCCGATCCCTCCCCTTATTACCCTGGGGACGCCTACGTCGACTGGACCGCGATCGACTCCTACAACTGGGGTCTCAACTTAATTCAGCCGGACCGGTGGATCACGCCGACGCAGACGCTCTCGCCGACCCTGAAAATCGTCCGCGAAGTGGCGCCGACGAAGCCGGTCGCGATCGTCGAGAGCGCATCCAGCGAGCTCGGCGGCAACAAGGCGAACTGGATCCAGGAAATGCTGACGAACTACCTGCCGCTCCACCCGGAGATCAAGGCTTACCTCTGGTTCAACTGGCCGGTCGAGCAGGGCGGCGGGCGCTTCGACTGGCCGATCGAGAGCTCGGCGCCGGCGCAGCAGCGTTTCCGCGAAGCGATCCAGGGCAGCCTCTTCCGCGGCGGGCCGGTCGCGTTGCCGAACCTGACCAAGGTGCCGCCGCCACCGGCAGCCGCCGATGACCCGGCCCGGCCCGAGGACCTCTCGACCGCGGCGGAGATGGTCACCGGCGCCGACGTCGACGTCGCCCCGGACGGTACCTCGACCTTCGTCTGGAGCGCCCGGGCCGGCGCTGAGTTCAGCGTCTTCGCGAGGCGGGTCCACGCGGATGGCGACCGCGAGCCCGTGCAGCAGCTGGCAGCTGCCGGGGGCGATGCGCTGGCGCCGCAGGTCGCGGTGGCGCCCGACGGCACCGCGGTGGTCACCTGGGCGCGCTGGGATGGCGCCAACTTCCGCATCCAGGAGCGGCGCATCTCCCCGGGCGGGGCGCCCGAGGAAGCGACGAGGACTCTCTCGGGATCGGGGCAGGACGCGGTGGCGCCGCAGGTCGACATTGCCCCCAGCGGGGAAGCGACGGTCGTCTGGCAGCGGCGGGACGGCTTCCACTATCTCGCCCAGGTTCGGCGCATCGCTGCCGATGGAACCTCCGAAGCGGCTTCGCAGCGTCTCTCCGAGCCCGGCGGGGACGCGGTCGAACCACAGGTGGCGGTGGCGGGGGACGGCACCGCGACGGCCGTCTGGAGCCGCTACGACGGCGAAGATTCGATCGTCCAGGAGCGGCGGGTCGATCCCGCCGGGGCCCTGGAGCCGGCGCCCACCGATCTCTCGGCGCTGGGCCAGAGCGCGGTCGAACCCCGCGTCGACGTCGCCGCGGACGGCACGGTGACTGCAGCGTGGAACCGCTTCGACGGGTCCAACTGGGTGATCCAGGGCCGCCGGATCTCCCCGGCGGGCGAACCGGCGGCGACGACGACGAACCACTCAGCCGCCGGCCGCAACGCCGCCGCGCCGCAGCTGGCGGTCGGTCCCGGCGGGGCGGCGACGATCGTCTGGAGCCGCTTCGACGGCAGCAACTTCGTCGTCCAGGCGCGTCGACTCGACGGCAGCGGCAATTCCGTCCTCGGCCTCACTCTTTCAGCTACCGGGCGCGACGCCGCCGACCCGCAGGTTGCGGTCTCGCCGGGCGGGGTCGCCAGTGTGCTCTGGACCCGCCACGACGGCAGCAACTGGTTGGTGCAGCGGCGCGACATCGATGCCGCCGGGGCGGCGGGAGCGACCACGACCCTCTCGGCGGCCGGCCGCAGCGCCGGCGACCCGTCGCTTGCCTGGGGCGAGGACGGGACCCTCTCGATGAGCTGGCGGCGCTTCGCAGGCAACGGCGACGTGATCCAGGTCAACAGCGTCCCCAAACCGGTGCCACCGCCTCCGCCGCCACCACCACCACCGGTGCCGTCGGGCACGGGGACCGGCTCCGGCTCCGGTGGCTCGAGCGCCTCCAGTGGCGGTGCGAGCTCTGGGGGTCAAGCGACGCCTTCCGGCACTGCCTTCCGGATTGCCGGGGTTCGGCTCAACCGCAAGCGTGGCACCGCGGCTGTCACCGTCGAGGTGCCTGGCCCCGGGACGCTTGCCGTCGGCGGGGCGATCGCCCCGCAGCGCCGGGCGGAGGCGGCCGGCAAGGTCGTACTGCGGGTTCTCCCAAAGCCGAACGCGCGACGCCTCCTCGAGCGCAAGGGCAGCGTGCGGTTGAAGCTGGTCGTCACCTTCGTCCCCGCCAAGGGTTTGCCGAACAGCCTCGCCCTCAGCCTGCGGCTGAAGAAGACGCTCAGCTAGCCGCGATCGCCCAGGAGGCTCGCCAGTAGGGCGACGTATTCGCGCAAGCGGTCGACGGCGAGGAAGTTGTCGCGGACCCGCTCGCGTCCCGCCTCGCCCATCTCCACACAGCGTCCGCGGTCCCCGAGCACCTCTTCGATTGCCCGGGCGAAACCCGGCAGGTCCCGAGGGTCTTCGACCAGGATCCCCGTCTCGCCGTCGACAACCTGGTCCTGGATTCCCCCGACCCGGCTGGCGACCACCGGCCGTGCCTTCCACATCGCCTCTGCCACCGTCAGCCCGAAGCCCTCGGCGAGGCTCTTCTGGACGATCACGTGGGAGCGGCGCTGGAGTGCGTTGACCATCGTCGCGTTGCGGCGCAGGTCGTCCATCGGCAGGCTGACGAGGTGAGAACGGGCGCGGCAGGCGGCGCTCATCCCGCGCCAGTGCTCGGCCACCTCCTCATAGACCGCCGCACCCTCGGGGTCGTCGCTGACGCCCTCGGTTTCGGGGCCGGCGAGGACGAGGTGGGCCGACGGGAGGTCGAGGTGGCGCTCGAAGACTTCGAGCAGCCCGCGTGGGTCCTTGAGGCGGTCCCAGCGGGAGACCTGGGTGACGACGGTGGCCTCGGCGGGGACGCGGCCGTCTTGCACGATCGTCGCCTCCGCCTCGACCTGCGCCAGCGTCTCCCGGATCCGGGCTGCGTCGAGGCCCTCGTTCTTGGGCGAGAAGGGGTCGATCACCGGCGGCATGAACCAGGCGCGGCTCTGGTCGAGGCCGTCCCAGAGGTACTGGCGACGGGAGAAGATGTAGGCGTCGGCGGCCTCGACGTAGCCGCGGAGGAAGTCCCAGGCCTCGCGGGCGAGGTCGTTCGGCCGGTCGACGCCGATGTGGCAGCGCCAGACCACGGCCGCGCCGGTCCTGCGCATCGCCGGCACCAGACCGACCGTCTGGGGGTCGTGCAGGTAGATGACGTCGCCCGGTTCGACCAGGTTGCCCAGCTCTCCGGCGCACGAGTCAAGCGCGCGCTCGTAACTCTGCCGCGCGCCCTCGTCGAGCGCGCCGCCATCGCCCGCGTGCCCGTGCAGGCGGTTGTGGATCCGCTTGGTGACGGCGAAGAAGCCGTCGGACTCCGGCAGCACCACCCAACGGGTGTCGACGCCGGCGCCGCGGGCGTAGGGCAGGAGCGCCCGCAGCATCTCGGCGACGCCGCCGCCCTGGGCGGTCGAGTTGACGTGCCAGATCCGCCGCCCGGCAAAGGTCTCGCGGGCCCCGGCCGCGGTCTTTTCGATCTCCTCGAAGCGGTCTGGGATCAGCGGCCGGAACAGGTCCAGGGGTTTCGCCTCGATCTCGACCTGCTTCAGGCCGGCCACTATTCCTCCCCGCCCAGCGCGGACATCGTCGCGACGACCGATTCGGCAAGGGCGTCGAGTGCGTAGCCGCCCTCGAGGACCGCTCCGACCGGGGCTCCCCAGTCCGCAGCGGCGGCGAGGACGATCTCCCCCATCCGGCCGAAGGAGCCGGCATCCAGGCGGCACTCCGCCAACGGGTCATCCCGGTGCGCGTCGAACCCGGCCGAGACCAGCACCAGCTGCGGCTCGAAGCGGGAGGCGGCCGGCAGCACCTCCTCTTCGAGCAGGGAGATCCAGAGGCCTTCCTCGCTGCCACCGGGGACCGGGAGGTTGATCGTGTAGCCCTCGCCGGGGCCCGTGCCGGTGTCCTCGCGGGCGCCGGTGCCCGGGAAGATCCCGCCCTGGTGGATGCTGGCGAAGAGGACGTCGTCGCGCTCGCGGAAGATCTCGGCGGTGCCGTTGCCGTGGTGGACGTCCCAGTCGAGGATGAAGACCCGTTCGACTCCGAGCTCGGCGATCGCCAGCGCCGCCGCAACCGCGATGTTGTCGAAGAGGCAGAAGCCCATCGCCCGCGAGGGCTCGGCGTGGTGGCCGGGCGGTCGGCCTGCGGCAAAGCCGACCTGGGCCTCGCCGGCGAGCAGCGCCCGCGTCATCGCGCAGGCGGCTCCCGCCGAGCGCAGCGCCGCCTCCCAGGAGGCCTCGCCGGCGACAGTGTCCAGGTCGATCGCGCCGCCGCCGGAGCGACAGAGCTCCCGAATCCGCGCGACGTGCTCGGCCGGATGGACGAGTTGCAACTCCTCCTCACTCGCCGCCGGCGCCTCGCGCCGCTCCCAGCCCAACCAATCCCGCGCCGCCAGCGCGCCTTCGATCGCCCGCAGCCGCTCCGGCCGCTCCGGATGCCCCGGCAGCCCCTGTCCGGGATCGTGCTCCAGGCAGGCCGGGTGGCTGAAGTAGAGCATCGGGAGAATCTACCCTCCACCTTCAATGAGCTTTGACTGACGCTCCCAGTCCCGTGGTTCCTTAGTCCGGATATACACGACTAAGGAACCACGGAACTTCAGCGCGTGTCGAGGAGGGGGCGGGGGTGTCCCTTCACGGCACTTAGCACGAGGCGGGGAGGCGGCGACCGGGGCGACAGCCGGAAGAACGATCTCCGCCGGGCTGCGCCGAGAAGGGACACCCCCGCCCCCTCCCGCGAGAGGCCGGCCGAGTCAGTGCTGGAGCAGCCCGGCGACAGCCCGGGCTAGCTGCTCGCCCCGCGGGGTCAGCACGTACTCGGTGTGCGGGGGGCGACCCGGGACGAGGTGGCGCTCGACGATCCCCGCCGACTCCAGCTGTTCGAGGCGCTCGGAGAGGGTGGTGGGGGAGACGCCGGGGAGGGACTGGCGGAACTCGTTGAAGCGGGCGGCGCCGCTGGAGCAGGCGTAGATCGTCGCCATCGTCCAGCGGCGCTCGAGCAGGCCGGCGGCCGCCCTCATCTCGGGCGGCACCGGGGAGCAGTTGCGGCAGCGGGGGGTCACGTCGGCTCCCTATGCCGCCATCGCCTCGTGGCCCTTCTCCGCCGGCTCCAGCGCCAACGCCAGCACCTCGTCGATGCTCATCACCGGGTGGAAGGCCATCTGGTCGCGGACCTCCTCCGGCACCTCGTCGAGGTCGCCGCGGTTGCGCTCGGGCAGGATCACCTCGGTCAGCCCGGCGGCGTGGGCCGCCAACACCTTCTGCTTGAGGCCGCCGATCGGCAGCACCCGGCCCTGCAGGGTGACCTCGCCGGTCATCCCGACCGTGTGCTTGACCGGCCGCCCGGTCAGCAGGCTGACCAGTGCCGTGGTCATCGCCGTGCCGGCGCTGGGGCCGTCCTTGGGGATCGCCCCGGCGGGGACGTGGAGGTGGAACTCGCGCTGGAAGCGCTCGGCGTCGATGCCGAGCTCCTCCCGGTGCGCCCGCACGTAGGAGAGGGCGATCCGCGCCGACTCCTTCATCACGTCGCCCAACTGCCCGGTCAGGACCAGGCCCTTGTCGCCGTCCATCGCGGTCGCCTCGATGAAGAGGATGTCGCCGCCGGCTCCGGTCACTGCCAGGCCGGTGGAGACGCCCGGAATCGCGGTCCGCTCGACCGACTCCTGGAAGAACTTCTGCCGACCGAGGGCCTCGCGCAGCGCCTCGGCGTCGATCGCGATCTTCCCATCAGCCTCGCCGGCGGCGATCTTCGTCGCCGCTGCGCGAACGACCTTGCCGATCTCCCGCTCGAGCCGGCGCACTCCCGCCTCGCGGGTGTACTCGGCGATTACCGAACGCAGGACCTCGTCTGCGACCTCGACCTCCTCCGGCCGCAATCCGTTCCGCTTCAGCTGTCGCGGCAGCAGGTAGCCGCGCGCGATCGCCAGCTTCTCCTCGGTCGTGTAGCCGTCGAAGGCGATGATCTCCATCCGGTCCAGCAGCGGCGCCGGGATCGTGTCCACGAGGTTCGCGGTAGCGATGAAGACGACCTCGGAGAGGTCGACCTCGACGTCGAGGTAGTGGTCGCGGAAGGTGTCGTTCTGGGCCGGGTCGAGGACCTCGAGCAGGGCCGCGGAGGGGTCGCCACGCCAGTCGGCGCCGACCTTGTCGACCTCGTCGAGGAGGATCACCGGGTTCATCGTCTTGGCGTCGCGCAGGGCGCGGATGATCCGTCCCGGCATCGCGCCGATGTAGGTGCGGCGGTGGCCGCGGATCTCCGCCTCGTCGCGGATGCCGCCGAGGCTGATGCGGACGAACTCCCGGCCCAGCGCGCGGGCGATCGACTCGCCGATCGAGGTCTTGCCGGTCCCCGGAGGGCCGACCAGGGTCAGGATCGCGCCGTTGGCCCGGCTGTCGTCCTCGATCTGGCGCTCGGTGCGCAGCTTGCGGACGGCGATGAACTCGGTGATCCGTTTCTTCACGTCGTCGAGGCCGGCGTGGTCGGCGTCGAGCACCTCGCGGGTGTGCGCGGGGTCGAGCAGCTCCTCGGAGCGCTTCGCCCACGGCACCGCGATCAGCCAGTCGAGGTAGCTGCGGATCATCGAGCTCTCCGGCGACTGCTCGCCCTGGCGCTCGAGCCGTCGCAGCTCCTTCTCGGCCTGCTCGGCGACCGCCTCGGGCATCTCCGCCTCGGCGATCTTGCGCTCGTACTCGGCGATCAGGTCGACCTCGTCCTCGCCCAGCTCCTTGCGGATCGAGTCCATCTGTTTGCGGAGGAAGTACTCGCGCTGCTGCTTCTGGGCGCCGGACTCGACGTCGTCGCGGATCTTGCTCCGCACCTGCAGCTCGGTCAGCCGCTCGCGCTGCAGCTCGACCGCCAACTCGAGGCGGGCGGTGACGTCGATCGCCTCCAGCAGGCGCAGCTTGCCCTCGTTGGGAATGTCGGGAGAGAGGCCGGAGGTGTCGGCGAGCGCGCCCGGCTCGTCGATCGAGCGCAGGAAGGCGGCGATGCGGCCGTCGTCGCCGCGGTGCTCGAGGATCTCCTCGACCACGGCGCGGTATTCGGTGCTCAGCTCGCGGGTGTGCTCATCGTCGGGGTGGCCGTCGCGGATCTCCTGCACCTCGACCCGCAGCGTCTCACCGTCGCCCGGCTCGGCGCCGCCGGCGATCAGGCCGCGGTGGAGGCCGACGACGGTGGCGACGGGACGACCGCGGCGCGAGAGCCCGGTCTCGATCACCTCGGCGACGACGCCGACACGGCCGAACTCGCCATCGCGGCGCGGCATCAGGAAGACGCGCTCGTCATCGCCGACCTCGATCGGCAGGGTCGCGGTCACGGTGGGGAAGACGATTGCCTCGTCAAGCGGTATCAGCCGATAAGTCATAACCAAGTCCACTTTCTGTAGTTAGTCCTCCATCAGGATAGCGCTGATGGTTTCCGCGTCAAGGGCTTCGGTCGCGGTACGGTCCCTGTGTGAGCAAGGTCAAGTGCCAGATCTCGGTCTCCGCCGACGGCTTCCTCGCCGGCCCCAACCAGAGCGAGGAGCATGGGCTCGGCGAAGGCGGCGAGGCGCTCCACGAGTGGGCCTTCAAGACCCGGTTCTTCCAGGAAATGCACGGCCGTGAGGGCGGCGAGGGAGGGGTCAGCGACGACCTCGTCCGCGAGGCCTCGGCCAACAGCAACGCCGTCGTCATGGGCCGCAACATGTTCGGCCCCGTCCGCGGCCCCTGGACCGAGCCGCTGTGGAACGGCTGGTGGGGGGACGAGCCACCCTTCCGGGTCCCCGTCTTCGTCCTAACCCATCACGAGCGCGAGCCGCTGACCCTCGGCGAGACCACCTTCCACTTCGCCACCGAGGGGATCGAGCGGGCGGTCGAACTTGCCCGCGAGGCGGCGGGCAACGGCCACGTCCACATCGGCGGCGGCGGCGAGACGATCCAGGAGACGATCCGCGCCGGCCTCCTCGACGAGATCGTCGTCAACCAGGTCCCGGTCTTCCTAGGTGACGGGGTTCGCCTCTTCGACGACATGCCCACGAGCGTGCAGCTGGAGCAGACGCGGGTCGTCCAGGGCGACGGCGTCGCCCACCTCTTCTACTCGCTGAACTACAGCCCCGCGAACTAGGAGCCGAGCAGCTTCGCCTTCTGGGCGGCGAACTCCTCCTCGGTGAGGATGCCCTGTTCTTTCAGCTGGCCGAGTTCCTTCAGCTGCTCGATCATCGAGCTTTCGGCGGGCGCGGCGGGTGCCGCCTGCGGTGGCGGAGCCTGCTGGGCGTACTGCTGCTGTTCCTGCCCGGCCCAGCGCTCGCCCTGGCGTTTGGAGACGCGGTTGCTGACGGAGGTGGCGGTGCCGGCGATGACGGCGGTGCGGGCAACGCCTCGAAGTAGTCCTGGCATAGGTGGGTCCTTTCTCTAGGCGTCGGCCTCGGCCGCGTCGAGCGCGGCGAGGACGTCTTCTGCGGGTATGCGGCCGCTGGCGACCAGCTGGCCGCCGGAGCGGTGGACGGCTCCGACGAAGGGCGCGGCCCAGGTGTTCTCGAAGACCAGCAGGGCGGCCGAGGTACCTGGCTCCAGGGCACCCGCCGCCTCGGCGAGGTCGTCGTCGCCGAGCAGGCCCGAGGAGGCGCCCTCGAAGATCGAGAGCTCGGCACCGTCACCGAAATCAGCGAGCTCGAGGCCGGCGACCGAGCCATCCTCGTCTTTGGTGATGAAGGAAACATCGAGGACCCGGATCACGCCGCGCTCGACGAGCTCGAAGAGGTGCGGCATCGCCTCACCGTTGGGCTGGCGGCCCGGCCACTCGATCAAGACGTAATCGATCGGCCCCATCTCCATCGTTCCCTCCATCGAATGCGTCCCTTCGTTTGAGAAAGAAATTTGATCTACTCGGTCAACATACTCCCCCGAGAGCAAAGGCAAGAGGGTCGGGCAGCCCGCGAGTCAGGGGCTAGACGAACCAGAGGACCACGAACGCGATCAGGTTCGCGCCGAACAGCAGGCCACCGGCGGCGAAGAAGCGGAGCGCGCGGTCGTCCCGCCGGCCGACCAGGGCTGCTGCCAGGAGCCCGATCGAGGCGAGGGGGAGGAGGAACAGCAGCCAGTTCTGCCAGGTCGACTCCGCGTCGTCGGCCTGGTTCCAGGGAACCCCCTCGCTGCTCTTCTGGCAGCCCTCAGGTGGGCCGAAGAAACCCAGCTCGTGAAAGGGAGCCAGCTCGGAGACGTGCGGGTCGTCGCCGAGCAGCGGTTCCCCGCTCGGGGTGCGGGCCTTTGGGTAGACCCGCTCCTCCGCCCAGTAGATGCAGGCATACCCGTTCGCATCGGTCTCGAAGGTGACCGGGTTGTCTTCCCCCCGCGAGGCGAAAACGGCTTCGAACTCGGCCGACCGGTAGGGGCGGCCGTCGAGGTAGTGCAGGGTCCCTTCGTAGTACCCGTTCTTCTCGGTCGACTGGGCGCATTGGGAGGTATCGCCGAAGCAGGAGAAGCTGACGAAGGTGAAATGCGCCATCCCCAGCAGGACCGCGCCGACGATGAAGACGATCGCGAAGGTGACGTCCCCCGCGCCCAGGCCCGAGTCCTCTGCCACGTATCAACCCTATGGTCTGGTTCGGCCAGGGGGATAGTCTCGCGGCGACCCCGAGAAGGAGCGCACCTGAGATGAACCAGTCGCCGAACCCCGAGGACGCCGCGACCAAGTACGGCGGCCGCTTCCTCACCGAAGACGCGCCCGCCGGGGACTTCCCCGGCGCCGGCATGTCCGCCCTCGACGCGATGCGGCTGGTCGACGAGGAACTGGTGCTGGAGGGGGACCCGTGGCGCAACCTCGCCACCTTCGTCACCACCTGGATGGAGCCCGAGGCGCAGCGGATCGTCAGCGAGAACCTCCACCGCAACTTCATCGACCACGCCGAGTATCCGATCTCGGCGGAGATCGAGCAACGCTGCATCCGCATGCTCGCCGACCTCTACCACGCGCCGGGGGAGACGACCGGCTGTCGTACCCAAGGCTCCTCGGAGGCGATCATGCTCGGGGCGCTGTCGCTGAAGTGGAAGTGGAAGCAGCGGCGCGAAGCGGCCGGCAAGGGGGTCGACAAGCCGAACCTCGTCTTCGGCGGCGACGTCCACGTCGTCTGGGAAAAGTTCTGCCGCTACTTCGACGTCGAACCGCGGATCGTCCGCCTGCGCGAGGGCAAGTACGTTATCGGGCCCGAGGACGTCGAGCCCCACGTCGACGAGAACACGATCGGCGTCGCCGCCGTCCTCGGCACCACCTTCACCGGCCACGCCGACGACATCTCCGGGATCAACGACCTCCTGCTGCGGATCAAGGAGAGCCAGGGGCTCGACGTGCCGCTCCACGTCGACGCCGCCAGCGGCGGCTTCGTCTGGCCCTTCCTCTACCCCGATTCCGAGTGGGACTTCCGGCTCGAGCAGGTGCGCTCGATCAACGTCTCCGGCCACAAGTTCGGGCTCGTCTACCCGGGGATCGGCTGGCTCGTCTTCCGCGAGAAAGCCGACCTGGCCGAGGATCTCGTCTTCTACGAGAACTACCTCGGCAAAACCGACGCCACCTTCACCCTCAACTTCTCCACCGGCGCCTCGATGGTGCTGGCCCAGTACTACAACTTCGTCCGCCTCGGCCACGAGGGCTACGCGCACGTGATGGGAGCGATGGAGCAGAACGCAAAGGCGCTGGCCGAGAAGCTGGAGGCAAACGGCAACTTCGAGTTGATCGGCGCCGACAAGGAGCAGCTGCCGCTGGTCGCCTTCAAGCTCACCGACGGACACGACTACGACGAGTTCGACGTCTCCTGGCAGCTCTCGGCCGAGCGCGGCTGGATGCTCCCCGCCTACACGATGCCGCCCGACGCCGAAGAGGTGAAGGTGATGCGGGCGCTGGTCAAGGAGACCCTCGGCCGCGCCCAGGTCGACCGCCTCGCCGACGACATCGCCGAAGCCTGCACGACGCTGGAGGAGAAGGGCGGCGCCCACCCGCACGAGCGCAAGAAGGTGAAGCGCAGCCCCGGCTACTGAGGCGGCGGCCCGGCCCCGCCTGGCCACCAGGCGCGGTCGCCGAGCCGGTAGGTGATCGCCGGGATCAGCAGGGCGCGGACGAGGAAGGTGTCGAGGAGGACGCCGGCGGCGACGGTGGCGCCGATCTGGACCAGCTCCTCGAGCGGCAGCAGGGTCAGGGTGGCGAAGGTGCCGGCGAGGATCAGCCCGGCGCCGGTGATCACCCCGCCGGTGCTGCTCAGTGCGGCGAGGACCCCGTCGCGGGTCCCGCGGGCGGCCGCCTCCTCCCGCGCCCGGGTCATCAGGAAGATGTTGTAGTCGACCCCGAGCGCGACGAGGAAGATGAAGGACATCAGCTCCAGGTTGAAGGCGAGCCCCTCCATCTCGAAGATCTCGGTGAAGGCGAAGGTGGCGAGACCGAGGGTGGCGACGAAAGAGGCGAGCACGGTGGCGATCAGGTAGGCGGGAGCGACCAGCGCCCGCAGCACCGCGATCAGGATCAGGCCGATCACGATCAGGACCAGGGGCACGATCAGCCGGGTGTCCCGCGCGTTGGTTTCCTCGACGTCGAGGTTCTCGACCGGGACGCCGCCGAGCAGGCCACTGGGGGCGACGGCGTGCAGCTTTTCGCGGATCTCCTCGACGGCGTCTTCGGCCTCGTCGCCGTAGAGATCGTCGCGGAGGACGAGGAGGACGACGGCCTTCCCGGCGTCGCCGGGAACCGGCGTCGGCAGGGCCAACTGGATGCTGCGCAGGCGTTTCATCGCCGCCACCGCCACCGGCGCCTCCTCGGTCTTCATCACCGCGGTCAGGGGCGAGCCGAGGCCGGCGGGGAAGTGGCGTTCCAGCGCTTCGGTGCCACGGCTGGAGTTGGTCGGCTTCGTCACCCCCTGCCCGAACCCGAGGGATTCGTGGTTCGTCAGGTTGCCTAAGGAGAGGACTATCAACAGCCCTACTACGAGGGTGATCAGCAGGCGCGAATGTCTCGCCACCAGGTCCGCTGCCTGTTCCCACAAGTTTGGGCGCGGGGGAGGGGGCTCCCCTCCGTCACGAACTGGGAGGTTCCTCCGGGGACCCCCCTCCCCCGCGACTAGGGCCGGGTTGGAAGGCCAGAAAGCTCGGTCGCCCAGGATTGCCAGGAGAGCTGGCAGCAGGGTGAAAGCTGCGAGCAACATCACTGCGATGCCGATAGCTAGGACCGGTCCCAACCAGCGAGTCGACTCAAGGTCGGCCACCAGCAAAACCAACATCGCGGCGATGACCGTCCCGCCACTCGCCACGATCGCAGGTCGGGTCTCCCTCACAGCGCTGTCGAGAGGGGTCCGGGGGATCCCCGGAGGAACCTCCCCAATTTGTGACGGAGGGGATCCCCCGGACCCCTCCTCACCCCCCAGCTCTTCCCGGTACCTGTGCACCAGCAGCAGCGAGTAATCCGTCCCTGCGCCGAAGACAAGGACGAGCAGCAACATCGTCCCCTCGGCGTTGACGACGATCGCGCCGGCCTCGATCAGCAGGTAGGCGATGGCGATCGTGGCCAGGTAGGCGAAGCCGACGGCGAGCAGCGGCAGCAGGGCGAGGATTGGGGCTCGGTAGACGAGCAGGAGCAGGAGGAGGACGAGGCCGAGGGTGGCGACGAGGAGGGTGCGGCCGGCGTCGGCGGCGACCGCCTCGAGATCGGCGGCGATGCCGCCCGGCCCGGTGACGTAGGCGCGCAGCCCGGGACGTTCGTGGGTCCGCAGGTAGCGGCGGATCTGCTCGACCCCTTCGACGACGGCGCCACGGTCCTCGGCGTCGATCGCCAGTACCAGCAGGGCTGCGTCGCCGTCGCGGGAGACCGGGCCGATTCCCTTGGCGAATCGCGCCACCTTCGTCAGTTCGTTGCGGTGTTCGCCGGAGAACGGGTCGACGATCGGCGAGGCGCCGGTGAGGCCGAGCTCGCCGAGGCCGTCGCCGATCCGCCCAATCGACTTCAGGTCCCCCCGTTCGAGTCCGCTGGGGCGTTCGAAGACGATCACGACCGGCACGTCTTCGGACCCGGAGGTCGCACTGAGCGCGTCCAGCGCCCGCGTCGATTCCGAGTCGGCGGGCAGGAAGCTGCTCTGCCCGGCGGCGGTGACATCGTCGATGTGGGCGTGGGCGAGGAGGCCGCCGGCCCCGATCAGGAGCCAGACGGCAATCGCCACCCAACGCCCGCGGGGGCCGGTGATCACGAGGCGCAGCCTACGTTTGGGACCCGACTGATTCCTCTGCGCCGCCAGTGGGTAAAGAAAATCCACATGGAATTGAAGCCGCTGTTCCTCGCTGCCCTGGTCGCCCTCTCCCTCGGCCTTGCCGCTTGTGGGGACAGCGGCTCCGATTCCACCTCTGGAGCCGAATCGGCCGTCACCGAAGCTGAAACCGGCGCCGAAGAAGCCACCGAAGGAGCCGAAGACGCGACCGAAACGGAAAGCGAACCGGCGCCCAGCGGCGAGGCGGCGAAGTCGGAAAAAGTCGACATCGTCGAATTCACCTACCAGCCCGACCCGGTCGTGGTGCAGGTCGGCGGCAAGGTGATCTGGCAGAACCAGGACACCGCCCCTCATACCGCGACCGCCGACGACGGCAGCTTCGACACCGGGACGATCGAGAAAGGCAAGCTCGGCTCGGAAACCTTCAAGGACGCCGGCACCTTCACCTACTTCTGCGAGATCCACCCGACGATGCACGGCACCGTCGAAGTCGTCGAATAGGCGGAGACGGGGATGCCCTTCTGGTTGGCCCGCAGAGCAGCGCCCCACCTCTGGAAGCGGGTGCCCTGGAAACTGGTCTGGGCGGCCTCGATCTGGCTGGCCGAGAAGGGACGCGAGCGGGTCGAGCAGAACCTCAACAAGCACGACCGGACCGAATTCCTGAACCTGATGATGAAGTCGAAGGGGCGGCCGGGCAACCTCACCCAGCGCGACCGCACGCGGCTGAAGAACATCGCCGGCAAGGCGATCCGCGGCTGAGCCCGTAAAGTCCTCCCGTGCCTGAGGGGGAGCGAGATGACCTGGCGGAGCTGCTCGTCCGCCGAGCCCTGACCGAGGACGCGGCGCGGCCCGACGCGGTTGAGAAGCGGCGCGCCGCCGGCGGCCGCACCGCCCGCGAGAACATCGAGGACCTGGTCGACGCCGGCTCATTCGTCGAGTACGGCCGCTACGCGATCGCCGCCCAGCGCGGCCGCCGCGAGCTCGCGGATCTGATCGCCCGCACGCCGGCCGACGGGCTGATCGGCGGCACCGCCCGCGTCAACGGCGCTCTCTTCGAGCCTGAGCGAGCCGCCTGCGCCGTCCTCTCCTACGACTACACGGTCCTCGCCGGCACCCAGGGCGCGCTGGGTCACCGCAAGAAGGACCGCCTCTTCGAGCTGATCGAGCGGATGCGCCTCCCCGTCGTCTTCTATGCCGAGGGCGGGGGAGGGCGACCGGGCGACACCGACTACCCCGTCGTCTCCGCTCTCGACACCCGAGCTTTCGCGCTCTGGGCGAAGCTCTCCGGGCTGGTGCCGCGGATCGCGATCGTCCACGGCCGCTGCTTCGCCGGCAACGCCGTGATCGCCGGCTGCGCCGACTTGATCGTCGCCACCGAGGGCAGCTCGCTCGGGATGGGCGGGCCGGCGATGATCGCCGGCGGCGGCCTCGGCGACGTCCACCCCGACGAGGTCGGGCCGTTGGCGACGCAGGCGGCGAGCGGCGTCGTCGATGTCACGGTCGCCGACGAGGCCGAGGCGACGGCGGTGACGAAGAAGCTGCTGGCGTACTTCCAGGGGCGCACGGCTTCCGGTCCGCAAGCCGACCAGGCGCGGCTGCGCGACCTGATCCCGGACCGCAAGCGACGCGCCTACGACCCGCGGCCGATCCTCGAGACCCTCGCCGACGAGGGCTCGGTGACCTTCCTGCGCGAGGCCTTCGCGCCGGAGATGGTGACCGCGCTGGCGCGGGTCGAGGGCCGGCCGCTAGGGATCATCGCCAACGACACCCGCCACATGGCGGGGGCGGTGACCAGCGACGCGAGCGACAAGGCGGCGCGCCTGCTGCAGCTCTGCGACGCCTTCGGCCTCCCGGTCGTCTCGCTCGTCGACACCCCCGGCTACATGGTCGGGCCCGAAGCCGAGGCGACCGGCCTCGTCCGCCACGCTTCGCGGCTGCTGGTCGCCGGCGCCGCCCTGCGAGTGCCGCTCGTCGCCGTCGTCCTGCGGCGCGGCTATGGCCTCGGCGCCCAGGCGATGGTTGGCGGCAGCCTCCACGAGCCGCTGCTGACGGTCGCCTGGCCGAGCGCGCACCTCGGGCCGATGGGGCTCGAGGGTGCTGTCCGCCTCGCCCTGCGCAAGGAGCTGGAGGCGATCCCGGACGAGGCCGAGCGCGAGCAGCGCGTCCGCGACCTCACCGCCCAGGCCGAAGAGAACGCGAAGGCACTGAACGCGGCGGCGCTGTTCGAGCTTGACGACGTCATCGATCCGGCAGAGACTCGCGGCCTGATCGCTTCCACCCTCAACGCCGCCGGCGACTCCCGTCCCGCAGGCGCCCACCGCTTCGTCGACACGTGGTGATCCGGCGGAGTCCGCCGAACCGAAAGAGAGACACGACCAACATGCCCCAGACCGATTACTCCGACCTCAAGGCGCTCTTCGTCAACTGCACGCTGAAACGCAGCCCGGAGACCTCGAACACGCAGGGGCTGATGGACAAGTCGATCGAGGTGATGCGGGCGCAAGGGGTAGAGGTCGATTGCATCCGCGCGATCGACCATGAGCTGGCGATCGGCGTCTGGCCGGACATGACCGAACATGGTTGGGAGCGCGACGAGTGGCCGCAGATCTACGAGCGGGTGTTGGCGGCCGACATCCTCGTGCTCGGGATGCCGATCTGGCTGGGGGAGAAGTCCTCCGTCGCGACGCATGTGATCGAGCGCCTCTATGGCAACTCGAGCCTGCTCAACGATCAGGGCCAGTGGGCCTACTACGGCCGCGTCGGCGGTTGCATCGTCACCGGCAACGAGGACGGGATCAAGCACTGCGCGATGAACGTCCTCTACTCGCTGCAGCACCTCGGCTACACGATCCCGCCCCAGGCAGACGCGGGCTGGATCGGCGAGGCCGGCCCCGGCCCCTCCTACCTCGACGAAGGCTCAGGCGGCCCCGACAACGACTTCACCAACCGCAACACCACCTTCGCCGCCTGGAACCTGATGCACCTGGCGCGGATGCTGAAGGACGCCGGCGGCATCCCCGCCCACGGCAACCAGCCGAAGGAGTGGGAAGCAGGCTGCAGGTTCGACCTCCCGAACCCCGAGCACCGCGCTTAGCGCATCCGAGATTCACCACAGTCCGCTGGGGTCAAAGTCGGATGGGCTCACCAGAGCGCATCGTGCTCCTCCATCACCCCGAGGCCGTGGGACAGCTCGATTCCGGCGAGTGAGCCGGTGAAGCTGCCGAAGCGGTGGCGGTAGCGAGAGCGGATCACGAGGTAGTTGTCGTCGTGGGTGTGTTCTGACTCGCCGGCGAAGTGGAGCGTCTGGCCGGCGTCTAGCTCGATCTCATCGGGGCGATCGAAGCTCACCGGAGCCGGCTCAGCCGGGGAGCCGTCGATCCAGATCGCCCGCTCGCTGCCTTGCGGCGGGTCGTTGATCCCGGTGACGAGGTTCCAGGCGACGGGGCGGCCGTCGGTTGCGGTCCCGATCCCCGCCGACCAGTTCCAGCTCGTGTGGCGCTGGTGGTGGCCGGCGGACTCGTCATCGACGCCGCGGCCCGCGACCTCCCAGCGTCTTCCCGGGACCTCGATTGATCCCTCGATCGACATCCCTACGCGCTTGCGGGTCCAGGCGCGGGCCCGCCCGCTTGGGCAGGTCACCTCGATCGGCTCGATCTCGCCGAGGTTCAGAGAGGCGCGCAGGCCGGGACCGTCGATCTCCAGCCGCGGCCCGTCCATCGCCACCTCCTTGCTACCTGAGAGGAGCGCGGTGTGGTTCCACTGTTGCCCCGACTGCCGGTCGAGCAGGACCCAGAACGACTGCGTCAGCGGCCCGACCTCGGCCCGCGCCGCGCACAGCATCACTTCCTCAGCGAAGAGGCCGATGTAGCGCCAGCGCTTGCGCAGCTGGCGCTGCTCCAAGATTGGGAGGGAGGCAGGATCCACCCGGCGAAGGTACCCGGCCCTGTCGACTTTGTCCTCCATGGGGGGACAAAGTCGACACGTCAATAGGCTCGGCGCGTGGACCAAGCGATCCAGATCGTCGGCGCGCTGCTGATCCTCGCTGCTTTTACCGCAGTCCAGCTCGAGCGCATGCGCCCGGACTCGCGCCTCTACCTCGCGCTCAACCTTGTCGGCTCCGCGATCCTTGCCGTGCTCGCGGTCGCCGCCGCCCAATGGGGCTTCGTCCTGCTCGAGGGCGTCTGGGCGATCGTCTCGGCCTGGGGGCTCGTGTCGATTTATTCCTCCCCGTCGGGGAGGAAAACGCCACCCACCTAGTCCGCGTTCGCTTCCAGCCGCTCGGCGAGTTTTTTCATCCCGCGCGCCCGCGCTGCCTCTGCGGCGCCGTGCCAATCGGTGGCGCGGTCGGGCGGACGCTCGACTCCGGCGTCCCGCAGGGTCGCGATGTCCTTGAAGATCAGCAGCTCCTCGCGCCCCTCGATCAGAGCGCCGCGCAACGCCGGCCGCCGCTCGCGGATCGCGTTGTCGAGGATCGCCTCCAGGGAGCCGTGCTCCCGCAGCAGCTCCGCCGCCGTCTTCGGCCCGACGCCCTTGGCGCCCGGCAGCCCGTCGGATGGGTCGCCGCGGAGGGCGATGAAGTCCGGCACCAGCTCCGGGTCGATCCCGTAGCGCTCGCGCACCTCCGCCGGCCCCACCTCTTCGGCGCCACCGCTCTTGCCGCCGGTGCGGACGTAGAGGACGGTCACGTCCTCGCTCGCGCACTGGTACATGTCGCGGTCGCCGGTCAGGAGCAGCGCCCGCCCGCCCGCTTCGGCCTCGAGGCGGGCGTAGGTGCCGAGCAGGTCGTCGGCCTCGAGGTCCTCGCCCACCGCGACCGTCCACCCGAAGGCCTCGAAGAACTCGCGCGAGTCGGCGAACTGGTGCGGCAGCTCGTCAGGCATCGCCGCCTCGCGCTCGGCGTGGTAGGCGGGGTAGAGCTCGGTCCGGTAGGCGGCGGCGTCGGGGCCGAAGCAGAGGACGACCGCGCGCGGTCCGTGCCGTTCGACCTCGCGCAGGATCAGGTTCGCCGTTCCCAGCAGCGCGTTCACCGGCCGCCCGTCGGGCCCGACGATCTTGCTCGGCAGCGCGTAGAAGGCGCGGAAGAGCATCGAAGGCGCATCAACGGCAAGTAACGGCGCGGGCACAGTCACGCTGCACTTATATGACACCTCGCCCTCGGCGTTCGTCCTTTGTAGCCCTATGAGGGATTGGCGAAACTCGCCATCCCAGTAGTGGTGCGGGTTTGCGGGGGTAGCTGAATCACCGATACCTCGCATTCGGTGGGGAGCTACCCCAGAGGTTGTTTCCGCTGTTTGCGGCTTCCCTGAAAAGAGGGACT
>DATFOB010000012.1:0-24727 GCA_035266025.1 Solirubrobacterales bacterium
GCCCGGTCGGCCACCTCGGCGAGGGTGACCGGGCCGAAGTCAGCGGCGAGTGGCAGACCCACAGCCGCTATGGCCGCCAGCTCCGCGCCCAGGGAGCGCTGCCGCTCGATCCCGCCGACCGCGAAGGGCAGGTCGCCTATCTCACCTCGCTGCGCCACATCGGCCCCGCCCGGGCCGAGAAGCTTTGCGACGAATACGGCGAGGAGGTGCTGCAGGCAATCGCCGCCAACCCTCAGCGGGTCTTCGGCTCACTGCGCGGGGTCAGCGGCGACCAGGCCGAGGCGGCCACCCAGTCCTGGTTCGCGAGCCGGGCGATCCGCGACCTCCACGTGCAGCTGGCTCCGCACGGGCTCGCCCACCTCGCGGCGGCGATCCACGCCCGCTACGGGGAGCGCTCGATGGCGATCCTCCACGAGGACCCCTACCGGCTGACCGAGGTGCCGGGCGTCGGCTTCGTCCGCGCCGACAAGATCGCCCTCGCCGCGGACGTGCCGCCCGAGTCGAGCCGGCGCGCCCAGGCCGCGGCCCTCTTCGCCCTGCTCGAGGCCGAGCAGCAGGGCAACAGCTACCTGCCGCTGGAGGAGCTGAGCCGGCGCACCGCGCGGCTGATCGGGCTCGCGGCCGATCCCGACGTGCTGGTCGCAGCACCGGGGCTGGTCGCCGACGAAGGACGCATCTACCGGGAGGGGACCCACGCCAGCGAGCTTGCGGTCGCTGCGACCTTGGCCTCGCGCGCCGCCGCGCCTCCCCATCTCGACCACGACCCCGGTGAGAGCCCCAGGGACGAACTCACCGACGAGCAGTGGGCGGCGGTGCGCGGTGCCTTCGCCGCGCGCCTCTCCGTCCTCACCGGTGGCCCCGGCGTCGGCAAGACCAAATGCACGAAGGAGATCGTCTCCGAGGCCGAAGCCGCGAACGCGACGATCGCCCTCTGCGCCCCGACCGGCCGGGCGGCGCGGCGGCTCGAGGAAGCGACCGGGCACGAGGCGAAGACGATCCACCGCCTGCTCGAGTGGATGCCGGGGCGCGAGCCGGCCTTCCGGCCGGGGCGGCCGCTGCCCGCCGACCTGGTGATCGTCGACGAGTCCTCGATGCTGAACCTGCGCCTCTGCGAGGTGCTGCTCGGCGGCCTCGCCGAGAGCACCCACATCGTCTTCGTCGGCGACGCCGACCAGCTGCCGCCGATCGGCGCCGGTAAGCCGTTCGAGGACCTGATCGCCTCGGGGGCGGCGCCAGTGGTGCGACTGACGCAGATCTTCCGCCAGGCGGCGCGCTCGATGATCACCACCGCTGCCCACGAGATCAACCAGGGCCGCCCGCCCCACCTGGACCCGGGCGAGGAGCAGGACCATGACTTCTTCTTCATCGAGCGGGGGACCCCGGAGCGGGCGCTGGAGACGGTGGTCGAGGTGGTGGCCGAGCGGGCGCCGGGCAAATTCGGCGTCGACCCGATCCGCGACGTCCAGGTGCTGGCGCCGATGTACCGGGGGGCGGTCGGAATCGACGCGCTGAACGAGCGCCTGCAGGCCGAGCTGAATCCCGACGGCAAGCGCGCCCTCTCCGACCGCTTCCGGATCGGCGACCGCCTGATCCAGACCCGCAACTCGCACGAGCTGGGGCTGATGAACGGCTCGATCGTCTTCCTCCGCGCCGACGATCCGGACGAAGAGGTGATCCGCGTCGACACGGACGACGGCGGCAGCCTGCTGATCCCCTACGGCGAGACCGGGACGCTCCGCCTCGCCTACGCGATCTCCGTCCACAAGGCGCAGGGCTGCGAGGTGCCGGTCGTGGTCGGCGTCTGCCACCGCTCCCATGCGCGGATGCTGAACCGCCCGCTGCTCTACACGGCGATCACCCGCGCTCGCAACAGCTGCGTGTTGATCGGCGACCAGGCGTCCCTCGTCTCGGCGGTGCGCCGCGACGACAGTGGCGGCCGCCACTCCGGGCTGGCGGAGCGGCTGAGCGGGGCCGGCTGAGCGGCATCTAGCCTAGGCGGGTGGAGAAGGAGGACCACCGCCTGCCGCTGCTGGAGATCGGGATCACCCTCGCGGGGATCGCGGTGATGGCGGCGATCGTCATCGCAGTCGATCCGCTGCGGGATTCGGTTGCCGCCCTGCTCCAGGGGGACCACGACAAGGTGCGGGAGGAGATCGACAGCCTCGGCGTGGCCGGGCCACTGCTGATCCTCGCCCTCGCCCTCCTCCACAGCGTCGTCTTCTACCCCGCCGAGATCGTCGACGCCGCCGCCGGCTTCGCCTACGGCTTCTTCCCCGCCCTCGCGCTAGTGATGGTGGGCTGGCTCCTCAACGGGCTCGTCTGCTGGACGATCGGTCGCTCGATCGCCCGGCCGCTGTTCGACCGCTGGTTCGGCGAGGAGCGCTTCGACCGGGTCGAGCGGGCGATCGAGCGCGGCGGGCCGACGCTGTTGATGGCGATGCGGCTGATCCCGATCCTCCCCTTCAGCATCGTCTCCTACGCCGCCGGGGCGGCGCGGGTGCCGCTCTGGCGGTTCGTCTGGACGACGCTGGTCGGCTACCTGCCGATCACCGCGATCTCCGTCTACTTCGGAACTCGGCTCGAAGGCCTCTCGCTCACCGACCCGCTCGTCCTCGCCAGCGCCCTCGCGCTGCTGGCACTGCTGTGGGCCGGCCACTGGGCGATGCGGCGGCAGGCGAGCCGCTCCTCGGCTTGAGGTTCAGCGGGCAACGACCCGGAAGCGAAAGCTCGCCGGGGTCGAGTCGAAGAGGCCGCCGGCGCCGCGGGCCTTGACCTGGAGCAGGTGTCGCCCCAGCCTGTAGCGGCGCGCGAAACGCGTCGGACAGGCGTGAAAGCGAGCACGATCGACCTTGCAGAGAAAGGTGGCGTCGGGCTGGTCAGAGCCGAAGCGGAAAACAAGGCGCGCTGAGCGCGCACCGATGCGGATCAGCTTCGGCGGGTGCCTGAGGATCGAAGTGCTCGGAGCCGACGGCGTCGGGGTCGGCAGCGGCTGCGGCGAGCCGGTGGGCGCAGAGGTGGGCGCCGGTACGGTCGTCGCAGCGGTTGAGCTTTCGAGCGGCACAGCCGCTTCGCTCGGGCCGTCACCGCCGTCGATCGGGCCCGGCAGGCTGGCAATCGCCGCAAAGGCGTCGACCATGCCGGCACCGGCTGCCTCGGCCGAGAAAGTGCCGACGGGAACCGCGGTGTCGCCGAGGGTGCTCCGCACCTGCTGCGCCGGCAGGCTCGGTTTCGCCTGGCGCACGAGGGCGGCAACCGCGGCGGCGTGCGGTGCCGCGGCCGAGGTCCCGCAGAAGCGCCAGGTGCCGTTGGAGAGGAAGGCGAAAAAGGTGGTGGCGCCGCAGTCGGTGGCGGCGAGGTCCGGCTTAGGGATCGTTTTCGGCGAGCCGAAAGGCAGCGCCGGAGCGGGGCCCTCCACGGGGCCGAAGAGATGGGTAACGGGCCCCCGCGAAGAGTAGGACTCGATCCTGGCGCTGTTGTTGAAGGGGACGGCCGCGACCGTGATCGCGGCCTCGGCGCCGGCGTGGCCGAAGACCGATGGTCCGACTACGTCTTCGCCACTCGACTGTGGATACTCGGTGGCACTGACCCCGCCCCCGTTCTGGAGGAGGATGAACTTGAGGCGCGGGTTGAAGCCGACGAAGCGGTTGATGGCCAGCTGCACGGTCTTAGTCGAGCTCGATTCGTTCTCCCACTGCAGGATCTCGACCGGGCGCTGGGTCCCGGTCGGCCCGACGTTGTCCGAGGGGGCGCTCGCGAGCAGCTGCCCGCCGCTGGAGAGGAGGAAGGCGTCGAGGTCGGTGACGACCCCGTTCCAAGGCTCCGCCCACTGCAGGTCCAACGTCAACACCTGCTTCGGCCCGACGTTGATCCAGAAGGTGTTGTCGCTGGCGGCGCCCGGGTTGAAGTCCATGCAGTGGCTGCCGTTGAAGCCCCCGAGTTTGGCGACGGCTTCCGGGCAGCCGAGCGAATCGCGGAACGCAGGCGCCTCCCAGGAAGCGATTTCGCGGCCGATGGAATCGAAGAGGTTGTCGTTGCCGGCGGCGCTGAAGTAGCTGACGCCGTCGTCGCTGACGTTGTCGATAGCAACCGCCACCGGCCCGTCCTGGAAGAAGGGCTCTTCGAACCAGGCGACGTCGTCGACGATCACGTCGGCGCCGGCGCCGCCTTCGGAAATGGGTTGCGCCAGCCGTTCGATGTTCTGCGCGAAGGATTCTTCGCTCTCGAAGGCAGTGGCGAAAGCGAGGTCTGCGTGTGGGGCGAGGTCGTGGACGATCTGCAGCATCGCCCGGCCCTCATCGCCCTGGTCGCTCGGGCCCTCGTCGAGCACCCGAACCGACAGCTGCTGGCCGCTGCATGACCCCGCCGGGCCGGGGAGGTCGCCGCTGACGACATCGTCCAGGGCATCGGTAACCGGCGCCTCGGAGCCGAGCTTCGCAGTGTCGTAGGAGTCGGAGAGAACGCCGACGGTGGTGCCGGCGCCGCGCACCTCAAACGCCTGGCGGGCGTCCTCGACGCGCAACTGGGCGAGCCCCTCGGAGATCGCCGCCCCGCCTTCGCAGGGGCCGGCCGGCCCGAAGACGATCGGCTCCCGCACCGGCCAGGCGGCCTTCAGCCCCGCCACCGAGGCGATCGCGGGAAGCAGCGCTGGCTCGGCGGAGAAGGTGACGGTCTGGGTCTGGCGACTGGCGCTGAGGATCTGCGCCCCGGCGCTGCGCAGACGCGGGAAGGCGGAAAGGGCGCCGCGCTCGAAGCGAGCGGTAGCGAGGACGCTGCTCCCCTGCCGGACGAGGCTGCCGGGTCCGTGGGAGGGAATCCCCAGCCGCTCGTCCTGCGCGGCTGCCGGCTTGGCGGCGGTCGCGGGTTCGGCCAGCATCTCGAGCGGGGGCGTCAGCCTGCTGCCGCCCGGATCGGGCAGGGCTGCGCCGGCGGCCGCGGGCAACAGCAGCGCCAGGGAGATCGTGAGCGCGACTGCACCCACGGGGCGGTTGGTGCGAAGGGCAACCTGCATCCTCCCTTTCAGTATCGGCATCGGGCGCCCAATAGTTAGTACCTCATTCCGCGTCCCGTTTGCGCGAGTTTGGCGCTGCAACCAGGGGTGATCCTGCTACGGTCCCATTCATTAGGGCCGGTAGATACCGGCGAAAGTTGTGCGTAGCGCTCGCAGTCGTTGCTTCATCGCATCCTCCGCGTTCGCAGCACATGAAGTGGAGGCAATGCATGCCGACTGGAACTGTCAAGTGGTTCAGCGACGACAAGGGCTACGGGTTCATTACGCCCGATGACGGCTCGAAGGACGTTTTCGTCCATCACACCGCGATCCTGGGTGAGGGCTTCAAGTCCCTGACCGAGGGCGCCAAAGTGAGCTACGAGTCCGAAGAAGGCCCGAAAGGCCCAGCCGCAGCGAGCGTTCAGCAGCAGTAGCTTCAGCTAAACGCTCTTCGCAGTTCGAAGCCCGCCGCAAGGCGGGCTTCTTCTTGCCCCGAGTGGGCCGAACGAGTTCCCTACTCTCTCCCTTTCCATGAGCAAAGCCCGAGAAGACCTCAGAAACGTCGCGATCATCGCCCATGTCGACCACGGCAAGACGACCCTGGTCGACGCGATGCTGTGGCAGACCGGCACCTTTCGCAAAGGCCAGGATGTTGCCGAGCGGGTGATGGACTCGATGGACCTCGAGCGCGAGAAGGGGATCACGATCCTGGCCAAGAACACCGCGGTCAACCGCGACGGGGTCAAGTTCAACATCGTCGACACCCCGGGCCACGCCGACTTCGGCGGCGAGGTCGAGCGGGCGCTGACGATGGTCGATGGGGCGCTGCTGTTGGTCGACGCCTCCGAGGGGCCACTGCCGCAGACCCGGTTCGTCCTCCGCAAGGCGCTCGAGCGCAAACTTCCGATCATCCTCGTGGTCAACAAGGTCGACCGTCCGGACGCGCGGATCGCCGAGGTGGTCGACGAGGTCTACGAGCTCTTCATCGACCTCGACGCCGACTCCGACCAGATCGACTTCCCGATCGTCTACACCAACGCAAAGGACGGCTGGGCCGCGATGGAGGAGGGGGTCGAGGGCGAGAACCTGACCCCGCTTCTCGACCTGATGCTGGAGAAGATCCCGGCGCCGACCTACGACGAGGGAGTGCCGCTGCAGGCGCACGTGACGAATCTCGACGCCTCCCCCTACGTGGGCAGGTTGGCTGTCTGCCGCGTCCGCCAGGGGACGATCCGATCCGGACAGCAGCTCGCCTGGTGCCGGGCGGACGGCAGCGTGCAGCGGGCCGCGGTCTCGGAGCTGTACGTGACCCAAGGGCTGGAGCGCGTCACCGCGCAGGAGGCCGGGCCGGGCGAAATCATCGGTGTCGCCGGAATCGAAGAGGTGACGATCGGCGAGACCCTGGCCGACCCTGAGAATCCGCGACCGCTGCCGGTGATCACGGTGGATGAGCCTTCGCTCTCGGTCGTCGTCGGGATCAACACTTCGCCGATGGCCGGCACCCAGGGCGGGGACAAGCTGACCGCGCGTCAGATCCGCTCCCGCCTCGATGCCGAGCTGGTCGGCAACGTCTCGCTGCGGGTCAACGACACCGAGCGCCCCGACGCCTGGGAGGTACAAGGGCGTGGCGAGCTGCAGTTGGTCGTGCTGCTGGAGATCATGCGCCGCGAGGGGTATGAGTTGACCGCCGGACAGCCACAGGTGGTGACGCGGGAGATCGAAGGGCAGATCCACGAGCCGGTCGAGCGGCTGGCGATCGACGTTCCCGAGGAGCACGTCGGTGACGTCACCCAGATGCTCGCCGGTCGCAAGGGACGGCTCGAGCAGATGGTCAATCACTCCACCGGGTGGGTGCGGATGGAGTACCTGGTCCCCGCTCGCGGCCTGATCGGCTTCCGCACCGAGTTCCTCACGGTTACGCGCGGCAGCGGCATCCTGCATCACGTCTTCGACCGTTGGGAGCCCTGGGCAGGAGAGCTGCGGACGCGCCAGACCGGGTCCCTCGTCGCCGATCGCCGCGGCCAGACCGCCGGCTACTCATTGCAGAGCCTGCAGGACCGGGGCAGGCTCTTCGTCGGCTCCGGCGAGGACGTCTACGAAGGGATGATCGTCGGCGAGAACTCGCGCTCCGACGACCTCGACGTCAACCCGACCAAGGCCAAACAGCAGACCAACATGCGGGCCGCCAGCGCCGACGTGCTGGTACGACTGGCGCCGCCGACCCGGCTGACGCTGGAAGGGGCACTGGAGTTCGTGCGCGAGGACGAGTGCGTCGAAATCACTCCTGACTCCGTGCGCCTGCGCAAGGTAGAGCTCGAGAAAGTCAAGCGGCTGAAGGCGGCAAAGCGCCGCGACGCCGCTCCGGCGCGCTAGCGCCAGCCGCGCTGCCTGAGCAGCCGCGCAACCCGCCGGATCACCTCGTCCGGTTCCTGTTCAAGCCGCGGCCCGGTGACGCGGGTCGACGCGATTCCGGCAAGCAGCAGGTCCTCCTGACGCTTGCGGTCGCGCTCGAAGGCAGCGCGAGTGCCGTGGGTCTCGAAGACGTCGAGTTCCACCGCGAAGCGGTACTCGGGCCAGTAGCAATCGAGCTCGAATCCGTGCTCGACGTAGTTCGTTCGCGGCCGCGGCGAGCCGGCGGCGAGCACCAGTTCCAGGAATCTCTTCTCCAGCCCGGAGCGGGTGAAACTGCTGGGCTTGTAAAGAGCAATCGCCCGCCGCAGCCGCTTGTGGCCGTGATGACCGACAGTTCGCTCGAGCAGCTCTTCAACAGCATTGAGGTCGAACAACCCCCGCTCTTCCGAGCTCTCGACCATCTTCTCCAGCCAGTCGAAGCGAATCGTCGCAGCGAGATCAAGCAACGTGCGAGGTAGGGCGGTCACCGGGATTCCCTCTCGCAATGCTCGGTCGTCGGGCGCTATAGAGCGAGCCTCATGAAGATGGATTGGCGGGCGAGGCTTACGCCACGCCATAACCATGACGTGGACGGGCTCGGGAGCAACCTTCGCGATGCCCCATAGCCATCCGGCTGAGTAGTGGCTCAAGAGCGCCCCGGGACCAGACGCTAGTACCGCTGCGAGGCACCTCCCCTCGGCCGAGATGCGCTTATGTCCGACCGCATAGACACCTCGGTAGAGCAGGTGAAGGCGGCCGCTCTTGGTCGCCCGTGACACTGCGGGTCGCGAATAGCCCAGAGGCCCAGTCAGCTGACGTATCGAGACGACTCCGTGCTGTCGATCGGCAAGCTCAGCCAAAGCGTCGTGTCTCCCGGAGTCAAGGTGCTCCCTTCCTTTGTGTCGCATAGCGGAACAAAGGAAGGGGGCACTCTCATCTCTCCCCCTACCCAGCCTGCTGTTCGTCCTTTATCCCCGCTTCGAGCGCACAAAAAAGCCGCCGGCCCGAGGACCGGCGGCTTTTCGGAACCCTTGCGCGCTTGGGGCTAGACCGTTGCGGCGGCTTGCTCGGACTGGCTCTGCTCGGAGGCCTGGGCCTGAGCGTCCGGCGCCGGGCTGCTTTCCTGGCGCGGGAGCAGGACTTCTTTGGCGATGACGAGGCGCTGGATCTGGCTCGTGCCCTCGTAGAGCTGCATGATCTTCGCGTCGCGCATCAGTTTCTCGACCGGGTACTCCTTGATGAAGCCGTAGCCGCCGTAGACCTGGACGGCGTCGGTGGTGACCTCCATCGCCGAGTCGGCGGCGAAGCGCTTCGCCATCGAGGAGATCTTGCTGTTGCGGACGCCCTGGTCGAGCAGGAACGCCGAGCTCCAGACCAGCAGGCGGCCGGCCTCGACCTTGGTCGCCATGTCGGCGATCATGAACTGGATCGCCTGGTGCATCGCGATCGGCACCCCGAACTGGACCCTTTCTTTGGAGTAGTCCGTCGCGTATTCGAGGGCGGCGCGGGCGATGCCGACGGCCATCGCCGAGACACCGGGACGGGTCCGGTCGAGGGTCATCATCGCCAGTTTGAACCCCTTGTTTTCCTCGGCCAGCAGGTTCTCGGCCGGGATCTCCACTTCGTCGAAGGAGATGGTCGCGGTGTTGGACGCCCGCTGACCCATCTTGTCCTCCTTCTTGTCGACCGAGACTCCGGGGAGGTCGGCGTCGACGACGAAGGCGCTGATGCCGCGGTGCCCGGCCTCAGGATCGGTCTTGGCGAAGACGGTGAAGTAGTCGGCGTAGGTGCCGTTGGTGATGAAGCACTTGGAGCCGGAGATGACGTACTTGTCGCCCTTCTTCACGGCCTTGGTCTTCATCCCGGAGACGTCGGAGCCGGCGTCGGGCTCGGTGAGGCAGAAGGAGGCGAGCTTGGGGGCTTCGGCCAACATCCCCAGGTACTTCTTCTTCGTCTCCTCGGAGCCACCGAGGGTGACGGGGGCCGAGGCGAGGCCGTTGGCGGCCAGAGAGGTGCCGATCCCGGAACAGCCCCAGCCGAACTCCTCCTCGATCAGGCAGCCGGAGAGGTAGTCGAGGCCGGCGCCGCCGTAGGCCTCGGGGACGTGAGTGTTCATCAAGCCGACCTCCCAGGCCTTCTCGATCACGTCCTGCGGCCAGGTGCCGTCCTTGTCGTACTCCCAGGCGACATTCCGCATGTCTTTCTCGGCGAAGCTGTGTGCCAGCTCGCGCAGGTCCTTCTGCTCATCAGTGAGGGTGAAGTCGACCACCGGTCGGTGCTCCTTTTCTTCGCGGTTCCGTTGAAGTCTGCGGGAGCGCCGGCGGGGAGCCGTACGTTCCACCGATTGACTGGTCAGTCAACCGGACCTCAAGGTTAGCGGACGGAGGTCCCGGAACGGGCTCTTTACCCTTGTCCGATGGTCCTTCCGCTGGCTTTATCGGCGCTGCAGAAGGGCGGCGCGCTGCTCCTCTTCACCGGATTGGCGGCCCCGTTGATCGGCCTCCTGCTGAAACGCGTGGGCGGCGGCTGGGAGAGGATGGGCGGCGGCCCGTTCGCGATCCTCGACGAGCGACCGCAGAAGCGCGCCGTCGGCAATCAGCCGGTGGACCCGGCGATCCAGGCCGCTGAGGTGCGGCAGATGCTGGAGGCGAAGTCGGAGCGCCGGCGGCAACGCGGCGAGGCTCCGCTCGACGTCGAGGCGGAGGCCGAGCGGCTGCTCGCCACCGCCGAGCAGCCGCGGGGAGAGGAGGCGATCGATGCCGAGCTGCGGGCCGAGGTGCGCCAGCTCGTCGTCGCCCGCAACGAACGCCGGCTACGGGAAGGGCTGGAGCCACTGGACGTCGAGGCCGAGACCCGACGGCAACTGGCGAATTTCATAGGATCGAGCTGATGGCCGGGCCGGAGGAGAACATCTACGAAGTCGAGGAGATGCTCAACCAGCCGGGCACCTACTTCAACCCCCAGACCGAGGTGGTGGTAGTCGTCGACGACTCCGCCTCCGTCGACCAGGAGGTCTTCAACAACCTCGAGGGCTACGAAGGGGCGGAGTGGGTGCGCGTCGCCGACGAAGTCCCGATCGACGAAGAGGGCCGCGACCGGGCGCTGGAGGGCTTTGAGACCCGTAACCAGCCTGGCGCGATCGCCGCCGACGCGCTCGAAGCGAGCGACGACGACCTCGAAGAGGAAGAGGAACGACCCGAACCCGACCCGGATCCCGAGGAGGAGTAGGTGCTCTCCGAGGGAGACAAGGCACCTGCCTTCACGCTGCCCGATCAGAACGGGGACAAAGTGAAGCTGTCCGATCTGAAGGGACAGACGGTCGTTCTCTACTTCTACCCGAAGGCAAATACCTCCGGCTGCACGACCCAGGCCTGCGGCGTCCGCGACCGTAAGGCCGACTACGTGGCCGCCGGGGCAAAGGTGATCGGCATCTCGCCTGACGAGGTCAAGGACATCGACAAGTTCGCCGGCAAATTCGACCTCGACTTCACCCTCCTCGCCGACGCCGACCAAGCGGTCGCCGAGAAGTACGGCACCTGGGTCGAGAAGTCGATGTACGGGCGCAAGTACATGGGCGTCGCCCGCGCCACCTTCATCATCGATCCGAAGGGGAAGATCGCGAAGGTCTTCCCCAAGGTTCAGCCCAAAAAGCACGACGACATCGTGTTGAAGGCGCTGGACGAACTTGCCGCTTAAGCGCTGACCGCTACCGCAATGATGAAGCTCGCGTAGAGCGCGAACCAGCCGATCACCGCGGGCAATTTGAAGCGACGGGCGAGGTGCAGGCTCTCGTAGGCGAGGAGGCCGCCGGCCAAGCCGAGGCCGATCGAGAGGACCGCGTGCCAGTTCAGGTCCCAGTCGGTGAAGATGAGGCCGATCCCGACCGGGATCATCGACTGGAAGACCATCGCGCCGGTGATGTTGCCGAGCGCCAGCGCGTCCTTACCTTCGCGGACCCAGAAGAAGCTGTTCACCTTCTCCGGCAGCTCGGTCGCAAGCGGCGCCAGGATCAGCGCCAGCACCAGCGCCTCGACCCCGATGCCCTCGGCGATGTGGAGCAGCTCCTCGACGAAGAGGTGGGCGCCGCCGACCATCGCCCCCAGCCCGACCAGGAGCTGGATCACGCAGAGCGCCAGGGCCGGGTCTTCGCGCCGTTCGGCGCGCCGCTCGAAGATCAGCGGGTTGAGCGAGTCCTCGCTCTGCACCTCTCCCCCACCCTTGAGGGTCAGGCGGATGTAGAAGACGTAGGCAAGGAGGAAGACGATCCCGACAGCGATCCGCACCGGTGCCGGCGGCCCCCAGGCGAGGGCTCCCGCAAGGGCGAAGAGGACGAGGAAGAAGACCAGGTCCCGCTCGAGAGTTGGCCGGTGAACGTTTAGCTGGACGCCCTGATCTCGTTTGTCCCGATAGAGGTAGGCGAAGAGGCCGACCAGGCCCATCGCCAGGGTCGCGAGCAGGAACGGAGCGCCGACGATCGCCCCGATGGCAACGTCTTCGGACCCCTCCTTGACGCCGAGCAGGGCGACGATCGCGATCAGCGTCTCCGGCATCGCCGTGCCGACCGCGGCGAGGATGCTGCCGACGGCCCCGACCCCGACCTCGAGCCGGTGGCCGATCCACTCGACCGCGTTGGTGAAGATCAGGGCGCCGGTGAGGACGATCGCGAAACTCACCAGAAGGAGGACCGCTTCCATCGGCGCAGGCTATATGGCCGGGGTCTCCGGCCTCAGGCGAAGTAGAAGGCGAGGCCGAGGACGAAATAGAGCGCCAGGAGCTGCACTCCCTCGAACCAGTTCGACTCCCCGTCGGCGGTGACGTGGTTGCCGACCAGGATCGCCAGCAGGATCGCCCCCAGCTCGAAGCCGTTGAAGACCAGCGCCAGCGGATAGGGGCCGAGGAAGAAGGAGGCGATCACCAGGACCGGGGCGACGAAGAGGGCGATCTGGGCGCTGGAACCGATCGCGATGTTGACCGCCAGGTCCATCTTGTTTTTCATCGCGACGAGAACAGCGACCCAGTGCTCGGCCGCGTTGCCGACGATGGCGACCACGATGACGCCGATGAAAAACTCCGACAGCCCCACGGACTCGGAGGCCTCGGTGATCGAGCCGACCAGGACCTCCGACATCACCCCGACGAGGACGCCGGCGATCGCCAGCGCGATGACGGAGGCCCGGATCGACCAGCCCCAGGTGTCCTCCTCCTCGTACTCGGGATTGAACAGCGCCCGGTGCGTCTTCATCGAGAACACCAGGCCGATCACGTAGGTGGCGATGAGGACGAGCGCGACGGCAAGCGAGAGATGCTCGACCGTGCCGCCGTAGTGGACCGCCTCCGCCCCAGGCGCCGGCAGCCCCTTGCCCTCGACCAGCTCGAAGATCGCCGGCATCAGCAGGGCGCCGCCGGCCAGCATCAGCATCGTCGTCTGGACGCTGGCGCTGGTCCGGTTGAACGTCTGCTTGTCCCGTTTGAGCCCGCCGACCAGCATCGAGGCGCCGAGGACCAGCAGCATGTTGCCGACGATCGAGCCGACCAGGGAGGCCTTGACCACCTCCTGCAGGCCCGATCCGAGGGCGAAGAGGGCGATGATCAGCTCCGGCGCGTTGCCGAAGGTGACGTTGAGGAAGCCGCCGATCCCCGGCCCTGACTTCGCCGCGAGCTCCTCGGTGGCGCGGCCCATCAGCGCCGCGGTCGGGATGATCCCCAGCGCCGAGACCGCGAAGACCACGGTCGCCGGGGCGTGGATCAGCTCGAGCGCCACCGCGACCGGAATCAGCGGGGCGAGCAGATACGGCCAGCCGTACGCAGTTCTGAAAAAAGACGCGTTCAGCCGCGGGGTGCTCGAGTTCACTGGGCCCTGACCCTGCTCGCTATCAGCGCAAGCTCGCGCACTTCTGCAGGTCGGCCGGCGATTTCGCTTCCTGCAGGCATTCGATGTATGCCTGCTGGTTCCCTCCGGCGCCGCCCGAGGACGACCCGCCCGGCACGGAGCCGCCGAGAAGACCTTCAAGCAGCCCTTCGATGCCTTCTTCGCTGCCGGCTTCCAGCAGTTCGAGCGGGTTGACGTCGAGCTGTTTGAAGAGCCCTTCCAGGGGCTTCGCGTTGGCGGGCGACTCGAAGCTCTGCTCCTCGTTGACGCCGGAGAGGGTCAATTCCATTTCCAGCTCGACTTTTTCGTCCTCGGCGCCGGGGGGCGCGATCGTCAGTTCCGCGTCCATCTTGCGGACGATGTCGTCGTCGCCGACGTAGATGTCGATGTGGGCCTTTTTGATCGCCTCGCTCAGTTCGCCCTTCGCTTCTTCCAGTTCGTCCAGCGGCAACGGGCCGGCGGCTTCGAGCTGGGAGCTGCATGCGGGGTCTTCGGTCAGTTCGATCAGGGCGTCGACGCCCCCGGAGACGCTGAGGTCGCCGCTGACTTTGGTCGTCGGCGTGCCGTCGACGTCGACGCTGCCTTCGTTGGTCAGCTGATCGGCGAAGCGGCTGAACTTGATCCCTTCCGCGGCCTTCTGACAGGCGGTGATGTCGCCGCTTTCGCCTTCGGACTGCTGCGCCTGTTCGAGGGCGGACTTGAGGAAGCCGAAGGTGGTCGGATCGACTTCGTAGGCGTCGCCTTCGTATTCGACGAAGCCGCGGTCGGTGAGGAGGGTGAGGCCCCCTTCGAAGTTCAGGTCTTCGCCGCCGGCCGAGCCGTCGGCGTCGGCGCTCAGCGCCAGCTGCGGAAGTTCGCCCTTGGCCCCCATTTCAAATGGGCCGGAGAGGTTGACTTCGACCTCGCCGCCTTCGTCGCCTTCGGCGGTGACATTCAGGGACATGTCGATCGCGCCGCTCTTGACGCCTTCGAGGCCGGCGTTTTCGAGGACCTTCTGCGGGTCATCGCCGCTGCTGTCGCTGTCGTCGCTGCTGCCGCCGCAGGCAGCGAGCAGGCCGGCTACGGCGGCCAGGGTCGCGAACAGCGCGAGAATTCGGAAACGACTCAAGGGAATGGGACTCCTCGTGATCGGAGAACAGGGCCGGAGGGAGTTTAGGGCGGGGGCGGCGCCTCTTGCCCGGCGCGCCTCATCCCGGCCTCGATTTCCTCGATCACCAGGCGCATCACCTCGACCCGGGCAAAGCGCTTGGACTCGGCCGGGATCACCCGCCAGCGGGCGCAGGGCCGATCGGTCTGCTCCAGCATCTCCTCGACCGCTTCCGCATACTGCGGCAGCTTCTCGCGGTTGCGCCAGTCCTCGTCGGTCAGCTTCCAGCTCTTCAGCGGGTCGGCGGCCCGGGCTTTGAACCGTTTCAGCTGCTCGTCGGCGGAGACGTGGAGCCAGAACTTGACGATGATCGAACCCTCGTCCGCCAGCGTCTTCTCGAACGAGTTGATCTCCTCGTAGCCGCGGCGCCACTCGTCCTCCTCGGCGAAGCCCTCGACCCGCTCGACCAGGACCCGGCCGTACCAGGAGCGGTCGAAGACGGTCATCCCGCCCCAGCCCGGCAGCGCCGGCCAGAAGCGGCCGAGGAAGTGGTGGCGCTTCTCGTCCTTGGTCGGGGCCGCGAACTGGGAGACGCGGACGTGGCGCGGGTCGAGCGGGGCGACCAGGCGCTTGATCGCGCCGCCCTTGCCGGAGGCGTCCCAGCCCTCGAAGACGACGACCAGCGGCGGGCCCAGCCGGCACTCGCCGATCAGCCCGCCGAGCGTCAACCGCAGCTGCGCCAGCCGCTCGCCCAGCTCCTTCAGCCCCTCCGCTTCCTCGTCGCGGCTGAGCTTCTGCGTCAGGTCGACTTCATCCAGGCGCCCCATGGCCTGAACCTACCCGGCGTTCGTCCTTTCCCCCACATATGCCCGGAAAAGGACGAACGCCGGCTATTCGCCGCTGTCGCCGCGGGATTCCTCGATCGGCGGCGGGCGGTCTTCGCTGGTGACGTTGGCGAGGAAGGGGAAGAGAAGCGTCCCCAGGAAGATCAGGATGACGCCGGCGGCGATGAGCCAGCGGGCCCGGGTCAGGTGGCCGAGGATGCCGATCGCGAAGCCGACCAGCATCAAGGTGATGTAGGGCGTCGGGCTGTGCGGGAGCAGCGCGAGGAGGGGCGGTGCGAGGAGGGGCGGTGCGAGGTCGACCACTGGCCGGGATTATCATCGGCGGCCATGGCAGACGGCTCCGTCGCAGAGGTGAAGCAGGCCCTGGCCGATGTCGGCTACCTCGCCGACGAGCCCGCGGCGCTCGTTTCCTACCTCGCCCAGCAGCTCGGCAAGCCGGTCCTCGTCGAGGGCCCGGCCGGCGTCGGCAAGACCGAGCTGGCCAAGGCGCTCTCCCGCGCCAGCGGCCGCGAGCTGGTGCGACTGCAGTGCTACGAGGGACTCGACGAGGCGAAGGCGATGTACGAGTGGAACTACCGCAAGCAGCTGCTGCGGATCCAGGCCGGCGGCGAGGCCGGTTGGGAAGACGTCCAGGAAGACATCTTCAGCACCGAGTTCCTGCTCGAGCGGCCGCTGATGCAGGCGATCGCCAGCCCCGAGCCGGTGGTCCTGCTGATCGACGAGATCGACAAGACCGACCAGGAGTTCGAGGCGATGCTGCTCGAGCTCCTCTCCGACTTCCAGATGACGATCCCCGAGCTGGGCCGGGTCGAGGCGAAGACGATGCCGATCGTCGTCCTCACCTCGAACGACTCGCGCGAGCTGACCGAGGCGCTGAAGCGGCGCTGCCTCTACCTCTGGCTCGACTACCCCGAGCTCGAGCGGGAGATGGAGATCGTCCGCCTCCACACGCCCGAGCTCTCCGAGACTCTGGCCCGCAAGCTGGTCGAGGTGATCCGGATGGTCCGCGGCCTCGACCTCAAGAAGCCGCCCTCGATCGCCGAGTCGATCGATTGGGCGCGGTCGCTGCTGCTGATGGGTGCCGAGGACATCGACCGCGAGACCTTCACCCAGTCGATGTCGATCATCGTCAAGCACCGCACCGACATCGACCTGGTGGCCGAGCGCGTCGGGGTGAAACTTGCCGACCCCCTACGGACCGAAGGCTGACGCCGGGCCGCCGGGGATGGCGGCGAAGCTGCTCGGCTTCTGCGAGGAGCTGCGCGGCGAGGGAGTCGCGGTCGGCACCTCGGAGCTGCTCGACGCCTTCGCCGCCCTCGGCCACGTCGACTGGACCTCGCGCGCCGACTTCCGCGAGGCGCTGGCGGCGACGATCGCCAAGTCCCAGGACGACCGCCGCGTCTTCGAGCTGCTCTTCGACCGCTACTTCTTCCGCACCGCCGAGGCCGAGGCGGTCCAGCGCGGCGTCACCGAGCACGCCGAGGGCGGGCCGCAGGCCGGCGAAGGCGAGCGCTTCGACATGGACGAGCTCTCCGAGGCGATCCGCGAGGCGATCGCGGCAGGCGACGAGGACGCGATGCGGGACCTGGCGCGGCTGGCGATCTCCGCCTTCGGCCGCGGCGAGGGATCCGGCGTCGTCGGCGTCGACGTGCAGCGGATCCGCCGCACCCTCGGCCTCACCGCCGGCTCGCAGCCGCCGGCCGCCGACGGCAGCGAGCGGCCGCCGATCGACCGCGACCAGCTGACCGGCTTCGAGCGCCACCTGCGGCGCGAGCTCGAGCGCGACCTGATCGAGCGCACCGAGACGCTGCCGCCCTCGCGGCCGCTGGCCGAGCTCGACCGGGCCCTTCCCACCAGCCCGACCCAGGACCTCGCCGCCGTCCACCGCGCCGTCGCCCAGATGAAGCGGCGGCTCGCCACCCTCGGCCACGAGCAGCGCGGGCGGAAAAAGGGCCAGCAGGTCGACGTGCGGCGGACGATGCGCGCATCGCTGGAGACCGGCGGCGTGCCGCTGCGCCTGCGGTACCGGCCGAAGCGCCCGCGCCGGCCGGAGATCTACGTCCTCTGCGACGTCTCGACCTCGGTCACTTCGGCCAGCGTCTTCTTCCTCTCGGTCCTCCACGCCCTCCACGACTCCTTCCGCAAGCTGCGCAGCTTCGTCTTCATCGAGCGCATCTCCGAGGTCACCGACGTCTTCGAGCACGAGCGCGACTTCGCCGTGATCGCCCAGAAGATCTCCAGCGAGGGTGGCGTCGCCGACGTCTCCGGCTACACGGATTACGGCCGCGTCTGGCTCGAGTTCCTGACCGAGATCTCCGAAGACCTCGATCCGCGCTCGACCGTGATCGTCCTCGGCGACGCCCGCACCAACGGCCGCGAGCCCCACGCCGAGGTCTTCGCCAAGGTCGCCGAGAAAGCCGGCCGCCTCTTCTGGCTCAATCCCGAGCCGAAGCTCTACTGGAACTACGGCGACTCGGTGATGGCGGCGTACGAGCGCTACTGCGACGGCGCCTTCGAGTGCTGGACCACCCAGCACCTGCAGAACTTCGTCGACGTCGTCGCCGGCGCTGCGCCCGCCGCCGAATGAGGGCGCTCTTCCTCCGCCACGGCGAGTCGGTCCACAACGCCGACCGCAGCGGCGAGCCGGCTGCGCACTCCGAGGGCGACAAGCTGACCGAGAAGGGGATTGAGCAGGCGCACGCGGCCGGCGCCGGCCTCGCCGAGCATGGGGTTACGCGCCTGCTGACGAGCCCGCTGCGCCGCGCCCGCGAAACCGCCGAGGCGGTCGCCGGCCCGCTCGGCCTCGCGCCGGAGGAGATCGACTACGTCGGCGAGCTGACCTCGGCCGAGACCTTCGAGGGGGCGGTCGAGCGGGTGCGACGCCTCAAGGCAGAGCTCGAGGCGGGCGACGCCGGCGGACTGCCGCTGCTCGTCACCCACGGCATCTTCATGCGCTTCTTCCTCCTCGACTCAGTGCTCGGCGATCGCTTCGAGGCGGCGATGGCGGCGGGAATCTGGAACCTCGGCTCCCACAATTGCGGCCTCAGCACCTTCGCCTACGGCGAGAGCCGCGACCCGCTCGGCCAGCCGATCCCCGGCTGGACCTGCCTCACCTGGATGGAGCGGCCGTGGAGTCGGCCTTGACGATCCGCACCGGGTCGTCGGGCGAGACCTGCCACTGCTCGTTGACGATCGCGCCCTCGGGCGGCGCGATCGGGCCATCCAGCAGCGGGTCGTCCGTCTCCCGCATCCAGGCGTCGAGCCGCCCCCGCAGCTCCGCCACCACCTCGGCCTTGGCCGGGTCGGCGGCGACGTTGTTTCCCTCCTGCGGGTCGAGCACCAGGTCGTAGAGCTGCTCCTCGGCAACCTCCTGCTCGCCCCACCCGGCGGCGACGAGGAGGTCCTTGGTGTCGCTGTCGTCGCAGTTAGCCAGGACCGGATGCGGGTACTCGTCAAACCTCCTTATGTACTTCCAACGCTCGGTCCGGATCGCCCGGTGAGGCTGGTAGGCAGCGTGGTAGGTCGTCTCGGTGAAGATCGCGTCGTGGAGGCTCTCGACCTCGCCCCGCACCAGCGGCAGGAGCGACTTGCCCTGCAGCCAAGCCGGGTGCTCGGCGCCGGAGACGTCGCAGAGGGTCGGGTAGACGTCGAGGTGGCTGACCGGGGAGTCGATCACCTTGCCGGGCGAGAAACCGGGCCCGCGGACGATCATCATCACCCCGGTGCCGCGGTCGAAGAGGGTGGCCTTGGAGCCGGGGAAGGCGATGCCGTGGTCGGTGGTGCAGATGACGATCGTGTTCTCGACCAGGCCGAAGTCATGCAGGGCGTGGAGGACGGCGCCGATCCCCTGGTCGAGCGAGCGGGCACTGGCCTTGAACTCGGCCATGTCGCGCCGCGTCACCGAGGTGTCCGGGAGGTTCGCCGGCGGCAGCGAGTAGAGCGTGTCGCGGACCGAGGTCGGGGCGGAAAATTCGCGGTGGGTCTCGAAGAAGCCGACCGACATGAACCACGGCTGGGAGGGCGCCTCGCGCAGCGTCTTGATCGTCAGCGGGGCGACGAACTGGGCGTGGTTCTGGTCGATCGGGACGACCTCGTCGTAGCCGATCATCCCGGGGTCGAGCGAGATGTGCTGCTCGCCGATCAGGATCGAGCGGTAGCCCACCCCACGCAGGGTGTGGACCCAGTGCTGCTTGTAGTCGTTCAGCTTCCAGCCGCGGTGGGCGAGGCCGAACATGCCGTTGTTGTGGCAGTAGAGCCCGGTGAGGAGGCTGGCTCGACTGCCGGAGCAGGTCGGCGCGGCGCAGAAGGCCTCGCGGAACAGCACCCCCTGGTCGGCCAGCATCTGGATGTTCGGCGTCGGCACCTGGAACCCGTACGGCTGGACATAGCGGCCGGTGTCGTGGGAGTGGATGTAGAGAATGTTGGGCGGCTGAGACATCTCCCTTCAGGTTATCGAGCGGCTCCTGTTTACCCTTTTGTTGATAGGGATAGTAAGGAAAACAATGTTGCCTGATCGCTCCTATCTGGTCTGCGCCACCCCCCGCAGCGGCAGCACCCTCGTCTGCCACGCGCTCGAGGAAACCGGCGTCGCGGGGCGCCCCGAGGAGTACTTCGAGGCGCTGCGCCACAGCGGCCGCCCGCGCCGGCCGGAGGAATACTTCCTCGGCGTCGAGGACCACTCGATCCGCGACCACCTCGGTGAGCGCACGGTCGGCTCCGAGCCTCAGCCCCGCTCCCCCCTCTGGAGCCGCGCCGCCTACGACCGCTACCTGGAGTGGGTCTTCGAGACCGGCACCACCGAGAACGGCATCTTCGGGGCGAAGCTGATGTGGGGCTACTTCGGCGAGTTCGTCAGCCTCCTGCGCAACATCCCTGCCTACCGCGACGTGCCGCTGGCGGAGCTGATGCCGACGGTCTTCCCCGACCTCACCTTCGTCCGCGTCGTCCGCGCCAACAAGGTGCGGCAGGCGGTCTCCCTCTGGAAGGCGGTGCAGACCGCGACCTGGCGTGAGGACCAGGCAAGTGCCAAGGCCGCCTCGGTCGAGGAGGACGGCGGTCCCCCTTACCGCAGCTTCATCGAGGAGCACCGGCCGCAGCTGCGCTTCCACTACCGGGCGATCGACCACCTGCTGGAGCAGCTGCTGATCGAAGAGGCCTCTTGGGACGCCTTCTTCGAGCACTCGGGGATCAAGCCGATCCTCGTCCTCTACGAGAACTTCGCCGCCGACTACGAGACCAGCACCCTCAACCTGCTCGAGCGCCTCGACCTCGCCTGCCCCGAGGGCTTCGAGTTCGAACCGCGGATGAAGAAGCAGTCAGACCGGGTCAACGACGACTGGACCAAGCGCTACAGCCAGCTCCGCCTCGGCCGCGACTTCGACCTGTTTCCGGTGCCGGTCGAGGAGAGCGCTCGACAGACGGGTTAATAAACCCGTAGGCCGCGGGTTCGCTTCCCCGCTAAAGAGGAGTATCCGCTCCCAGGTACCGTTCCGGTCCTATATGGCTGGCAACGAGCGCGACTTGAAGAACATGGCTGAGCCCCTGGAATTTGCTCGGCGAGTTATGGACCGGGCATGGGCCGACCTCCCTTTTGCGGACCGGAGCCTGCTGGAGGCAATCAGGGCCGAGGGACGTGACGCCACCGTTCGTCCGCTCGGGGTCTATACCGACGAGTTGCGGCGCTCTGCCGGCTACGCGAGCTTTCCAGCAGCAGAGAGACAGCGCCAAGATTCCGCCGCCGGCCTTTGGATTCCCGAACTGAGGCTGGTGCTGCTCAACGTCGCTCACCGCAGCTTTCAGGGTCTTGACCAGCACAGCCTGGAATGGGCGTTAGCCAGGGTCGCTTGGCACGAGTGGGGCCATGCCCTTGCTTTTCACCGCGCCACGAGTGAGGACGTGTCCCGGGGCGGAGAGTTTCTGGAGCTGGCACCTCCTTCGATGGCTGAAAACGTCCGCTCTGCTGACTACCGTCAGCCCGAGTACACCCACGAGATAGTGGCCGAGGTCTATGCGCTGCTCATCAGCCGCCGCCGGCGGGGCGCCACCGGAAGGCCGGACTGGCTTTCAGCAGAAATCTATGAACTAGTGAGGAGGGTAGTTGGATGGAACCAATGAGCTTGCCGCCCGGTTACCTCCTGCCCGAGGGGAAAACCATGCAGGACGTTCTACGCATGGACGCGGAGCTGCTCGCCAGCGAGGGAGTCGATCCAACCTTGCCCGGGTTTGACGATAAACCCGAGGAGAGCGAGACAGGTTCATAGCCGCATCCCGCGCGCTTGGCTACCGCGAGCGTTTTGGCCTAGCGGGCGACCCAGGCGTCTTTCGACGAGGTGAGCTCGCCGACGACGCTTGGGAGTTCGCCGGAAACTAAGTCGGCGAGGGTGACCTGCTCGAGCACGGTGCGGAGGCTGGCGCGGACGGCTATCCAGACCGCCTGCAGGTGCTCGGAGTTGCCCCGGTATTCGATGTCCTCGGGTGGGGTCGACTGCACGTGGGCGATCGGGCCCTCGACGGCGCGGACGATCTCGGCGATCGTCACCTCGTCGGCGGGGCGGGCGAGCCAGTAGCCGCCCTTGGCCCCGCGGCGGGCGCGGACGATCCCGTGGTGCTTGAGCTCGAGGAGGATGTGCTCGAGGAACTGCAAGGGGATGTCCTGGGCCTCGGCCAGGCGCTCGCCCTTGACGGGCGCCTCCTCGGCCTGGGCGGCGGCAAGCTCGGCAGCGGCCCGCACCGCGTAGTCGGCCTTCGCGGAAACACGCATGGATCTAGTAAATCAGTCGGCGGGCAGCGTCCGCGCGAGGGTGGCGGTCTGGTCCGCCTCTTGCTGCAGTTCGCGCTCCCGGCGCCGGTTCAGGTAGTGGGGCGCGTAGAGGATCGCGGCGAGGCCGGCGGCGGCGATCGCGGCGGCGATCGGCCAGACCTCGGGGTCGCCCTTCTGCACGGTGACGATGCCGGAGCCGACGAGGACAAGGCCTAGCGCGGTGCGGAGGAAGCCCTGCGGGGCCCTGTCGGAGAGCGAGGCGCCGATGACGACCCCGGGGATCGAGCCGAGGAGGATGTTGGCGGCGAGGACGAAGTCGACGTTGCCCCCCACCCAGTGGGCGATCCCCGCTGCCCAGAGCAGGATCGCGGCGTGGAAGACGTCGGTGCCGACGACCTTTTTCGGCGCCAGCCGGTAGACGGCGATCAGCAGGATCGCGATCACGGTGCCGGAGCCGGCCGAGGTGATCCCGATCACGAAGCCGGTGGTGGCGCCGATCACCACGGCGGCTACTTTGTGCCGGCGCTCGACCTCGAAGCGGTCGCGCTCGTCGATCAGGTTGCGGAGGATCAGCGCTCGGGCCAGGGTGATGACGCCGACCATCAGCAGGGTGCCGCCGAGGACGGCGTAGACGAGTTCCTCGAGGCGAGCTTCCCCGATCTTGGTCTGCAGCCAGGAGACGAGGAGGACGCCGCCGACGGCAGACGGGACGCTGCCGAGCGCCAGCCACTTGACCAGGTCCATGTTGACCGTCTTCATTTTCAGGTGGCGCCACCCGCCGACGGTCTTGGTGACCGCCGCGTAGAAGATGTCGGTGCCGATCGCGGTGGTGGGCGAGATCCCGAAGATCAGGATCAGCAACGGGGTCATCAGCGAGCCTCCGCCCATGCCAGTCATACCGACGAGTACGCCGATGCCCAATCCAAAAAGGACGATTGCCGGGTCCATAGTTAGCTCTGGGGGGTCCGCACGGGTGCTGATTTCGACTTTCCTGACCTTCTTGGTCAGGAGTGCGGAGTGCGTCAGGATACCAGGGTGAAGCTCGAAATTGCGGGGGTAGGGCACGCCTACGGCGACCTGCGAACCCTTGACTCGCTGACCCTGGCAGGGGAGGCGCATGAAGTGATCGGCCTCGTCGGCCCCTCCGGCTGCGGCAAGTCGACGCTGCTGGAGCTGATCTGCGGGTTGCAGGAGCCGACCGAGGGGGCGATCGCGATCGACGGCGGCTCGGTCGCCGAAGCTCGGCTCGAACGCTGCGCGCTGATGCCACAGCGCGACCTCCTCCTTCCCTGGTACTCGGCGATCGACAACGCTGCCCTCGCCCTGCGCAACCGGGGGATGAAGCGGGCGGAGGCGCGGGCCGAGGCGGCGGAGCTGTTCGATCGGTTCGGGCTCGCGGGCTTCGAGGCGGCCCGGCCGGCCGAGCTCTCCGGCGGTATGCGCCAGCGGGTCGCCTTCCTCCGCACGCTGATCGCCGGCAAGCCGGTGCTGGCGCTGGACGAGCCCTTCGCCTCCCTCGACGCGATCACCCGGGCCGAGATGCAGGAGTGGCTCGCCGCCGCCCTGCGAACCGCCCCCCGGACCACCATCCTCGTCACTCACGACGTCGAGGAGGCGCTCTACCTCTGCGACCGCGTGGCGGTGATGTCGGCCCGCCCCGGCCACATCGTCGCCGAGCTCAGCGCCCCCCACCCCCGCGCCGAGGACCGCGACGGCGCCGTCACCGACCCCAAGTTCGTCAGCGCCCGCGAGAAAGCCCTGCGAACCCTCCGCCAAACGTTGCGTGGTTCCTAAGTCCGGCTATGCACGACAAAGGAACCACGAAATGGGATGGGGCCTGGAAATGGGTGCTTCCGGCGCTCTTTCTCCTGACTTTGGTCGGGCTTTGGCAGGTAGCTGCCTCGGCCGGCCTGCTCGCCGACCTCTTCGGGCTCGAAGACTTCCTCGTCCCATCTCCGGCGGAAATCGGCGAGGCGCTCTGGGAGAACCGCTCGCTGCTCGCCGAAAACGCGTGGGTGACGCTGCGGGAGATCCTGCTCGGCTTCGCCTGCGCACTCGTTGCCGGGGTCGCCTTTGCAATTGCGATGCACCTTTCGGGCTTCGTCCTGCGCTCGACCTACCCGCTCGTGATCGCCTCGCAGACGATTCCGATCGTCGCCATCGCCCCGATCCTGGTGATCTGGTTCGGCTTCGGAATCGTCCCCAAGGTCCTCGTGGTCGCCCTCGTCTGCTTCTTCCCGATCACCGTGGCCACCCTGAACGGGCTCTCCTCGGTCGACCCCGAGGCGAACAAAATGATGCGGACGCTCTACGCCTCGCGCTGGCAAATCTTCCGGCGCCTCTCGGCTCCCACCTCCCTCCCCTATCTCTTCACCGGGATCAAGATCTCGATCGTCTTCGCTCCGATCGGGGCGCTATTCGGCGAGTGGGTCGGCGCCAGCTCCGGCCTTGGCCATCAGATCCTCCAAGACAACGCCCAGTTGCAGACGGCGAGGCTGTTCGCGGCGGTGGCCATCCTCTCGGCGATCGGGCTCATCCTCTTCGGTCTAGTAGCCCTCATAGAGCGACGCGTCGTCACTTGGCGATAGAACTCAGTCGATGACTCGCCTCCGGATCCCGGCGATCGCCCTCGTCGTCCTCCTCCTCGCCCTCGCGCTTGCCGCCTGCGGCGAGAAGTCCGAGGACACGGCCGGCGACCGCGAGGGCTTCAGCCTCACGCTCGACTTCTACCCCAACCCCGACCACGCGGGGATCTACATGGCGCAGAAGCTCGGCTACTTCGAGGAAG
>DATFOB010000013.1:0-12442 GCA_035266025.1 Solirubrobacterales bacterium
GCGAAAGCTGATCGAAGCCTCGCTGGCGGTCGAGCTCGAGGAAGCCCACCCCAAGCAGTGGATCCTCACCCAGTACCTCAACAGCGCGCCCTACGGGACGGTCGAAGGCCAGACCGCGGTCGGCGCCGAGGCGGCCTCGCAGACCTACTTCTCCAAGCCGGCGAAAAAGCTGAACCTGACCGAGGCGGCGCTGCTCGCCGGCCTGCCGCAGGCGCCCTCCGAATACAACCCCTTCCTCGACCCGAAGGCGGCGATGAAGCGGCGCAACGAGGTGCTGCTGGTGATGAACGAACAGGGTTACATCACCGGCAACGAATACCGCGAGGCGAAAGCCCGTGGCCTCGGTCTTAATCCCGGCGACAAGTACCAGGTGATCAAGGACCCGTTCCTCTTCGATCTCGTCCAGAACGAACTGATCGACAAGTACGGGATCAACACCGTCCGCAAAGGCGGGCTCAAGGCCTACACGACGATCGACCCCGACCTGCAGGCGAAGGCCGAATATGCGGTCGAAAACTACTGCTCCGTCTGCTATCCCGAAGGCGGCCCGGTCGCCGGCCTCGCCTCGGTCAACCCGAGCAACGGCGCGATCGTCGCCCTTGCCTCGACCGAAGGCTTCGCCGACGAATCCCAGTTCAACTACGCCTGGCAGGCGCGCCGTCAGCCCGGGTCCTCGTTCAAGACCTTCGTCCTCAGCACCGCGGTCAAGGAGGGGATCGACCCCGGCAGCACCTACTACGACGGCACCTCGCCGAAGACGCTGGAAATCCCCGGAGGTGGGACCTGGACGGTGAACAACTCCGAGGGAGAGGGCGGCGGAACCTATGACCTCGAAAGCGCGACCTGGCACTCGGTCAACGTCGTCTATGCCCAGCTCGACCTCGATGTCGGCCCTGAAAACGTGACCGAGACGGCGAAGGAAATGGGAATCGAATCGCCGCTGGAATCTGTCCCGGCGGAGGGAATCGGCGGTCTCGGTGCCGGCGTTACCCCGCTGGAAATGGCCGACGGCTACGCGACCCTCGCCAGCGGCGGCATCCACCACGACCCGACCGCGGTCAGCAAAGTCGAGTTCCCGGACGGCAAGGTCGACGACTTCGAGAAAGAGGCCGGCAAGCGCGTCCTCACCGAGGGTCAGGCCTACGAAGTGACCCGAATCCTCGAGGGCGTGATCACCCAGGGCACCGGCGCCGGCTACACCTCGATGGGCTGCTCCAGCGCCGCCGGCAAGACGGGAACCTCGGAGGAGCTCTCCGACGCTTGGTTCGTCGGCTACACCCCGCTCTTCTCAACCGCAGTCTGGGTCGGCCACCCGACCACCCGCGAATACACCGGCTTCGGCGGACCCACCGCCGGCCCGATCTGGGCCAACTACATGTCCGAAGCGGTCGCAGGGGACTGCCCCGAATTCGAGGCCGGTACGGCGCCCGAGCTCGAAGGGCTCGATAGCGACAACACCTCTTCGAGCAGCTACGACGGCTACGAAGAAGAAGAAACCTACGAAGGCTCCGAAGAAGCATCCGAAGAATCCGACGGCGAAGGCGACGACAAGGCCGCAGGCGAAGACGGCGCCCAGGAAGAAGCCGCGACGCCGGAACCAGAACCCGCAGCGACGCCGGAACCCAGTCCGACGCCCACCCCGCCCGCCGGCGGCGGAATCAGCGCTGGCTGACCCTGCTCCCACCCTAAACGCATACTCAACGAATGTTCGGGTAGCCCTCATCCATTAGGGAACTCGCTACGTACCCACGTTGGACGGAGCGGGGGCCAATCGATGAAGGAGGTAACGATGAGCATGCGTATCCGCAAGGTGGCAGCTCTCACCGCTGCGATCGCCCTGCTGGCGGTCGGCCCGGCGTCGGCGTTCGGTGGTCCGAACAGCGCCGGTGGGTCCGGCCATTTCCATCCGAACAGCGGGCCATGTGCCAGCGACAACGACCATCCGAATTGCCCGGGGCCGCACTGAGCGAGCCCAGGCCGCAGTATCGGGGCGAGGCTGCAACCAGTCACTCGTCCCGTCTCGACCAGTTACTCCCCGATCAGCTCGATCCGGTAGCCGTCCGGATCGCGGACGAAGCAGATGCGGTGGCCCTCGGTGCGGCCGCCGGGGCGGTAGGGCGGCTTTTCGGGCTCGATGCCGAGCGAGGCGAGGCGCTCGAGGGTGCCGTCGAGATCCTCGACGCCGAGGGCGATGTGGTTGTAGCCGGTGCCGTGGTCGTACTCGGTGACGCCGTGGTTGTAGGTGAGCTCCAGGCGCGGGTCCTCGCCGGGCATCGCCATGAAGACGTTGACCGCCTCCTCGCCGATCGGCATCCGCCGCACCTCCTCGAAGCCGAGCTTCTCGTAGAAGCCAACCGAGCGATCGATGTCGCCGATCCGGTAACAGGTGTGGAGGAAGCTTGGCATCCCAAAAGGCTATCGGGCGTCCAATAGGATGCCGCCAACTCGATCCCTCAGAGAAAGGCACGCTTTGCACAGCAAGCTTTCAAGCCACGCCCGCCTGCGGGCACCGGCTCTAGCGGTCTCGGCGACCGCGCTCACTCTCGTCCTCGGCGCCTCGGGTCTCGCCGGCGCCGCCGTGGTCCCGACCGGCACCACCCAGACGATCTCCATAGAGCTCGCCAAAGGCAAGCTGAAGTTCGTCGGTCCGGAATCGGTGACCCCCGGAGATCAGCTGGAAGTCATCAACAAGACCAGCCCGAAACAGGTCGGCCCGCACACCTTCTCGCTGGTCACCAAAGGCTCGCTGCCGAAGACCCGCAAAGCGCAGAACTCCTGCTTCACGCCGAAGAAGATCTGCTTCGCGATCGCCAAGTGGCACGGCTTCAACCCGAAAACCGAGAAGATCACGGTCAACTTGGTGAAGGCGGGCCCCGCCGGCTGGAGCACGATGGGCGACGCCAGCGGCAAGAAGGGCGACTCCTGGTTCACCGGTGAAAAGAAGACGGGGACGCACGTCACCCAGCAGGTCACCGCCGAGGCCGGCACCACGCTCTACTTCATGTGCGCGGTGCATCCCGAAATGCAGGGCGAAGTGGACGTCGTCGCTCCGGTAGTACCGCTGCCGACGCCGACCAGCTAGCGGCACGGCTGGGCAGCCCTCAACGCCGCCCCGCTTCGGGCGCCGAGCTCTGCTCGGCGCCCTGGGCGGCGGCGCTCTGGCCGCGCTCCTGCCCCTGCGGGGCGGGGGCGGCGGCCTGCTGCCGCTGAGCACCGAGCCGGAGCCGGCGCTGGCGGCTGTCCCCTTCCGCAGTCGCTTGCCGATCCCGCCGGTCCTGCGCGACGACCACGTCCGGATCGGGATCCGCGAGGCCGAGCAGCAGATCCTCCCGGGCGCCAAGACGAGGCTCTGGACCTTCGGCGGCAGCTTCCCCGGGCCGACGATCCGTCGCCGCGCCGGGCAGCGGACGAAGGTGACCTTCCACCACGAGCTGCCGGAGCAGGCGGGAGAGCTCTCGATCCATCTCCACGGCGCCCACGCCCGCACCCGGTTCGACGGGCAGCCCGGCGGCCTGACGGAGCGCCAGCCGACCTCGCTCTTCTGCAGCATCCCTCGCGGGCTCTCTGCCCGCGAGGCCGGCAACGACCTCCTGCTCGAGCCGGGCGGGCGCAAAACCTACGTCTACGACCTGATGGAGGACGGCAATCCCGAACGCGGCTCCCTCCAGTGGTACCACGACCATCGCCTCGATCGAACCGCACCCCACGTCTGGAAAGGGCTGGCGGGGATGTTCATCGTCGAGGACTCCTTCGAAGACGAGCTGGCCCTCCCGAGCGGCGACCGCGACCTGCCGTTGATGATCTGCGACCGCAGCTTCGACCGCGACAACCAGCTCACCGACCCCTTCACCAACCGCCGGCCGCCGAGCGACGGCATCCTCGCCGAGAGCGTCCTCGTCAACGGCGCCTTCATGCCGCATCACCCGGTCGAGCCCGGCCGCTACCGGCTGCGCCTGCTCAACGTCTCCTCCTTCCGCAGCTACAACCTGCAGCTATCCAGCGGCGCCCCGATGGTGCAGATCGCGACCGAGAGCGGGCTGATGCCGAAGCCGATCCGCCGCCGCGAAATCCTCCTCGGCCCTGCCGAGCGGGTCGAGGTGATCGTCGACTTCGCGGGGATGGCGGGGGAGACCGTCGAGCTCCGCAGCAGCAAGCGCCACTCCGGCCGCAACCCGGAGGGCGCTCACACCTACGGCGGGGCGCTGATGCAGTTCCGCGTCGGCCGCGAGCACCGGCCCGACCGCTCCCACGTCCCTCGTCACCTGCGCCCACTGCCGGCCTGGACCCGCAAGGCGAAGCGCAAGCCCGACAAGCGCTGGGAGATCACGATCGGCGGCTTCTTCAAGACCACCTGGCGGATCAACGGCCGCACCTTCAACCCCGCCCGCTCCGAAGCCTTCCCGAAGCTGAACACGACCGAGACCTGGGAGATCGTCAACAGGACCAACGTCGCCCACGTGATGCACCTGCACCACACCGACTGGTACCTGCTCGAGCGCAACGGCAAGCCGCCGCCGCCCTGGGAAAACTGTCTCAAGGAGACGTTCTTCCTCTACCCCAACGAAAAAATTCTCCTTGCCGGTCATTTCTCCGACTACACCGGGAAATACGTCATCCACTGCCACATGCTGGACCATGAGGACCATGGACTAATGAGCCAATTTCGGGTCGTCAGGGGTTGAGGAAACGCGTACGTTTGCCGATGCCCAGGCATGGGTTCTCCCGAAAATCGGGTAAGCATCAGACCGCCGGCCCGGACCCGGGCCAGGGCGACCGCGGCACTCTTCGTAGCCGGCTCGGCGTTGGTCGCGATCTCTCTGGTCCTCCCGCACCCGAGCGGCGGCGACGAGACCGCACTGAGCTTCACCGCGATCGCGATGGCGGTCGCGGGCGGGATCATCTGGTTCGCCGCCGAGAAGATCCCCGGAATAGGCGTGCACCTGCTCCTCGCCGCGGTCACCGCGGTGACGTCGCTGCTGATCTACGAGAGCGGGATCGCGGTCGGGCAGTACGGGACGATCTTCGTCTGGGGGACCCTCGTCTCCTCGATCTACTTCCCGCGCCGGATCGCCGCCCTCCACCTCGCCTGGTTGCTCCTCGCCTACGGCACCGTCCTCCTCCTGGTCGAAAGCACCGCCGGCTACTCGCCGCTGACCCGCTGGCTCTTCACCTTGATCTCCCTCACCGTGGTGATGCTGCTGATCACCGGCATCGTCGCCCGCCGTGCCCGCGCCGACGAGCGTGCCCGCCGCTTCTTCGACCTCTCCCGCGACATGCTCTGCACCGCCAACGTCGAGGGCTACTTCGTCGAGCTGAACGACGCCTGGAGCCGGCAGCTCGGCTACGGGCTCGACGAGCTGCGGGCGACCCCGTTCGTCGAGCGGGTCCACCCGGACGATCGCGAGCGCACCGAAGTCGAGGCCGCGGGCCTCTTCGAAGGAACCGAGACGCTGGAGTTCGAAAACCGCTACCAGGCGAAAGACGGCAGCTGGCACTGGTTGCGTTGGAGCTCCCAGCTCTCGCCGGACGAGTCGATGATCTACGCCCGCGCCACCGACGTCACCCACCTGAAGCAGATCGAGGCAGAACGCGAGGAGCTGCTCAACCAGGTGCAGGAGATGGCCCGGCACGACCAGCTCACCGGCCTCCCCAACCGGCGTGCCCTCGAGGAACAGCTGCCGCGGGCGATGGCCCGAGCCCGCCGCTCCCGCTCGCCGATCTCGATAGCGATTCTCGACATCGACCACTTCAAGACCTACAACGACACCAACGGCCACCTCGCCGGCGACGAAGTACTTCGCGCCTGCGCCAGGGCTTGGGATTCCGCCCTTCGCGGCGAGGACATGATCGTCCGCTTCGGCGGCGAGGAGTTCCTCGTCCTGCTCCCGGACACCGAACCTGAGCAGGCGGCCGAGATCGTCGAGCGGCTGCGGCTGAAGACACCGATGGACCAGACCTGCTCGGCCGGCCTCGCCTGCTGGGACTTCGCCGAGAGCATCGACGATCTGCTGGGACGGGCGGACAAAGCCCTCTACCTGGCCAAGGCCAGCGGCCGCAACCAGTTGGCGGAGGCGGCGCTAAGCCAGTCATGATGCGCGGATGGGCCGCCCCGAGCACGAAAGAGCGGTGCGCTTCCGCACCGCGCGCCGCGACCCTGAGCTGACCGTCGTCGAGGGCTTCCACGCCCTCAAGCACGCGCTCCGCTTCGGCGCCGAGCTGGTCGAGGCGGTCGCGGTCGAGCCGGACTCGCTGGAGGAGATGGCCGGCGACCTCGCTCCCGACCTTGCCGGGCAGCTCGCCGGTCGGGTCGAGGTCATCGACATGGAGACGCTGGCCGATCTCGTGCCGCTGGTTCCGCACACCGGCGTCGTCGCAATCGCCCGCCGCCCCAAGGTGGACCTCGAGGCGGCGCTGGCCGACCCTGCGCCGTCCCCCGCGGTCCTGCTCGAGCAGCCGCGCAACATGGGCAACATCGGCGCCTGCATCCGCGTCGCCGCGGCGGCCGGCTCCGCCGCCTTGATCACGACCGGGGAGAACGACCCCTGGCACCCCGATGCGGTCCGCGGCGCCGCCGGGCTGCAGTTCGCGCTCCCCGTCGCCGCCGCCGAGGTGCTGCCGCAGAGCGACCGGCCGTTGCTGGCGATCGACCCGGAGGGGGAGGAGCTGGCACCCGAGCGGCTGCCGGCGCGCGCCGTCCTCGCCTTCGGGACCGAGCGCCACGGCCTCAGCGGCGAGGTCTTCGAGCGGGCAGACGCGCGTGTCTCCATACCGATGCACGAGGGCGTCTCCAGCCTCAATCTGGCGACTTCGGTTGCAATCGTCCTGTTTGCAGCGAGAATGGGGGCCTCGTAAACCAGGAAAGGAATTTTTTGCTTTTACCAGTAGCCGACATCAGCTTTGGGGAACTCCTCCTCATCGCGCTCGAGGTCTTCTTCTTCGTGATCTGGGTCTGGATCCTGATCACGATCCTCTCCGACCTCTTTCGCGACCACGAGCTCTCCGGCTGGGCCAAGGCGGCTTGGGTGCTCTTCCTCGTCTTCATCCCTTTCCTGACGGCGTTGATCTACCTGATCGCGCGCGGTGAGGGGATGCGGGATCGAACGATCAAAGCCCAGGCGGACGCCAAAGCGCATTTCGACGAATACGTCCGCACTCAGGCCGGCGCCGGCTCCGCCGACGAGCTGCACAAGCTCTCAGAGCTGAAGGCGAAAGGCGATCTCAGCCAGGAGGAGTTCGACCAGGCGAAGGCAAAGCTGCTCGCCTAAGAGCTTGGCCTGAAAATTCCTGCAACTGCAAGGGAAGTTGCGGATTATCGACCCCTTGCTGGGCGGCGCAGGTGCTTCGCTAGCCTGCGCCGCCCGTGCTGTTTTCCTCTTCTACGCGTACGGGGCGGCACCGAGTTCTGGTCGCCGCCGCGCTTCTCCTCGCCACGCTCTGCGTGCTGGCGGCCTCCTGGGCTGAATCGGCCCCGGCCGATCCGCGGGAGAAACTGGAAGCGACGCGGGACAAGCTCGAAGGCGTTCGCGCCGAGAGCAGCGACCTGACCGCGACGATCGCCGAACAGAACCAGGCGATCGACGCCAAGCTCGGCGAAGTCTCCGCCCTGCGCCAGGAACAGGAAGCGGTCGAGGCCGAACTGGCCGAAAAGCAGGCCGAGCTCGACCGCGCGACGGCGGCGCTGGAAGCCGAAGAAGCGCACCTGGAGCGGGTGCGGGCGAAGCTGAACAAATCCCTCGACCTGCTCGGCGACCGGCTCGTGGCGATCTACGAGTCCGGCTCCCCCGACGTCCTCGACGCGATCCTCGAATCCGAAGACTGGGCGGAGATGAGCGCGCAGACCGAATACGTGCGCCAGATCCAGGCCTACGACGACGCCGTCGTCGACCGGGTCAAGGACCTGCGCGACGAAATCCGCACGGCGGTCGAACGGCTCGACGAGCAGCGGGCGGCGATCGAAGAGGTGCGAGACACCGTCGCCGCCCAGGAGCGCGAAGTCGCCGCCGCCCGTGAGGAAGCACAGGCGCGGTTCTCCGAACTGAAGTCCGAACAGGCCGCGCGCCAGGAAGCGCTCGACGCGCTGCAGTCGCGCGAAGAGGCGCTGGGCGAAAATCTCTCGGCGATCTCCGAACAGATCGCCTCCGAAGGCGGGGACGCGACGGAAGGCTTGATGCCGGCGCCGCTCAACCCCGGCCAGGAAGCCGAGCTGATCACCGAAAGCGAAGCGAGCGCCCCCGCCTCGGCGCCGCAGGCGGTGCAGGAAGTCGTCTCCGCCGCCAACGCGATCGGGACGACGCCCTACATCTGGGGCGGAGGCCACGGCTCCTTCGAATCCTCCGGCTACGACTGCTCCGGCGCCGTCAGCTACGCGCTGCACGGCGGCGGCCTGCTGGAAAGCCCACTGGACTCGACCGGCCTCTCGACCTGGGGCGAACCGGGCCCGGGCCGCTGGATCACCGTCTATGCCAACGCCGGCCACGCCTGGATGGTCGTCGCCGGCATCTCCTTCGACACCTCAGGCGGCGCCGGCCCGAGGTGGCACGACCCGTGGGCGTCGTCGCCGGAAGGGTTCGTAGCAAGGCATCCCGCCGGTCTGTAGTTCCTCAGGTACCTTTGCTCGATGAACTTGGAGGGGAAGCTGGAGGAGCTTCTCGGGGTCGAGAAGTTCGAGCCGCCGGAGGAGCTGCGGGCGAATGCGAACTGGAGCGATCCCGCGGTCTACGAGGAAGCGGCGGCCGACCCCGCGGCCTGGTGGCTTCAGCAGGCGAAGGAGTTGCTGGACTGGGACGTCGAGCCGACCCAGAGCCTCGACGACTCCGACCCGCCCTTCTACAAGTGGTTCGCCGACGGCCGCCTGAACGCCTCGGTCCAGTGCCTCGACCGCCACGTCGAGGCCGGTAACGGCGATCGCGTCGCCTTCCACTGGCGCGGCGAGGAGGGGGAGGAGCGCGACCTCACCTACGCCGACCTGCACCGCGACGTCCAGCGCTTCGCCAACGCGCTCAAGGACCTCGGCGTCGAGAAGGGCGACGTGGTCGGGATCTACCTGCCGATGATCCCCGAGGTCGTCGTCGCAATGCTCGCCTGCGCCCGCATCGGCGCCCCCCACAACGTCGTCTTCGGCGGCTTCTCGGCCGAGGCGGTGGCGGAGCGGATGGACTTCTCCGAAGCGAAGGCGCTGGTCACCGTCGACGGCGCCCGCCGCAAAGGCAAGACGGCGCCGATCAAGCCGCAGGTCGACGTGCACATGGCCAACCACCACGCTCTGGAGAAGATCGTCGTCGTCCGCCACACCGGGATCGAGTGCCCGATGACGGAGGGGCGCGACGTCTTCTACGACGAGGCGATGGTGGCGGCCGCGCCCGAATGCCCGGCGGAGCCGATGGAGGCCGAGCACCCGCTCTACATCCTCTACACCTCGGGCTCGACCGCGAAGCCGAAGGGGATCCTCCACACCACCGGCGGCTACATGACCGGCGTCACCGCCACCCACCGCTACGTCTTCGACCTCAAGCCCGAGTCGGACGTCTACTGGTGCGCCGCCGACGTCGGCTGGGTCACCGGCCACTCCTACATCGTCTACGGCCCACTCGCCAACGGCGCCACCTCGGTGATGTGGGAGGGGGCGCCCGACTACCCGCACAAGGGGATCTGGTGGGAGCTCGCCGCCCGGTACAAGGCGACGATCCTCTACGCGGCGCCGACGGCGATCCGCACCTTCATCAAGTGGGGGGCCGAGATCCCGGCCGAACACGATCTCTCCTCGCTGCGGCTGCTCGGCTCGGTCGGGGAGCCGATCAACCCCAAGGCCTGGCTCTGGTACCGGGAGGTGATCGGCGGCGGCCGCTGCCCGGTCGTCGACACCTGGTGGCAGACGGAGACGGGCGGGATCATGATCTCGCCGCTGCCGGGGCTGACCGCGACCAAGCCGGGGTCGGCGACGGTCCCGTTCCCGGGCGTCGAGGCCTCGGTCGTCGACGAGCGCGATGGCAAGCCGATCTCCGAAGGGCAGGGGCTGCTGGTCTTGGAGCGGCCGTGGCCGTCGATGCTGCGCGGCCTCTACAAGGAGGACGACCGCTTCATCGAGACCTACTTCAGCCGCTTCGGCAAAGAGCGCTACCTGGTCGGCGACGCCGCCCGCCGCGACGAGGACGGCTACTTCTGGGTGATCGGCCGGATCGACGACGTCGTCAACGTCTCCGGCCACCGGCTCTCGACCGCCGAGGTCGAGTCGGCGATCGTCGCCCACCCAGACGTCGCCGAGGCTGCGGTGATCGGCGAATCAGACGAGGACACCGGCCAGGCGATCTGCGCCTTCGTCACCCTCCGCGGCGGAAAGGACGAGAGCGAGGAGCTGGTCGAGGGCATCCGCGCCACCGTCGCCGAGCGGATCGGCAAATTCGCCCGCCCGAAGCGGATCGTCTGGGCCGACGACCTGCCGAAGACCCGCTCCGGCAAGATCATGCGCCGCCTCCTGCGGGACATCGCCGAGGGTCGCGCCCTGGGCGATGTCACCACCCTGCGCGATCCCGACGTGATGAAGGAGCTGGAGTCGAAGATCGCCGAGGAGCAGGCGCAGGAGAGCTGATTAGGTTCGGCTCGCCATCCGCTCGATCGCGAGCTCGAGCGCCTGCAGCTGCTCCTGGACGCTTTTCAGTTCCCGCAGCGCCAGCGCCTCGGCACTCAGCTTCTCCTCTTCCAGCTCTTCCTCGATCTCGGCAATTTCGGGGGCGAGGAAACGCTGGGCGAAGGAGCCGGTGAGGAGGGCGACGAAGCCGATCCCGATCAGGAGGACGAAGACGGAGACGATCTCGCCACCGGTCGTGCTGGGCGCGATGTTGGAGCCGAGCGTGGTCATCGTCGTGACCGCCCAGTAGATGTCGTCCCAGAAGTCGAGGTCCTGCCGCTGCTCGAAGGCGTCGAAGAGGGCGGCGCCGCCGACGACCGAGAGCAGCGCCAGCAGCGCGGCGTAGCGGACTCCCTCCAGTGAGAAGACCTCGCGCGAGAGCTGGGCCAGTCGCAGCAGTCGCAGCAGTCGCAAAAGCCGGAGGACCCGCAGGCTCTGCAGGCCGGCGGGCAGGACCGGCGGGGTGAAGAAGACGATGACGAAGTCGAGCGGGTGATGGCGGAGCCAGGTGCGGCGGTCCGGCACGACCGAGAGCATCACCACGAACTCGAACAAGAAGGCGGTCCAGGTGATCCAGTTGAGGGCGACGGCGACGTCCTGCAGCAGCCCGCCCGGCTCGGACTCGGTAATCGCCACGGTCGGCAGCGTCAGCGCCGCCGCGATCAGCATCGGCGTCTTCAGCCGTTCGGCCACCCGGGTGCTGCGAGCGTCCATCCCCGGCCCGTAATGGACAGGCGTCTGCGCGGCCTCCGTCGTCACCGCGATTTGTTCGACGCCAGGGGGCCTGAGCCTCTAGAAAAGACAAGACCCGCCGCGAGGCGGGTCGAGTCTGGTGAAGCGGGGAACCACCCCGCAGACGGCCGACAACCGTCCCTCAAGGTAGCACGGCACTCCGGGCTCCCTACTCGACCCGCCCGTGGCGGTCTATGTCTGCGGAGGGCACCGGACTCGAACCGGACCCGGCGGTTGACCGGGCAAAGTGGTTGTCGGCCACCTGGAGCACGCCTGTCTCCTTCAACCCTCCGGCGGCCGATCCTAGGGGTGGAAATCGCCGATTCAATAGGCGTTACTGAATTGGTTCAAAGGAATGACTCTTTCGTGCCACTTCTGCTCCAAATGCGTGGCTAAGAGCTTGATTCCGTCACCGGCTCCGCCCCCAGCTCGACGTGCGCCCGGCTGTCCGCGTTGCGGATCAGCAAGAGCGTCGCTATCAGCCCGAGGATGGCGAAGCCGGCGCCGACTAGGAAGGCGGAGGAGAAGCCGTCGGTGAGAACGACCGGGTCGCGGGAGGTGCCGATCTCGGAATTGGCGATCGCGGCGAGGATCGCGAGGCCGAGGGCGCCGCCGACCTGTTGGGAGGTGTTGATGAGGCCGCTGGCGAGGCCCTGCTCGCGGTCGGCGACGCCGGAGACTGCGGCGATCGTCACCGGGACGAAGGCGAAGCCGAGGCCGACGGCGGCGAAGAGGGAGGGGCCGAGGATGTCGGCGAGGAAGGTGCCGTCGGGGCTGATCTGGGAGAACCAGAGGAGGCCGATGGCGATGAAGACCATGCCGGTGGCGAGGATCGGCTTGAAGCCGACTTTCGTCACCAGGCCGGAGGCGACCCCGGCCGAGAGCATGATCGCGACCGCCAGCGGCAGGTAGGAGAGCCCGGCCTTGATCGCGCTGTAGCCGAGGACCTGCTGCATGTAGAGCGAGATGAAGAAGAACATCGAGAAGAGCGAGGCGCCGACGAGGATGCCGACGACGTTGGCGCCGGTGATCGTCCGCAGGCGGAAGATCGAGAAGGGGACGAGGGGCGCGCGCGAGCGGCGCTCG
>DATFOB010000014.1:0-23416 GCA_035266025.1 Solirubrobacterales bacterium
GCGCCGTCGTTGAGGGTCGAGGCGTTGCCGGCGGTGACGGTGCCGCCCTCGCGGAAGACCGGTCGCAGCTTCGCCAGCTTCTCCAGTGAGGCGTCGGGACGCGGCCCCTCGTCGGCCTCGACGACGATCCTCTCCCGTCCCTGCGGCGCCGCGATCGGGACGATCTCCTCGGCGAGCCTGCCGGCCTCGGTCGCGGCGACGGCGCGCCCGTGGCTGCGCAGGGCAAAGGCGTCCTGATCCTCGCGGCTGACGCCGAAGCGCTCGGCGACGTTCTCGCCGGTCTCGCCCATCGCCTCGGTGGAGACGCCGAGCTCGGCCATCCGCGGGTTGATCATCCGCCAGCCGAGGGTCGTGTCGTGCATCGTCTGCGGGCCGCGGGGGAGGCCGCGCTCGGGCTTCTCGACGACCCACGGCGCCCGGCTCATCGACTCGACGCCGCCGGCAAGGTAGAAGTCGCCCTCGCCGGCCTTGACCGCGCGGGCGGCGCTGTTTACCGCCTCCAGGCCCGAGGCGCAGAGGCGGTTGACGGTCGCGCCCGGCACGCTCTGGGGCAGACCGGCCAGCAGCGCCGCCATCCGGGCGACGTCGCGGTTGTCCTCGCCGGACTGGTTGGCGGCGCCGAGGTAGACGTCGGTGATCCGCTCGGGGTCGACGCCGCTGCGCTCGACGGTGGCGCGGATCACGTGCGCGGCCATGTCGTCGGGGCGGACGCCGGAGAGGGCGCCGCGGTAAGCGCCCATCGGGGTGCGCGCGGTCTCGACTATGTAGGCGTCAGGCATGGGTGGGAACCGTATCCTTCCCGTGTGCTCTTCATTCTGGGGACGCTTGGAATCCTGGCTTTCATGGTCGGCGTGCTGCTGGTCGTCGGCCACTACTACCCGGGAAGCTCGGCCGGCCTGGTCGACTGGGTGCCGACGCGCTCGCCCGAGGTCGAAGTGCAGAACGAGATCGACGACGTGCGGCAGATGATGGAAGCCCAGAACGAGATGCGCCGCCGCCGCGGGGCTCCCGAGATGACCGAGGAGGAGCTGCAGCGCAGCGTCGCCGAGGACGAGCAGATGCGGCTGCGCGGCCGCGGCCCCTTCGAGGCCGGCTAGGTGGCGCGGGCGCTGATCGTCGGCTGCGGATGCCGCGGCCGGGAGCTCGGTGGGCGGTTGCTGGCGGACGGTTGGGCCGTGCGCGGGACGAGTCGCAGGGAGGAGGGGCTGGCGGCGATTAGGGCGGCAGGGATCGAGCCGGCGCTCGCCGACCCCGATCGGCCGGGGACGATCCTCGAGCTGGTCAACGATGTCGCCGTCCTCGTCCTCCTGCTCGGCAACGCCACCGGCAGTGAGGAGGAGCTGACGGCGATCCACGGCCCCCGCCTGGAGCGGCTGATGGAACACCTGGTCGAAACGCCGGTGCGAGGGGTGGTCTACGAGGGAACCGAGGGCGGAGCCGAGATCGTCGCCACCGCCAGCCGCACTTGGCGAATCCCTGCCCGCTCGCTCGCGCCGAATCTGTCTAAGGCCCCGGATGCCGAGGTCATAGACAGACTCGCGGGGGAGGTGCGGGCGGCGCTGGCCGGCGAGAGCAAAGAGCTAAACTCCGATAAGGATTCAGGTAATTAGAAGAAGACGCGAAAAGGAGCGTTCCGAATGGCTCTGCAGCTTGGCGACGTAGCACCCGACTTCGAGGCCGATACCACTCAGGGCCGGATCAAGTTCCACGACTGGATCGACGGCTCGTGGGCGGTGCTGTTCTCCCACCCGAAGGACTTCACCCCGGTCTGCACGACCGAGCTCGGCTACATGGCGCGGATCGAGCCGGAGTTCCAGAAACGCGGCGTCAAGATCGCCGGGCTTTCGATCGATCCGCTCGACAAACACGAGGAGTGGGCGAACGACATCGAGGAGACGCAGGGCGCGAGGGTCGAGTACCCGATCATCAGCGACGCCGACTTCTCGATCGCGAAGGCCTACGGGATGTTGGCGGCCGACGTCTCTGGCGACCTCGGCGACCGCACGCCCGCCGATAACCAGACCGTTCGCAACGTCTTCGTCATCGGCCCCGACAAGAAAATCAAACTCATCCTCGTCTACCCGATGACGACCGGCCGCAACTTCGACGAGGTCCTGCGGGTGATCGACTCCCTGCAGCTGACCGAAAACCACAAAGTCGCGACCCCGGCCCAGTGGCAGCAGGGCGACGACGTGATCATCTCCGGCTCGGTCAAAGAGGACGAGGCGAAAGAGCTCTGGCCGGAGGGCTGGGAGTCGCCAAAGCCCTACATAAGGATCGTTCCGCAGCCGGGGGAGAAAGTCTCCTAGTCGAGACGCTCGAGGAAGTCGCTGAGGATCCGCGCGGTCGCTCCCCAGATCAGGTGCCCTTCGACCTCGTAGGTCGGGGTGTGGATGGGGACGCCGCGACGGACCAGGCGGCGCATCTCGTAGCCCTCGCGCAGTAGCTCCAGCGAGAAGGTGAGGACGGTCTCGACCTCGGTCGGGTTCGGCTTCAGGTCCAGCTCCTGCGGGTGCGGGACGTAGCCGACGAAGGGATGGACGACGTAGTTGGTGACGAAGGTCCGGGTCGGCGGCAGCGCTTTTCCGATCTCCACCTGGGCCGGGTCCAGCCCGATCTCCTCCTCGGCCTCGCGCAGCGCCGTCGCCTGTAGGTCGGCGTCCTCGGGGTCGCGGCGGCCGCCCGGGAATGAGATCTCGCCGGCGTGGCGGCGCAGGTCGGCGCGGCGCTCGGTGAAGACAAGCCCGGGGTCCTGCGGCCAGCCGTAGAGGGGCAGGAGCACCGCCGCCTCTACCTCGCGGCCGATCAGATGATCACCTGGACGGTGCCGCCGTCGACCGACCAGGCGGAACCGGCGACGTAGGAGGCGCGCTCACTGCAGAGGAAGACGATCGCCGAGGCGATCTCCTCGGCCTGGGCGAGGCGGCCGATCGGGCGCTTCGCGCCTGCTTCGGCCAGCGCCTCCTCCCGGCTCCCGGCGCCGGAGATCTCCATCGACTGGTCGAGCAGCCCGCCCGGCTCCATCCACATCTCCGCTTCGACGGGACCGGGGGCGACGGCGTTGACGAGAACTCCGGTCTTCGCGTAGCGGTCGGCGAACAGGCGGGAAAGAGAGAGCTCGGCCGCCTTGGCGACCGAGTACTCGGCCATCGCCGCCGAGGGTCGCTTGCCCGCGGTCGAGCAGACGTTGACGACGCGGCCCCAGCCGCGGTCTGCCATCGGCGGGATCGCAGCCTTCATCGCCCGCAGCGGCGCCATCACGTTGAGCTCGTACTGGGCCCGCCAGTCCTCGTCGGGCACGTCGTCGAGGTCGCGCCACTTGGCGGCTCCGGCGTTGTTGACGAGGACGTCGAGGGCGCCGAAGTGCTCCTCGCAGGCGGCGAGCATCCGCTCGCCCGCGTCGTTCGCAGTGATGTCGAGGTTGAGCGCGGCCGCCGCGCCGCCCGATGCCTCCGCCACCCGAGCAGCCTCCTCGGTCGCGGCCGTGAGCCGCTCCTCGCCGCGCGCGACCAGCAACACCTTCGCCCCCTCGGCGCAGAGCTTCAGCGCCGTCTCGCGGCCGATGCCGCTACTGGCGCCGGTGACGACGCAGCCGCGTCCCTTCAGCCCGAGGTCCATCAGCTCGCCTCCAGCCGCTCGACGACCCGTACGTGTCCCTCGTCGGCGAGCACCTTGTGGACGGGGCATTTGGTCGCGATCACCAGCAGGCGGCGGCGCTGCTCATCGTCGAGGTGGGCCGGCAGCTTCACCCCGACCTCGAAGCTGTTCGGGACCGGTCCCTCGTAGCCCATCTCGACGTCGACCTCGAGCTCGCCGACGTCCCAGCCTTTGCGCTCGGCGTACATCTCGACCGTGATCGCGATGCAGCCGGCGAGGCTGGCGCCGAGCAGCTCGGTCGGGCGGGGGCCGGTGTCAGTCCCGCCTTTGTGGACCGGCTCGTCGACCCTCAGGCTCTGGCTTCCGTCGAGCTCGACGTCGTGGGCGTAGCCGTCGACTCGGCGGGCGACGATCCGCACGTCAGCCCTTGCCGCGCCCCTCGAACAGGGCGGGGTCGTCGACGTCGGCGAAGCGGGCCAGGGCGTAGACGGCGTCGGAGGCGCGGTTGACGAAGTGGATCACGGTCTCGCTCGCGATCTCTCCCGCCTCGTTTAGTTCAGAGATGCGTCGCTCGGCGCGCCGAACCGTCGTCCGCGCGACGTCGAGCTGAGCGGAGAGCTGGTTGCCGCCGGGGATGACGAACTTCGGCGGCAGCTCGACTCGGGCCATGTAGCGGTCGATCAGCGCCTCGAGCTCGGCGACCATCTCCTCGGTGGTGCGGCTGATGCCGTCTTCGAGTCGGTCGGCCGCCTCCGGTGCGGTCGCCAGCTCGGCGCCGGCGACGAAGATGTCGTCCTGGAGGCGGAGGATGTCGGCGGCGAGCTCCGCCTGCTCGGGGCCGCAGAGGGCGCGGGCGACGCCGAGCTGGGAGCAGGCCTCGTCGAGGGTGCCGTAGGCGTCGGTGCGGCCGTCGTGCTTGGGGATGCGGCCGCCGTACCAGAGCGAGGTGGTCCCGTCGTCGCCCTTCTTGGTGTAGATCTTGACCAAGTTCAGCGCACCGGGTTGAAGGCGAATCCGGTCATCACCTTGGGGTAGAAGAAGGTCGACTTCGGCGGCATTACGGAATCAGTATTGGCGATGTTCTTCACCTGCTCGACCGGGACCCCGCGCTGGATGAAGGCGACGTCGTATTCGCCGTTGTCGACCAGGCCGAAGGCGGCGTCGACTGACTTCGCGTATTCGAGCCCGCTGCGCTCGTCGATGTCGTGGTCGCTCATCCCGGCCAGGCCCTTGAGGACCAGCGTCTCGAGAATTGCCGAGTCGAGGCGACGGTATGCCTCGGGCATGCCCTCGAGGCGGCGGTCGACCTCGGCGGGGTCTTTCAGCCGCAGGCGGAACGCCTTCTTGTGGAAGGAGTCGTAGAGGCCGAAGACGCCGATCCCGTCCTCGCCTGCCGGGTCGATCTCCTCGCGCGGGACCTCCTCCGCGTCGAAAAGCTCGCGCAGGCCGTTGCCGAGCCGCTGTTGGCGCTCCGAGTCGTCGGCGAAGCCCGAGAGGAGGCGGTGGGTGGGGAAGACGAGGAGGCCGGGGTCGTCGAGGCCGGTCAGCGACATCAGGGTGTAGTTGTGGGCCCCCTCGCCGCCGACCTCGTCGCGGAAGGCGCGCGCGGTCTCGTAGCGGTGGTGGCCGTCGGCGATCAGGAGCTGGGCGCCCGCCAGGCGCTCGGTCACGGCGGTGTGGACGGCAGGGTCCTCGACCTTCCAGAGGCGGTTCACCGTTCCGTCTTCATCGGTCGCCTCCCCCCAAGGCTCGTCGGCGAGCGCCGGCTCGACCAACGGCCAGGCGTCCTCGGTCGAGAGCGAGAAGATCGGCGAGAGGTTGTAGCCGCTGGCGCGGGTCAGCTCGAGGCGGTCGAGCAGGGGGCCGGGGTGGGTGCGCTCGTGCGGGCGGACGGTGCCGCTCTCGTAGTCCTCGACCCGAACCCGGACAAGCAGCCCGTGGCGGCTGTAGCTGTTGCCGTCGGGGGCGACGTAGTCCTGGGTCATCGCCCAGATCGACGGCGCCTCGTCCTGGACAAGCGCCCCCTCGGAGCGCCAGCTCTCGATCCGCACCGCAGCCCCGGCGTAGGGATCGCCGCTCGGGTTGCTGTCGGGATCTGCGGGATCGAAGGGTTTCGGCAGGTCGATCGCAACCGCGTTGTACGGCGAGCGCTCCAGCAGTGCCTTCCGCTGCGCGGCGTCGATGACGTCATAAGGGGGCGCCGCGACGGCATCGAGCGAGCCGACCTTCGCGAGGTCGTAGTGCAAAGCCTCGAACGGGAGCACCTCCGCCATCGCCCCAGAACCTACACTTGCCTCAGTCGGGGCGTGGCGCAGCCTGGTAGCGCGCCGCCTTTGGGTGGCGGAGGTCCCCGGTTCGAATCCGGGCGCCCCGATGTTTGTTCAGCTCTTGACGGAGTACTTCTTCTTGACCCGTTTGATGCAGCGGACGCGCTGTTTCTTCGCCGGGGCTTTCATGCATCGGGCGATTGCCTGCGAACGAAGGCGGGCACGCTGAAGCTGCACCGTCAGCTTTTCCTCTGCTTCCCGCCTCTTGATCGCGGCGGCCGTGGCGGCCTCCTCCTCCAAACGCTTCTTCGTCGCCGCGGCCTCTTCCTCCCGCTGCCTCGCTTCGATCTCCGCAGCGGTAACGGCTTTGATTTCGAGCGGAGCACTGGGCTGGATCGCAAAGCTGAGCTCGACGCCGGTCGTGGCGAGGGGGTGTCCCGGCCGTTCGCCCATCGGGATCGCCTGCCGCTTTTCCCCGAGCGCGTTTTCGTATTCGGTGGGGGTCTGGACGGCGCCCGAGCGGCTGAGGGCTGCCGTGAACGAGCTGGTCAGGACGTTGATCGGGCCGACGGGAGCGAGGAAGGGACCCAGCGCATTGACGGGTTCACCTCCGCATTTGAAGTCCATATAGATGCCGCCGCTCGGATTGAGGAGCATGCCGACCTCTTTTTTCGCCTGGTCGATGAATACGAGGTCCGCTTCGATCGTTCCGGTTTTGATTTCTTCGGCGTTCGCGTCTTCGGATTTACAGGGGGTCCCCGTTTCGCCGCCGCCTGCGGCTTTGCATCCGGTGAAGACGTAGGTCGAGAGAGTCGAGCGCGGGCCGACGACTTTGCCCTCGCCTTCGGAGTCCGCGCAGTGCACTTCCGGTTCGAAGTCGGCCAGGGCTGCGGCGACCGGGCCGCCGTCGAGCGTGAAACTGACCGGAAGCGGGGTGGTCGGGCTGACGAATTCCAGAACTGGTGAAGCCGCCTTTGCGGGAGCGGCTGCCACCGCCGCCATCAGGAGCACCACCAGCAATCCCGCAGATATCCACATTCCTCGTTGCCCGGGTCGAGCTGCCTGCGTTCCCATCTCCCTGCCTCCTCTTCGTCTGACCACTGAGCTTGCGATCCTAACGGAGGATTCCGCGTAGAACCGGCGGATGATCGTCTTTCGAGCGGGTAGAGGAAGCTGCAGACCTCACCGGGAAGGAGTTGCAGATGGAGAGTTGGGACCTGAAGACGGTGGAGGTGGAGCCGCACCAGCCGCGGATCCTCGCCTCCGCGGACGACGCGCGTTCGATCGTGCTCTCGCTGGCAGCGGGCGAGGAGATGCAGGAGCACGAGGTGCACGAGCGGGCGCGGGTGATCGTGGTCGACGGCGAGGTCGACGTCACCACCCAGAACGGCGAGGATTTCGCCAGCGCCAAGAGCGGGCACCTCTTTGAGTTCGATCCCGGCGAGCGGCGGACGATCGTCGCCCGTTCCGACGCACGGCTGCTGATGATCCTCTCGCCCTGGCCCGGCGACGGCCACCCTGGCGCGATGACGCTGGAGGAGAAGGCTGAAGTACGGGAGAAAGCGGCCGGACACGCAGCGCAGTAGCCCTAGGAAGCTTGCCAATCCTCGCCGGTCGAAAACAGGAGCTCCTCCTCGACGGCCGATCTAGCGATCCCGGCGAAGAGGCCCTCTAACTCTTTTTTAGGCTCATCTTCGGAACTCATTGTCTGTATTTAAGCACCCCCGGAACCTGGCATTTATCTAGCCTGGATCAAGTTCTCGCTTGATTCAGCCGAGAAGTCCATTAGATGGAGCAGCTATTCGGCAGCCAAGTGGAGGATCCGGCGGACACGCGCGAGCGGCGCCGGGTCGAGCGGGCGGTTTTCGAAACCGACCGCCAGCTGATCGAGGGCGACCTGACGCTGCCGCCGGCGGGCTACCAGAGCCGCTTTTCCGACTCCCTCAACCGCGGTGAGTTCGAGTTCGTGCCGCTCACCAACGTCAAGGTGACCTCGGTGCAGGACGGTGCCGTCACCGAGATCCCCTTCCTCGTCCTCGCGAAGACGGCGATCCGGATCGCCTACCCGCTCGCGCAGTAGCGCGTTCTCTTCAGTCCCGGCGCATCCGGCCGCGGCTCGCGTAGGAGCCGAGGTCGAAGACGAAGGCGAGGATGACGATGAACCACTCGAAGCCGGCGACCTCGTTCGTGCTCGCGGCCCACATCATCGCGTAGGCGAGGGTCGTCCACGGCAGCAGGAAGAAGCCGAGGAACGGCACGAACCAGCTGTCGAATGCCCTGGTCAGCAGGTCGGAGAAGAGGAAGATCGCGAACAGCGCCAGCCGCGGCGAGATGAAGGCGAGCAAGACGACCAGGCAGCCCATGCGCGCACGCTACCTTCTTCATAGGAAGCCAAACAAGGACGGGCGCAATGGACAGACTTGGAAAGCTGATGTCGATGATGCACGCGGGGAAGACGGAGATGGTCACCCATGAGGACGCGCTCCCCGGGCGCAGCGAGCGCTCCTTCGACGTGCCGAGCAAGCACGCCGTCCTGGGGACGCCGCTGGAGCCGCCGTTCCCCGAGGGAATCGGGGTCGCCTACTTCGCGCTCGGCTGCTTCTGGGGTGCGGAGCGGTTGTTCTGGGAACTCGACGGCGTCTATACGACGGCGGTCGGCTACCAGAACGGGACCACGCCGAACCCGACCTACGAGGAGGTCTGTACGGCGAAGACCGGGCACGCCGAGGCGGTGCTCGTCGCCTTCGACCCGGAGAAGATCTCCTACGCCGACCTGCTGAAAGTCTTCTTCGAGGAGCACGACCCGACCCAGGGGATGCGCCAGGGCAACGACGTCGGCACCCAGTACCGCTCCGGCATCTACTTCACGAACGACGCTCAAAAGGCGATTGCGGAGATGGCGGTCGAGTCCTACGGCGAGTCGCTTCGCGCCGCCGGCAAGGAGGCGGTGACGACCGAGGTCGAGCCCGCCGGACCCTTCTACTACGCCGAGGACTACCACCAGCAGTACCTGCACAAGGTGCCGAACGGCTACTGCGGTCTCAAAGGGACCGGGGTCGCCTGCACCATCCCCGCCGCGGCCTAGCGGTCGCGGCGGTGCTCCGGGGGCACGCCGAATAGCATCCCCGCCTTCGTGGCACCCTCATTCGGCTCCTACATCGCCGGCTGCCTTGCCCTGATCGGGATCGTCGCCGCCCTCGCCCTCGGCGCTTACTGGCTGCGGCGCTGGATTGTGCCGGAGTTCACCGGCGCCCTGGCGCGCCTCGCCGACGCCACGCTTGCCGTCGCGATGCTGGTCGTCTGCCTCGAGATCCTCGGCTCGCTCAGCCTCCTCTACTTCGGCTGGATCGTCGTTCTCTGCATCGGCGTCGGGCTCGGCGCCGCCTGGCTGGGGCGCTCGAAGGCGGGCGGGCACGGGCGCGAGGTGGCGGCCCCGCGGGTGGAGAACATCGTCCTGATGATCGCCCTCGGCGTCGCCTCCTGGACGGTGGCGGAGTGGACCTTCCCGGCCCAGTCGAGCCTCGACTTCGGGATGTTCGGCGGCGACACCACCTGGTACCACATGCCTTTCTCGGCGTTCATCGCCCAGGAACACTCGACGGTCCACCTCCACTACACGGACCCTCTGCGCCTCGCCGCCTGGTTCTACCCGGCCTCGACCGAGCTCGTCAATGCCGCGACGATCGTCCTCTTCAAGAGCGACTGGCTGGCGCCGCTACAGAACCTGATCTGGCTGCCGATCGGGCTGCTCGCCGCCTGGTGCATGGGGCGTCCCTACAAGGTCGGGCCGGCGACGCTGGTCGCCGCGGCGATCGTCCTCGACGCGGGGGTGATGATCGAAACGCAGCCCGGCGAGGCGCGCAACGACATCATGGGCCTGGCCTTCCTGCTCGCTTTCGCCGCCTTCCTGATCAACGGGCACCAGCGAAGAGCGCCCACCGCGGGCGCGGTTCAGGACGCGCCCGAGCGCAACGCGCCGCTTCTTGACAAGGGGCCGCTGGTGATGGCCGGGATCGCCGCCGGCCTCGCGGCCTCGGTGAAGACGACCTTCCTTGTTCCCGTGGTTGCGATCACGCTCGGCGTCATCCTCTTCAGCGGCCGCGGCCGACGCTGGACCACCGCCTGGGTGATGGGGCTGCCGATGCTGGTGGTCGGCGGCTACTGGTACCTGCGGGCGGCGATCAAGACCGGCGGCAACCCGATCCCGATCACCAAATTCGGGCCGCTCAACCTGCCGAAGCCCGACCAGATGCCGCTCGATCCGCGGCCCCGCTTCGCGGTCATCGATTACATCACCGACCCGACGATCTACCGGCGCTGGTTCTTCCCGGAGCTCGATAACGCTTTCGGGCCGCTCTGGCCGCTGATCCTGATCATGGCCGTCAGCGCCGCCGTCTACATCGCCTGGAAATCCCGCAACAAAGTCCTCCGGGTGATCGCCGTCGCCTCGCTGCTGACCGCGGTCGTTTACGTCTTCACGCCGCTGACCGCGGCCGGACAGGAGGGCTCGCCGACGGGGTTCTTCACCAATACCCGCTACCTGGTGCCGGGGCTGGTGCTGGCGATGGCGATGCTGCCGCTGGCGCGGCCGATCCGGGCGCCCGACCGGCGCGCTTGGCAGACGCTGCTCTTCCTCACCGCGGTCTTCGCGATCACGGTGGTGACGACGCCGCGCTGGTTCACCAGCTACATCGTCGGCACCGTCTTCCTCACCCTCTGTCTGGTTTGGGCGCCGGCGGCGCTCTCGCTGGCGCGGACGCGCTGGACCGTCAGCCGCGCCACGGTCGCGGTGGGCGCCGCGCTGCTGGTGCTGCTGGCGGTGGGGCTGGGGCGGGCGCAGCAGGTCCAGTACGCCGACCAGCACTACGTCAACCCGGATCCGTTCCTCGGCGAAGGGGGGCCGAAGGAAGCCTACGTCTACACCCAAAAGCTGAAGGACAAGAAGATCGGGATCATCGGCTCGAGCCAGATCATCTTCGGCCAGTACGGCTTCTACGGCAACGATGCGTCCAACCACGTCGAGTTCATCGGCGTCAAAGGCCCGCACGGCGCCAACCGCCTGCCGACCACCTGCCAGCGCCTGCGCGGCCTCGTCAACGAGGGCGGCTACGAATACCTGGTGCTGAGCCAGTACACGCAGGACACCGGCCCCTACAACTCGGGCGTCCCGAACCCGTACCAGTTCCCCGTCTACGCCTGGGTCAAGAACGACCCGGCGGTGAAGCTGGTCGTCCGCGACAACAAAGCCTCGCCGCAGCCCGACTACGTCTTCAAGGTGAACGGGGAGCTCGACCCCGCGGCCTGCAGGCCGGAAAAACGGCCGACGGTCGTGGGCGAAGAGCCAGTCGAATAGCGCCGCTTCAAGCGAGCCGGCACTTTCCGTTCCTATAGAAGGGTTATTGCCGGCTCGCCGCGAGCGCGTGCTTGCGGATCAGCTCGGCGGAGCGCTGCGGCTGCTCCCACCAAAACATGTGCCCGACATCCTCGAGGACCTCGAAGCGGGCGCTGGGCATGAGTGAGGCGATCTGCTCGCCGTTCGGGAAGGGGAGGACGCCGTCGACGGTGCCGTGGATGATCAGCGTCGACAGCTCGATCTCCCCCAGCCGGCCGCTGGTGCCATGGCCAAAGATCGCCTGCGCCTGCAGTTCGATCGTCGCTTTCGCGGCAGGCACCGAGGTCGCCATCTCGTGAAAGGCCGTCCAAGTGGACTCGTCGGCCCGGAAGGCGGGGGAGAGGTTGACTTCGTAGCCCGCCCGGATCGCCTTGTCGCGATCGCCTGAGGACATGCCCGCGACGATCTTCTGCAGGTTCTCCTCGGGCATCAGCTGCGAGCCGGGTCCGCCGCAGTAGGTGCAGCCGAGCGTCAGCGAGCGCAGCAGGCTCGGCTCGGCCAGCGCCAGCTCTTGGGCGATCATCCCGCCCATCGAGATGCCGACGACGTGCGCGCTCTCGAGTCCAAGCTGACCGAAAAGCGCCGCGGTGTCTTCGGCCATCTCAACGATCGTGAACGGTCCATCGACGGGACCCGAGAGCCCGATCCCGCGGTTGTCGAAGGCGACAACGTCGAAGCTCTCCTCCAGCGCGCCTTTGAACTCCCGCCCCCAGGCGACGTGCGTCCCGCTCATCCCCTGGATCAGCAGCAGCGGCTCACCGGAGCCCGCTCGCTCGTAATGAAACTCTCGCCCCGCAACCTCAACCTTCGCCATCGCCCGATCCTAAGCGAGCCGCCCAACCACCGCCTAACCTTGACCCAACTGCCCCCGTAGCTCAGCTGGATAGAGCATCGGACTTCTAATCCGACGGTCGCTGGTTCGAATCCAGCCGGGGGCGCTAGGCAAGGCAAGTCGAGATTGGTACGCAGCGGGTATCGTGCCGGCCATGAATCTTCCTTCGCCTCTCTCCGCCTAATGCTGAGTGCGCTACCGGGACTTCGAGAGATTCGTGCTCCACTTGCGGCAGGCTATCTATGGCTTCTAAATCTTTGGTTGATTACGAATGCAGGTGAAGCGCCTTCGAATAACCTCTCGCACTCTTTCCTCGAACTCGGTGAACTGACGGGAACGATCAGTCTCAGCGTCGCCATTGGATTCGGGGCCTACCTATTGGGTTCTCTGACCGAGGGTGCCCTCTTATGGCTTATTGCCCAAGTAACGGAGTTGCGAGTCTCAAATCGAGGATTAGCAACGCTGGGGTCCATTGTGGCGCGTGAAGTAGAAGGGGCATATGCCCCATCCCTTTCCACCCATGAACTTGCGAGAGAATTTCATCGGAGGCGTAGGACTCGTCGTAGCTACGGGCACGCACCCCTCGCAGAAGACCCTCGTGAAAACAGTGAGGCATTAGCTCGTGACGTTCTCGAGGACTCGCTCTTAGGAGAGTTGCTAGACGACCTGGACCTAGTCAAAACCCGCTTGCTCCAAGAGCACAAGGAGGTGTTCTCGGTCAATGATCGGCTCAACTCGGAGGCGGATCTTCGCTTTGCGGTCATTCCACCCCTCACCCTGCTTGCTGGCGTAATCGCGGAGCGAGCAGATATGTGGTGGCTTTTCCCGGTCTTGCTGATCCCAGTGCTTCTTCTTGGCCTTCAGGCTTGGGCTCGGAAGCGAAGTGGGGGTGATGTCTTAGCTGACGCTCTTAACTTGCGGCTGGTGGAAGCTCCCGCATCGGAGGATTTCGCTCTTGCGATCAGGGAGCTTGAGGTGAAGTCTGCTGCCGGATAGAAGTAGCTTGCGCTCGGTGGGTCACCTGCGGCATGTATAGAAGGCAGCCACCTTCGGCAATACCCGGCCACTGCTGGCTGTGGTGGATTATGAGCCCAAGTTAATGTTCTCGCCGCTGGGTCTGCGATGATTTGTCTTAATGGAGCAGCCCGCGCACATCAAGGTCAGTGGGGCTCTCGAGGGTGAGTTCATCATCACCGAGGAGCGGAGCGCCAACGAGTTCGTGATCACCCGCGACACCTCTTGGCCGGTCATGCTCGGCAAAGACGAGCAGGACGCCACCGAGGACGAGATCGCAGCCCTAGAGGCCGAGCACGGGCCATTCCAGCCCGCAGACGGCGAGGGGTAGTTCTTGTCCATCCGGCGGGGTCATGCCCGCGTCCTCTTCAACGAGGGCGCCTACGCCGAGGACACGATGCGAAGCGGCCGCGCCGGAGCTGAGGTGCTGCGGAAGGCTCGCGGCCAGTTCGAGCGAGAGGGCGTCGAGATCAAGGCTCTGCGCCGCTGCGATGCCGAAGGGCGGGACGGCACGAAGCTTCCGGCCTGCTTCAAGGTCTACCTGCCCGCGCCCAGTGGCAAGTTCGGGTTGGTCTTCCGATTCATCCGACATCGCGAAGGTCTTGCGCTTCGCTATCTCGCTTTCGGCATTCGGCATCACCCTCGCGACTCCAATGCGCAGACCGTCTACGAGATCGCGCACCGGCGTCTCCACGGCAAGCTGCCATAGGAGCTTGTTATCGGGGCTGAATCGCCCCCTGAAAAACTTGGTCCCGAAATTGGTCCCCAACTCCAGCGAACTCAGCCGAACTCCTTGGACGTGATCGGCTCTGCTGGGCTAGATTCGCCCCGCTGGACATCTTCCGGCTGAACTTCTAATCCGAGGGTCGCTGGTTCGAATCCAGCCGGGGGCGCTCGGTTAACGGCGTCTTGCACGGGACGTGCAGACCTGTGCAATCCTTTTGGCGATGGCTGCCAATCCAAGGCGAATTAACGTCACTTTGGACGAAGTTCACGCCCGCAAGCTCGCGAGGCTTGCAGACCGGACCCACGTGCAGGAGGGGACTCTCGCACGGTCGCTGCTCGCGACTGCGCTGGACGACGCAGATCCAGATGCCAGCCGCATCACGGAGATACTTGACGCAATTCCGGGTGCCTGGGAGCGAACCCAAGAGGGACTCGCCCAAGCGAGGCGCGGGGAAGGGACCCTGCTCGACGAGCTAGCCTGAGTGGCACAGGTAATCGTCAGCCCGCGAGCCAAACGGGACGTGGACGAAGCCATCTTGAGACTCCACCTTCCCGCTGACGCCTGGACCCGGATTGTCCGCTCGCTGCGGGTTCTCGAAATTTTCCCGCTATCGGGTCCGGAGTTGGATGGGAGGTGGGTGCCCACGCGTTTTGTACTGGGGCCTTGGTCGTGGATGCTCCTGCTCTACCGCTACGACGAGAAATCTGATCGAGTTTTCATCGTGTCGATGCACGACGCTCGCTCAGCGGCGTCCCCACGATCTTCTGGCGGCTGAAAAACTTGGTCCCGAAATTGGTCCCCGACTCCAGCGAACTCAGCTGAACTCCTTGGACAGGATTGGACCTGTTAGACCCGGTCGACCTCCATGGACACCTTCCGGCTGGACTTCTAACCCGACGGTCGCTGGTTCGAATCCAGCCGGGGGCACTGACCCTCTGCGGTACCGTGCCGACGCTCGCACACCGCAATCACTAGGAGGCGTCGATGCCGGAGACCACCTGCCACATGTCGATCTCGCTTGACGGCTTCGTTGCCGGGTATGACCAGAGCCGGGACAACCCGCTGGGGAAGCGGGGCAGGGAGGTTCATGGGTGGCACCTAGGGGACGAGCGGGCGAACGAGGCTGACGCGACGGCTGAAAGTTGGCTTTTGCGGCCACGGGGCGCCTACGTGATGGGCCGCAATATGTTCGGGCCGGTCCGCGGGGAGTGGGACGAGGACTGGGATGGATGGTGGGGCTCCGAGCCGCCCTACCACGCCCCGGTCTTCGTGCTCACCCACCACTCCCGCGAGCCGATCGAGATGGAGGGCGGCACTAGCTTCCACTTCGTCACCGAGGGCTTCGAGGCCGCTTACGCGCAGGCGCTCGAGACGGCCGGTGAGGATGGCGTCGACATCGCGGGCGGCGCCTCGACCGTCCGCCAGGCACTCGCCGCCGGAGTGATTGACGAGCTCACGCTCGACGTCGCTCCGGTCCTGCTCGGGTCCGGCGAGCGGCTGTTCGACGGAGACGAGTCCTTCGGGTTTGAGCCGGTCGAGGCGCTCCACTCCCCGCTCGCCACGCACATCCGCTACCGGCGGGCGAAACGGTAGGCGCGCCTGACGTCGTGCCTATTTGCTGGCCGTCGCCGTGGCGCTGGTGAGGCCGGTTGAGGCCGCGGTGATGGTGTGGGTGAAGGAGCCCGACGCCGGGGCGGTGTAGGTGAATTCGGTGGCGGTGACGGCAGGGCCGGATTCGGGGGTCGTCAGGGGGGAGCCGGTGACGGTGCTGCCCGCAGTGGCGGTGACCGTGATGGTCCTGACGGAGTTGGAGATGGTGTTGCCGACGCTGTCGGTGACGGCGAGTTTGGCTTTGATCGTGCCGGAGTTGCCGAGGGTGGTGACCGCGCAGGTGAAGAAGCAGGGGGAACCGATCACGCCGGCGCTGGCGGTGAGGCCGCTGAAGGCAAGCCGGTTGGCGGCGCCGGCGGAGACGGTGAGGGGGAGAGGGGCCGCGGTAGAGATGGTTCCGTCGCCGGCGGTGATCGACGCCGTCTCCACCTTGTTCAATTTCGTGAAGCCGTTTTTCGAGGAGGCCGGGGTGGCGACGCCGGAGGTGAAGCTGAGGGCGGTGGCGGTGCCGAAGTTGACCACGGTGCCGGCGCTGTTGACGACGGTCGGCAGGGCCCCGCTGGGGCTGGCCGTGGCCCCGGCGAAGGTGATGTTCTTGGCGCCGGTGTAGCCGGTCGCGGTGTTGCCGTAGAAGTCCTGGGCGGTCGTCGTCAGGTTGAAGCCGGTGGCGGCGACTGGCGTCGCGGTTGCCGAGGAGAGGACGAGCTTCGTCGCGCTGCCCGCGGCAACCGTCACCGTGACCGCGGTCGGCGTCAAGAGCGATCCCTCGGTGGCTTTGACGGCGGTCGAGCCGGTCTTGTAGAGCTTCATGTTGCCGCCCGCGCCTTCGCTCGCTTTGGCCACGCCGGCAGTGAAGTTGACCGTGGTCGCGCTCCCGAAGGCGATATCGGCGGCGCTGGAATCGCTGACGGTCGGATTGGTTCCGCTGGGGCTGGCGCTCGCCCCCGAGAAGACGAGGCTGTGGGCGCCGGCGTAGGAGGTGGCGGTGTTGCCGTAGGTGTCCTGGGCGGTCGTCGTCAGCGCGTCGACGGTGCCGACGGCCGGCGTCGCCGACGCTGCCGTGAGGGCGAATTTCGTCGCCGCCGCGGCGGCGACGGTGATCGCCGCCGGGCTCGGCGTCGTGATCGAGGCCTCGGTGGCGACGACGTTGGCGGTCCCGGCCCCGTAGAGCCTAAGGACGCCGTTTTTAGTCGTGGAGACGGTGGCGACGCCGGTAGTGAAGCTGATCGCGGTCGCGGTCCCGAAGTTGGTCGCGGTGCCCGAACTGTTGGTCACCGAAGGAAGGGTCCCGGAGGGAGCTGCACTGGCTCCCGAGAAGATCAGCGAGTGGGAGCCGGTGTAGGTGGTGACGGTGTTGCCTTTTTCGTCCTTGGCCGTGATCGTCAGGTTGGTCGTGCCCCCGGCGCTGATCGCCGTCGCGCTGGCGGCAACGGTGAAGGCGGCGACGGCGCCGGTCGTAATTTTCGCCGTTTTGCCGCTGCTCGTCGCTTCCCAGGTGCGCCAGAGGGCGATCACTTCGTAGGTGTGTTCGCCGATCGGAACGGCGCCGTCGATGCAGGTCGTGACCCCGCTCGGCGAGGACTGGCTCGGGCAGTTGCCCCCAGGGATGCCGCCGTCGCGTTTGACGTAGTAGCTGACGGTGCCTTCGCCGGGAGGCGTCATCGCGCTCCAGGTGAGGGTGACCGCGCCCCCCGCGGCCGGGGTGGCGGCGGTGATGGTCGGCGCGGTCAGTTTCGTGACCGCGGCGGCCGCGTTACCGGTGCCGTTGACGGAGAAGTAAGCGAAGGCGCTGGCGGCCAGGGCAATCGCCCCGACTGCGACGAGGCAGCCGGCGAACCCGCTGAGGCGGGGGCGCCTCATCCGCGCGCCTGACCGCTGAAGACGATGCGAAGGGCGGCGCCCTGGCAGGCGTTCTGGTCGACTGGGAGATCGCGGAGCGCCAGGGTCGGCGCTGCGGCCCCCGGGCTCGGCAGGGTCGCCGACCCGCCGGCGGGGATGCTGAGTGGCTCCTGCGCAGTCAAGCCCGCGGGGGTCACCTCAAAATTGGGATCGGCGGCGCAGGCGGGCTGGTCGGGAACGATCGAGGCCGTCAGGCCGGTGACTTCGATCGGCGCCGGGTTGGGGTTGCTGATCCGGACCGGCAGCTGCTGCGCCGGATCTCCGGGCATCAGCTCCGCCAGCGGCCCGAACTCCGGATCGATGGTGAACTCCATCGGCTCCAGCTGCGTCCACCGGTAGTGGGCCGCCTTGCCGAACTCGTCGCGCCGGTTCAGCGCCCGGACCGCGAACGTGTGCAGCCCGGTGTCGAGGCCGGCGAGGACGTGCGGCGAGGAGCAGGACGACCACTCCTCTCCGTCGGTGCGGCATTCGAATCGCCTCCACCTGGTCGCCGGCTGTGCGGGCGGGCTCGGGCCTGGTCCCTCGGACCGGGCTTGCTGCGGCGCGACGTGGAACCGGAACTGGGTGTCCGGGTCGACGCCCACGGCAGCGGGCGCTTCAATCAGGCTCGGCCGCGGTGGGCCGTCTCCCTGGCTTCGATCGCGGTCCGCCGTCGCGGGCTTCTCGGCGGCAGGCTTTGCCTGGTCGAGACCGGTGGCCGCGAACGCGACGCCTCCGAGGCAGGCGACGGCGACGGCCAGGGCAATGATCGCCCTGGCCGCCCGTCGGTACCTGATGCTCGGAGCGCCAGACATCGGCTCGCGACGATGTCGCCTAGTTGCTCGAGAGGGCGAGCGTCAGTTCAGCGCCCTGGCAGGCGTTCTGGTTGACGCCCGTGTCGTTCATCGTCAGCGTGCCTTTCGGCGTCACCGCCTGCCCGTTGCCGGCGGGGAAGGTTGCGTTGACGGCAACCGGAGCCATCGTGAAGTCCGGGGTGCCGCCGGTGATTACGACGCTGCAGGTCGAGTGGCCGGCGTCGACGGTGATCCCGGTGAGGCTGATGGTGCCGACGCGCTGGGCGCCGCCGGAGGGGTTGTCGACGGTGAAGGAGACCTGAGAAGAAGCGCCGGGGTAGAGGTTGCCCGCGACGGTGCCTTTCAGGGTGACGGCTGAGCTGGTTCCGACTTTGGCGGTGGCGGTGCCCGAGCCGGTGCTCGTGAAGTATGCGTAGGCGGCTGCGGCAATGGCCAGGGCGGCTACGCAGGTCCCCGCGATGAGGACACGTTTACGGGTGCGATTCATGGATCTCCTTCGGATGGGGTAGCGAGCAGTGCGAGCGCTCCGAGGTTCCCTCTATCGACAATCCGTCCAGAAACTTAAGGTTTAGGAAAAGAACCTTTTATTGTTTTCCGGGCCTTTAAGGCGGCTCGATCTGGGTGCTAGTCTCAGCTCGACGTCCTGGACGCTAGGCCGGGCCGTTCTGCTTACTCAGTAGGGCACCCGGCGCAGGCAGAAGCCCGCCGCCGAGGACCCTCTCTCCGCCACCAGCATGCGCAGAGGAAGGTCTCGTGTCCCAGGAAGCACAATCGATCCAGTTGGAAGAGAGCAACGGCGCCGTTGACCTGCGGCGGTTGCGCTATTTCGTCCTCCTCGCCGACGAACTCAGCTTCTCGCGGGCGGCGCGACGGGTGGGCGTTTCCCAGCAGGCGCTCTCGAACCAGATCCGCTGCCTCGAGGAGGAGGTCGGTCGCGTCCTCTTCTTCCGTACCACCCGCCGGGTTGAGCTGACTCCGGCCGGCCTCGCCCTGCTGCCGAAGGCGCGGATGATCCTGGCGGCTGCGGCCGAGGCCCTCGCCAGCGCCCGCGCCGCCGCGCCGGACCCCCGGTACAACCCGCTCGCCTAGCGCTCGCCGCCGCCGGGAGCGGCGTCAAGTACTCGCAGGCCTCCGACGCCGAGAGCGTGGTCGAGCTCTCTGCCGCCCGCGAGGACGACTGGCTCGAGGTGACCGTGCGGGACCGCGGCGAAGCCTTCGGCAAGGGCTCGATCGACGGCCTCGGCCTCGGGCTCTCGATCATCGCCCGGCTCGCCGGGGAGTTGCGGATCGTCCAGGAAGGCGACGGGACCGAGGTTCGGATGCGGTTCCCGTTGGCTGCCTAGGTCGCTTCAGCGACGCTTCGAAGCGGGCAACCGGAAGCAGGCCTGCGAGCTGGAGGTACTGATCCCCGGCTCGCCCGCCTCGACCAGCCGGGCGGCGCTGCGCGCCTCGATCTCGAGGATCTCCAGGCGGGTGCGCTCGTGCGCCTCCAGCACCTCCTGCAGTCCCCGTTCGTCGAGGGTCAGCCACTCGTCGATATCGATCAGGGGCAGCTCGGTCGCGCGGTAGAAGTGCTCGAGGGCGCCGCGCACCACCTGGATATCGACCAGCTCCGCGCATTCGAACGCGACCAACTGCTTGGCGTGGTAGCTGACGTTCGACAGCTCCGCGCCGAGCTCGCGGGCCATTTCCGCAGGGCTGGCGGTGCGTTCGGCGAGGATGCGGAGGACGGCGGCGCGCAGGGGGTGGCTCATCGCCTTGATCCGGTTCTCGCTAGCCATGGGGCGTTCGGTCCTGGCGGGCATCAAAGCCCTGGCGGGTGACGGGCGACGAAGCCGCCGGTATCGGCAGTGGCGAGGTGCCAGCGGGGGCCGGTCCCCTGCTCGTCCCCGACGGTGTCGAAGCGGAGCCCGGCGATCTCGACAAAGGTATGGCCGGGGTTGGCGTAGACGGTGATCCACTTGCCGGGGCCCGGCGCTCCCCAGTGCATCAGGTCGCCGGAAGCGAGCGGACGAGGAATCAGGCCGCCGCCGAAGAGGGCGAAGCTGACGGCGCCGGAGCAGTCGTAGGAGTTGTCGTAGAAGGAGGCGTGGCCGCCGCCCCAGACGTAGGGGCGGCCGACGATCGTGTTGGCGGCGTTGATCGCGCCCTGCACCGGTTCCGGCGCGTCGGGCGGCGCGAGGGCGACGCCGGTGAGGAGGATCGCGCTGTCATCGGTGTCGCCGCCGCGGCGGTGGGCGAAGATCTCCTCCCGGCTGAGGTTCGAGGCGTGGGGGACGTGGGTGCCGTTGCTGCCGGCGGAGGCCGGCGGCAGAACGGTGGGGTCGGCGGCGATTTCCTCTTCGCTCGGCAGCTCGACCTTCTTGGGAGCGGGAGCGGCAGCGGGTCGTGATTCGACCTGCTGGCGCGCTTCGACCAACGCGAGGCTGTCGCCGATCGCGTTCACCGCCTGGTTGCCGCCGCCGGCTCCGATCAAAGCGATCGTCACCTGCAGCACTGCCATCGTCGAGCCCATTGCCGCTTGCAAGCTTACGCAGGCGCCGATTTCCGGCCACCGCGCCGTTTGCGCCTCCTCGCAACGGGAAAAAGTTCCTTAAGGGAAGGGAAACCACGTGAGGAGAGGTGTGATGGCGCAGCAGACCAAGCGCAAAAGCGAGAGCAAAAGCTCGAAACGGAAAGCTTCACGCAGCAAACGCCGCAAAGACGTTAACCCGGGCAGCGAAGGCAGCGGGCGCAACAAAAGCCCGCTGAAGAAAGACCGGCAGAAAGAAGGTTCGGTCAACGGCGAGCGGCAGAGCGAGATCCGCAATCAGGGCGGCGACAAGACCATTCCCGAGCGGATGTACGAAGACTATACGGTGATCGATCCGGTCGAAATCAGCGACACCGACGAGCCGGACGTCATCGTTGACATTCCGGTCGTCAAGGTCGACGAGATCCACTTTGAGCTCGACGATCTGATGGCGCGGGTCTCCCTGCACGCGGAAGTCCTCGACCTGGTGAAACTGAGCGTCGGCGTCCATGTCGAGCTGGGCAAGGTCGAACTCAACATCAAAGGCGTCGAAGCGCAGGCGTTGATGCGGGCGCGGCTAGATCACGTGACCGCGATCATCGATCGCGTCCTCACCACGCTCGACCGCAACCCCGACGTGCTGAAAGAAATCGCGAAGTCGCTCAAACCCGTAACCGAGGGCGCCGGCAAAGCCGTCGGCGAAGTCGGCGAAGGAGCGAACAAAGCCGTCGGCCAGATCGGCGAAGGCGCCGGCAGCGCCGTCGAAGACGTCGGCGAGGGTGCCGGCGGGGCCGTCAAAGACGTCGGTAAAGGTGCGGGCGGGGCGGTCGAAGACGTCGGCGGCGGAGCGGGCAAAGCGGTCGGCGAGGTCGGTGAAGGCGCCAACAAAGCTGTCGGGCAGGTCGGCGAAGGAGCCGGCCAGGCCGTCGGTGGCCTTGGCGAAGGCGCCGGTGATGCGCTCGGCGGCGTCGGCGGTCTCGCGGGTCTTGCCGGCGCGGCCGGTGGAGGCGGTTCCGGCGGCGGCGGTAACGGCGGAGGCAATGGCGGCGGCGGTAACGGGGGCGAAGGGATCTCCGGCGGCCAGCTCGCCAAAGCGATCGCCAAAGTCGTCGCCAAAGAACTCGGTTCAGCCGCGAGCGATGAGGCGAAGGACATCGGGCTGGCGGCGACCCACAAAGCGATGGAGCTGGGCGAGCGCCGGCGCCAGCGCCGGGCGGAGAAGCACAACGCGACCGCGGCGGCGCTGCGCAAGGCCGAGGAGCACGGGGTCGACGTCGACCACGTCGAGGGCACCGGCGCCGAAGGGCGCGTCACCGTCCATGACGTCGAGAAGGCGGCGGCCGGGTGAGCGGCCGCCGTCCCGACCTCGAGTTCTTCACCTCGGTCAAGGCGAAGGAGGTCAAGTTCGGGAAGGTTCCGGAGCGTCGCAAGGTCACCTACTACGGGGAGCCCGGCCACGAGACCGAGGTCCACGTCGAGCGCGAGAACATCCCGGGGGAGCCCGAGGAGGGCGTCACCTACCGTGACGTCAAGGTCGACTGGGCGGTCGAGCAGTGGGTCGCCCACCCGGCCGAAGCCGAGGACTTCGAGGCCGAGGACGTGGCGCGGGAAGTGGAGGAGCGCCGCAGGCGGGAAGCGGAGACGGACTGAGCGAAGTTGAGGCCGGCGACCGCGCGTCCCGTACGCGCGGTCGCAGCCATGTCCTCAGGGCCAGCCCGGCGCTAACGCCTCGCGGTGAGTCCCTGTAGAACGACCTCCACCGGGGAGCGATGCCTTCCATTCCTCCCCGATGCAGCGGTGTCGATGCCGTCGGCGATCTCGGCTACCTGCGCGCTGAAGTTCCCCACTCCCTTGGCGGCCTTGGCGACATCCTTGGACTTCACCTTCACCTTCGGCCGCCGGGGCATCGCCTTGCTGCCGGTGGCAAGCGCCTTGCCGATGCCGCCCTTTTTCCCTTTTTTGGAAGCGGCGAGAGCCATGCCCCCGGCTGCTCCGGCGGCCACGGCGCCTCCAGCGACGAGCGGGACTTTCGCTTTGCTCGCGACTTTGCCGACGGTTTTGCCCGCGGCTTTACCGGCGCCTTTCGCTTTACCGCCGATGTCTCCGACGGCGCTGCGCACTGCCTCGACGTTCGAGTGTTTGCTCGACGAGCCGTTGGAGCCCGAAGCGCCGTTGCTCGAGCTGCGGGATTTGCTGCTCGATTTCGGTTTGGCTTTCGAGGCTTTCGGTTTCGACGACGATTTGGATTTCGACGCTTTCGATTTCGAAGCCGGTTTCGCCGCTTTCGAAGGTGACGCTTTTTTTGATTTGGGTTTCGATTTCGACGTCGATTTCGATTTGGGTTTCGATTTCGATTTAGGGGTCGATTTGGTTTTGGTCTGAGCCATTTTCCTCTCTCCTCAGGGGGTTCCCTATTGGCTCAAGTACCCAATCCAATGCCCGCAAATCAGCATGAATGGACGCTTGCCCGACTCTTCACGACCTCGAAGGCGCGCCCAGGTATCTGCTTCAGCTGGCCGAGGTCGTCGTCGTCCCAGCGCTTGTCACTCGTGCCGGAGAAGAACCAGTTGGAGCCGTTGTCGGCGACGATCAGGCCGTAGCGCTTCATCGCCAGGGCGATCGTGCGGGCGGCGCCGCTGAAGCGACCGAGGCCGTAGCTCGCCTTCAGTCGCAGGCGCAATCCCATCGGCGGCGCGCTCGGGTTGGAGGTGTCGCCGGCGCAGTGGGAGGCGGGGTGGACCCAGGCCTCCCGGGTGCTCTCGAAGGTGACG
>DATFOB010000015.1:0-54132 GCA_035266025.1 Solirubrobacterales bacterium
TTCCGGCGGAATCTCCGCCGCCAGCTTGTCCACGTCAACACCCTGACGCAGACGAGCGGCGCGAGCGATGAAGAACGTCAACAGCGCTGCCCCGAGGATGATCGCGCAGTCGCGGAAGAACTGACCCTTGTCGATGCCGAGGTCGGGGTAGCGCAGGAAGACGTAGTAGAGGCCGGCCAGCAGAACCGCGACCAGCCCGCCGGCGATCGCGACCACCGGGATCCCGAGAAACCGGCGGGTGGTCGCCGAGGAGCGCCAGGCATCGGGCTGCCGGTAGGGCAGCAGCACCGCCGCGACCCCGATCAGGATCATCGTCACCAGCTGCAGCAGGATGGCCTCGACCAGCACGCTCTGGAAGCCTTCGTTGTTGAAGACTGCCCAGCCGAGAACGACGATGCTGAGGGCGACCGTGAGGCCGATCGCGTAGTGGGGAGCGTGAGTCCGGGAGGACACCTGGGCGAAGCGGGTGGGCAGCAGGCCGTCCAGCGCCCAGGCGAAGAAGGTCCTCACAGCGATCGTGATGTTGGGGATCATCAGCAGCGGAAAGGCGGCTGCAAAAGCGAGGAACAGCCACCAGGCGAGCAGGGTGCTGCCGCCTGCGATCGAGACCAGGAAGGTGTAATAGGGCGGCGCCGCAAAGGGGTAGCTTTCGCCCAGCGAGTTGATCGCGACGAAGAAGTCGTGACCGAACCTGGCGAAGAAGAGGACGGCGAGGATCGCGGCGATCCCGATGTGGAGGACGGCTCCGAGGCTCATCACCTTCATCTGGGTCGTGTCCCTCGCTCGCCGCACCTCGCCCGAGATGTAGATCGAGAGCCACCCGAACAGCGAGAGGCCGCAGATCGACGCCCACACCGGCCAGGTGTTGTCCATGCTGAAGGCAGGGCTGGTGTCGATTCCTTCTTCATGGGCGCTGTCGATCACCGTCTGGTAGGTGTCAGGTTCGCCCGTGATCGAGCCGGCGAACTGGTTGAAGCTGTTGACGAAGCCATCGTGGCTCTTGAAGAGGAGCACCAGGAACACAGTCGCCAGGCCGAGCATGGTGATCGCCCACAGCCCGTTCATGATTCGCGTGGTCCAGCGCCAACCTCCGGCCAGCAGCACAGCCGAGCCGAGGATCAGCGCCGTCCCGATTCCGAACTGCCAACCCTTGCTGACCAGGATGTCTTCCCCGGCGGTGACGAGCGAGTCCTGGCCGCTGACCAGGCCCACCGCCGTCAGCGACGGCCCCAGCGCGACAGTGACGAAGGCCAATGCGATGAAGGCGATCGAGAGGATCACCCCGGAGGTCCAGAAGAACGAGGAAATCAAGCCGATGACCGGATGGGTGACACGGCCGACGAGGACGTAGTCACCACCGCTGCGTGGAATCGCCGAGGTGAAGAGGCCGTAACAGACGCAGATCAGGATCGCGACCACCAGGGCCATCGCAAAGCCGAGCCAGATCGATCCACCCGGGTAGAGCCCAAGGGTGAAGAAGATCGAGATCGCGAGGAAGACCGCCGTCGGCTGCCCAGCCATGTTGAAGACCAGGGTCGAGAAAGGAGAAACTTCCCGCACCAAGCCGGTAGCACGGCGCGCATAGGTCCCGGTCGACTCCCCCTGCGAGGCCATCTCTCCCCTTTTCATCCCCGTCTTCAACCCGACACCAAGTACTGATTTACCACTCGATCGGCCGCCAAGTGAATGAGGCAGCCGTCGAGGTGGCCGCTACCGTAATCGGAACCGGGGTTGATTGCCACCGTATGTCCGATACTCGTCACACCTTTGCTCTCGTGGATGTGACCGTGCAGGCTCAATAGCGGCTGCGTCTCCTCGATTATCTGGCGAACTGCCGGACTGCCGGTGGCGATCTCGTGCGGCCGCCCCCCCTTGGTCACGTAACGAAGGTCCTCGCCGACCTCGTAGGCGGTGTCGAGGCTGCTTTCGTAAGGCGGGACGTGGATGTTGAAGATTGCCCGTTCCGGCGCCTCCAACTGGTCGGCGAGAGGCTTCAACCGTGAGTAGATCTCGTCCTCGTCCAACTCTCGCGGGGTCTGCCAGGGAGTGCGGTTGGAATATCCGAACGAGACCATCTCGTGCGGTCCCACCATCCGTATGGTCTCATCGCAGGCATCGACGCAGGTTCCCGACGCAAGCACTTCGTCGATCGACCACGGGTCGTCGTTGCCGGGGATGACGTAGGCGCGGGCTTCGGTCCCGAAGAGGCGCTCGTCGGCGAACTCGATCCAGAGCCGCAGCTCGTCCAGCAATGCCTTTTCGAAAGCCTGGTCCCGCTTGGCGGCGTCCTCTTGCAGGCTGCGCGCCTCGTCCTGATCGACGATCAGCGCGTACATCCCGCTCGTCGAGATTGCCTGCTGCATCTGATCGAGCTCCTCGGCGGTGCGGGCGACCCGCGACTCGCCGATCACCCGGGCCCTGTAGGAGCCGTCGCCTTCGCGCACGATCGGAACCAATGCCTTTCCGGTCAGGTCTCCACCCATGACGAGAGCATCCGCCGGGTAATGGGCAGCGGCGTTGATGAACTTCTTCCAGCAGACCCGCGACCCGTGCACATCCCCCGCGTAGAAGATCCGCGTGATGCTCTGATTTTGACGCCGCCTGAACATCTTCCTCCTCAGTTCCCTTTCGGGTAATCATCGGGTATCGCCCGGACTGTTGCCGCCCCCTATCCGGCCGTCGAGTGGTCTCCGTGTCTAGTTGCGGACAAGCTGGAGCTCTCGCTGCAGAAGGCGGAGCGCGGCATCGGGATCTTCCGTTGCGAGGAGGCCGGCGGCGGCGAGGATGTACTTGCGGTCGATGCCGACCTCGGCGTCTCGGGGCGCCAGCGAGCGGGGAGCGCGTCGGGCGAGCGCCTGCCGAAGGACCCCCTCCCCATCGCCTCGATGGGCGAAAACCCCACCAGTACCCAGCACCCGCGTCACCTCCCGGAGGTCAGGGCCGGAACGGACCAGCGTCGGCGGCCCCGCTTCGCTGCGACTGAGCAGCATCGTCCCGCAATGCCGGGTGAGGGCTTGGGTCGCGCAGCCAACCGCGATGAGACCGTCGAATCGGGCCTCCTCCGGGTCCTCCGGAATCCACTCGGGGCTCGCGGCTCGATACGAGACAGTTCGTCTGATCGCCTCCTCGCCAAACCCCGACTCCGACTCGATCCAGGGACGGTCGGCGGCGAGCACGCCCGGGGCGCCGGCGCGGAGACCGAGGTCCCCCTCGACCGTGCGAAGCGTCGGCGGAGGCGGCAGCAATGGGTCCTCCACCCCCGGCGCCGCCACCTCGGCGGCACGGTCGGAGTGGACGTCGGTGGTGGCGCCGCCGACGTCGACCACGATCAGGTCGCCGAGGCCGGGCTGGGCATCGGTACCGCGGGCAAGCAGCCGCGTCGCCTCGAGAACGGCCTCCGGGGTCGGCATCCTCACCATCCGCTCGAACTCGGTGCCGGCGCTGAGCCCCTTGCCGCCGATCACGTGATCGAGGAAGGCGCGCAGGATCGCTTCGCGAGCCGAGTCGATCTCCAGCCGGCCCAGCTCCGGCATCACGTTGCCGGCCACTTCCGCTCCGATGCCCGAGGAGCGCAGCAACCCCGCCGCCTCCTCGGCCACCTCGGCATTGCAGGCGACGACGGCGAACCCGTCGAGCCGCCGTGAAGCGAGACGGCGGGCGTTCTCCATGACGAGGTCGGCCTGGCCACCGTCGGTGCCTCCGGCAAAGAGGACGATCTCGGGCCGCACCGCCTCCAGCTCGTCGAGCTGCTCCTCCCCGAGGCTCCCGGCGAGGACGAGCTCGACTCGAGCGCCGGCGTTCAGCGCCGTCTGGCGCGCCGCGGCCGCCGTCATGTCGGCCACGAGGCCGACCGCAGCCACCCTGAGCCCGCCCCCGGCGCTGGAGACGGCAAGTCGCTGGTCGATCGACAGCGGCCCTTCCGCTGACTTCGTCGCAGCCTCCAGCGCCGCGGCATAGCCGTCCATCAGGTCGGTGCCGATGCTGGTGGGTGCCTCGGCCTGCGCCACGAGCCGACCCTCGTCCGGGTCGACCAGGCGGACCTTGGTGTAGGTGCTGCCGAAATCCGCGAGCGCGACGACGCTCACGCGCTCGTCACGCAGGGACCCCGCCGCTGCGCCTCTCGCCGAGCGCGTCGACTAGGCGGTCGATCGTGCCCGGCGTGCCGATCCCGTTTGCGTTGAGGTCGGCGCTGACGTCGATCGGGATCTCGGAGCCATCGACATCTTCGTTGAGGACGCCGCCCATAAAGACGGCGACGCCGCCGGCCCCGGCAGATGCGAGCTCCCCCATCAGGCGCTGCCCGAAGGAGCGGGCGACGCCGTTGTGGGTACTGATGACGACGGCGTCGGCATCGGTCTCGATCACCGCTTTGACGATGTCCTCGGGGTCCCGGTTGACGCCGAAGTCGATCACCTCGGCCCCGACCGCGGAGAGCGTCGAGGAGAGCAGGAACTCGGCGAACTCGTGGACGTCGGTGGAGGTGACGAGCACCTTCATCCCGCGGATCGCCTCCTCTTCGCTGCGGCCGCGCAGCTCGGCGAGAAGCCGCTCGCGCTCCTGCATCGTGCTTTTGACCAGGTCGGTTTCGAGAACCGGGCGGCGGCCGCGGGGGTACTCGGGGTCCGGCGTCCCCGCTCCGAACAGCTCCTCGCAACGGGCCGAGCCGAGCCTTTTCACAACCAGCAGCAGCTGCGCCGGATCGCGGACGTCGATGCCTGCGCTCGAGAGCCCGGCGATCGCCGCCTCGAAGAAGGCGCGCCCCCCGCGGACGAGCTCGTCCCGCAGCGCCTCGATCTTTCCCCAGTCGACCACCGGGTCGACCATCGGCGCGTAGTCCTCCAGCCGGCGGCTGATCGTCTGCACCGTCGCCACCTCGTCCCAGGAGGGGATCCTTTCGGTCTCCGTGACGGGAACCGCGATCGGGGCGGTGCCGAGCCGGTAGCGCCGGTCGACCATCTTCATGAAGAGGACGTCGGTACTCAGGACCGCCATGTTGGCGTCGAAATCCGGGGTGTTGCCGATCGTGTCGCCCTGGACGTAGGAAAGCGGGACCCGGTCGGGGTTGACCGCTTCCAGGGCCAGCGTCACCGCGGACTTGACCACCGGGTTCTGCGTCAAGCCCCCCCAGGAAGGAGAGTAGGCGGCGCCGATCAGCTCTTCGCTGATGTAGCGCTCCAGGATCGCCCAGCCGACGTAGTTGGCGTAGTCGTGGAAGACGCCTGGGTAGCCGTCCTCCAGGTAGGAGTCGAAGATGACCCCGTCGTCTTTGAAGGCCGCAAGCAGCCCGGCTGCCTTCAGCACCTCCATCGTCTGGGTGACGTCGTCGTCGAAGTAGGGCCAGCGCCAGGAGTACTGGGAGAGGACGCCGATGGTGGTGATCCCGGCGCGCAGCGCGTCGATCGCGTTCTCCACCGACCCTGGCCCGCCGATCGTGTTGTCAGCGGCCTCCGGCTGGATCGGCACCGTGTGGGCGAGCTCCCACCAGTCCTGCTCGGTCATCATCACCGGCCCGGTTTCCTGTGCCGCCTCGGCGCGCTCGGCTTTGGGCAGCCCCATCCGCCGCTCGGCGATCAGGTTGAAGCGGTCCGGGGGGCGCACCCCGCGGGAGAGCGCGTCCTCGTGGATCAAGGTCAGCGCCTCGCGAGTGTCGGTCCAGGTGGCGAGGCCGATGTTCATGCAGGTGCAGGCGAACCCCTCGCTGCGGGCGCGTTCGCGCCACTCGCGCTCCGAGGCGACCCCTTTCTCCTCGCAGAAGAGAGAGCGGGAGCGCTCGACCTCGCGGGCCAGTGCTCTTCCCTCTCGAACGGCTTCCCGGCCATCGGGCAGATCCGGAGGAAGCAGCGCCGTCAGATCAACGTCGATTTCGGTCATCGCAGATAAAACTAGCGCTCCCCGATTTCCTACATCGGGGTTTCTAAGACAGCGAATTTCCTGGGAGTGGGCCCCCCGCTGGGAGCCCACTCCCAATGCTCAGGCTCGAGCCTGCTCTTTGACTTCCTCCGCGCTCTCTTTGGCGCTGTCTTTGAGCCCCTCGGCCTGCTCCTGGCTCGCTTCTTTGGCGGTGTCCATCGCCTCCTGGCCGACTTCTTTGGCGCTTTCGACAGCCTGCTCGGCCACTTGGCTGGCAACCTCGCGGCCGCGCTCGAGCGCCTCCTGACCCGTTTCGGCAGCGGTTTCCTTCACCTGGTCGGCGATCGGGCCGACCCGTTCATCCTCGATCCTCGTGCTCGGCAGCAGCATCCCGGCGAGGAAACCGGCGGCGATGCCGCCGATCGCCAACCCGAGCGGGTTCTCCTGGGCGACGCCGACGGCCTGCTGGGCGCCTTCTTTGACCTGGTGGCCGTCGGGGGTGGCTCCGCCGACTTTGTCTTTGGTCCCCTGGACCTGCTCGATCAGGCGCTCCCGCTTGTCGGAGAACGACTCTTTGACGCGGGTTTTGACGTCGGTCTTGTAGGCGAGAGCGTCGACGGTGTCACCCATTTCGGCTCGCGTCTCCTCTATCTCCTGGCGGATTTGGCTTTGGTCTTGGCCCATTGCACGTCCTCCTTCACGGTTTCGACGGTCTGTTCGGGGGCAGGCGGCATCCCCTCTTTGACTCGGTCCCTTCCCCGCATCGCCAGGACCGCGGCAACGGCCCCGTAGACGAGGGTGACGATGAGGGCGGCAACCCAGAGGTCCATCGCCTTGTCGAGCAGGGCGAGGATCACCACCGTCAGGGTTCCGAGGGCAAGGAGCCCGGCTACAGCGGCGCCGCCGAACATGCCGGCGCCTTCCCCCGCGACCTTGCCTTTCGCGGTGAGCTCGGCCCTCGCCAGCTCGATCTCTTTGCGGACGAGCGTGGTCGTCTGCTCGGAGAGCTGTTTGACCAGCTCGCCGGTGGAGTGCGACCGCAGCTCGTTCGCCTCTCCGTTCGCGGTGCTCATGGCGTCGTCACCGGAGTGGCCGGAGCCGAGTTCGGCGCCGGGGTGGCGGCGCCGAGACCACCGACGCCTGGTGCCGGCGTGCCCGGCTGGGCGGTCGGGGGCGGCGGCGTCGCAACCGGCTCCACCGCGGAGCGGCGGGGAAGCTGGGCGTCAGCCCGGCTGCCGTTCCGCTGCTGGTAGCGATTGCGGCTCGAGGCCTTGAGGAAGCGCGCGGCAACCACGCCGACCGCGACCCCGCCGGCGAGAACCGCCCAGGGACGCCGGCGGCCGAAGTCCTCGACGTCTTCCAGCATCTTGTCCGGCCCATTGTCTTTCAGGTAGCCGCCGACCCGCTCGGTCTGCTCGGCCGCCCGGTCGGCCAGTTTCGCCGGCGCGTCCTTGCCCTGTTTGCGCAGCTCCTCGCCGACTGAGCGGAGGTCTTGGGCGGTGCCGGCCACCCGCTCCCCTGCCTCGGTCGAGCGTTGATCGATCTGCTGGCGAACGCCCTCCTGCGCTTTGCCGGCGGCCTCGCGTGCTTTCTCCTGCGCCTGGCCGGCTACTTCCTGCGCTTTGTCCTGCGCTTCGCCAACGCTTCCGTCAGCCATTTCCATTCCTCCAAGTCGTGTCGGTTGTTTGCCCGCGCCCGTGCAGGGGCGCTCACGGCCTGTTGCCGTGTGCTTCGTGCCTTGACCGGCGGCCAGGTCCGAGGTTCTTCAACCTCGCCACTCCGCAGTCCCATGTGTCCGAGATCGGCGCGAACCTGGGCGAACGGCGCGACATCGGGCTCACGGTGCGAGTACCCCCGGGTGCGATAGACAAACAGCTCCTTGGAATCCCCAGGTGCCATCTTCCTCCGCTTTCTCAAGTTCGGATGCCTTGCCTGGGGAGGCCCCGCGGCGCAGATCGCGATGATCAAGCGCGAGTGCGTCGACGAGGAGAAGTGGATCGACGAGCTCAGCTTCCAGCGCCTGCTGGCCGTCTACCAGGTGCTGCCGGGGCCGGAGGCGCACGAGCTCTGCGTCTACTTCGGGCGAGTCCGCGGCGGCAAGCTCGGCGGCTTGATGGCTGGGCTCGGTTTCATGCTGCCGGGCTTCGTGCTGATGCTGGGGCTCTCCGCTCTCTATGTCGAGGCGGACATCGCCGAGAACCTCGACGCCCTCTTCTACGGACTGAGCGCGGCGGTCGGGGCCCTGGTGGCGCGGGCGCTGGTGCGGCTCGGCACCTCGTTCATCAAGGACGTGCCGCTGGCCCTGATCGCCGTTGCCGGCTTCGCCCTCACCTTCTTCGCCGACGCCAGCTTCGTGCTCGTCCTCCTGGGCGGCGGCATCGCCTACGAGCTCTGGCGGGGCGCGCGAGGCTGGTTTGGCGGCGGCGCCCCGTCGATCGCCATCGGCCTGCCGGCGCTGCCGTGGATCGCCGCCGGTGCGATCACGATCGGCCTCACCGGCGAGATCCTCCTCGAGGGGCTGAAGGCGGGCCTGCTCACCTTCGGCGGCGCCTATACCGTGGTGCCGCTCCTCCACGCCAGCGCCGTCGACGGGCACCACTGGCTGACCGAGAGCCAGTTCGTCGACGGCCTCGCGATCGGCGGCATCCTGCCGGCGCCGCTGATCATCTTCGCCACGTTTGTCGGCTACCTCGCCGGAGGCCCGGTGGGCGCCATCGTCATCACCCTCGGCATCTTCGTCCCCGCCTTCTGCTTCCCGATCTTCCTCCACCGCCAGCTGGTCGCGATCGCCGAAAACGAGCGCCTGCACCAGTTCCTCCTAGGCATCGCCGCCGGCGTGATCGGCCTGATCGCTGCCGTCACCGTAGAAATCCTCGACACCAGCGTCGTCGACGGCTACACGGCGGCGCTGGCGCTCGGCGCCTTCCTCGCCCTCAACAGGTGGCACGGCAAACTGACGGTGCTGTGGGTGGTGCTTTCCTGCGGCGCGATCGGGGCGCTGCTGCAGCTGACCGTCGTTTAGATGGGGCAGCCTGGACTCGAACCAGGGACCGACGGATTATGAGTCCGCTGCTCTAACCAACTGAGCTACTGCCCCGAAGCTGCGATTGTGCCCCTAGGAGGTGCTCGATCGCAAGCTCGCGGAGCGTATCCCGCTAGGCGCTGAAGAGCTGGGCGAGGGAGCGGCCGATGTCGGGCGGCTCTTCTTCGCCTTTGGCGGCGGCGGCGGCGCCGTCGGCGAGTGCCTTGGCGGCGTCGGCGATCTGGTGGTCGCGGCCGCCGCGAATGGTGCCGGTCTTCTTCGCTTCGGCGAGGTCGGACTCCATCAGGCCGGCGAGCTCGGCGAGGCGGCGCAGGCCGATAACGCCGGCGGTTCCCTTGAGGGCGTGCGCTTCGGCCCGCATCGTCTCGAAGTCCGTGGTGGCGGTGGCGAGGCCGGCGGCGATCACGTCGCAGCGTCGCTTCGCCTCTTCGGCGAACGACTGCAGGAGCTCCTCCTCGGTAGCTGCAGATTTCTCGTTCATCTAGCGATCGCCTTGTCGACTGCTTCGTGCATCAACTTGAGCCCAAACGCTCCCTCGACCGCGTCGGCGACGACACCGCTGCGGTCGATCGTGAACAGGTAGGGCTCGGTCGGCAGGTGGAACTTCCTCACCTGGGGCCGGACTCCTTGCGCGGGGTCGTTGTCGTTGTAGATCTCCATGTGGATGAAGGCCGCTTCGCCACCGTATTCCTGCTGTGCCTGCTCCGCCACGTCGACGACGGGGCCGCAGACCCGACTCTGACAGAACTTGGGGGTCGCGAACAAGAGCACGATCGGTTCTTTTCCGAGCGCTTCCGCGTAATCCACCTTGTTCTGGTCGTCAGGGGGGACGCGGGTCGTGAGCCTCGAAAGGTCTCCGCCGACGTCCTGCGGGGTCGGCGTGTGGATGACCGGGGCGTTCTGGCCCGGCCGCGGGATCTTCTTGAACTGTCCGACGACGATGCCCGGCATCTGAGCCCCCATCGTTTCCCCGTCTTCATTGAGGATCGCGGCGACCTTCCACTCCCCCGCGCTGGCGAGATCGAGCTCGGTTGAGTAGACGACGGTTGCTGCATCGGGGTCTCCTCCGGTCGACGCGGAACGGAAGGCCGGCTTCGTCGCCAGGCTTTCGATCGAAGCGGGGAACGGGCCGCGGGCGGGTTGGTCGAGCCCCTGCGCTTGGGCTTTGGAGAGCGATCCTTTGTTGCCGGGCCTAGATTCGGCCCCTGGCTTCGGCGCCGGCACTTTTGCCAGATAGAGCGCCACTTCGGCGTCTGAGATCTGGCCGTCCTCCTGATCCAAGACACCGAACGGATACCGGTTCTTCCCGGGGTAGAAGACTTCCGCCGGAGAGGACACCTTCCCTTCGAACCGTCCGTCGGCCGCCTTCAGCACCTCGCGCAGGGTCCTGCCCTCGGCGCTCGGGAACTCGCTCCTGGGTGGCGCCGGCCTGCCCTCCGCCGGCTCCTGCCCAGAGCCGGTCGAATCCTGGTCGGAGCCCCCGCCGCAACCGCCGAGGAGAAGGCCGCTCGCGAGCAGGCAGAGGAGCGCTGGGGCGAGGCGGGGGGCGCGCATCGGCGGCATGTTATGGAGAGATAGGGTGCGCAGGGTTCGCGACGAGAAGGAGATGGGATGGCTGAGCGTGCGGCACTTGTAACCGGGGCTTCGAGCGGAATCGGGCTTGCGATCGCGAAGACGCTCGGCGAAGAGGGGTACGCCCTCACCGTTTCCGCCCGCCGGCCGGAGAAGCTCGAGCAGGCGGCCGAGGGACTGAAGTCCGAAGGCTTCGAGGTGGAGCCGATCCCCGCCAATATGGCCGAGGAGGACCACGTCGTCGCCATCTTCGCCGCCCATCGGCAGAAGTACGGCCGCCTCGACGTCCTCGTCAACAACGCCGGGGTGGGGATCGGGGCGCCGATGGAGCAGATCCAGACCAAGCACCTCGACATGCAACTGGCGGTCAACTTGCGGGCGCTGATCCTCGGCACCCGCGAGGGATTGCCGATGCTGCGCGAGGCCGGGGCCGAGCATGGCAAGGCGCTGATCGTCAACACCGCCTCGATCGCCGGCAAGAGTGGCCAGGCCTGGCTCTCGATCTACGCGGCGACGAAGGCTGCGGTGATCAACTTCAGCCAGTCGACCCATCGCGAGACCGGCAACGCCGGCATCCAGTGCACGGCCCTGGCCCCGGGGTTCGTGGAGACGCCGATGACCGAGTTCGTCCAGGGGCAGATCCCGCCGGAGGAGATGATCCGCCCCGAGGACCTGGGCGAGGCGGTCCGCTTCCTGCTTCGCACCTCACGCAACTGCCACGTGCCCGAGATTGTCTTCACCCGTCCAGGCGAGGGCCTGGACACGCCGTGACGGCCCCTGGCGTCGTCATGCGGCGTCCTCAGTCGCCCAAATGGCGCTGCCATTAGGGCTCCCTGCGTCCTTGCCTGACAACGCCAGGACCTCGTCACTGCGCGTACTAGTCGCCGCTTTTGGCGACGCCGGCCATGTCTTCCCGGCGATCGCGCTCGGGAAGGCGATCGCCGCTCTCGGGCACGAGGTCGTGATCGAGACCTGGGAGGAGCGTCGGGAGGCGGTCGAGGGCGCGGGACTGGGCTTTGCCGCCGCCGAGGAATACCGAATGTTCCCGCCTCCGGACCCCGAATCCGAGGAGGGCCAGCACGCGGCCGAGGCCGCCAAGGCGCTGCAGCCGCTGCTGGAGGACTTCCGCCCCCACGTCGTCGTCAGCGACATTCTCACCCTCGCCCCCACCCTGGCCGCCGAGCGAGCCGGGATCCCGCTGGCGACCCTGATCCCCCACATCTATCCCGTCGTCGAGCCGGGCTCACCCTTCTTCGCAATCGGGCTGCGGCCGCCGCGGACGGGTCTGGGCCGGGCGATCTGGCGGACCGGCCACGACCGGGCGCTGCGAGTCGGACTCGAACAGGGGCGCCGGGACCTCAATATCCAGCGCGAGCGGCTCGGCCTGCCGCCAAGCGACCGCTTCCACGGTGGCATCAGCCCCGACCTGGCGCTGGTTGCCACCTATCCGCAGCTGGAGTACCCGCGGCCCTGGCCGCAGGGGGTGGAGATCACCGGCCCGATGACCTTCGAGGTCCCTCACCCCGACATCGAGCTGCCGCCGGGAGACGACCCGCTCGTCCTCATCGGCCCCTCTACCGCCCACGACTCCGAAAACCACCTGGTGCGAACGGCGCTGGCGGCGCTGGCAGAGGAGCCGGTCCGAGTCGTGGCGACGACCAACCGCGTCGCCCCCCAACACCCGATCGAGGTCCCCGCCAACGCCGCCCTGGTCGAATGGCTCAGCTACAGCCAGCTGATGCCCCTCGCCTCCCTCGTCATCTCCCACGGCGGCCACGGCACCGTCGCCCGCTGCCTCGGCGCCGGCACCCCGGTCCTGATCTGCCCGATCATCGGCGACATGAGCGAGACCGCGATGCGGGTCGCCTGGGCCGGCGCCGGCCTCTCGCTGCCGTGGCGACTCTGCCGCCCGGGGCCGCTGCGGTGGTCTGCACGGCGGCTCCTGCACGAGCCGAGCTTCACGGCGAAAGCGGAGGAGATAGCCGCCTGGGGACGGAAGAACGACGGCGCGGCGCGAGGAGCGGAACTGGTCGAGCAACTAGCCCTGCGACAGGTCGCAGTCGCCTAAAAGCTCCGGGGGTGGGACTCGAACCCACAACCGCTCGATTAACAGTCGAGAGCTCTTCCTATTGAGCTACCCCGGATCGTGTTATGCCAGTTGTACTACCCCGGACACGCGTCTGGAACAGAATTTAGCGGCACCGTGGCATTTCCTGCCTCTACCTCTGCGTGGCAATTGGCGCAGAGGAGGACGCACTTTCGAACCTCGGCACGAGATCTCGACAGCGAGCGGGCCACGCCCTTCTGAGCCAGATTGAACTCCTTGGTGCTGGGGTCGAGATGATGACACTGCAGACTCTGCTGACAACGGTCGTAGCCGCAGATCACACATTTGCCTCCCGCCTCTTCAACCAGGATGCGCTTTACCTGCCTCCGACGCTGCGAAGCCCGTTCTACGCGGCAACGTTTGCATCGATACGAGCCGCGACCCTCAAGGACAAAGCTGGTCCTTCCGTGATGACGGCAACTCAGCGCGGTTTCGCGAGCTCCATCCGTCGGGCCATGATGCCGATGAGGCGGCACTTTGAGCTCATATCGCCGTAGCCAATGACGGATCGTCGTGAAGCTTCGATCCATCTCGGCGGCGATTTCTCGCACTGTTCCAGGAACTCCTTCTCCATGACCTGCATATTCCCAAATCATGCAGACAGGAAAATGCGGATGGAATTCGTTACACGCTGCCCGCTGGGCGCTCGGTGTGGGCGATTCGTTCTACCAGCGCCGCGCGTTCTCGGCTGAGGGCGGCGCGGCGCTCGTAGTCGCCTCGCTCGCCGGCGGCGGCGATTTCGGTCTCGAGGCGGCGCTGCTCGAGGAGGAGGAAGTTGAGCTCCATCGCCTCATGGGAAGCGGGCTCCTCGCGGGAGACGATCACTAGTTCGGCGATCAGGCCGGCTAGGGCGTCGTCGTCATGGGGGAGGTCTGAGGCCGGGTCCTCCGGGTGCTCGCGCAGCCAGGTGGCGGCGCGGAGGCCGGTCGGCGAAAGGTGCGCCTCGGTGAGCCGGCCCAGGTACTCCTTGCCCTCGCTCGGCAGCGCGATGCACATCGCCAGCAGCGCCCGCTCGCGGCGCTCGCGCGAGGTCAGCTCAGCCGGCCGCTGCTGCCGCGGCGCCTGGGGGCGTGATTCCGCGGCCGCCTGCTCCGGACCGCCGCTGGTCGGGGTCGCAGCGACAACCCTGCCCATCACCGCCGCCGGCTCGAAATCGAGCCGCTCGGCCACCCGCCGCACGAGGTCGTCGCGGCTCGCCGTCTCCCCCAGCCCGGCCAGGACCGGCGCCACCTCGGCCAGCGCCCGGTCGCGCTCGACCGGGTTGCCGACGTCGGTGCGCTCGAGGACCAGACCGACCTGGAAGGCGACAAGCTCCTGCGCCTCGTTGAGGATGCCGCGGAATCGCTCCGCCCCGCCCTCCGCAGCCATCATCTCGGCCGGGTCCTCCCCGGCTGGCATCGCCGCCACCCGCAGCCGCATCCGCCGCCCCGCGGCGACGGTCTGGGCGCGCAGCATCGCCTCCTGGCCGGCCGCGTCGGCATCGAGTGCGAGCACCACCTCGTCGACCATCCCCGAAAGCGCTGCCACCTGCTCGCCGGTGATCGCAGTCCCCATCACCCCTACCGCCTCCTCGATCCCGGCCTGATGCAGGGCGAGGACGTCGGTGTATCCCTCGACGACGACGGCGCGGGCGGCTTTCGCGATCGCCGCTTTGGCCCGGTCGACGCCGTAGAGGATCTGGCTCTTGTGGAAAAACTCGGTCTCGGCGGTGTTGACGTACTTGGCGCCCTGGTCGGAGCGCATCGCCCGGCCGCCGAAGCCGAGGACGCGGCCGCGGCGGTCGCGAATCGGGAACATGATCCGCTCGCGGAAGCGGTCGTACTCGCCGCCGCTGCGGCCCCGCTGCACCAGCCCCACCCCGCGCAGCTCCTCAACGCTGAACCCGGCGCGCTGGCCGCGGACCAGGAGCTTGTCCCAGGCGCTCGGGGCATAGCCGACGCCGAAGTCCCGCAGCACCTCTTCCCGCAGTCCCCGCTGCAACAAGTAGTCACGCGCCTTCCCCGCCTCGTCTGACTCCCACAGGTAGCTGGAGTAGAACGCCGACGCCCGTTCCAGCAGCTGCTCGAGGCGCCGCCGCCGCTGTCGTTTCGCCTCCGCCCGCGGGTCCTCCTGATCGCGCTCGAGCTCGACCCCGTAGCGATCGGCCAGCAGCTCGACCGCCTCCGCGAAGTTGAGGCCGTCTTTCTCCTCGACGAACTTGATCACGTCGCCGCCGACCCCGCAGCCGAAGCAGTGGTAGAGCTTTTCTTGCGGCTCGACGGAGAACGAGGGCGTGCGCTCGTCGTGGAAGGGACAGAGGCCGACGTAACGCGCCCCCTGGCGGCGCAGGTCGGTGTGGGCGGAGATCACCTCGACGATGTCCGCGGCCTGCTTGACCCGGTCGACGCTCTCGTGGGAGATCAAGGCCATCAGAACCGCGACTCCTCCGGGACCGTGAGCTCGGTGAACTTGGCGATGCAGAAGCGATCGGTCATCCCGGCGATGTAGTCGGCGACCCGCTGCGGGTCGCTCGCCCCCGGGTCCCACTCGGGGATCTCATCCGGATGGTCGAGGTAGTGATCGAAGAGGCCCTGCATGGTCCGCTGTACGCGCTCGTGCTCGCTGCGCGCCTCCGGCCCCAGATAGACACGGTCGAACATGAACTTGCGCAAGCGCAGCATCGCCTGGCCGACCTCCCTGCCCTGGGCGATTTCCTCGCCGCCGGCGGAGTGGTCGACGATGTCGCGGACCAGGGTGTCGATCCGCTGCGAACCGGTCGGGCCGAGCAGCGCAATCTCCTCGCTCGGCAGGTCCTCGGGCCGCAGGATTCCCGCCCGTAGGGCGTCGTCGATGTCGTGGTTGATGTAGGCGACGCGGTCGACCAGCTTGACGATCTGCCCCTCCAGCGTCGCCGGCTTGCGGGAACCGGTGTGGTTGAGGATGCCGTCGCGGACCTGCTCGGTCAATTTGAGACCTTCGCCGTCGCGCTCGAGCACGTCGACGACCCGCAGCGAGTGCTCGTTGTGGCGGAAGCCGGTCCCGCAGCGGTCGCGCAAGGCCGCGTCGAGCGCCTCCTCGCCGGCATGGCCGAACGGAGGATGCCCGAGGTCGTGTCCAAGCCCGATCGCCTCGGTCAGGTCCTCGTTCAGCCGCAGCGCCCGGGCAACCGTGCGGGCAATCCCACAAGCCTCCAGGGTGTGGGTGAGCCGGGTCCGGTAGTGGTCGCCCTCCGGAGCAACGAAGACCTGCGTCTTGTGCTTCAGCCGCCGGAACGACTTCGAGTGAACGATCCGATCCCGATCCCGCTGAAAAGGCGTCCGCAAGGGACTATCCGCCTCTGCCCGCTGTCGCTTCGCGGGGTACGACCGAGTCGCCTCCGGAGCCAGGAACTCCTCCTCCAAAGCAACTATGCGGTCCTCAAAAGAGACGGTGACAGGCACCGCCCGATCATACGGCGGCCCTGGTGGGCGAAGGGAGAGGGGGTCGGCGGACAACAGCGGGGAGGGTCCGGCGACCCCCTCTCCCTTCGCCCTAAGCGGCCGCGCGCAGTTGGACGTGCGCGTGGTGCTCCAAAGTCTCGCCAACTGCGCGCTCTACCTGGCGCAAAGCCCGCGGCTCCGCCTCCGGCGCCTCGCCAAGCGGGCTCGCAAGGCTGCCGACCATGAACCTGTGCGCCTCCTCATCAAGCGGAAAAGCCCCCGCTTCGCAGCCAGAGCAGACGACGCCGCCGGCGGCGCCGGAGAAGCCGACCAGGTGCTCGGCCTCGCCGCAGAGAGCGCAGGAAGCGAGCTCGGGGGCGAAACCGGCGACGAGCGCCAGCTTGATCCGGAAGGAGAGCGCGGTCTCCAGCGTCGCCGCCCGGGTCTCGGCGGGATCGTCGAGCAACGTTAGGTAGCGGCAGAGAAGGTTGTACGCAGGTGGATTGGGTTCTTCTGAATCGAGCAGGCGCAGGACGGCGTCGCAGGCCCGGGCGCCGGCGGTGAGCGCGGCCCCGGAGGAACGCAGGCGCGGGTACCCCTCGACGGTCGCGGCGCTGGTCACGGTCATCAGGTCGCTGCGACCTTCGTGGAGCATCAGGTCGAGCCGGAAGAAGGGCTCCAGCCTGCCGCCGAACCGGGATCGGGGTTTGCGGGCCCCCTTGGCGATGGCGCCGATCCGGCCGCGGCTCTTCGAGTAGAGGTGGAGGATGCGGTCAGCCTCGCCGTAGCGAATGCTGCGCAGCACGACCGCCTCCGTCTTGACCGTGGTCCCGGCCACGAAACCAAAGATGAACGACGGATCGGACGGAAGCGCTGGGGCGCGGGGAGGTACCGGCGCGCGGGGTCGTGCTCGGCACCTCCCCGCGCCTACCGGGCCGTCCTCTTTTTCCGCTTAGCTCGCTTGCGCAGCCTTACCTGGCAACTCGGGCAGAAGTAGGTGGAGCGGCCGCCGACGACGATGCGGGCAATCGTGCTGCCGCAGCGAGGGCAGTCCTCCCCCTCCCGGGTGTGGACGAGGAACTCGTTCTGCATCGTCCCCTTTTCGCCGCGAGCGTCGCGGTAGTCGTCGATCGAGGAGCCGCCTGCGTCGATCCCGGCCTCCAGAGCGGCGACGACGGCGTCGCGCAGCGCCTCCAGGTGCTCGGGCTTCATCGAGCCTGAGGGCGAGAGCGGGTGCAGCTCGGCCCGAAAGAGCGCCTCGTCGGCGTAGATGTTGCCGACGCCTGCCACGCCCGATTGGTCGAGCAGGAACGACTTCAGCGGCGCCGTTCGCCCGGCCGCCATCTCCCCCAGCGCCTGCGCCGTGAACTCCGGCGAGAACGGCTCCAGGCCGAGCTTCGCGAACCGTGTTTCGAGGCCGTCGTCGTCGACCAAAAAGGCCTCACCGAAGCGACGCGGGTCGGTGAACCAGAGCTCGCGCCCGTCGCCGAGAACGAAGCGGGCGCGCAGATGCCGTTCCTCGGTCGAGCGCTCGCTCTCATAAAGCCGTCGGCCCTCGGAAGGATCGATCACCTCCTCCCCCTCGCGGAGGATCAGGTTGCCGGTCATCCGCAGGTGCATGACCAGCGTCCGACCGCCGTCCAGCTCCATCAGGATGTACTTGCCGCGGCGACCGAGGTGCTCGATCGTCGCCCCGCTCACCGCCTCCCCCAGCTGCTGCGGCGGGACCGGCCGCGACCAGCGCCCGTCCAGTACTTCGAGCCGCTCGATCCGATATCCCTCGACCTCGGGCTCCAGCTGCCTGACGACGGTCTCCACCTCCGGCAGCTCGGGCATGCCCCCGTTCTACCGGATGACGTGTCTGAGTTTGCCCGTCATATGTGACGGAGAAACTCAGACACCCTAAGTTATGCGTCGGTGGCGCGGGGGTGGGCGGAGAAGTAGACCTCCTTGAGGCGGTCGCCCGAGAGGTGCGTGTACATCTGCGTGGTCGAGATGTCGGCGTGGCCGAGCATCTCCTGGACCGCGCGCAAGTCGCAGCCGCCGGCGAGGAGGTGGGTGGCGAAGCTGTGGCGCAGGGTGTGCGGGCTCATCTTGCCGGCGAGGCCGGCGTCGCGGGCGTGGCGCTGGACGATCTTGTAGAGACCCTGGCGGGTCAGCGGGCCGCCGCGGAAGTTGACGAAGAGCTTGGGCTCGTGGCGGTCGCCGATCAGCTTCGCCCGGCCGCCGCGCAGGTAGCCGTTGATCGCCGCGATCGCCTGGCGGCCGAGCGGCACAAGCCGCTCCTTCGAGCCCTTGCCGCGGGCGCGCAGGACCCCCTCGCGCAGGTCGACGTCGCCGAGCTCGAGCCCGATCGTCTCCGAGGCCCGCAGCCCGCAGGCGTACATAACCTCCAGCAGCGCCCGGTCACGCAGCGCCGTCGGCTCGCTCCCCTTCGGCGCCGCCAGCAGCTTCTGCACCTCGGAGTAGTTGAGGACGTGCGGAAGTTTCTTCGAGCGCCGCGGCGCGCTCAGCGCTGCCGTCGGGTCGTCGACGATTAGCTCGTCGCGGCGCAGGTGCTTATAGAAGGACCGCAGGCAAGCCGCCTTGCGATGAATCGTCGCCGCCGAGCAAACGGGCCGACCCTCCCCCGTCGCCAACTCCGCGAGGAAGTCAGCGACATCGGCCGCACTCGCCTGCAGCGCGTCGCGGTGGTGCGCGGAGAGGTATTCCCCGTACTGGAACAGGTCGGTGCGGTAGGCGTTGAGGGTGTTGCGGGAGAGGCCCCGCTCCAGCTCTAGGTAGGAGAGAAAGTCAAGGACGAGGGACTCGAAGCGGGCGTCTGCGCCGGGTTTCGCCGACGCCACCGGGGACCGTGGCTTGATCGCGACCGCCATGGCCGCTGTTTCTTGCTTAGTGGCTACAACCCTTGGCCCGCAAGGGACCGTGCGAGCACCGCCCCGGCCGCGAGGGGCGCGGCGAAGAAGAGCGGGTCCTCCGCGAGGCTGCGCCCCATCGTCGCGGTCGGCAGGCCCGAAGCTCCGTAGCCGTCGAGGTCGGCCCTGGCGCTGAGGACGCGGTGCCCGGACAACTCGACCGCCTCCGCGATCTCGGGCTCCCCCTCGGGGACGGCGACGTCGGCCTTGGCGAGGAGAAGCGCGAGAACCGTGTGGGTGTGATGGCTGAGCCCGAGGTGTCGCTTGCGGGAATCGGCACTGGAGAGCCGCGGCGAGACCAGCGTCGGTGCGCCGAGGGCGAGGGCCGCATGGGCGCTGTCGAGAGCAGCCATCCCTCCGTGTCCGTAGGCCGTGTCGGAGCCGATGATCCCGGGCCCGGGGCCGACCAGGACCACGTCCCAACCGAGCGCGGCGGCGGCGTCGAGGGCCCCGGCGACGCTGAGCGCCTCGTGTTCGCCCCCGTAGGCGGGCGCAGCCGTGATCTGCCCGGCAAGTAGCGCGCGCTCCCGCAGCTCCCGAACATCGCGAGAGAGAGACCCCGGCAGCGCCCCACCTCCCGTCTGTACGTAACCGACCCGAAGCCCCGGCGCCGCTTGCGCGATCGCCCAAGCGGCCGGCGCCAGGTGTCCGTGCAGCGGCAGGACCGCCACCGGCACCCCCTCTCCCCGTTCGAGCCCCTCCACCGGCTCCACCGGGTGCTGGAGCGAGGTGTAGTTCAGCTTCATCACGTGGGCATCCCCCTCTACGCCACTCCCTTCGAGGCCGCGGGTGAGGTTGACGTGGACGACGTCGAAGCCGCCGGAGCCGAGCCCGAGGTCGAGGGCGGAGACGTTGACGACAACCTCGTCGCCCTCGCGCATCTCGCCCAGCAGAACCTCGTCGGCCCAGGCTCGCCGGCGCTCGCCGCCGACCTCGACTTCGAGCGGATCAGCCGAGACGACGACCCCCCGGCGCAGCTTCAGGCGCCCCGCCACTACTGCGCCGGCGCCGGCTGCGCGGCGGCGGCGAGGATCCGCTCGCAGACCTCGAGCATCTTGTCGAGACTGCGTGCCGGAACCATCTCGTCGGAGGTGTGGACGGCATCGGTGCCGTTGGAGAGGAGGAGGCAATCGAGGCCGTCGCGGCGGAAGACGTTGGCGTCGCTGCCGCCCCCGATCGCGACCCGCTGCGGCTCCAGGCCGGCACTGCGCAACCCGGTCTCGGCCAGCGCCAGCGCCGCCGAGTCCTTCGGCACCTGGTAGCCGCGGAAGAGCTCTTCGATCCTCACGTCGACGTCGCAGTCGTGCTCGCTCGCACCCCAGGCGCATGCGTCGGCGATCTTCCCTGCCACCTCAGCCGCCCGCTCGGTGTCGAGGCTGCGCGCCTCGGCATGGATCGCGCAGTGGCCAGGGACAACGTTGCCGGAGGTTCCACCGGAAATCAGGCCGACGTTCGCGGTCGTCCCCTCGTCGAGGCGGCCGATCTCCATCCGCGTTATCGCCGCCGCCGCGGCGGCGATCGCGTTGCTTCCGTCCTCCGGTCGAATCCCCGCGTGGGCCTCGACCCCGATGAAGTCGGCGAGGATCTTCTGCTGGGTCGGAGTCGAGACGATTACCTCGCCGACCGGGCCGGCGTGGTCGAGGACGAAGCCCGCCCGCGAGCGCAGCTGCGAGGCGTCGAGCGCTTTCGCCCCCCGCAGCCCCTGCTCCTCGGCGACCGTCAGCACCAGCTCGACGCCGATGGAGCCTGGCCGTTCGACGTGACGCGCAAGCAGCTCCATGAAGACGGCGACGGCCGCCTTGTTGTCGGCACCGAGGATCGTGTCGCCGCGGCTGCGGAAGACCCCTTCGTCCTCCACGACCTCAACCTGGCCCCGGTGCGGCACGGTGTCGACGTGGGCGCAGAACATCAACCACTCCTCGCCGGTCCCGGCGGAACGGACGATCAAGTTCCCGGCACCGGCCTCGGCCGCGGCAGCAGCCTCGTCTTCTGCCACCTCGAGCCCCATCGCCCGCAGCTCGGCCGCCAGCGTGTCGGCGATCTCGCGCTCCTCGCCGGTCGGGCTGCGGACCTCGCAGTAGCGGACGAATCGCTCGTGGAGCCTCGAACTCACGAGCAGAAGGCTAAACGGGAATGCTCAGGCGTCGGCAACCCCGCCCTAAGCGGAGCGGCGGACGCTGACGTCGTCGCCCTCGACGCTCGGCTCGGCGCCGATCTGGTCGACGACCTCGACCTCGCCGTTGTCGGCGGAGGCCGTACCCGCGTGCGCAGCCGCCGCGCCGACGAACTCGCGGAAGAGCGGCTCGGGACGGTTCGGGCGCGAGTTGAACTCGGGGTGGTACTGAGAAGCGACGTAGAACGGGTGATCGTGCAGCTCGACCATCTCGACCAGACGCTCATCGGGAGAGGTGCCGCCGCAGACAAGTCCTTCGTCTTCGAGCCGGCGCCGCAGCTGGTTGTTGACCTCGTAGCGGTGGCGGTGGCGCTTGTAGATGACTGCCTCGCCGAAGATCTCCCGTGCTTTCGACCCCTCGTGAAGTTTCACCGGGTCGGCGCCGAGCCTCATCGTCCCGCCCATGTCCGAGACCTCCTTCTGCTCCGGCAGCAGGTCGACGACCGGGAACGGCGTCTCCGGGTCGAACTCGGCCGAGTTGGCGCCGTCCATACCGGCGACGTGGCGGGCGAACTCGACAACCGCGATCTGCATCCCGAGGCAGATCCCGAAGTAGGGGATCGATTTCTCGCGGGCGATCCGGGCGGCTTCGATCTTGCCCTCGATCCCGCGCTCGCCGAAGCCACCGGGGATGAGAATCCCGTCGCAGCCCTCGAGCTTTTCCGGGTCGAAGTTCTCGGAATCGACCAGCTCGACCTTGACCTCCACCCCGTGGTGGAAGCCGCCGTGCTCGAGCGCCTCGATCACCGACTTGTAGGCGTCGGCGAGCTGGACGTACTTGCCGACCACCGCGATCCGCACCTGTCCAGTGGCAGAGTCGGCGCGGCGGACCATCTCCTCCCACTCGGCGAGGTCGGGCGACGGCGCCTCCATCCCGAAGTGGTCGAGGACGAGGTCGTCGACGCCCTCAGCACGGAAGACGAGCGGCACCTTGTAGATGTTGTCGACGTCGTGGGCGGAGATCACCGCGTCGACGGGAAGGCTGGCGAAGAGGGCGATCTTGGTGCGAATCTCGCGGTCGAGCCGTCCTTCGGAGCGGCAGACGAGCGCGTGCGGCTGGATCCCGATCCGGCGCAGCTCGTTGACCGAGTGCTGGGTCGGCTTCGTCTTCAGTTCGCCCGCGTGCCCGACGTAGGGCACCAGCGTCAGGTGGACGAACATCGCCCGCTTCGGCCCGAGGTCGGTGTAGAGCTGACGGATCGACTCGAGGAACGGCAGCGACTCGATGTCGCCGACGGTGCCGCCGATCTCGGTAATCACGAAATCGACCGACTGCGACTCGGCGACGATGAGGATTTTCTGCTTGATCTCGTTGGTGATGTGCGGAATCACCTGGACCGTGGCGCCGAGGTAGTCGCCGCGGCGCTCGCGCTTGATCACCGAGTTGTAGACCGCGCCGGCGGTGACGTTTGAGGCCCGCGTCGCGTTCTCGTCGGTGAAGCGCTCGTAGTGGCCGAGATCGAGGTCGGTCTCTGCCCCGTCCTCGGTAACGAAGACCTCGCCGTGCTGGAACGGGCTCATCGTCCCCGGGTCGACGTTGATGTAGGGGTCGAACTTCTGCAGCTGGACCCGGTAGCCACGGGAGACGAGGAGGCGCCCGATCGACGCCGCCGTAATCCCCTTGCCGAGGGCCGAGACGACGCCGCCAGTGACGAAAATGAACTTGGTGTCGCCTTTGTTCCCTGGACTCATGCTCTGCCAAGCGAGTCTAGCCAGCGCAGGGGCGGAACCGAATCGATCGTCTTCGAAATAGACCGCAACTCGCCGTAAATCGTCAGCGCGAGAACGATCGCGAGGGCGACCAGGCGGGCGTCGGTGCCGAGGACGGTCAACAACCAGACCCCGGCAACGGCCCCGATCAGGTTCGAGCCGGTGTCCCCCAGCATCGCCCGCTCGCCCAGGGTCAGCCAGGCGCCGATGACCACCGGCCCGACGAAGATCCCCGACAATTCCAGCGGCTCCCAGGTCCAGGCGCCGAGGCAGAGCCCGGCGCCGAGCAGCACCAACCCCTTCTCCGCCCGCCCCGGCCGCAGGTCGAGGAGGTTGAAGAGGTTCGTCGCCAGGATCAGCAACGCCACGTCGGCGATGTAGCGCCAGTCTTCGAGCCCGCGCCCGGAGACTACGTAAGCCGCGAGTGCCAGGGCCCCGATCGCCTTGATCGCCCCGGTCGAGAGCGACCCCCGGCGCAGCGCCGCCCAGTGCCCACGCCAGCCGCGCGGGGTCGCCACCGCCTCGCCGCGCCCGAGGGCGTCGTCGAGGAAGCCGAGGAAGGCGATCCCCAGCAGGTAGGGCAGCCAGCGGCGCAGTTCCGGCGCCAGCAGGTCGAGATCGGCACGGTCGTCGAGGAAGGCGAGCGGCGCCAGCGCCACCAGCGCCGCCGTCGCCAGAACCGCCCCCAGCGGGAAGGCCAGCAGCGCCCCGCGGTAGTTCTCCCGCACCAGCCCCGCCTCGCGCAGCCCCCGCGCCCCCGCCGGCACCAGGAACACGGAGATCGCCAGCGCCAGCGGCAGCCCGATCCAGTACACGCCGCTATTCGCCCTCGGTCAGCAGGTCCGGGAGCAGCTGGTCGGCGCTCCCCTTGACCCCGAAGCTGCCGTCGGCGCCGAGCATCGCGAAGACCATCGCCAGCTGCCCGGCCGTGAGGTCGATGTCGTCGACGCTGGCGAGGTCGCTCGACTGGAAGAAAGGGACGTTCGACGTGTCGTCGGTCGAGGTCTCAACCCCGACCGCCGGTACCCGGGTCCGCGTGATCCCGTTCATCAATCCGGCCTCGAGCTGGTTGGTCTTTTCCCGTTGCACCAGCCCCATCTCTTCGGGCTGATCGCGGACGACGATCACCCCGTCGAGGCTGCCGAAGCTGCCGCTGGTGCGCGAGAAGAGGTGGCCGCGGACGACCTCGGGCAGGGTCCCGCCGACCACCAGCTGCCGTCCCAGGCCCGTCCCCAGTTCGGTCAGGGCGTCGGGGTTCGTGCGCAGGTCGGCGAGGCGCGTCTGCGCCAGGTCTTCGGCGAGGCCGTTGAGGTCGGCCGGCTCCCGCACCACCCCGACCCCGACCAGCCGGCCCCCGGTCGGCGCCAGCGCCTCCTCGACTTCCCCGGTGATGTCGCTCGGAAGGTTGCCGAGGGCGAGGATCGCGAACCGCCTGCCGAGGAGCCGTTCCCGCGTCAGCACCGGATAGACCCGTTCGGAGAACTCGTCCGCCCGGTTCAGGTCCGCGTTCAGGTCGTCGGCGCGCGAGCGCGCGTCCTGGAGGTTGCCGACGAGGCTGTGCTCGAGGTCGCGCCGGGTGTTGGTGAGGGCGTCGCCGCCGAACTCGGCGCCGACCAGGATCCCCACCGCGAGGGCGATGAAGACGGCGATCAGCGAGGTGGCGTGGTAGCGGGCGGAATACCCCATGCGGGGCCGAAGGCTAGTGCCTGCCGAGTGCAGCCGCCGCTGCTCTTAGTCGATGCCGAGCCAGATCCGGATCTTCAACCAGACAAGTTCGAAGACGTCGTTGAGGGCCGGCGAGGTGATTACGAGGATCGTCAGCAGGACCAGGAAGGCAACCGCGAAGAAGGCCAGCGGTGCGAGCGTCGAGCTCGGGTTGTAGAGGCGGCTGACTCCCTTGGCGTCGACCAGCCGCTCGCCGATCTTCAGCCGCGTGAGGAAGGTGGACGACATGCCGCCACGCTTGCGGTCGAGGAACTCGATCAGGTTGAAGTGGGCGCCGACGCTGACGATCAGCGCCGCCCCCTTCTCGTGCGCCATCAGCATCGCCACGTCCTCGCTCGTCCCCGCCGCGGGGACAACCTGGTGCGGGAGACCCGCCTCCCGCAGGCGCTCTTGCCCTGGCGCTCGCCCGTCGGGATAGGCGTGGACGATCAGCTCGGCGCCGCAACGCAACGCCGCGTCGCTCGCCGAGTCCATGTCGCCGAGGATGACGTCGGGCTTCAGACCCGCTTCCAGCACCCCGTCGGCGCCACCGTCGACGGCGACGATCAGCGGCCGCACATCGCGAATGTAGGCCCGCAGCGCTTTCAGGTCGCGGCGGTGGCGCTCGCCGCGGACGACGATCAGCGCGTGGCGGTCACGGAAGGAGGCCCGGGTCGGCGGGAAGGCGATGTTGCCGGTCAGGAGATCGGTCTCTTCGCGCACGTGGGCGACCGTGTTCTCGGCGAATTCCCCGAGCGCCTCGTCGATCCGCTTGCGGTGCTCCTGCATCTCCCGCTCCAGCTCGGCGACCCCGAGGACCCGACCGCGGGCGACCTCCTCCTCGCCGACGAGGATCGACTCGCCGACGATGCGGACGCGGTCGCCGTCTTTGAGGCGGTCGAACAGGTCCGCCTCGGGGGCGTCGATCAGCTTGATCCCGGCGCGGGCGAGCATCAGCGGCCCGGCGTTCGGATATCGGCCCTGCGAGGAGGGCGACGCATTCAGCACCGCGACCACCTCGGCTTCGATCAGCTCCTCGGCGGCGATGCGGTCGATGTCGACGTGGTCGATCACCGCGATCTCCCCCGGCCGCAGCCGCTTGACCAGGTGCTTGGTCCGCTCTCCGAGCCGGGCTACCCCTTCGACCGGCGCATCAGGCCGCGGGCCGTTCCTGCGCCCGAGCAGGGCAGGAAGGCGACGACGACTGGCGGTGGCCACCGGGTCAGGTTAGGTGAATCGAGCCGGGTAGGGCAAGGGTCAGGCAGCCTTAAGAAGCTCTCGCGCGTGACGGGTGGCCGCTTTGTCAGAGCTCTCGCCGCCGAGCATGCGGCGGATCTCGGCGACCACGCTCTCACCCTCGAGCCGCTCGACGTTCGCGGCCGTCTCCGCGCCGCTGATGTCCTTTTCTAGCCGGAAGTGGGTGTCGGCGAGGGAGGCGACCTGCGGCAGGTGGGTGATGCAGATCACCTGACGCTCGCCGGCCAGGGCCCGCAGCCGCTCGCCGACGACGCGGGCGGTGTTGCCGCCGATGCCGGCGTCGATCTCGTCGAAGACCATCGTCGCCGCGCTCCCGCCCTGCCCGAGCCCGCTCAGCGCCAGCATCACACGCGAGAGCTCACCGCCGGAGGCGGCATCGCGCAAGGGCGCTGCCTCGATTCCGGGGTTGGGGGCCACCCGCAGCTCGACCGTCTCCCGGCCCGAGGCGCCGAACCCATCCGGGTGGGGCTCGAGGACGACCTCGAGCGAGGCACCGGCCATCGCCAGTTGCTCCAACTCCGCCGCGACCCGCTCCTCCAGCGGACCCGCCGCGGCTTCGCGGCCGGCGCTCAGCTTCTCGCCGAGCTCGGCGCGCTGCGCTTCGGCCGCCGCCAGGGCGGCTTCCGCCTCGGCGGTCCGCTCCTCGGCTCCCTCGAGTTGGGCGATCTCCACTCGACAGCGCTCGGCGTGCGCCAGCACCGACTCGACGCTGCCGCCGTGCTTGCGCTCAAGGCGGTCGATCGCATCCAGTCGCTCCTCGATTGCCAAGAGCCCACCGGGGTCGGCCTCCACCCCCTCGCTGTAGTCGCGCAGCTCGGAGGCGACGTCACCCAGCTCGACTCCGATCGCCGCCACCCGCTCGGCAATCGCGTCGAGGCCCTGGTCGAGGCCGGCCGCACCCTGCAGCGCCGATTCCGCCTCGGCGATCGCCGCCGCGGCGCCGCCACCGTCGGCCTCGGCGCCGGCAAGGCCGCCGTACGCCGCGCCGGCCGCTTCCCGCAGTCCCTCGGCGTGGCGCAGCCGCTCCCTCTCCGCCGCCATCTGCTCGCGCTCCTCCGGCACCGGCGCCACCGCCTCGATCTCGGAGAGCTCGTAGCGATACAGGTCCAGGTCCCGCTCCCGGGATCCTTCGCGCTCCCGCAGCTCCGCCAGCTCGGCGGCAAGCCGCCCGCACTCCCGGTGCGCCTCCCGATACTCACGCCTCAGCTCCAGGTGCGCGGCTCCAGCGAAGCCATCGAGGATCTCCAGCTGGGCGGAGGAGATCGTCAGCCGGCGATGCTCGTGCTGGCCGAAGAAGGCGAGCAGCCGTCCGCCGAGCAGCTTCAGGTCGGCAGCGGTGGCGGCGCGACCGGCGACGAAGGCGCTGGTCCGCCCGCCGGCCGAGACCCGGCGCCCGAGCACGACCTCTTCGGCATCCTCCGGAAGCCGCTCGGCCAGCTCCGCGAACTCAGGCTCTTCCAGCAGCCCCTCCGGCAGGTCGAAGACCCCCTCGACCCAGGCCTCCGGAGCGCCCGGCCGAACGATCTGCGCCCGTGCCTTGCCCCCCATCAGGAGGTCGAGCGAGTGCGCCAGGACGGTCTTCCCGGCGCCGGTCTCGCCGGTGATCGCGTTCAGCCCCTCCCCCAGCCGCAGCTCGGCCCGCTCGATCAGCAGAAGGTTCTCGATCCGCAGCTCACGCAGCATGCGTTCTATCTAGCACCTGGCGCGGCGGGTCCCTTCAGGACAGTCGCTCTTTGCGGGTGGGACCCGTCACGGGCTGTTTGGGGATGCCTGCGCAGGATGCTCGGCATCCCCGGCGCCCGCGCCACCCACCCGACAATCGCCTCGACCAGACGCTGCCGCCTACAAGGAACTCCCCTCTTCGAAACGCTCGGTAGGAGGGGTGTCGGTGGGGGTCCCTGGGTACTTGGCACGGAGACCGAGCGTTGCGGCGTGAGGCGACAGCCATCCCCGACCCGACTCGGCGGAGGTGCTCCCAGGGATCCCCACCGACACCCCTCCCCCCTCAGCCGGCAGGCTCGCTCGGCCCGTCCGTCGGCTGCACGAAGTCCTCGGACCTGACGAGGAGGAAGCCCGCCGCGGCGCCGAGGAAGGAGACGATCGCGGCGATCAGGACGATGTCGTTGAAGCCGCTGACAAAGGCGATGTCGGCGGCGTGGACGGCTTTCGCGTGGACGGCAGGCGGCAGCGGCAGTTCGGCAACCGCTCGTGAGCCACCGGAGGCGACCGCTTCGCCAAGACCGTCGGGGGCGTTCGGGAGCAGCTCGCTCAGCTTCGAGTCGACGCGCCCCTGGAAGACGGCGCCGAGACCGGCGACCCCGGTCGCGATGCCGACCTGGCGGAAGGTGGTGTTGATCCCCGACCCCATCCCCGATTTCTCGACCGGGACGACGGCGATCGCGGCCTGGCCGATGCCGGGATTGGTCGTCCCGATCCCGATCCCGGCGAGGAGGAAGCCCGCCAGCAGCGTCGTCCAGGTCGAATCGACCGCGACGCCGTGCATCAGCAGCAAGCCGATCCCGACGATCGCCAGCCCGCACCCGAGCAGGACCCTGATCGGAACCCGGTGGGAGAGCGCTCCCGAGATCGGCGCGACGACGAAGCCGAGGACGGTCAGCGGCAGAAAGCGCAGTCCCGCCTCCAGCGGCGAGAAGTCGAGCACCCCCTGCATGTAGATCGTCAGGTAGAGGAAGAGAGCGAACATTCCGGCCGAGAGGCAGAAGGCGACAGCCGAGACGCCGTTGAAGGCGGGCTTGCGGAAGAGGGTGAGGTCGAGCATCGGGTGGTCGCTGCGGCGCTCGATCGCGATGAAGGCGGCAAGCAGGACCGCGGCGCCGATCAGGCAGGCGAGGATCAGCGGGCTCCCCCAGCCCTCGGGATTGCCCCGGATCAGGCCGAAGATGAGAAGGAAGAGGGCGCTGGAGAAGGTGACGAGGCCCGGCACGTCGATCGGCTCGGGGTCCTGCGCTGCGACGTTGACGATCTTGCGCTCGGTCAGGAACATTGCCGCGATCCCGATCGGGACGTTGACGAAGAAGATCCACTCCCAGCCGAGGTTCTCGGTCAGGACTCCGCCGACCAACGGCCCGACCGCGACCGCACCCCCGACCGTCGCACCCCACACCCCGAACGCCGTCGCCCGGTCTTTGCCGTGGAACTCCTGGCCGATCAGGGCGAGCGAGGTGGCGAACATGCCGGCGCCGCCGATTCCCTGCAGCCCGCGCGCCAGGTTGAGCAGGGTCGGGTCCTCGGCGATGCCGCAGAGGAACGAGGCGAAGGTGAAGATGCCGAACCCGATCGTGAAGACGCGCCGCCGCCCGAGCCGGTCGCCGAGGGAGCCCGCGGTCAGCAGGAAGGCGGCGAGCATCAACGAGTAGGCGTCGACCACCCACTGCAGGCTCGAGAGGCTTGCGTTGAGTTCCCGCTGGATGTCGGGCAGGGCGACGTTGACGACGGTGACGTCGAGCAACAGCATGAACGTCGCGATCGAGACCAGGACGAGGGTCCACCACTTGCGCTCCATGGCGCGCACCCTAAAGAACCCACCTCGTCGGCTGACCAAGCAGATCAAGGAAGCAGGGAGCGCCGCGTGCTCTGCACGCAAGCGACTGAGGACGCCGAGATGCGCCGGTCAGACGGCGAGGTGGCCGAACTTCTCGCGGATGCGCCCGTAGAAGCTCGTCCCTGGGAGCTGGGCGAGGCGGCTGACCGAGTCGACGAAACGGATCTCCAGTGCGGCGCCGGCCTCGAGGTCGGCGATCTTGCCGCCGTCGACGGCGACTTCGACCGGCTCGCGCTCGGGCGCGTTGAGGACGTGGAGGACGTCGCCGGGGGCCACGACCAGCGCCCGCGCCGTCAGCGAGTGCGGCGAGATGTAGCTGACCACGTACCCCTTCACCCCCCAGGCCAGGATCGGCCCCTGGTTGGCGAGGTTGTAGCCGGTCGAACCCGCCGGGGTGGCGGCGACGAGACCGTCGCAGCGGACGTGGCCGACCTCCTGCCCGGCGATCCGGTAGCTGAGCTCGGCGACGCGGTCGTGGGGGCGCCGGGCGAGGGTGATGTCGTTGAGGCCGATCCCCTCCTTGCCGTCGACCTTGACCTCGACGCCGGGGAGGTGGATCGTCTCGATCTCGCCTTCGAGCGCGCGGCGGATGCCGGCGGCGGCTTCGTCCCGATCCACCGCGGCGAGGAAGCCGACCGTGCCGAAGTTGACCCCGAAGACCGGCACTTCGGTGTGGGCGTAGCGACGGAGCGCGTGCAGGATCGAGCCGTCGCCGCCGAGGACGAGACAGATCTCCGGCAGGGTGTGTTCGGCGGTGACGTCGACGCCCTCGCCGGCGGCCCCGTGCTTGCGCAGCTCGTCCTCGGTCGCCGCCAGGCGCCAACCGAGGTCGTGGGCGACCTCGGCGGCGATCGAGACCGCTTCCGAGGCCATCGGCGGGTGCGAGTGCGTAATCAGGGCGGCGGTCTTCATCCGTCCCCCTCCACGGCGGCGATCGTCGCCTCCAGGTCGTCGACCTCGGGCCCGGCCCCGCCGCACCAGACGAAGGTCTCGCGGTTGCCCTTCGGGCCGGGCAAGCCCGAAGAGGCGAAGCCACGGAGGGGCAGCCCCAGCTCTCGCGCCGCCACGGCGACGGTGAGGATCGCCTCGCGGCGGTCGGCCGCATCGCGGACGACGCCGCGCCCGACCCGCTCCTTCCCGAGCTCGAACTGCGGCTTCACCATCGCCAGGATCTCGCCGCCGGGCTCGAGGCACCGCACCACCGCGGGCAAGACCTTCGTCAGCGAGATGAAGGAGACGTCGATCGTCGCCAGCGAGGGCACGAACGGAAGGTCCGTCGGATGAATCTCTCGCGCGTTGAGCCGCTCGATCACGTGAACCCGCGGGTCCTGGCGCATCCGCACGTCGAGCTGGCCGTAGGCGACGTCGGTCGCGATCACCCGCGCGGCGCCGCGCTGCAGGAGGCAGTCGGTGAAGCCGCCGGTCGAGGCGCCGACGTCGAGGCAGTCGCGCCCCTCGACGTCGACCCCGAGCGCATCGAGCGCGTTTTCCAGCTTGGTGCCGCCGCGCGAGACATAGCGGGGACCCTCGTCGACGATCAGGTTGGCGTCGGGTTCGACCAGCTGGCTCGGCCGCAGGGCCACCGGCCCGTCCTGGCCGATCCGGACTTCGCCGGCCCGCACCGCCCCCGCTGCCGCCGAGCGCGAGGGAAAGAGGCCGCGATCGGCCAAAACCGCGTCTATCCGGGTCTTCTTCACTCCGCGAAAGCTACAGCGAGCCCTCGAAACCAGCCTTTTATTCGAGCTTCAGAAACGAATGCGACATTGATCCGCAACCAGTTACCGAATTTGATCTGGTCTTTTGGATCAAATCGGGTAGCGACCCCGCAGAGTCCGTGATTAGCAGGATCTCTGTGACCCCACTCACACACAAGTCGCACATACGTTCGTACGCTGTTCAAGGATTCGAAAGAGGAAACCGACTCAAGGAGCACCAAGAACTTTCAAGGCTGAACCCCGCGTCGACCATAGCCTCGCTGCTTCCCACAGCGACGCACTCGACATTAATCGGGCTCACCTACCTCCCACGGATCCACACATATATAGAGATACATATCTCTCCTCCCTGTAGTAACCCCAGAAGCGCCCCGCCTCCCCGGCGGGGCGTTTTCTGTTGTGGAGGCTCTAGCAAGCCAAATCGCCGCATACACGCTGTATGGAAGTGAGGCGGTCCGCAGCCGATTTCATGCCGGTGCGCCAGTGGGCCGCCAACCTGGCACGACAGGGCAGCGTTTCTAGTCGTTAGAGCGGGTCGGCGCCTCGACCGACGGGGACGGCCCAGCTGATCCCTCGGGCCGATCCGCCAGGTAGGCGTCCATGGGCGCCCTCACATCGTCATAGCTCCCGGGCAGCAGGTGTCCGTAAACGTCAAAGGTCGTCTGAATTTCGAATGCCCCATCACTACCTGGATCGCTTTCGGATTCGCGCCCGTGTCGATCAGGAGAGAGGCGAAGGTGTGGCGGCACTCATGGAGGGTCAGCAGCGTGACCAAAGACGGGGAGCGCCTTCGCGAGTGCTGGCTACTCGGCGGGGATGATGCTGGATACCGCCCCGGGCATCTAGAGGGGGGGCTGCCCTTGTCCTCAAGTCCCGTCGCACGGACAGCTGCCGCTTGCTCGTCGGAGAGCGGAAGGGCGATGGCCCGGACTACGGGTCCGGAGGGGGATCGACCGGACCGCTCGGCCGACTCCTCTTCGATTTCGCGCCTGCGGGCGTTGTAGCGGCGAACCTCCTCCAAGAGGTCCTCGCGTCCCTGAGCGTCCACTCTGACGAAGCGCTTCATGATCCCCAATTCCCGAATTGACGGCTCTTAGTTAGTCAGGATCCGGCGCGGCGATCTCGCCCGAGGTTCAGCCCGACTTGCTGATTACGGGGGTGGGTAGCAGCGACTCGCATAAATCGAATCTCATTTGCTCCCCCCTTCAAAAGAAGCGAGGGCCGGCGCCGCTAAGGGCAAAAGCGCCGGCCCTCTATCCGGACCGCGGTCCTAGGGTCAGTCCCCGCGGGGGCGCCGAATCTAGGGGCAACTAGGCCAGATCGGTAAGTTCCTTGAGTGTTCACAACCACCTTGTATGAGTATTTGGGGGGCGAGGAGGGCGGAGAAAGCGACCGAGGAAGGCCGCCCCGACCGCACCAGCCGGGGCGGTTTAGGGCTTGTCAGCTAGCCCGACTTCGTAATGGAGAGAACCGGCGTTGCCGATCCGGTCGAAATGACCCGCATCCTCCTCACCCCCTTTTGGTTTGCTTAATGGATCTAAAAGCAAACGTTACATCGAGAAAATGGGGCGGATACCGGGCTGTTCTGATAACTACTGGGAATGCAATTCGCTCAGAGAACGATGAGGAATAGCCCAGACAGCCCCACCGCGCGGGTGCGGGTCACCTCTCAGCCTCCGAGCAGACTGGAGAGGCTCGCGGTTGTCTTCGCCGATCCGATCCGGCTGAAGATCGTCACCGAGCTTTTCCGGCGCGCCATGAGCCCGTCTCAGTTCCGGGAGGAGTACGGCGGCGGCTCGCTCGCCAGCCTCAACCAACACTTCAAGCGCCTTGCGCAATACGGCTGGCTCCGGCTCGTTGAGAAGAAGAGCGGGGGTCGGCGCCGTGGCGGCACCGAGCACTTCTACAGAGCGCCGAAACTCGCGATCATCGAGGACGACCTCTGGGAGCAGCTGCCACCGTCGCTGCGCGCCGAGTTCAGCTGGCGCACCTTCGAGCAGTTCGCGGAGCGGGTGAAAGAGGGTCTGGAAGCCGGCACCTTCGACGCGAAGCCCGAGCGTCATCTGACGTGGACCCCCTTGGTCCTCGATGAGAAAGGCCGAGACCTAATCCTGGGGTCCGCGATGGCCTTGTTCCGCTCGCTGCTTGAGGAGCAGGCCGACGCGCGGACGCGACTCGCGAGTTCGGGCGGCGTTCCCATCGAAGCCGCTGTTGGCATAGCCGCCTTTGACTCTCCGAGGCTGGAGCGAAATCGCTCCGGTCTGATCCTGCCTCCGCCGACGCAGGCGAGCGCCTACCCGCTCACCCATTTCACCGTTCGGCTGGCGAAGGTCTTGGGGAATCCGCTCAGTCTGAAGATCGTCAAGGAGTTGAACCTGCGCGAGATGAGCGCCTCCGAATTCTTTGGGAGATTCGGCGGTGCACCTCGGCTATCCGCCGTCAATCGGCGGTTCAAGGCGCTGGCAGAAGATGGATGGCTCGTCAAGACTCGGGAAGAGACCGGCGGCAGGCGTAGGGGAGCCACCGAGCACTTCTACCGGGCCATCGGACCAGCCATCTTCGACACCGAAAACTGGTCGGAGGTCGCTGAGGCCGTCCGCGGAACTTTCAGCTGGCGGGTCTTCGAACAGCTCGCAGAGCAGGTCAGGGAGGCATTGGATGCCGGGACGTTCGATGCTCGGCCCGATCGCCACCACACTTGGACGCCGCTTCTTCTCGATGAGCTTGGTTGGAATCAGGTGATCGCCTCCGTCGATGCGGCCTTCCACGACCTGCTCACCCAGCAAGCCGCGGCGAAGGTGAGACTTTCCGAATCGGGGGAGGAGCCGATAATCGCGACGGTCTACCTGGTGGCGTTCGAATCGCCGGGAGGATCGGCGGCGAGCGGTTGGGTGGCCGATTAGTTACCGAATTGCGTTTGAAAGACCTCGGTCGGCAGGCCTAGATTGGCCGCATTGTTCTTTCGCGGTCTGAGGAAGTTCGGCCGCGCCACTACTTCGGGATGGGTCATGGAGCATCGAGACAACCCTCGGATCGACGGTCGACTTGCTCAAGCGGTCAGCCACCCCGTCAGAATCGCGTTCCTTCGGGTGCTGGCTCGCCGAGAACGCCTAAGTCCAAGAGAGGCCCTTCAGGAGCTTCCAGGCGCGCTGAAGGATCTTCCCGAGGCTCAGCGAAGGCGTGTCGAGTCCACCTCGATAGCGCTCAGCCAGGTCAGCTACCACGTCTCGGTGCTTGAGCGCTTCGGGGTGGTGGAGTCGGCGGGGCGACCCGATCGGCAGACCGGGATGCCATTCCGGGCAACTGATGCCGGCGAGCTTCTGATGCTCGCCATCGGGACTCCCCCTGAAGGGGGTCGCACCTAGGTTTCTCAAACGCCTTGCCCAAGGACGGAAGTGTCCAGTACCTCACTACCCCATCTGGCACTTCGGGCAGTGGACGGCCCAGCTTCTCCCCGATCAAGCGGACGCTCTGACTGGTGGGTGCCGCGGGTTGAGGCTGGGCCGGTCGTCCACAAGCGCGATCAATGACTACACCGCCACCACACCTAAATAGCGATGAGCGGAACGCTCTCTACAAAAGCATCGTCGTCCGGCTCAGCGGAATCGGAGACGTACTTATCGCCATCGAGAAGGAAGATTGGGCCGCCGCCGATCGACTGGCGATGGAATTCTCTGCCCTGCTCCAGCTGGTCGTAGATCTCGGCTGGGGGGACGAAGGGACGGGAGCGGTTCTGTCGACTCCCCGCCCCGTCTTGCAAAGGGCTTTGACCGTGCTGAACAAGCAGGCGGAAGACACCGAAGAATCAGAGATGCGTGCAGAACTTGCTGCACAAGCTGAACACAATCAGCTGGTGCGACAGGTGTGCGTTCGTCGCCTTGCGGACCTGGACGGTCCCGAGTGATGGGCAACTAGAGATCGCCTAGTAGATCGTCGGGGGTGACCTCGAGGGCAACGATGAGGGTTAGGACGGTCGTCAAGCGAACCTCGCGGACCCCGCGCTCGATGCGTGAGATTTGACCGAGGTTTAGGCCGGCCTTGTCGGCTAACTGTTCCTGGGTCCATTCCTTCCCCAGCCTGAGAGCGCGAACACGCTTGCCGAAGGCGGCGAGGATCTCGGGATCTGGCATCGGGAGATCGTCCGGGTACTAAGCCAAAGCGTCTATAGCCAACCCGGCAAGTCGCTCGGCATGGGCAACCAGGGCTGCACCTCAGCGAGGTGCCAGTGCGCCAGTACGAATGCCCGTAAGCCGGATTCAACCGGACATAACCGGTGGGCCTCCCCATCGGAGAGCCGAAGGGCGCACCCTAGCCGCTAGTAGTCCTCTCCTCCCTGTAGTAACCCCAGAAGCGCCCCGCCTCCCCGGCGGGGCGCTTTCTGTTGTAGAGCCAAATACTCGATGCAAGGAGATCTCACCGACGATCCGAAGCGGCTTGGTACGCCTGTCCCGGCTTCCTCCGGCCCAACGATCCGGGGTTGAGAGATCGCCTGCTGCCGATCTCGTCAGGCGCCGAGACCCAGGTGGCCAACCCACCCAGATTCCATCCCGAGGCTCTGCGCCGAACCTCCACCGCAGATTCCACAGGTCGCCAAGTCCGTCCCGAACCAAAGGACGCCGTCGGGAGCGACCGCGAGCGAGCTTGGGGGAAGCCAGCAGTGTTCATCGAGACACCCGCGAGGGCCGAGTTCGCCGCTCGGCCACATCCAGCCAATTGCTCCTCCCGCCGACCCGGCGGTGAACCAAATTCGACCGTCCGGTCCGACCGCAATCTCTCTGGTACCGCTCTTCCCAGGCACCCTGAACTGGGTCACCTTTCCAGCAGTGTCGATGTGCCCTAGACGGTTCTTTCCTTTCGGAGCGGCCCAAGAGCCCTCCGTAAACCACAGGCCGCCCTGATCAGCGATGATGCTCCGTGGTTCGACTCCTCGCAAAGTAAAGAGCTTTCGGTCTCCCGTTGGGGTCAACCGCCCGATCCTGCTCTTCTCCCGCAGCGTGAACCAGACGTTTCCGTCCGGGCCGCGGGCGATGTCGCTGAGCCCGCTGTGGCGGGCGAGCCTGAACTGAGCCAACTCGCCGCTCGTCGTCATACGGCCGATCCTGTCCTTGTAGGGGTCGGTGAACCACAGCGCCCCGTCGGAGCCACTCACAAGGTCGAGCGGATTGGTGCCGCGAGGCAGCTTGTACATAGTGATCTCACCCGATGCCGTTACACGGCCCAACGCTGAGGTCCAAGGATCGGTGAACCACATCGCTCCGTCGGCACCTTCGGTGATCGCAGCCGAGTAGTAAGACCTCGTGGAGTCGGGGATCGGGATTTCGATCACGGAGCCATTGGGTTCAAGCCGACCGACAACCTGGGTTCGTTCCAACGCGCCTCCCACGAACCAGAGACGGCCGCTGGCGTCGAAAGCTACCGAGTGGGCGTGGACCCCCGACCCGAGCTCGAACATGGTCGTCTCCGTCATCGGCGCCGCGCCCAGTGCGGGACAAGCGCAGATCGACAGAGCCAGGACGAGGGCCTTGAGGACGAGACAGGACCTATTTAGGACTCGGGGCAATTCGTCAACCCTATGGAGGATAAAAGGTTTCGGTAGCAACGGCTCATCAGCGTGGTCCAAGGCTTCGAGGCGCAGCGTTGGTCCAGACCGCCGCCGCGAGTTCTACCGATGAGATAGGTTGAGCGCTCAACGCCCAACCGGTGAGAAGGCACTAAACGCCTCACCTAGAGTTGTACCTGCCGAAGGGGAAGATATGTGGCGACTCGACCTGAGAAGTGATGCGAAGGCACGGTCTATCGCCGCTTTCGTGGTGTCCCTGTCCATTCTCGGGACCGCAGCAGAGTCGGCGTCAGCCGACTTCGTTGGAGTGTCTCCCACCGGGGTGGACGCCGGTAACGATTGCCACTTTCACCCTCCCGAATGGACGCCCTGCGCGACCATCCAGCACGCCGTTGACGAAGCCGGAGGCTTCGATTGGGTAACCATCGACGCGGGCCTCTACGAAGAAGAAGTCGTCGTCGATAAGTCCGGACTTACGCTCATCGGACCAGGGGGCCCCAGCAGGCTCGGAGAACCGCAGGCGGTGATCGCCGGTGGCTCCGGGACGGCAGTCAATCTCGAGGCGAAGGGGATCTCGCTCAGACAGCTGAGCATCGTCGCGGGCGCGACCGGCACCCCGGTCCGCGCCGCCGGTGTCGACATCGACGGCCTTCGAGTCCAGGAAGACATCATCTCGGGAGGTTCATCCGGCGTCCTGCTCGAAGCCGACGGAGCGGACGTCTCGGTCGGCCTCAACCTGATCGATGGAGCCGGTGACGGGATCCGACTGGGTGCGAGCAGCCTCTCCGAACTCAGCATCCAGGCGAACCACTTCACCGCGTCGATCGACGGCTACGCAGTGCTCGGGGACAGCAGCGCGAGGATCGAAGGACTCTCTCTCGATGGCAACGATATGGCGGTGCCGACCCGGATCACCGGGCTGGTGGAAGAAAGCTTCGGCGAAGAAAACGACATCACCGAAAACCAGTTCGAATCGACGAGCGGGCCGCAGTTGGCGATCAACGGTCTTGAGGCGCGCATCATGAGAAACAGCTTCGACGGGCACGGAAGCGCCGGCTGTCTACAGATCCTCGGGAACCAGGGCGGCCTAACTCCGTCAAGCCACATCCTGGTTTCCCTCGAAAACAAATTCGTCGATTGCTATCCATACGGGATCGAGCTGGGCCCCGCAGTCGACGGAGTCTCGATCCTCGGGAATCTGTTCCCTGGCACCTACGATGGCGTTGTCGCCAGCGGTGCCTCTCCCTGGAATGTCACCGGACGAGCTCGCATCGAAGGCAATCGGATCGTCGGGACGACCCACCTGGGCGTTCTCAACCAGGCTTCAGGAACGCTCCGGGCAAGGGAGAACTGGTGGGGGTGCAACGCTGGGCCCGGTGGCAGCGGCTGCGACACGGTGAGCGCGGGAGTCGACGCGAGCGACAACGTCAGGCTCGAGGCTCTGATCGGGCCGCGCACGGAGGACGACGGGCTCATCGAACTGCCAACCGGAACCTCGATTGCACTCAATCCGGGAGAAGAGGCCGAAGTCGCAGCCGTACTGACTTCCGACGGACCCGAACCAAATCTGGGAATCCCGACCCAGGGAGTACCGGTCGGCTTCTCCTCATCCGTGGGGAAACTGTCCTCGGGTACCAGCAGCCTCCAGAACGGTTACACGTTCGACTACTTCACCGCGGGTTCGACCCCCGGGCAGGGGTCCATCATCGTGTCAATGGATAACCAGCAAACCCTGGTGCCGGTAACGATCCGCGGCGCGACGACCAGCACCCCACCCACGATGCCCATCAAGACGCCGCGTGCTCCGACCCTGGTAGTCACCGGCAAGCACAGTCGACTGATGGGCCGTCGGGCCACGGTCGGATCGGTTTCTTGCCCGGACTCCTGCCAGCTTGCGCCGAGCCGAGCTCAGATCGTCATCGGACAACACTCCTACCGGGGTTCGGTGACGCCCCGTGGGACCCTTGCCGCAGGATCGACCACTCCGATACGTGTTGCCCTCCCGCGTCCGGCGCTGCGGGCGCTGAGAAAGCTCGGGACGGCGCGAATCCGGGTCACGGTGACCGTGAGTGACGCCGCCGGCCAATCGGCGACGCAGGCGATCTCGACCAAGGTACGACGCTAAGTGCTCTCGGTGCCCGCGTCGTACCGTAGTAACCCAGAGACGCCCCGCCTCCCCCGGCGGGGCGTTTTCTGTTGTGGCTGCCTTCCGCGAATTCCTTACCATCGCCACCATGGCAATCAAGCGGATGGAACACGTCGGGATCGTGGTCGAGGACCTCGAGGCTGCGGTTGAGTTCTTCGCCGCGCTCGGGCTCGAGGGGGGCGGCACGGGTCAGGTCGAAGGGGATTGGGTTGGGCGGATCATCGGGCTCGACGACGTCAAGGCGGAGTTGGCGATGATGCGGGCTCCCGACGGCGGCGCAGAGGTTGAGCTGGTGAAGTTCCACTCGCCGCCGATGCAGAGGGGGGATTCGGATGCGGCCTCGAACTTCTCGGGGCTCCGCCACGTCTCCTTCCTCGTCGACGACATCGACGCGGTCGTCGATGGGCTGAACGACCGCGGGATCGAGCTCGTCGGGGAGCTGGTGCGCTACGAGAACAGCTACCGGCTCTGTTACGTCCGCGGCCCCGAGGGGATCATCGTCGAGCTGGCGGAGCAGATCAGTTCGTAAGCGACGGTGCCCACCGTCCCGTTAGGGTTGGGCCACCAGTCAAAGCCCCGATGAGCACCGCCAAGCTGAGTCTAGCCTTATATGACACAGATTGGTGCAATCGTCGGGTGACAGTGCTGGATGTCTCCGGCGCTGCAACTCTGCCCGCCTCGGTGCTTATGGCGCCGGGGCGGGTTTTTCCTCGGCCGCTCTGAGGTCGGCGGCGATCTTCACCGCGGCCGAGAGGAGCGGTGCCGCCAGGACCAGGCCGACCGTGCCGAAGAGGCAGCCGCCGGCGATCGTCGCGATCAGCACCGCGAGCGGGTGCAGGTTCAGCGCCGCCCCGTAGGCGATCGGTTGGACCAGCTGCTGAAGGACTCCGTTGGCGAGCAACACGATCACGGCCATCGCCCCCGCGGCCTCGGGCCCGCTCCCGCCAAGGGCAATCACGACGGCGAAGATCCCCGCGGTCCAGGCGCCGATGTACGGGACGTAGCCGCCGAGGAGGGTGACGACGGCGATCGTCCCCGCCAGCGGGACGTCGAGGATCAGGGCGCCGGCGGCGACGAGCAGAGCGCTCCAGGCGGCGACGATCGTGACGCCGAGGAAGTAGCCGCGCATGCTCGAGGCGACCCGGCCGAGGATCGAATGGGCGACCGGGACCGGCACCCCGAGGTGGCGCTCGACGAACTCGCCGATCTGCGGCCCGTCCTTGAGCAGGAAGAAGAGGCTGAGGGCGGTGAAGGAGAGGAAGACGGCGAGGGAGGCGAGCCTGTCGACCCCCCCGAGCACGCCCTGCGTCAGCGCCTGGAAGGCGTCGCTGGCCGAGGCGCTGCCGTGGGAGTTGGCGTCGGCAGCCGCCGAGCCCCCAACCCCGAGGTCCTGAGCCCAGCCTTGGAGCTGATCGGCGCCTTCCTGCAGCCGCTGGGAGAGGTTCGCAGCCTCGCTGGCGATCCCGGTCAGGACCAGCAGTCCGACTCCGAAGGCGGCTGCGATGATCGCCAGCATGACGAGAGCGGCGCCGATCCCGCGCGGCACCCCCACCCGCCGCAGCCGGTCGACCAAGGGCGAGGCGACCGCGGCGATGATCCCCGCGGTGATCACGGGCAGGACGATCGTCTCGGTCAGCGAGAGCAGCCAGATTGCCCCGACCAGCGCCGCGCCGAAGCCGACCAGCAGCCAGGACGAGAAACCGAGATCCCGCATCCACTGCGGCGCCGCGAAGAGTCCGGCAAGGGCTCCCGGCTCGATCTCGGCGACTTCGTCTTCAGGGGGCCGCTTCTCCATATGACCTCGGACCGTCTCACCTACGTCGGACACTCGACGGTTCTGATCGACCTCGACGGGACCCGGGTGCTTACCGATCCGGTCTTGCGCAACCACCTCGGCCCGCTGGTGCGCCACGGAGCCCCGCCGGCCACCGAGGCGACCGAGGACCTCGACGCGGTCCTGGTCTCCCACCTGCACCACGACCACGCCGACCTGGGCTCGCTGCGAAAGCTCGACCGGGAGACCCGGATGCTGGTCCCGCCGGGATCGCGGCGGTTCTTCGCTCGCCGCGGCTTCCTCGCCGCGAGCGAGCTCGCAGTCGGCGAATCAGTCTCAATCGGCTCGTTGACGGTGACCGCGGTCGAGGCCCGCCACGACGGCGGCCGGCGGCGGCACGCGCGCCACTCGGAGGCGATCGGCTTCCTCGTTCGCGGCACCCGCAGCGTCTACTTCGCCGGCGACACCGACCTCTTCCCGGGGATGAAGGACCTGGTGGGAGGGCTCGACTTCGCGCTGCTGCCGATCTGGGGCTGGGGCCCGACCGTCGGTCCCGGCCACCTCGATCCGAGCGGAGCGGCGGAGGCGGCGGCGCTCCTCTCCCCGCGGGTGGCGATCCCGATCCACTGGGGGACGCTCTACCCCTTCGGCCTCCACCACCTGCGTCCGGATCGGCTCTGGCACCCGGGAAAAGAGTTTCTCGACCGCATGCGCGAGGTCGCGCCTCAGGTCGAGACGCGGGTGCTCTCGCCGGGCGAGGCGACCTCGCTGGCGTAGGCGTCCTGGCCAAGCCCGGCGAGCCAGCGGCGGAAGATCCGGTGAACCCGCTCGGCGCCGATGACTTCCTCCGCCGGCCACTCGAGCTCGGCCGGGTGGAGGACGAAGGGGAAGCTCTGGGTCCCTCCCATGCCGCCGTGGGAGCCGACCAGCTCCTCGAAGGCTGCCACCTCGCCGAACTCCGGCCAGAAGGTGCTGTTGACCATCAGGTCGGCGCAGTGGGGGAAGCCGTCGGTGCGCTTCACGTGGTCGACCGCGTTCGGCCCGAACGGCTCCAGCGGGTCCTCCCCCTCGACCATGCCGGAATCGAGGAAGCGGGTTCCCCGCGGTCCGAGGACCACCGCCCCCTCCCTCTCGGAGCGGACGAGGACGAAGCCGATGCCGGGGTGCTCGCGTAGGGCCGGGATTAGACGGGGATAGAGGGCCTCGATCCGCTCCTGCGAGACCCTGCCGGGCTCGCGCGGGAAGCTGATCAGCCCGAGGCAGCCGGACGCCATCACCGAGAGCTCGGGCAGCTCGCCGCCGCGGCTCGCGGCCATCTCCTCACGCGCCTCGTCGTCGAGCACGACCGCGCCGTCGGCGAGACGGTCCCGCGTCGCCCGCCGCACGGTCCGGCCCGCCGCGGTGTCGTCGCGGGCGATCTCGGTCAAGCCGGCGCTGATGTATGACAGGGAGTCGTCGTCGCCGTCTTCGGCCGCGACGACGCTGTCGGGGTCGCAGGCGTCGCGGACCAGCTCCTCCAGCGTTTCGTCGTAGCGATCGCGGAAGGTCTCCCCCTGCGACTGGCCGTGGTCGGAGAGGACGACGAGGCGGTAGGGGCGCGGCGCCTCGGCGCAGGCGCTGGCGATCCGCGCGATCTGGCGGTCGAGGTCGCGCAGCACGGCGAGGGCGTCGTGGCGCTCGATCCCCGAGTGATGGGCGACCTCGTCGTAGGCGAGGAAGGTCGTGTAGACGACGGGGCGCCCGGCGAGCGCGTCGCCGACCACCGCGGCAACCTGGAGGTCCCGCTGCACCACCGTCCCCCAAGCGCGGGCGAAGGCGTAGGAGCGACCCCGCTCCATCCGGGGACGGACGTCGTCGCGGACCTGGGCGCGGGCGGCGCGGCGCTCGCGGCCGATGTCGGCGAGGGCGAGGACGAAGGTCCGGGCGACCGCGTAGGGCTGGGCGAAGTAGGCGGCGTAGTCCCTGCCGATCGGCCGCCGGCGCCGCAGCGCCGTGCTCATCGTCAGCATCGAGTGGGGGGCGTCGCCGGAGAGGATGTTGGCGCGGCTGGCGCCGTCGGCGTGGAGGAGGCCGCGACCGTCGGAGTGGCGGCGCTCGAGCTCTTCGGCGTCGCGCGGGTGGTTGGTGACGATCGCGGTCCCCCGCTCCTTCTCCCACCAGCGGAAGCCCGGCATGTCCTCGTTGGAGCCGTGCAGCAGCCCCGCCTGGCAGGCGCCGGTCTGCGAGGACCAATCCGTCTCCCAGCGCCGCAGCCGGTGCGAGCCGCCCCGCACCCAGCGCGCCAGGTGCGGGGCGCTGCCGTCCTGCAGCGCCCGCAGGAGGACGTCGTGGGCGAGTCCGTCGATCTCGAGGAAGAGGACTCCCGGCACATCGGTTTCGATGATCCGCTTGCGCCGGCGAGCCTGCCGGCGCACCACCTGCCGGTGCCAGGAGTGGTCCTCGTCGATCGCCAGCAGGGCGTAGACGGCCGCCGTCGCCGCCGCCATCACGATCGTGATCACGGTGCCCTCGAAGACGCCGCTGACGTGGGCCCCGGGAAGGAGGTCGATCGCGATCGTCACCAGCAGGCCGTTCAGCACCAGCGCCGCGAGGCCGAGGGTGAGGACGGTCAGCGGCAGCGCGAACCGCGCCAGCACCGGCCAGACGAGGGCGTTGAGGAGGCCGATCAGTGCCGCCGCGCCGAGGGCGGCGCGGGGCCCGTCGAGGACGAAGCCCTCGAGGATTACCGACAGCAGCATCAGGATCCCGGCGTCGAGAAGGAGGACGAGGGCGCCGCGCCGGATCGTCTTCAGGCTCACCGCGGCTCCCGCTCGACGTCGATCTCACCGTCGGCCACGGCTTGCTCGAGGCGCTCGAAATCGCTCTCGTTCTGGTCCGCGTACGCCTCCGCGAACCGGACCAGCGCCTGGTCGAAGACCTCGCCGCGACCGAGGTAGGCGGCGATCGCGACGCGGTCCCCCGAGCGCGCGTGCGCGCGGGCCAGCGCTTCCCCACAGAGGGCGCCGTAGGCGCCGAGGTCGCGGGCCGAGAACCGAGCCAGATCGGCCGAGCCCTTGCCGTCCCAGAGCTGGCGCACGTAGAAGGAGCGGAGCTCCCCGTCGACCCCCTCGACCGTCACCCAGCCGAGGAAGATGTCACTTGCCGCCTGCATCAGCCGCTGCCCCTCGACGACGCGGCGCCCGTGGTGGCGGTAGGCGCCGGCGCCGAGGTAGGGCTCGAGCACCGAGTGGCCGGCTTCCTTCGCCTGCAGGAAGAGGGGATCGCCCCCGGCCCGCCCCTCAAGCAACACGATCCAGGCGCGGGTGCCGACGCTGCCGACACCGACCACCTTCCGCGCCGCGTGCACATAGCGGTAGGAGGCGAGGAGATGCCGCCGGTCGGCCGCCAGCGACTCGCCATAGGCGGCGAGCATCGCCTCCAGCTGCGCCTCGACGTCGGTCCGGTCGGTCAGCTCCTCGACCGGCGTGATCAGGGGCGGGTCGCTGACGATCCGCAGCCCACCGTCCCGTTTCTCGGTCAGCTTCTGCAGGGCGCGGCGACTGTCCTTCGAGCGGGCCTTCTCGAGGCTGCGCTCGATCTGCTGGAAGCGGCCCTTGTCGACCTTTGAGCGGAGGCTGCCGATCGCCGACTCGACGTCGATACGCGCGTACCAGACGTCGAGCTCGCCGAGGGAGGCAAAACGACGAATGGCCTGCCGGTAACCCCCAACCGTGGCCAGCACCGCCCCCCGCCGACGCCGCTTGCCGAGCTCCCGCTCGCGGCCGGCGACGACAATGCTCGCGGCGAGCCGCTTCAGGTCCCACTCGAAGGGCCCGGGCAGCGTCTCGTCGAAGTCATTGCAGTCGAAGACGAGGCGGCGGTCGGGTGCGGCGAAGACACCGAAGTTCGAGAGGTGCGCGTCGCCGCAGAGCTGGGCGTGCAGCCCCGTCGTCGCGGCGGCGCCGAGGTCGTCGGCCATGACCGCGGCGGCGCCGCGGAAGAAGGCGAAGGCGGAAGCCCCCATGCGGCCGTAGCGCAGCGGCACCAGCTCGGGGAGCCTGGACTCGTCCTGGGCAGCGAGGATCGCCAGCGGGTCCCGCTCCCGCGGCTCCCAGTCGCCGTGACCGGAACGTGGAACCTGGCGCCGCCTGGCTTTGCCGTCGGTCTCTGGCGTCGCGCCTGGCACGCATGGAGTCTCCGCCAGCCGACTCGCTAAAGCAAGCATCATCTTCCCCATGTCCGGACGCGCGCCTCGCGCCCCGGCCGATGAGGCGGGCGCGAGAGATCCGCTTCCCCAAGCGGATCCACACATATAGAGATGCGCGCCTCTCCTCCCCTCGGTGCTTCCCCCAGAAGCGCTGGCTTCTTAACTGCCGGCTCCTCCGTTCACCGGAGAGACTGGCGCAGGCTAATCGATTGCGCCAATTGAATCAATCGTCAAAAGTGATTAGGTCAGTGATCTTGGGTCAGTGATCTCGAGTCAATGATCCTCAGGTCAGAGCAGGCTGCGCACTGGGCAGTGAGCTAAGCACGCGGTCGGCGACCGACTCGCCGGTGAGCCCCACCTCGGCACGCAGCAAGGCCGGCTTGCCGTGGGTGACGTAGGCGTCCGGGAGGCCAACTCGCAGCACCCGCGCCCGCTCCCCCGGCGCATCGGCGAAGGCGTCCTCGAGGTGCTCCAGCACCGCCGAGCCGAAGCCGCCGGGCAGGACGTTCTCCTCGATCGTCACCAGCAGCTCGTGCTCGCGGGCGAGGCGCTCCGCCAGCTCTCCGTCGATCGGCTTCGCGAAGCGGGCGTCGGCCACGGTCACTTGGAGGCCGTGCTTGCCGAGGATCTCGGCCGCCTCCCGCGCGACGGTGACCCCGTAGCCGTAGCCGAGCAGCGCCACCTTCTCGCCCTCGACGAGGACCTCTCCCACGCCGATTGGAACGCTCTTCGGCTTCGCCGGCAGCTTGGCGCCCTCCGCCGCGCCGCGCGGGTAGCGCAGCGCCGCCGGGCCGTCGTGGGAGATCGCGGTGTGCAGCATGTGGACGAGCATCGCCTCGTCGCGCGGCGCCATCACGACCACGTTCGGGATCGGCCGGAAGTAGGAGACGTCGAAGACGCCGTGATGGGTCGGGCCGTCGTCGCCGACGAGGCCGGCGCGGTCCATCGCGAAGGTGACGTCGAGGCCCTGCAGGCAGACGTCGTGGACGATCTGGTCGTAGGCCCGCTGCAGGAAGGTCGAGTAGATCGCGCAGACCGGCTTCGCGCCCTGCAGCGCCAGGCCGCTGGCGAGGAGGACGGCGTTCTGCTCGGCAATCCCGACGTCGTAGTACTGGTCGGGAAGCTCGTCGCAGAGCTTCTGCAGGCCGGTCCCGCCCGCCATCGCCGCGGTGATCCCGATCACCCGCTCGTCGGCCCGGGCTTCGGCGACGATCGCGTCGGCGAAGACCTTCGTGTACTGGGGTGGCGAGCCCGCGGCGGGCGGCTTCTCCAGCACCTCGATCCCCTCGGGAGAATCCGTTTCGGTGACGGGAACCAGTTTCGGCGCGCTCGCCGCCGGCTGCCCTTCGACGATCGACTTCGGCTTCGCCGCGTGCCACTCCTCCATCGACTCCAGGCCGCCTTCTTCGGCCGGCGCGAAGCCCTTGCCCTTGACGGTGTGGATGTGGACGACGACCGGACGGTCGGCCTCGAAAGCCTCGGTCAGCGCTTCCCGCAGAGCGTGCACGTCGTGGCCGTCGATCACGCCCATGTAGGCGAGGTCGAGCTCCTCGAAGAAGAGCCCCGGCGCCCAGTAGGCCTTGATCGCCGCCTTGATCTCGGGGCCGAGCCGCTCGATCCGTTTGCCCATCCCCAGCGGCAGCTTCGTCAGCCGGTCCTCGACCCCCTCGCGGGCGTGCCAGAGGCGCGGGTTGAGGCGGATTCGGTTGAAGTAGCGCGAGAGGGCGCCGACGTTGGGGGAGATCGACATCCCGTTGTCGTTGAGGACGATCACAACCGGCGTCTGCATGCCGCCGGCCGCGTGCAGGGCCTCGTAGGCGACGCCGCCGGTGAGGGCGCCGTCGCCGATCACCGCCGCGACCTTGCCGTCGGTGCCGATCCCCTTCCGCATCGCCTCCTTCAGCCCGACCGCATAGCCGATCGAGGTCGAAGCGTGGCCGGCGCCCATGATGTCGTGCTCGGACTCGGGGATTGAGCAGAAGGGCGCCACGCCGTCGTACTGGCGGATCGTCGGCAGCTGCTCGCGGCGGCCGGTGAGGATCTTGTGCGGGTAAGCCTGGTGGCCGACGTCCCAAAGGACCTTGTCGCGCGGCGAGTCCAGCAGGCTGTGGAGGGCGACGGCGAGCTCACAGGTGCCGAGGTTGGCGCCGAAGTGGCCGCCGATCTCGCCGATCGTGTCGATGATGTAGGTGCGCATCTCCTGCGCGACCTGCTGCAGCTGCTCGTCGTCGAGACCGTGCAGGTCCTGCGGGGCGTCTATCCCCGGCAGCAGCGGCTCTTCGATTCGGTCTTTGACGTCTTCGTTGCCCTGGGTGGGGGGCTGTTCGCTCATTCGTTCCTCGTGAAGATGTAGTCGGCCACGCGCCTCAGGTCCTCCGTCTCGCCGCCGGCCTGTGCCAGCGCCGCGGTGGCCTTCGCGTGTGACCCCGCCGCCAGCTCACGGGCCCGATCGAGGCCGAAAAGGCTGACGTAGGTGAGTTTGCCATGTCTCTCGTCGCTTCCATGTGGCTTTCCGAGCTGCTCGTCGGACTCGGTGACGTCGAGGATGTCGTCGACGATCTGGAACAACACGCCCAGCTCCTCGGCGAAACGGCGATAGGGCATTGTCTCAGGTTCGGACGCTCCCTCGAGCAGAAGCACGACGTTGACGCTGGCGGCGATCAGTCGCCCGGTCTTCAGCGCGTGCAGGGCGCGCAGCCCCTCCGCGTCGGACTCGGCGCCGACGACGTCCACGTACTGGCCGCCGACCATCCCGTCGACGCCGGTCGCGGAGGCTAACTCCCGTAGCGCCGCCAGGACCCGAGCCGGCTCTCCCGGCTGCTCGCAGAAGAGCCGCATCGCCTCGGCGAAAAGACCGTCGCCGGCGAGGATCGCGACGTCCTCGCCGAACTTCACGTGCGAGGTGGGCAGGCCGCGCCGCAGCTCGTCGTCGTCCATCGCCGGCAGGTCGTCGTGGATCAGCGAGTAGGTGTGGATCAGCTCGATCGCGCAGGCGACCGGGAGGAAGCGCTCCGGCTCGGCGGCGAAGGCGCGGGCGGTCGCCAGCGCCAGCACCGGCCGCACCCGCTTGCCGCCGGCCAGCAGCGAGTACCGCATCGCCTCCTCCAGGCCGGCCGTCGGCTCGGACGCAGAGAACCTCAGATCCTCGAGCGCGCGATCGACCAGCGAGCGCAGATCCTCGGGATAGCTCATCAGCGGTGTTCCTTTTGGACCCTATGGGGACAAAAGGAACACCGATCGGCGCCGGTCACTCGGCGCTGGCCTGCTGCCGCGCCTCGCGGTTGGCCTCCTCGACCGCCTCGGCGGCGAGGTCCGCGGCCTCGGCCGCGAGCTTCGCGGCCGTCTCGTCGCTCACGTCCTCGCTCTGCAGCTGGGAGGTGATCTCGCGCAGGCGCTCGGAGATCTCGCGCAGGCGAAGGCTCATTTGGCGGGCTCCCGCTCGCGGACGACGGCGCCGAGGATGCCGTTGACGAACTTCGGCGCGTCGGCGCCGCAGTACTCCTTGGCGATTTCCACCGCCTCGTCGATCGCCACCTCCGGCGGCGTGTCCATGAATTCCATCTCGTAGAGGGCGGTCCGCATCACGTTCATGTCCAAGGGCGCGATCCGGTCGACCGTCCACCCCTTCGCGTGGGCGGCGATGATGTCATCAAGCTCTTCCCGATTCGCGTCGACGCCCTCGGCCAGCTCGCGCGTCAACGGCTTTGCCTCCGCCAGCAGCTCCTCCAGGGGGTGCCCGGTGACGTCCCGCTGGTAGTTGGCGAAGACGGCGTCGCGCCGCTGGTCTGACCTGCGCATACCTGCATTCTTTCAGCGTCGGACCGCGGAGCGGTCAGGCGCGGGAGATGTACTCGCCGCTGCGCGTGTCGACCCGGACCGATTCGCCCTCCTCGATGAAGAGAGGGACCTGGACGACGACGCCGGACTCCAGGGTGGCGGGCTTGTTGCCGCCGCCCGAGGCGGTGTCGCCTTTGAGGCCGGGGTCGGTCTGGGTGACCTTCATCTCGATCGCGCTCGGCACCTGCACATCGCCGGGCTGCTCGTCGACGAAGAGGACGTCGACCTCGTCGTTCGCCAGCACCCACTGCATCGAATCGCCGAGCTGCTCCTTGGCGATCTCGATCTGGTTGTAGTCCTGGGAGTCCATGAAGACCGCAGCCTCACCCGAGTCGTAGAGGTACTGCATCTTTTTCGATTCGGTCCGCACCGGGCGGAACTTCTCCCCCGCCCTGAAGGTTTTGTCGATCACCGAGCCGTCCTCGATCCGCCGCAGCTTCGTCCGCACGAAGGCGCCGCCCTTGCCCGGCTTGACGTGCTGGAAGTCGATGATCTTCCAGATCTTGCCGTCGATCTCGATATGGGTGCCGTTCTTGAACTGGTTCGTCGAAATAGTCACGGCGGCGAATCCTAGTCGGGGGTTGGTGGAAAGGTGCTCAGGGCGAGGGGGCGAGGCGCTGGAGGGCTTCCTCGGTGTCGCGGAAGACCTCGCCGCGGACGAAGCGGCTGTCCTCGATGTCCCAGATCCAGGCGACCGGGACGTCGCGGATGCCGAGGGGACGACTGCGGGCGTAGACGCGGCCGCGGACCAGGAGGGAGCCGCCGCGACTCTCGACCACGCTGGGGGTGATCTGGAGCTCGTCCCAGACGCGTTCGACGTCGCTCAGGTACTCGCTGAGGCCCTCGGGGCCGGTGTAGGGCGCCTCGCGGCCGATCTCCTCTGCGGTGCCAACCGGGAAGAACTCCATCGCCGGGTCGCAGAGGGCGAAGATTTCCTCGAAATCGCGGTGGTTGAAAGCCTCGTAGAGCCTCCTTACGAGGTCTCGCTCCCGCTCCGGTGCAGGCTCGACGTCGGCGGTGGCGGGGGCGAGGGCGAGAATCGCGGCATCGTCCTCGAGGGTCCCCCCCGCGAACTCGTGCAGGGCTCCCTCGATCCGCTGGGCGACGATGGCGGGACTGCTGACGCGGACCAGCTGGGCGCGCAGGCGCTCCTCGCCGAAGCGCTCGCCCGCGCCCATCGACTCGGTGACGCCGTCGGTGACGACGACCAGCTGCTGGCCGGCCGCGACCGCGGTGGCGACGAGGGCCCAGCCCTCCTTCTCCTCCTCGAAGGCACCCAGGACGGGTCCCGCCTCCCCCGCTTCGGTGACCTCGTCGCCGTCGACGAGGAGCGGCGGCGGGTGCCCGGCGACCGCCAGTCGCACCGGCTCGGCCGGGTCTTCGGAGACGGCCATCGCGGCGACACTGCAGAGGTCCGTGCCCCGCCGGGCCAGCAGCTCGCGGTTGAGGGTGCGCAGCGCGATCACCGGGTCTCCGGTCAAGGCCGCGGCGGTGCGCAGGGTGTAGCGGGCGTGGGCGGTGACGGCTGCTGCCCTGGCGCCGCGACCGGTGACGTCTCCGATCACCACCATCCAGCCGCCGGCGATGCGGAAGGCGTCGTAGAAGTCGCCGCCGAGCTCGTTCTCGGCTCCCGCCGGCCGGTAGGTCGCCGCCACCGACCAACCGGGGATGTGAGGAAGCGGCGGCGGCAGCAGGCCCCGCTGGAGGGTCTCGGCGATCTCCGCGCGTTCACGCTCGGAGCGCTCGAGGTCGGAGAAGAGGCCGGCGTTGTCGAGGGCGAGGGCCACCCGGCTGGCGAGGATGGTCACGAAGTGGACGTCAGAGGCGTCAAGGCGACGCCTGGAGGGGCCGACGCTGATCGTCAGCACACCCGTCGGGCGGCCCCGCGCGCGCAACTCCACCGTCACCCCCGAGCGGATGCCGAGGCTGCGGAGGAAGGCGAGGTCCTCGTCATCGGAGGCGAACTCGCGCAGATCCTCCTCGCTCCGCAGCTCGAAGAGGAGCGGCTCCTGCTGCCCACGGCTGGCGTCGCTCGCGACCTGCTCCTGCAGGCGCGGACCACGCTCGAGCAGGCGGGCGGCGATTTCGTCGGCGTCGGGGCCGTCGACCCGTAGCGCCGCCCGGCGAACCTGATCGTCCTCGATGACGTCGATCGCGCAGATGTCCCCCAGCTCGGGAACGATGATTCCCACGATCGCCTCCAGCGTCTCGTCCAGGGTGCTGCCCAGTTCGGCGACCCGCGAGATCTCGTCGAACATGCGGAAGCGGCGGTTGACCTGGCGGACCTTCCTCGTCGAGATCGTGGCGACGACCGCGACGGCGACGAGAGCCAGCGCGACGATGACATCGGCGAAAAGCGGCATCAGCCTGGGTCCGAGCTCTTTTCGTGTTCGGCGGCGGTGCTGGTGGTGAGGTTGGAGGCCGCGCCGCCGCCGAGGACGCGGCGGACGAGGGCTGGAGAGAGGATCCGCAGGCCGGCGGCCAACCCGTAGGGGCGCGGCACGTAGCGCTCGGCCCTGCCGCCGGGGCCGCACTCGTAGATCGCCTCGGCGACCTTCTCCGGCTTCGAGACGATCCAGCGGGTCAGCGCTTTCTCGCGCAGCTCCGCTGCCGGGAAGCCCTCCGTCTGGATGAAGCCCGGCAGCACCATGCCGACGTGCACCCCGTTCGGCTTCTCCTCCGCATACAGCGCGTCGGTCCAGCCGATCAGCGCGAACTTGCTGGCGCTGTAGGAGCCGGTGCGGGCACGGGCGACGCGCCCGGCGGTGCTTGCGACGTTGACGATCGCGCTCGGCGCCGAGGCGCGCAGGAGCGGCAGCAGCGCCTCGGTCAGCCGCACCACCGCGTCGAAGTTGAGCTCCATGTGGCGGCGGACGTTCTCGTAGCCGCCCTCGGCGAAGGAGGCGCGCCAGGAGGCGCCGGCATTGTTGACCAGCAGGTGCAGGGCGCCGCCGTGCTCGGTTTCAAGGTGGGAGCGGACCCGGTGCGGCGCCTCCGCGTCGGTGAGGTCGACGGCGACGTAGGTGGCGCGGCAGGGCAGCGACTCGGCCAGCTCGCGGAGCAGCTCCTCGCGGCGGGCGACGAGGACGAGCTCGGTCCCCGGCTCCCGCGCCAGCCGGACCGCCGTCGCCTTCCCGATCCCCGTCGACGCTCCCGTGACGATTGCGACTCCCATGTGCGCAACATATTCCACTTTCGTCACGCCCTTCGGGGGGTGTCTGAGTTTCTCCGTCATATGTGACGGGAAAACTCAGACACGTCCAGGTGCGAGGATTGGCGCGTGGAGGGATCGGCGGAAACTGGTCACCGCTTCAGCGCCGTCCGCCGCGAGGGCGAGCGGGTGACGCCGCTGGAGCTCTTCTTCGACCTCGTCTTCGTCCTCGCGATCACCCAGTGCACGGCGCTGATGTCCCACGACCAGACGTGGTCGGGCCTGGCGCAGGGGCTGCTGGTCCTTGGCGTCCTCTGGTGGGCCTGGGTCGGCTACTCATGGTTGACCAGCGTCATCGACCCCGAGGCCGAGGCGGTTCGCCTCGTCATCTTCGTCGCAATGGCGGCGCTGCTGATCGTCTCGCTCAGCGTGCAGGAGGCCTTCGACAACCTCGCCCTCACCTTCGCTCTCGGGATCGGCGTCTTCCGCACCGCCCACATCGCCCTCTTCATGCTCGCCGGCGCCGACGACCAGGACCTGCGCCGCTCGGTCATCGGCCTCGCCGTCAGCACCGCGATCGCCGTCGGGCTGCTTCTCGTCGCCTCGCTCTTCGACGGCTTTGCCCAGGGGGCGCTCTGGGCGCTGGCGATCTTCCTCGACATGGCCGGGCCTTACTTCTTCGGCGCGGAGGGATGGAAGATCGTCCCGGGGCACTTCGCCGAGCGCCACGGCCTGATCCTGATCATCGCCCTCGGCGAGTCGATCGTCGCGATCGGCGTCGGCGCCTCCGGCGCTCTGGACCTCGGGATCGGCACGGCCGCCGTCCTCGGCGTCTTCCTCGCCGCGGCGCTCTGGTGGACCTACTTCGACGTCGTCGCCCTGATCTCCGCCCGCCGCCTTGGCGAAGCCGAGGCGGGCAGGGTCCAGAACGAGCTGGCGCGGGACTCCTACAGCCTCATCCACCTGCTGATGATCGCCGGCATCGTCCTGATGGCGCTGGGGATGAAGGCGACGATCGGCCACCACGGCGAGCACCTGCACGACGTCCCCGCCTTCGCCCTGCTCGGCGGCCTTGCCGTCTACCTCCTCGGGCTCGTCTCCTTCCGCTACCGGCACGTCAGATCCGTCAACCGCCACCGCCTCGGACTGGCGATCGTGCTCCTCTTCCTGGTCCCGGTGGCGACCCAGGTGGACGCGCTGATCTCCCTCGCGGTCGCCGTCGTCTTGATCTGGGCGATGATCCTCTTCGAGCACCGCCGATATGGACCCGGCCGGGCCCAGCTCCGCCGCGAAGCAAGCGCCGCGCACACTTAGGCATACTCCCCGAACCTTTTGAGCACTCCAGTCCTCCTCGACAAACTGCTTCGCGCCGGCGCCCCCTCCGGGTACGAGGGGCCGGCCGCTGAGGTCTGGCGCGAGGCGGCCTCCTTCGCCGACGAGGTCAGCGTCGACGGGATCGGCTCGACGATCGCCCGCGTCGGGGAGGGCTCACCGCTGCTCGCCGTGGTCGGCCACATCGACGAGATCGGGCTGATCATCACCCACGTCGACGAGAAGGGCTTCCTCTGGTTTGCCCCGGTCGGCGGCTGGGACCCGCAGATCCTCGTCGGCCAGCGGGTCGAGATCCGCGGCAAGGACGGTCCCGTCCTCGGCGTCGCCGGCCGCAAGCCGATCCATCTGCTCGAGGCCGACCAACGCAAAAAGGTGGTCGAGCTGAAGGGCATGCACATCGACATCGGCGCCACCGACCGCGAGGAGGCCGAGGCGCTGGTCCGGGTCGGCGACCCGGTCGTTATCGCGGCCGAGCCGATGCCGGTCGTCGGCGACCGCCTCGTCTCCCGCGCGATGGACAACCGGCTGGGCGCCTATGTGGCGCTGGAGAGCCTGCGCCGCTGCGCCGAGGGCAAAGGGCCCGGCGGCTCCTTCGCGGCGGTCGCCGCCGTGCAGGAGGAGATCGGCCTCTTCGGCGCCCGCACCGCCGCCTTCCAGGTCCGCCCCGACATCGCGATCGCCGTCGACGTCACCCACGCGACCGACGCGCCGGGGGTCGACGAGAAGGAGATCGGCAGCCATCCCTTCGGCTCCGGCCCCGCGATCGGGCGCGGTTCCACCCTCTCGCCGAAGGTCTTCGAGCTACTCGTCGAGACCGCCGAGGCCGAGGGCATCGAGTACTCGGTCAGCGCCAGCGGTCGCGGCACCAGCACCGATGCCGACGTCCTGCAGATCTCCCGCGCCGGCATCCCCACCGGCGTCGTCTCGATCCCGCTGCGGTACATGCACTCGCCGGTCGAGGTGGTCCAGCTCGACGACGTCCACAACGCCGCGCGCCTGATCGCCGCCTATGCGCGCCGGCTGGAGCCGGGGGCCTCGTGGTCGCGGGAAGGCTGAGCGCGCCGCTGCTGCTGCTCTTCGACATCGACGGGACGCTGCTGCTGCGCGCGTCCGAGCAGCACAAGGAGGCGATGCACGACG
>DATFOB010000016.1:0-13345 GCA_035266025.1 Solirubrobacterales bacterium
CAGGCGCTCGATCGTGTCCCCGACCTCGACGAGGACCTGGGTGCAGAGGTCGCTCACCGGGTCATCGTCTCGGTCAGGAGCTGTCGCATCGCGGCGACGAAGCGCGGTCGTGAGAACCCGGCGGCGCGCTCGGCGAGGCGCCCGCGGTCCCACTCAGTGGCGGCGACGCGCTCGACCGCCTCGCGCAGCGTCGCTGCGCTCGGCTCGTCCAAGAGGACGCCGTCGACCCCATCGCGGACGATGTCGCGGGCGCCGCCGGCGTTCTGGGCGATCACCGGCGCCCCCGCGGCGAGCGCCTCGACCATCGTGATCCCGAAGTCCTCTTCTCCGACGTGGATGAAGCCGGCCGCCTGTCTGTAGAGCCCCTCGAGCTCCTCGCGGGTGATCCAGCCGCGCAGCTCGACGTTCTCGGGCAACCGCTCGCGCAGCTCCTCTTCCTGGGGGCCGATCCCGACCATCGTCAGGCGGTGGGGGAGGCCGCGGAAGGCTTCGGCGACGAGCAGCGGTTGCTTGTAGGGGACGAGCCGGCCGACCCAGAGGAAGCTGCCGCGCTCCTGCGCCGGGTCCGCGTGCAGCGCCTCGACCTCGACGGGCGGATGGACAACGTCCGCGTCGCGGTTGTAGAAGCGGCGGATGCGGTCGCGGACCGCGGTTGAGTTACCGATCAGCCGGTCGGGGCGCTGGGCGGCGGCGCGGTCCTGCTTGCGCAGCCATCCCGACAGCCCGCCCAGAACCCGGCCGCGGGCCCCACCGAGGCGCCCGCGCTCGGTGTCGGTGAGCCAGGCGTAGCGCATCGGCGTGTGGCAGTAACAGACGCAGGGGGTGCCCGGCGGCGGTGAGGCATTGATCGCGCAGGCGTGCGAGGAGACGACGACGAGGTCGTACTGGCTGAGGTCGAGCGAGCGGAAGTAGCGCGGCATGAAAGGGAGCAGGTACCGCCAGCGCCCCGGGTCATGCCCGACTTGCCGCAGCCCCGGCAGCCGCGAAGGGCGCGACTCCCGCACGATCCGCGCCGCCAACTGTGGCGGCAGCAGCTCCCGCTCAGCGTGGAAGGTGAAGACGTCCACCCGTCCCGCCTCCGCCAGCACGTCGTCCGCGATCGCCTCGACCACCCGCTCGGCCCCGTGGTACCCCTGGAACCAGTCATGGACGATCGCGACAGGCCGTCCGGCCCAGGGAGCGGCGCTGCTCATGCGCGCCAGCGTAGATGAGGTGGTGGATCAGCTGTCGGCGCGAAGGTCTACGACCTGACATGGCAACTGGCCGGCGCGGTCGACGATCTCCGGATCCCCCGTCAGCAACGCGGCTTCCTCCTCGGCGGCCAGTGCGACGGCGAAGCAGTCAGCCAATGCGATCGGATGCTCTGCCTTCAGTGCAGATACCGACCTCATCGAGGCGATTCCGGGCAGGTTCTCTGAGACCAACGGTCGCAGCTCGGCGAGGACTTGGTCGGCTTCCTGCTGCCCGTGATCCCTGATCGTGCGGTAATGGACCTCCACCAGGTTCATCCAGCTCATCGCCGGGCGTTCGCGTTTGATGACCCGCTCGACCGCTTTGGCCGCCGGTTCCTCCCCGTCCAACCATGCCAGCACAGCCCAAGAATCGAGGCAGCGTTGCATCGGCGACCGCTATCGAGGCTCGCTTCGGCGGTCTTCGAGCAGGCGCGCCGCCATTCCGCTCTTTGCAAAGCGACCTTTAAGCGAAGAGGGAGGAGCGGCTTTGCGGACGACGACGCCGCCGTCCGTCGCTTCAAAATCAACGTCAGCTCCTGGTCCCAGACCAGCTTGCTCCCTCATTAGCTTCGGGATTACGACCTGGCCCTTTGCTCCGACACGCTGAGTCATACCGCGTCAGTATAACGATAAGATCTATCAATGTTTACCCCTCCGCCCTCCGCCACCGTGCTCGTCGGCGCCTATGAAAACGAGGCGACGGTTGCGCGGGCAGTCGACTCGATTCTCAACCAGACGGAGACGAACCTCGAGCTGATCGTGGTCGACGATGGATCTCGCGATGCTTCTGCCGATGCGGCGGGGAAGGCGATCGGTTCCGACCCGCGGGGGCGGGTGATGCGGCTGGAGCGGAACCTTGGCATCGCGCGCTCGCTTAACGCTGGAATGGAGGCGGCGGCTGCGCCGATCATCGCGATCCAGGACGCCGACGATTACTCGGCGCCGAATCGGCTGGAGCGAGAGCTTGCGGTGCTCGCGGCGGAGCCGGACGTGGCGGTGGTCGGCTCGCGGATGCAGGAGGTCGACAGCTCCGGCCGGGAGCTGCGGCCGCGGACGAGCTTTACGGCCGGGGACGTCGGGTCGGTGCTGATGCGGTTCAACCCGATCCCCAACGGTTCGGCGGCGTTTCGCAAAGGGGTGGCGCTGGAACTGGGTGGGTATGACCACCGCTACCGCTACGCGACGGAGTACGACCTTTGGCTGCGGATCGCCGAGCGACACCGGCTCGTCGCCCTCGACGAGGAGCTCGCTACTCGGGTGATGGGCGGCGGCAACGTCGCCGCCCGCGCCGAGCGGGCGCAGCTGGCTGAGGGACTCCGGATCCGGGCTCGTGCGCTGCGCCGCAGGCAGACGCTCAAGGGCGCGACCGGCCTGCTCCGCCCGGCCCTCTCCTATGTGCTGCCGGCACCGTTGAAACGGACGCTGCGCGAGCGCCGCGGTCAGGCGCCCTGACGCGGCGGCCGCGTCCCAAGCGCTGCCTCGTACTGCTCCCTCGTCCCACGGAGGAACCGCTCCAGGCTGAGCTCGTTGCGGATGCGCTCCCTGGCCGCAGCGCCGAGGCGGTTGCGGGCGTCTGCGTCTTGGGTGAGGTCGAAGAGACAGTCCGACATCGCCTCGAGGTCGCCGGCCGGGAAGACGACACCCGAAGCGCCGACGGTCTCGGCGTTGCCGGTGCCGTCGGCGACGACCGGAGCGAGGCCGTGTGCCATCGCCTCGAGCAGCGCGAAGGACATCCCCTCGCGGTGGGAGGGGAGCAGGAAGAGGTCAGTGGCCGCGAAGAGATCGTCGAGATCCTCACGGTGGCCAAGCGGCCGCACCGCCGCTCCCGCCTGGGCAGCGACCTCCTGCGCGAGCGGACCGCCGCCGGCGATAAGCAGGACGAGGTCGGCACCGCGATTCCGCGCTTTTTGGGCGGCGGCGATCGCGCCAAGCGGGTCCTTGCGCTCTTCGAGCCGGCCGAGGAAGAGGACGCCGACCTCCGCCTCTCCGAGGCCTAGCGATTCCCGCGCAGCTCGTCGCCGCTCCGGATCGGCCGGCGGCGCCACCGGCACCCCGTTCGCCACCAGCACAAGACGGTCGTGAAGCGACTGGGGCAGGGCCGCGAGGAGGTCATCGCGCTCGTCGCCGGCGATGCAGATCGTCGCCGCCGAAGCCGCCACCGCCGCCCGCAGGCGACGCCGCACGAGCCGGCCGACGGTCCCGGTCGACCGTCGCAGCCGATGCAAGCCGTGGGTCGTGATCACCAGCGGCCGGTCACGCAGGCCCGACGCGACGAGCATCGCCGCCATGTCGCCGTGGACGTGGACCAGGTCGGCTTCCTCGGCGAGGCGCCGCACCTCCCGCCGACGGGAGAACACCGAACGGATGCCGCGCCGCCGCGAGCGGGTGTCGCTGAGCGCGACGCGCCTGTGCTCGTAGCCCCCGATCCCTTCCAAGAGGTCGATGTAGGTCTCCGCCCCCCCTCCGGGATGGGGAAGGACGTGCAGGACCGTCCGCATCAGCGCCCCCAGAGGATCGCGGCCAGCAGCGAGAGCTCGATCCCCATCGTCTCGTTGCGACCCGTCAACCGCCGCAGCGAGCGCAGCGCCAGCCAGCCGACCGGCGGCTTCCGCGTGTCGAGGCGAGCCACTCGCCGCAGCGCCTGCGCCTTGTCTGCGCCGAGCGCTCCCGTCCGCGCCTCGATCTCGCGGGCCGAAAGGGCGATCCGGTGCGCATTCGTCTCGAACGCGCGCTTCGCATAGGCGGAGACCCGCGAGATCGTCGCCCGCGGATGCCGCCAGCTCAGCAGCCGTCCCGGCTCGAACTCCCTCATTGCCGCCGCGTGCCCTCGCGCCGCGCCGCCGTGCTGGACGTAGTCGTAGAGCGGCCGGTCGACGTAGGCGATCCTCCCGGTCGCCAGCGCCATCGAGGCGATCCATTGGTCGTGGAACGGGTCGCCGACCGGCTCGGGGAACGGCAGCACCAGGTCGAGCAACTCGCGCCGGAAGAGCGAGGCCGCGCCGGTCACCGTGTTGGCGAGGAGCATTGACGAGAGGTCCGTGTAGTTGTTCCGCCGCCCCTGCCAGAAGGTGTCGGAGACGACCCGGCCCTGCTCGTCGACGATCCGCATGTCGCTGTAGACGAGCTTCGCGTCCCCCAGTGCCCCGAGCAAGGCCGACAGCTTCTCCGGGTACCAACGGTCGTCTTGGTCGGCGAGGGCGACGAGATCGGCCTCGGGCGGCACCATCCGCAGCGCCCGCTCGAAGTTGGCGTAGAAGCCGAGTCGCTCGCCGCCGACCGAGAGCGTGAACCGCTCGTCTCCCTCAGTCAGCGAGCGCAGGTGCGCCAGCCGCTCCGGACCCGAGCCGTCGTCGCTGACGAGGCAGACCCACCTCTCGTGGGTCTGCTCACGGATCGAGGCGATCTGCCGCTCCAGCAGCAGCGGGTCGGGATCGAAGGTGGCCATCGCGATCGCCACCAGCGGGGCCTCGGCTGCCATCGGGTCAGTAGGCGCCATCGCCGCGGACGATTGCCCGCGGGGTGCGCAGCAGGATCGCCAGGTCGGTCAGCAGCGAGAGGTTGTCGAGGTAGTCCCGCTCCATCGCCAGTCGCTCCTCGAAGGTGAGGTCGCTGCGCCCGTAGACCTGCATCGGCCCCGTCACTCCCGGCTTCACCGCCAGCCGGCCGCGCTGGCGCTCGTCATAAAGGGCGACGATCGCCACCTCCTCGGGCCGCGGCCCGACCAGCGACATGTCGCCGCGCAGCACGTTGAACAACTGCGGAACCTCATCGAGGCTCATCCGCCGCAGGAAACGGCCGACCCGGGTGACGCGGGGGTCGTCGCGGATCTTGAAGGCGGGCTGGTCGAGGCTGGCGACGTCGATCAGCTCGGGCAGCCGCTGTTCGGCGTCGACGACCATCGTCCGGAACTTCAGCATCGTGAACGGCTTGCCGCCTTCGCCGGCGCGGCGCTGTCGGAAGAGGACCGGGCGGCCGGTGTCGAGCAGGGTCGCCACCGCGATCAGCGCCAGGATCGGTGAGAGCAGGAGCAGCACCGTGGCCGAGATGAGGATGTCCATCGCCCGCTTCATCGCCATCGTCGAGCGCGGCGGGTCGCTGAAGCGGAAGTCGAGGACGGGAAGCTCGGCCAGCCGGTTCAGCTCCACGCCCGGGCCGAGGAGGCCGTAGTGCTGGGGCAGGAAGGTGAGCGCGAGCCCGGCCGCCTTGCAGTCCTCGATCAGCCGCTCGGTCGCCGGCTCGCTCATCTCTCCTTCGCTGACCACCACGCGCTCGATCTCGTGCTCGCCGGCGGTCCGGGCGAGGTCGGCGGCCGATCCCAGCCGCGGCAGCTCGCGCGCGGCGGGCTCCGCCTCCGAGGAGAGGTAGCCGACCAGCGAGAGCCGCGTCTCGGGGTGGATCGCGACGCGACGGGCGACGACGTCGACGGCAGCGGCGGAGCCGATCACGATTCCGGTCCCGACCGGCGTCAGGCGGTGCCAGAGGAAACGCAGGGTGCCGCGAAGGGCGAAGCTGCCGCCGAGGGTGCCGACACCGATCGCGATCGCGCTCGCGGGGGAGAGCGGGCCGACCGGGCTGATCGCAAGCAGGCCGTCGAGGACGAGGACGCCGACGACGCTGGCGGAGACGAGCGCCGGCAGCTCGTCGAGGGTGCTGTGGCGGATCCGCCGGTGGTCGTTGTCATAGAGCCCGTTCAGCTTGAGGACGAGGATCCACGAGGGGCTGAAGAGCGTCGCCCAGAAGAGCGTCCCGATTTCGGTGCTGACGCTGCCGGCGGTGACGGCGAAGAGGCAGGCGATCAGCACCAGCCAGTCGGCGAAGGCGAGCAGGCGGCGCAGGAGGGCACCCCGGCGGCGGGACTCCTGAGCCCCGGGGCCGGGTATCGGCTCGGTCTCCGCCGGCCGCTGCGCCGGCTGCGGCTCGCTCTGCTTGGTGTGGGGGGTCCAGGCCATCATCCGCACCCTTCGAAACCCTCGTCAAGGCAGTTTTCTTCGGGGTTCAGTCGCTGCGCCGCCGCCAGGTCAGCCCGCGCCGCCGCCCCTTCGCCAGCCAGGTTCTTGACGCGAGCACGCAGGTAGTAGAGGAGCCAGTTGTCTTCTTCGCGCTCGATTGCCTCGTCGAGCCGGTCGACTGCCAGGCCGTAGTTCCCTTCGCGCTCCGCAAGGAGCCCGAGCTGCTTGTAGGGGGTCGTCGCCCAAGGCTCGATCTTGCGCGCGTTTTCGGCGTGGCTGACGGCGCTGGCGAGGTTGCCGCCTTCGACGGCCGAGTTGCTGGCGTCGATCTCGCGGTCGACCAGCAGCGGACCGACCAGGGCCAGCATGGCGATCCAGGCGACCGCAAGGCCGGCGACGGAGAGGCCGAAGCGGCGCCGGCTCTCGTGGCCGTTGCCGCTGGCACGGAGGCGGGACAGCTGCTGGCAGCGGGCGGCGACGAGGACTCCGGCGGCGAGGAAGAAGACCGAGCCGAGGACCGCGATCTGCCAGAACCAATCGATCGCCGAGCAGACCGCGAAGGCGAGGCAGGCGCCGAGCAGCGCCGCGTAGAGGTCGCGCCGCGGGTCTTTGGCGCCGCGCCAGGCGCAGAAGCCGGTCCAGAGGATCGTCCCGATCAGGGCGAGGACGAGCAGCCCGCCGATCACCCCCAGGTCAGAGAAGGCCTGCAGGTAGAGAGAATGCGCGTCGGTGTTCGGCTCGGCGTTGTGCCGCAGCCGGTACCAGGAGAAGCGGAAGGTTCCGGCCCCATGGCCGAGCACCGGCTCTTCCTCGAAGGAGTCGACCGCTACCCGCCAGAACTCGTTGCGGCCGCTGCCGGAGAAGTCGGTGATGTGGCTGGCGGAGCTGCTCGGCGGCTGCAGGTCCGGGCTGGTGAAGCGGTCCCAGGCACGGCCGCCGACGGCGAGGGCGGCGGCGATTGCGAGCAGGGCGGCGATCAGGGCGATGCCCTTCAGCAACCGTGGGTTGCGGGATACGGCGAGGGCGCGATCGGTGAGCCGGCCCTGGCGTCGCTCCAGGCGTCCGAGCGCCGCGAACAGCAGCGTCGCCAGCAGCGAGCCGGTGGCGAGGATGGCCAGCACTTTGTGTCCCTGGGCGGCGATGTGCGCGTCTTCGAGGTTCTCGGAGAGGCTGTTGTAGCCCTGGACCGCGAGCAGCGCCGGAACCGCCGCCAGGGCGCCGAGGGCGAAGGTCGCCAGCAGCCAGAGGCGGTCGTGTGAGAGCACGACGAGGCAGCCGCAGGCGATCGCCGCCGCCAGCAGGCCGCCGCGGGAGTAGGTGAAGTAGAGGGCGAGAAAGATGCCCGGCAGCGAGGCGACCGCGGCCCAGCGCAGAGCCGGGTGCGCCGCGCGGCGGCTCAGCCATAGCGCCAGCCCCGTTGCAATCCCGAAGGCGACGCCGTTGCCGTTCCAGTAGCCGAGCGGATAGGTGAGGCGGGCGCCGGCTTCAGCACCCTGCGAGACCGAGAGCAAGTCCGGCAGCAGGCGCGAGGCCAGGGCCAGCAAAGCGATCGCAATCAGCGAAATTGCGATCCCTTCGCCGAAACGTTCGCGCCTCTGCCCGGTTTGGGTGATCAGGAAGGCGGCTAGGAAGACGCCGAGGTAGACCAGGAGGCGGTCTGCTTCGGTGACGCTTAGCTCGATCGATCCGGACCAAAAGGACGAAAATGCGGACAGGAGCGCCAGTGCACCGATCAATCCAGTCGCCCAGTAGAAGGGCCGTGCAAGCAGGGCGCGGCCGGCGGCTCCCAGAACCAGCAGAGCCACGACGATCAGCCATACGGCCAATCCGGCGGCGTGGCGCTCACCCAGCGCAAAGCCACCACCGGCAAGCGCCAGGCCGAGGAGCAAAAGCAGCGGACTTATCAACGCCGCCCATTCCTCTAACCTTGCGCGCCATGTCTCGGACCCCCCACCCCCGCGGCCCGGGCCTGATGCGATCTTCCGTTGTGCTTTCAGTGCTTGCTCTGCTGGCATTTGCTTGCTCTCCGGCGCTCGTCCAGGCTGAAACCGTCTACGAAACCCCGGATACGAACTTGCCCGGGGAAACTGGAAAGTCGCCGTCTAAGCACAAGAACCCCGATACGCCTGAAAGTTCTCCGAAGGCGCACGGTTCAGGGGATTCCCGCGACGGGGGCACGGTACATCCGGACGAAACTTCGGAATCGAATGAAGGGGCATCCACGGGCAATCCAAGCACTCCGGGAGGAGGCGGAGGACCCCAGGGTAAAGACGGCGAGGGCGCCAAGGCCCCCAATGGCGCGGCGGGTGGCACCGTGCAGGCGGCAGTGCCGCTGGAAACGAGTGCCGCCACGACCGATGACGGCTCCTCGCCCCTGGTCCCGATCCTGATAGCGGTAGCTGTCCTCGCGGCGATCTCGGTGGGGGCTGTGCTCTACCGCCAGCGTCGCGGCAGCGACGGCGGGTTCTCGCCCAACGCGAGCTGACCGGAGGTAAAAGCAAATGTTTTCTATGACGAAGAAGACGGCTGCGCTTAGCTTGACGCTGGCGCTCATATCGGCAACGGCCTTCGCCACCACCGCGCAGGCGGTGCCGCCGCGGTTCTGGGGCGTGGTGCCGCAGTCGACCCTCGGTAGCGAACAGTTCCAGCGCCTCGGCAAGGGCGGGGTCGAAAGCGTGCGAATCCCCGTCGGCTGGGCCGACCTGCAGCCGCAGGAAGGCGGCCAGATCAACTGGGGCGGCGTCGACGAAGTGGTCGAAAAGGCCGCACGCGCGGGCATCGACGTGCTGCCGACGATCACCGGCGCTCCCACCTGGGCCGTCCCTACCGCTTCCGTCCCCGGCGGCGGGGGCAGCAAGGCTTCCGCGCGCCTGCCGGTAAAAGGCGCGGCCGCAACGGCCTGGAAAGCGCTGCTCGCGGAGGCCGCCGCCCGCTACGGGCCTAACGGCAGCTTCTGGACCTCGCATCCCGGGGTCCCGGTGCAGCCGATCCGCACCTGGCAGATCTGGAACGAGCCGAACTTCAAGTACTTCGTCGCCAAGCCCAACCCAGCCGAATACGGGAAGCTCGTCAAGCTCTCCAACAGCGCCCTGAAGTCGGTCGATTCCGGGGCACAGGTCGTGCTGGCGGGCCTCTTCTCACAGCCGAAGGGGGGGCGCTATGTCCGCGTCGTCAACGGCAAGAAGAAGGTCGTCAACCCCACCAACGTCAACTACTACGCCAGCTACTTCCTCGAACAGATGTACAAGGCGAACCCGGGGATCAAGTCGAAGTTCGCCGGCGTCTCCCTGCACCCTTACACCGGCAGCTGGAAATACCTGACGCCGGAGATCGAAGAAGTGCGCAAGGTGCTGACTGCAAACGGCGACGGCCGCAAGGGCCTCTTCATCACCGAGATCGGCTGGAGCTCGGGCCCGCCCAGCTCCGACGGATCGAACTCCTTCGCCAAGGGGCCGGCCGGCCAGGCGCGCGAACTCAAACTCTCCTTCCGCCTCCTGCGATCGAAGCAGAGGGCCTGGCGGATCCAGCGCCTCTACTGGTTCTCGGTCGACGACGCCGCAAACGTCTGCAACTTCTGCGACGGCTCGGGCCTCTTCGGCCCCGGCTTCACGCCGAAGAAGTCCTGGTTCGAATTCGTCAAGTTCACCGGCGGAACGCCTTAACCGCCGATTTCGGTGCATAGCTCGGCGAGCCCTATCGCCTCGACCCTTTCGGCGAGGCGATAGCGCTCGCTGCCGGGATAGACGACGAAGCTGCGCTCGGGCTGAAGGTCCTCCAAGGCCGAGCGCATCCCCCGCTCCACCCTGGGAGCAGCGCTCCGCTTGACCTCGATCGCCCACTCCCGTCCGTCGCGCCAGGTGAGGACGAGGTCGATCTCGGCCCCCCCGCTGGTGCGGTAGAAGCTCGGCTCGGCTTGCTCGCCTACTACGTTGATCACGTTCTCGAGCACGAGCCCCTCCCAGCTCGCGCCCGCCACCGGATGTCCGAGCACCGCCTCCTTGGCGGTTAGGCCGAGGAGCGCATGGACGATGCCGCTGTCGCGCACATAGACCTTCGGCGAGCGGACCAGGCGCTTGCCGACATTGGCCAGGCGTGGTTGCAGACGCCGCACCAGCAGCAGATCGACCATCAGGTCGAGGTAATGGCCCACGGTCGCACCGGTCACGCCGAGCCCTCGGGCAAGGTGCGCGGCGTTCAGCAGGCCGCCCTGGTTATGGGCGAGCATCGTCCACAGGCGCCGCAACGTCTCGGCCGGCACGCGGGGGCCGAGCTGCGGGACGTCGCGCTCGAGATAGGTGCGGATGAAGTCGGTTCGCCAGCGCAAGCTCTCCACCGAACCGGGGGCAAGGAAGCTGGGCGGGAACCCGCCACGCACCCAGAGCTCGTCCCAGCGACTCTCGCCGACCTCGATCACGTCGAGGGGCGCCAGTTCCACGAAGGCAACGCGACCGGCCAGGGTCTCGCCGCTTTGGGCAAGGAGGTCCAGCGCCGCCGAGCCGAGGAGAAGGAAGCGGCCGTTCCCCTTTCCCTCTCGTCGGGCTTGGTCGATGGTCCCCCGCAGTTCTTCGAACAAGCCTGGCGTGCGCTGGATCTCGTCGAGGATCACGAGCTCGTCGGCGTGGTCGGCGAAGTAGAGCTGTGGCTCGGCCAGCCGCGCCCGATCGGGGGCAGACTCCAGGTCGAGATAGACCGCGTTGCGGGACCCGGCCATCGCCAGGGCAAGGGTGGTCTTCCCGACCTGGCGGGGCCCGGTTATGACCACGGCAGGAGACTGCTGCAGCAGAGACGCGATTACAGATGCCTGGCGTCGTTCAATCATCCTTGCAATTCTATAGTGGAGTTAAAGATTTACAAGGATAAGTCCGCTTCGCAAGGTATTTGTTACCACCCCCACGCCCGAAGTAGGCGGATGCGTAAGATCGGTGGGTTGGCGACCGCGACGAAACCAAGTAAGAAACCCGACCCACTGGCGCCCTTCAGCGCGCCGGTGCGGCGCTGGTTCGAGGCCTCCTTCGAGGGGCCGACGCCGGCGCAGGCTGGCGGCTGGGAGGCGATCTCCAGCGGCGAGCACGCGCTGATCTGCGCCCCGACCGGGTCGGGGAAGACGCTCGCGAGCTTCCTCTGGGGGATCGACAAGCTGGCGCGCTCGAAGGACCTGGGGACCGGGGTCAAGCTGGTCTACGTCTCGCCGCTGAAAGCGCTCTCCTACGACATCGAGCGCAACCTGCGGGCGCCCTTGCGCGGGATTGGCGCCGACGTCACCGTTGGCCTCCGGACCGGCGACACCTCTCAGAAAGAACGGCGGGCGATGGCGAAAACCCCGCCGGACATCTTGATCACGACGCCGGAGTCGCTGTATCTGATGCTGAGCAGCAGCGTGCTGGAGATCCTTACCGGGGTTGAAGCGGTGATCGTGGACGAGATTCATGCGGTGGCGCAGACGAAGCGGGGATCGCATCTGGCGCTGACGCTGGAGAGGCTCGATTGGTTGGTTCGGGAGGCGGCGTTGGGGGAGGGGTCAGGGGGGTCCTCTCCGGACAACAGCTTGGGAGGGTCCGGAGAGGACCCCCCTGACCCCTCCGCGCAGGCCGTACCCGTCGTTCAGCGGATCGGGCTTTCGGCTACCCAGCGGCCGTTGGAGAGGATTGGGAAGTTCTTGGTCGGCCCTAAGCGGGAGTGCCGGATTGTTGATGCGGGGCAGAAGAAGGCTCTTGATCTGGAGATCGTGGTTCCGGTGGAGGACATGGCCGATCCGGGGGCGCCGGCTTATCCGAGTGAGGGGGGGCCGCCGCCTAGTGAAGTCGAGCCGAGCGCGCACGCGCGGTCGATCTGGCCGGCGATCTACCCCAAGCTCCTGGAGCTGGTGCAGGAACACACGTCGACGATGATCTTCGTCAACAACCGCCGCGCCGCCGAGCGGCTGGCAAAGAGACTCAACGAGCTAGCCAACGGAGAAGGCGAGCAAGAGCTACCCGCCACGGAGCACGCGGGTCACCAACCGGCTTCGGGTGAGGGGCCAGGGGGGTCCTCGCCGGACCCTCCCCATCAGTTGTCCGCCGAGGACCCCCCTGGCCCCTCGGACACCTACGTCGAAATAGCAAGGGCCCACCACGGGTCGCTCTCTCACGAGGAGCGTTCGGTCGTCGAGGAGATGCTCAAGTCCGGGCAACTCCCATGCCTCGTCGCCACCAGTTCTCTCGAGCTGGGAATCGACATGGGCGCCGTCGACCTCGTGATCCAGGTCGAGTCGCCGAAGTCGGTGACCCGCGGCCTGCAGCGGATCGGCCGCGCCGGGCATCGCATGGGCGAAGTCTCCAAAGGCCGGATCTTCCCCAAATACCGCGGCGACCTGCTCGAGTGCGCGGTCGTCGCCCGTCGCATGCGCGAGGCCGAGATCGAGGAGACGACGATCCCGCAGAACCCGCTCGACGTCCTCGCCCAGCACCTCGTCTCGATCGCCGCCCATAAAGAGTGGGAGGTCGACGAGGTCGAGCGCTTGGTCACCTCGACCCAGTCCTTCCATGATCTCTCGCGCGAACAGCTGGAGAACGTCCTCGACATGCTCGACGGCCGCTACCCCTCCGACCGCTTCGCCGAGCTGCGGCCGCGGATCGTCTGGGACCGCACCGAAGGGACGATCCACGGCCGCAAAGGCGCCCGTCAGCTGGTCGTCACCAACGCCGGCACGATCCCCGACCGCGGCCTCTACGGCGTCCACCTGCCCGACGGCCGCCGGGTCGGCGAGCTCGACGAGGAGATGGTCTACGAGGCCCGCGCCGGCCAGACCTTCCTGCTCGGCTCCAGCACCTGGCGGATCGAGGAAATCACCCGCGACCGGGTGATCGTCACCCCGGCCCCCGGCGCCCCCGGCGCCGTTCCCTTCTGGAAGGGCGACGGGATCGGCCGGCCGGCCGAGCTCGGCCGCGCGATCGGTGCGTTCGCCCGCGACGCCGTCAACCGCGACCCGGCTGAGCTGGCGAAGGAGTACGACCTCGACGAGCGCGCCGCCAACAACCTCGTCAGCTACCTGCGCGAGCAGCAGCAGGCGACCCGCGTCGTCCCCTCCGACGAGACGATCGTGGTCGAGCGCTTCCGCGACGAGATCGGCGACTGGCGCCTCTGCATCCTCTCCCCCTACGGCGGCCGCGTCCACTCCGCCTGGGG
>DATFOB010000017.1:0-3106 GCA_035266025.1 Solirubrobacterales bacterium
ATCGCGAGGATCGCGGTCGGAACGTCGACCACGCTCGTTTCGATGATCGACACCGCGACGGCGGCGATCAGGCCGACCACCGCTGCGGCGACACCCAGCAGGAAGGGCCTGATCCGCGGGTTCTCGGCCACGGCGATCAGGCCGCGGTGGAAGAAGATCGGGAAGACGAAGGCGGGCAGAAAGATGCCCAGGGTCATGGCGAGGGCGCCGGCCAGCCCGCCGGCCAAGTAGCCGACGAAGGTGGAGAAGATGATCAGCGGCGCCGGCAGGATGCCGCTGATCGCGAGGCCGTCCACGAACTGGCTTTCGGTGAGCCAGCCCTGGCCATCGACGGCGCTCTCCTGCAGGAACGGGATTACGGTGAAGGCGCCGCCGAAGGTGAGCAGGCCCGCCTTCAACCCCTCCCAGAAAATCTCTGCCGTCAGCGAGAGGGTGATCGTGCCGAGCGCGAGCGCGATGATCGCCAGCGGCCCGATCGAGAAGGAGCTGGTGCGACCTCGCCAGCGGCCCCCATTCGTCCAAAGCTCGTAGGCGAGGCCCGCCCCGAGCAGCACCAGCACGAAGCTTGCGTCTGCAAAGAGGGTGAGGGCGAAGGCGGCGACGGCGATGATCGCCAGGGGAACGTCGGTGACGAAGGTCGGGCCGAGTCGCACCAGGGCGCGGGCGACCAGCGCCCCGACCGCCGCCGTCAGCCCGTAGAACAGCTCCTCGAGGTGCCCGGCCAGGTTCGCCTCGACGTAGAGGATCGAGAGCCCCAGCATGAGCAGGAAGCCCGGCAGCATGAAGCCGAGCCCGGCAGCGAACCCGCCGAGCTTGCCGCCGCGCATCCGCCCGAAGTAGACGCAGAGCTCGTGCGCCTCGGGACCCGGCAGCACTTGATAGACGGCGAGCGTCTTCTTGAAGGTCTCCTCCGAGACCCAATGCTCCTCATCGACGCACTCGCGCTTGATCATCGCGATCTGCGCCGCCGGCCCGCCCCAGGCGAGCAGGCCGAACTTCAAGAAGCGCACGAAGATCGACAGTGGTGGTTCGTGTGCCGGCGTCTCGATGGTGCCGGCGGCCGTCTGGGTGTCGTTCACGGGCTCTCGGCCGCCTGGTCTTTGGCCGATCCGCCGCCTAGCTCGACGTGCTCGTAGTGGTGGCGCATCGCCGCAAGGAGATCGGGGACGTGGTGGTCGTAGAGGGAATAGAAGGCGTGGCGACCGTCGCGGCGGACCTTAACCAAGCGGGCTTCGCGCAACACGCGAAGCTGCTGAGAGGTCGCGCTTTGGGTCAGGCCCGTCTCCGCTGATAGTTCTTCGACGGAGCGCTCCTCCTCGATCAGCGCCCACAGCAGCCGCAGCCGGCTGGCGGCGCCGAAGGTGCTGATCGCCTCGGCGAGGTGCTGAGCCTCCTCGGGAGGAAGCGGCCGGGTGGCGGGTCGGTGCTCAGAGGGCCTTGCCACGCCAGAAGGCTATCTTCTATGCACAAACGTTCATATGTCTCACGATCACCCTCACCCCCACAGCCACGATCACGGCCACAGCCACGGCCTGGTCCACCACTCGATCAAACGCTCCCGCGCGGGCCTGCGGGCGGTCGGGCTCTCGCTCGCGATCCTCGCCGCCACCGCCTTGGCGCAAGTCGCGATCTTCCTCGCCACCGGCAGCATTGCCCTGCTCGCCGACCTGATCCACAACTTCGGCGACGCCGCGACGGCGATCCCACTCGGGATCGCCTTCTTGATGCGCTCGGAGCGAGCGGAGCGGATCGCGGGCTACTTCGTCGTCTTCGCGATCTTCGTCTCGGCCTGTGTCGCCTCCTACGAGGCGGTCCTCCGCCTGATCGACCCGCAGGACGTCGACCACCTCGGCGCGCTGGCCGCAGCCGGGCTGATCGGCTACGGGGGAAACTGGCTCGCGGCCATCGTCCGCACCAACGCCGGCCGCACGCTCGACAGCCCGGCCCTTGTCGCTGACGGCAACCACGCGAAGGCCGATGCCTACGTCAGCCTCGCCGTGGTCGCGAGCGCGGCTGCGGTCGCAATCGGGCTTGAGTTGGCAGACCCGTTGATCGGACTCGGGATCAGCATCCTCATCATCCGCATCACCTGGCAGTCGTGGCGCACCGTGCGCGACGGCCACGCCCACTAGGACGCCGTTGCTCGGCGCTCTCTCAACCGCCGTCGAGATCGGGCTGCCGGCCCTCGTCGGCTTCCTCTACCTGCGCCGCTGCCAAGCCCTCACCGCATCGGGACGAGCGCCCTCGAGCGCTCGCCAGCTCTGCTTCGCGGCCGGGATCGCCGTCTGGGTGGCCGCGACGCTGACGCCGCTGGCGAAGCTTGCCGAGGAACTGGTCTCCGCGCACATGGTCCAGCACCTCCTGCTCACCGACCTTGCCGCCGTCCTCATAGTGCTCGGAATCAATGGCGCCATCCTCGCCCCAGTCCTGCGGGGACTGCGCGGAGCGCGCTGGATATTGCTGCCGCTGCCGGTCGTGGCGCTCTGGATCGCCGGCTTCTACATCTGGCACGTTCCGATCCTCTACGAGGGGGCACTGGAAAGCCCCGCCCTGCACGGCGCCGAGCACGGCACCTTCCTCGCCACCGGCGTCGGCAAGTGGCTGCTGCTTCTCGGCCCAGTCGCCGTCGCGGCGGTGGGGATGGCCGCTCGGCTCGGCCTCGCCGTCCTCTCCCACCTCTCGGTCGCGGCGCTCGGCAACGCCTTCATGTGGGCGGGAACCCCGTTCTATTCGGCCTACGAATCGACCGCAGCCGACCGCGGCATTGACCCGATCGCCGACCAGAGCATCGCCGGGGCAATCATGACCGTCGAGGGGATGCTGCTGACGATCGGCCTCGGTGCCTGGCTGTTGCTGAGCTGGGCCAAGGAGGACACCGCCCGCCAGGAGCTGATCGACCTCGCCCAGCGCCGGGGCGTGCCACTCTCGGAGGAGCGGGCGCGAAGGGCGGCACGAGCAGGCCAGGCCGGGCAGCTACGCGAGCGAATCGAGAGGGAGGCGGGTAATGCTGCCACTCGCTAACCACCCTGGCGACTGGCTAGTCTCGGTCGCCTATGCGGCTCCGGCGCTGATCATCGTCGGGCTGCTGATCCTCTCCGCCCTGAGA
>DATFOB010000018.1:0-24854 GCA_035266025.1 Solirubrobacterales bacterium
CCTTTGACCGTGGCGTTGTCGTCCTCGCCGACGTTGTTGTAGTCCTTGCGGGTGACGCCCTCTTCGCCGTTGATCGATTCGGTGAAGTAGTCGAAGGTGCCCGAGTCGGTGCCGGGGCCGAACAGCGCCAGCTCCTCGTCGTAGCTCTCTTCCAGGTCCGGGATTTCAGACCAGTTGCCGATCTTCGAGTCCGAACCCCAGATCGCCGCCAGCTGCTCGACGGTGAGGCAGGAGACGGGGTTCTCGTTGTTGATCATCACCGTCAAGGCGTCGGTGGCGATGTGGACGTCTTTGAAGCCGACGCCGCTGTTCTTGCAGGCTTCGACCTCTTCGGGCTCGATTTCGCGCGAGGCGTCGCTGATGTCGGTCTCGCCGGCGCAGAATTTTTCGAAGCCGCCGCCGGTGCCGGAGGTTCCGACCGTGACCCGGACTCCCGAGTTTTCGGCCATGAACTGCTCGGCGACCGCTTCGGTCAGGGGCGCGACGGTGCTGGACCCGTCGATGCGGATCGAGCCGGATAGGTCGCCTCCGCCGCTGTTGCCACTGGCGGTTTCCTCGTCGCTGCCACAGGCGGTGATGCCGATCGCGAGGATCGCCGCGGCGACGATCGCCGCAAGCCACTTAGAGCTGCTCACTCGTTCTCCTTCTGATTAGGTCCGTTTTGGATGAACGGACCGTCGCAGCGGAGAGCGGCGATCTTGTTACGAGGTGGTTTTCACCCTGTGAACAACCTGTGAATGCTCGGCCGCCGATTCAGGCGCCGGGCGCAGCTCCTCGGCGACGATTCCCGCCGGTTCGGGATCGAACCGGTAGCCGATCCCGAAGTGGGTGTGGATGTATGTCCAGCTCGGCGAGAGCACCTCGAGCTTCTTGCGCAGCTTGCGGATGAAGACGTCGACCGAACGGTCGCCGTGGGCCATCGCGTAGCCCCAGACGCGCTGGTAGATCTGCTCGCGCTCGAGCACCTGCCCCCGCTCCTCGGCGAGCAGGTAGAGCAGCTCGAACTCGCGGCGGGTGAGGTCGAGGGCCTCGTCGCCGACAAAGGCCTGGAAGCGATCGGGGCGGATCTCCATCTCACCGGCGGCGAGCGGCGCGGCCTCGTGCTCCTGGCGGCCGCGGCGACGGCGACGCGAGACCGCTTCCAGCCGCGCGATCGCCTCCTCCGGGTGGCAGGGCTTGATCATCCAGTCGTCGACGCCGAGGCGCAGGCCGCGGACCCGCTGGGCGACGGTCGAGCGGCTGGTGCAGACGACCAGGCCGAGGTCGGGCAGCATCGAGGAGACCCGCTCCAGGTAGGCCCAGGCTTCGTCGCCCAGCACGGCCGGATCGACCAGGAGGGCGTTCAGCTTCATCGCGACCAGGTCTCGCGGCGGCACGGGGCCGGTCTTCTGGCTGAGGTGCCAACCGGCCGCCTCAGCGCGGCGGGCGAGAACGGTGACGAAGCCGCTGTCGGTATCGAGGACGGCGATTCGGATAGACGCAGTGTATGCAGCGGCAAGGGCGTTAACCCCTGCGTTCACAGGATTTTCACAGCTGCGCGCAAAGCGCCTCGAATTTGCGAGAAGCCCGATCAGAACGTCGCCGGCCGCAACCCGGTGGCGATGATCAGGAGGATTGCCACCCCGGCGGCGTAGCGGTAGAGGACGAAGGGGCGGTAGCTGGTCGTTCGCAGCAGGCGCAGGAGGAAGGAGATCGCGAAGTAGCCGGAGACGGCGGCGGCGATCGTCCCCACCACCATCGGCCCGCCGACGCCTGACGGCAGCCCTTCTTTGCTCGCCTCCAGCGCCTTGTAGGCGGTGGCGCCGGCGACGGCGGGGATCAGCAGCAGGAAGGAGAACCGGGCGGCGGCGTCGCGGTCGAGGCCGAGCCAGCGGGCGGCGGTGATCGTGATCCCCGAGCGTGAGGTGCCCGGCGCCAGCGCCAGTACCTGGGCGAGGCCGACGTAGAGGCCGTCGCGCAGGCTGGTGTCGTCGAGGTTTCGCCGCTGCGGCATCTTGTCGGCCCAGCCGAGCAGGGCGCCGAAGAGGATCAGCTGGATCGCGATCATCCACGGCTCCCCCAGGTGCTCGTCGATGAAGCTGGAGCCGAGGCCGCCGGCGATCACCGCCGGGATCGTGCCGATCGCGATCGCGACCGAGAGCCGCTGCTCCTGGGTGCGGATCGCCCGCTGCCTCGCCGCCTGCACGAAGCCGCGGATGAGGACGACCACCTCGACCCGGAAATAGGCGATCGCGGCAATCAGCGTGCCGGCGTGGAGGGCGACGTCGAAGGTCTTGTTGAAGGTCTCGTGGTCCTGCAGGAAGGTGTAGTCCTGCAGCCAGGGGACGATGATCAGGTGGCCGGAGGAGGAGATCGGCAGGAACTCGGTCAGTCCCTGGACCACCCCCAACAGCAGGGCCTCGAGGTTCGACATCGCGGCGCATCCTATGCGGGGCCGCCTCAAGTTGCGCTAAATTCCCGCTCCGTGAAGCGCACCGCCGCAGCCCTGCTCTCCGTCTGGGCCCTGATGCTGGTCACCGCCCCGCTGGCGCTGGCCGACGAGGGCGTCGGCCTCGCCGGGCCGACCACCGACAAGACGGTGACTTTCTTCTGCTTTGGCGTGATCGCCTTCTTCGCCGCGCTCGTGATCGTCCTCTCGCTGATCCAGAACCGCCTGGAGAAGCGCAAGGAAGCGCGCAAGTCAGATCTGGCGCGCTTCAACTAAAAACGAGACTCGTTTTCATTTAGTAGCCTCGGCTCGGTGCTCGAGCCCTTCCAGCTCCCCTTCGTCCAGCGCGGCCTGGTCGAGATCCTGATCTTGGCGATCCCCGCCGGGCTGCTCGGGACCTGGATCGTGATGCGCGGCCTCGCCTTCTTCTCACACGCAGTCGGGACCGCTGCCTTTCCCGGCCTCGTCCTCGCCGACGGCCTCGGCTTCGCCGCCCCGCTCGGGGCCTTCGGAGCCGCGATCGCCTTCACCGCCGGAGCCGCCGCCCTGCGCGGCCGCCGCAACGACGATGACGCCGTGGTGGCGCTGGTCCTGGTCGGCTGCCTCGCCGGCGGCGTCATCCTCGCCAGCGACGTCTTCGGCTCCGGCTCCAACGTCGAGACCCTGCTCTTCGGCAGCCTCCTCCTCGTCGACAGCGGCGACATCTGGCTTGCCGCCGGCGCCGCGGCAGCAACCCTTTTCGCCTCGCTGTTGATCGGGCAGCATTGGCTCCGCACCGGCTTCGACCCGACGCTCCCCGACTCCAGAGGACCCAGCTCGCGGTTCTTCGACGCGGTCCTGCTCGGCCTCGTCGCTTTGGCTGTAACCGCCGCCCTCACCGTCGTCGGCGCCCTGCTCGTCGCTGCCCTTTTCCTGGTACCGGCGGTGACGGCGCGGATGCTGACGCGGCGGCTGGCGAGATGGCAGCTGCTCAGTGTCGTCCTCGTCGCGCTGGAGGGAACGATCGGACTCTGGCTCTCGGTCGAAACCGACGCACCCCCGGGAGCGACCATCGCCTGCGTCGCCGGCGCCGGCTTCGTCGTTGTCGCCGCGGCGCGCGCCCTCATGCGCAAGCCTCGCGTGGCCGCGCTCGCCGCGGTGCTCCTCGCGCTCCCCCTCCTCGCCGCCGGCTGCGGCTCCGCCGGCGGCAGCACCGACAAAGTCGACGTCGTCGTGACGACCACCCAGCTCGGTGACTTCGCTCGCGAGGTCGGCGGCGAAGCGGTCGCGGTCGACCAAATTCTCGAACCGAACAGCGACCCCCACGACTATGAGCCGCGACCCTCCGACGTCGAGGGGGCGGCGAGCGCAGAGGTGATCTTCGCCAGCGGCGACAACCTCGACGCCTGGATCGAGGAGATCGTCTCCGACAGCGGCAGCGATGCCGAGGTGGTCGATCTCGGCGCCGAGGTCCCGGTCCGCCTCGCCGGCGAGTCCTCGGGCGAGGAGGCGTCGACGTACGACTCGCATTGGTGGCACGACCCGCGCAACGCCGAGGCCGGGGTGCGGGGGATCGAGCGCGCCCTGGTCGCCGCCGACCCCGCCCACCGCGCCGCCTTCGAGCGCAACGCGCGCGCCTACCTGACGAAGCTGCGGGCGCTCGATCGCAGCATCGCCCGCTGCATCGACTCGGTCCCGCCGGCCCGGCGCAAGCTCGTCACCGACCACGACGCCTTCAACTACTTCGCCGGCCGCTATGGAATTGAGGTGATCGGCGCCGTCATTCCCTCGCAGACGACGCAGGCGCAGGCGTCTGCGCAGGACCTGAGCGAGCTGGCAAGGACGATCGAGTCCGAGAACGTGAAGGCGATCTTCCCCGAGAGCTCGCTGAGCTCGAAGGTCGCCGACGCGATCGCCAACCAGACCGGCGCCTCGGCCGACTACACGCTCTACGGCGACACCCTCGGCCCCGAGGGCTCCAACGGCGCGACCTACATCGGGATGGAGGAGGCCAACGCCGACGCAATGGTGCGCGGCTTCACCGGCGGAGAACGAGGATGCAGCCCGAGCCGCTGATCGAGGCACGCGAGCTCGCCGCCGGCTACGACGGCCGCCCGGCGATCTCCGGCGTCTCCTTCCCGCTCCCCGCCGGCGAGCGGATGGCCCTGCTCGGCCCCAACGGCGGCGGCAAGACGACGCTGCTGCGGGCGTTGCTCGGCGAGCTGCCGCCGCTGACGGGAGAGCTCGATGTTCGCGCCCGTTGCGCCACCGTCCCCCAGACCGAGCGCTCCCAGCTCGATTACCCCGTCTCCGCTCTCGACGTCGCCGCGATGGGGGCGCTCTCGCGGCTGCCCTGGTGGCGCCGGCCGGGTCGGCGGGAGCGCACCTCAGCGCTGGAGGCGCTGCGCCGGGTCGGCCTCGCCGACCGCGCCGGGGAGACCTTCGGCGAGCTCTCCGGCGGTCAGCGCCAGCGCGTCCTGATCGCCCGCAGCCTCGTCCAGGAAGCCCGCATCCTCCTCCTCGACGAGCCCTTCTCCGGCCTCGACCGTCCCAGCTCCGAGCGGCTCGAAGCCCTTATCGCGGAGTTGGCGGACGAGGGGCGAGCACTGATGATCGCCACTCATGACCTCGAGCAGGCGCGCCGCTCCGACAGCGTCCTCTGCCTCAACCGTCGCCAGGTCGCCGTCGGGCCGCCGGCGGAGGCGCTGACCCTGGAGGTCCTCGAAGCCACCTACGGCGGCACGATCGTCGAGCTGCCCGGCTCCGAGCACCGCGCCATCCTCCCGCCCCACCATCACCACCGCTAACGATGCTCGAGCCCCTGCAAGACGAGTTCATGCGGCGCGCGATCGCCGAGATGACCCTGATCGGCATCGCCGGCGGCGCCCTCGGCTGCTGGGTCGTCCTCTACCGGCTCTCCTACGCGGCGGAGTCGCTAGCCCACTCGATCTTCCCCGGCCTCGTCCTGGCCGCGATCGCCGGGGCGCCGCTGCTCCTCGGTGGAGCGCCGGCTGTCGTCGTCGCGGCGCTGGCGATCGCGCTCGCGGCGCGGGTCCCCGGGGTGAGCCGCGAGGTCGCCGTCGGGGTGGTCGTCACCACCTTCTTCGGCCTCGGCGTCCTGCTCGCCCTTTCCCCCGACTCGCCGCCGGGGATCCAGGAGGTCCTCTTCGGCGACATCCTCGGCCCCTCCGACGGCGACCTCGCGGCCGCGGCCGCGCTCGCCGGCCTGGTCGGGGCGACGCTCTTGCTGCTTCACGGGCGCCTCCTCGCCACCGGCTTCGACCGCGGCGCCGCCCGCTCCCTCGGCGCCGCCCCAGCCGCGACCGAAACCGCCCTGCTGATCCTGCTCGGCCTCGCGATCGTCGTCGCCGTGCAGGGACTCGGCAACCTCCTCGTCGTCGCCGTCTTCGTCGGGCCGGCGGCGGTCGCCCGCCAGCTCAGCGACCGGATCGGTCCGATGATCGCGATCGCCGTCGCCACCGCTGTCCTCGCCGGCCTCGCCGGCCTCTACCTCTCCTATTACGCGGGCACCGCCGGTGGCGCCTCGGTGGCGCTGGCGATCGTCGCCGCCTACCTGCTCTCGCTCCCGGCCGCCTACCTGCGCAGCCTCCCGCGCGGGGAAAACCGGGCAGCGGCGGAGGCTACGATCAGCTGATGGCCGCAACCCTCGACAGCCGCTGGTCCGAGCACGCACTGGGGCGGCTTTCCGAGGCCGGATACAAGCGCGGCGGCGCCCGCACCGCCGTCGTCGAGACCCTTGCCGGCCACACCTGCGCGGTGACGGCGCTGGAGCTGGAGGAGGAGCTGCGCCAACGCGATGTCCGCGTCGGCCGGGCAAGCGTCTACCGGGCGCTCGAGGTGCTGGAGGAGCTCAGCCTCGTGCAGCGCTTCGAGGCGGCGCGGGGCACCGCCAGCTACGAGCGCATCGACCCCAGCGGCCATCACCATCACCACGCGATCTGCCGCCGCTGCGGGCGGATGGAGCCCTTCGAGGACCGCGACCTCGAGCAGGCGATCGGCCAGGTCGCCAAGGAAGTCCCGTTCGAGGTCGCCGAGCACGACGTCGTCCTCCGCGGCCTCTGCGACCGCTGCGCAAGTTGACGCGATGGCCCGCGCCCTCTTCGTCTGCCTCCACAACGCCGGCCGCTCGCAAATGAGCGAGGCGCTCTTCCGCCGCGCCGGCGGGGATCGGCACAAGGCGCGCTCGGCGGGGACGACGCCGGCGGAACAAGTCCATCCCGAGGTGGTCGAGGCAATGCTGGATCTGGGGATCGACCTCAGCGAACGACAGCCGCGCAGGCTCTCCCGCGAGGACGCCGAGTGGGCCGACGTCGTGGTGACGATGGGCTGCGGCGACGAATGTCCCTACATCCCCGACAAGCGCTACCTCAACTGGGATCTCGAAGACCCGAAGGGGCAGTCGCTGGCGGCGGTGCGCGCGACCCGAGATGAGATTGAGCGGCGGGTGCAGGCGCTGGTCACCGAACTGGACCAGGCAGCGGACTCGGCGGCTTAAGAGAGCCGGAAGCCCGAGAGCAGGCGTTTCTCGGTCTCGCCCTCGACTTTGGCGATCACTTCGATCCGGCCGTCGAGCGGGGTGCCGCGGATCTTCGTCGCCAGCAGGTCGTCGACCTGGAAGATCCCGGCCGAGTTGTTGAGCTGGATCTCGATCCGGACCGGGCGCTCCTCGCCGGCGCTGATCCGGACCTCGTCGACGGCGGCGGCGGAGATCGAGTGGATGCCCTCGTGGCCGAGGTCGAGCGGGAGGCGGGTGCGGCCCTGGGCCATGTCGAGGGCATCGGCGACGCGGACGACGCCGCCCTCGAGCGTGTAGGGCTCGCCGCGGCGGCGGTGGCCGATGATCGTGTGGAGGATCTCGGAGGCGACGACGGTGCGCTCGGGCTCGTGGTAGGCGTCGGCGAGCAGGCGCTGCAGGGCGCCGTCGGCGAGGAAGAGCGAGTAGGCCTCGTGGTCGGCGCGGTGGATCGACATGCCGACGTCGTGGAGAAGAGCGCCGCCCGCCACCACCACCTCGGCGTCGCGGTCGCGCATCCCATGGTCGGCGACCATCGCCGGCTCGACCCCTGCCCGCAGCAGCAACCGCAACAGCCGCAGGGCGATGTTGAGGACGATCTGCATGTGGACCCAGCTGTGGTCCGACATCCCCAGCCGCTCGGCGTGGACCTGGGTCATGTACCACCAAGCCCGCACCTGCTCGTCGCCGTTGACCGCCTCGAGGAAGCTCTCGAGCTTGCGGTTGCCCCGGGTCGGCGCCCGCACCCGCGCCTCGGCGATTGCCTCGGCCGGTGGCTTCCGGGTCGGGCCGCCGGGGTCAGGCGCCGGGACCTGCTCCTCGTTCGCTACCGGCTCCTCTGGCATGCGCGCATCGTAAATGCGCCGGTCGGCGTTCGTCCTTTATTCGCGCTTCGGCGAACAAAGGACGAACGCCAGGCGAGGATCAGCCGCAGACGGGCCAGGGGCTGGAGCCGGAGGCGGCGTAGAGCATGGCGGCGCGGTAATCCTGCTCCGCCTCGGGGGCTGCGGCGGGGTCGCCGCTGCCGCCCATCGATTCCCAGGTGCCGTAATCGAACTGGTATTTGCCGCGGTAGGTGCCGTCGGAGGAGACCACCGTCGGGTCGCCGCCGGACTCGCAGGCGGCGATCGATTCCAGCGTCGAGATCGAGACGCCGCCGGGCAGCTCCTCAAAGGCTTCTTCGCGTTCGCGCTCCCGCTTGCGGGCGGCCGCCTCTTCTTCGGCGCGGATTTCGGAGGCGAACGCCTTGACGGTGTGGTGGAAGCGTTCGACCGGCCGCTGCAGCGGTGCGATCTGCGCTTGGCCGATCGCGGGACCGCCGGAGGTCATCTCCTCTCCCCCCGCCGCGAGCGCCGCGGCCGGGAAGGCGAGGAGAATGAGCAAGATCGGGGTGAAGTGTTTGCGTTTTGTGAGCAAGCGCAAAACCGTGAGGGTTCGCGCTGCTTTCGTGTGTGGCCGCCATCACAGAAGTGACAGCCTTAGCTTCATTCGTCACAAGGCCAGGCACGAACCGGGGCCCCGCCGGAGAGACGATGGGAGCGAGATTGCGCGGCTAGGCCGCTTTTGCGACCAGCAACCGCAGGTCCGGCAGCGTCCGAAAGGACTTGATCTCGACGCTGCCGTAGCCGCTCTCCCCCATCCAGCGGGAGACCTCGCCGGTCGTGTAGGTGTCGGCGCCGGAGGTGAGGTGGAAGAAGAGGCCGAGGATCGAGGCGAGGTTCGCCCGCTGGCCGCCCTCGCGATCGTAGAGGTCGAGGACGCAGAGCGGCGCCCCCGGCCGCAGCACCGCCCGGATCCGCTGGAACAGCGCCCGGATCTGCTCCGGCGAGAGGTGGTGGATGATGTTGAAGCAGAGGGCGGCGTCGTAGTGGCCGTCGTAGTCGACTTTGAACATGTCGCCGACGAGGTGGCGGACGTGGTCGGCCATCCCCGCCTCGGCGACGATCGCTTCGCCGATGCGGGCGCTGCCCGGCAGGTCGACGACCGTCGCCCGCATCCCCTCGTGCCGCCGGCAGAGCGCCATCGAGAACTCGCCGTGGGCGCCGGCGACGTCGAGCACCGAGTGCGCCCCCTTGACCAGCGGGATCGCCTTCGCGACTTCGGCGCTGGAGAGGCGCGCCAGCTGGTACTGACCGCGAATGTAGGACTGCCAGTAGGGATCGTCGGCCGCTTTCTCGTGCAGCTCGACGTGCCTGCCGTCGCGGACCAGGTCTTCGAGCCCGGCGTACCAGTCCCAGTACTCGTAGGTGTCGGCGAGAAAGTCGCCGAGGTAGGTGTCCGAGCGCGGGTCGAGCCAGCGCCGGCCGCTCGCCGTCATCTCGTAGCTGCCGTCGGCGTTCTGCTTGACGTGTCCGAGGGTGGCGATCACGTCGAGGACGCGGATCGTCCCCTTTGCCTGCAGGCCGAGGTGCTCGGCCAGCTCGGCCGGATCGCGCGGCCCCTCGGCCAGCGCCCCGAGGATCCCGGTCCGCTGCGCCACCTGCAGCGAGCGCGCGACCGGCATCGAGTACATCGCCTCGCCGATCGGCGTCGGCACCTTCCCCAGCAGCAGCCCGATCCGCTCTACCAGCCCGTCGGGGATCGCTCCTAGCCGCATCGGCGGCAGCCTATCCGCGATGATCGACTGATGGGAGACGCGCCAACCACGCGCCTGCTGCTCGCCTGCCCCGACCAGCCAGGGCTGATCGCCCGCGTCAGCGGCTTCCTCGCCGAGTCGGGATTGAACATCGTCGACGTCGACCAGCATTCGACCGCCGAGGGCCGCTTCTTCATGCGGATGGTCTTCGACCAGGTCCCCGCGGCCGAGCGCGACGCCATCGAGCTGCGCTTCGCGCAGGAGATCGGCGAGCCCTTCGAGATGGACTACGAGTTCCACCAGTCGAGCCACGTGAAGCGGGTGGCGGCGATGGTCTCACGCGAGGACCACTGCCTCTCCGACCTGCTCTGGCGCTGGCGCAACGACGATCTCGGCGGCGAGCTGGCGCTGGTCGTCTCCAACCATCCCGACCACGTCGACCAGGTCGAAGCCGTCGGCCTTCCCTTCCACCACATCTCGGTCACGCCGGAGAGCAAGGAGGTGGCCGAGAAGCAGATCCTCTCCCTCCTCGACGACGTCGACCTCCTCGTCCTCGCCCGCTACATGCAGATCCTCAGCGAGGACTTCCTGCGCACGCTCAGCGCGCCGGCGATCAACATCCACCACAGCTTCCTCCCCGCCTTCGTCGGCGCCGACCCCTACCACCGCGCCTACGAGCGCGGGGTCAAGCTGATCGGCGCCACCGCCCACTACGTCACCGCCGAGCTCGACGCCGGCCCGATCATCGCCCAGGATGTCGAGCGCGTCGACCACCGCGACGAGGTCGTCGACATGATCCGGATCGGCCGCGACATCGAGCGCCTCGTCCTCGCACGCGCGGTGATGGCCCACCTCGACGACCGCGTCCTCCTCGACGGCGACCGCACGATCGTCTTCTGACAACCAGTCAGTTTGCGAGGAGCTCTCGTGCCTCGACGAGCCACAGAGCAATCGCCGCTGCGCGGGGTCGCCTATGGATCACGCCATCAAGCGCGTTCGCCAATCCTGGTTGATCAGCCTCCACCAGCTGCTCCGCCAACTCATCTCGCGCCAGAGGGAAAACATCGTGCGAGATGAGCCACCAGCGGGCAGTCAATGAAAGGGCGCCACGAGAGACCTCCAGCAGCGCTGCATAGTCGCCCGTCGCGGCAAGCTTCTGGGAGAACTCGATCGCACGTCGCGCCTGGCGTAGCTTGCGCTCCGGATCAGGCCAAAGATCATGTTCTATCGCCGCGACTGCCGCTTCTCGTAGAACACCATCATCGAAGAGGATGCATCCGTATCTAATCGTCCAATGTGCAAAGTCATCGCCTCTGAATAATTTCGCTAGAAATGCATCTGCCCCGTCGCAATACAGATCAATATCGGATGGCAATCCTTTGACATCAGGTTTCCCGCCGATCACGTGATAATCAAGATCACTCACCCGGGTTCGTCTGTCTCTGGCAGTGGAACCGGTCAACACGAGGGCCTCGGCGCCCAGTCCACGACTTCGAGCTTCGATTGCGCGGGTGATCCTCAAGAGCTCCTCCGATTGGTTTTCCACCGCCCGCTTACGGTCTTGCAAGAGACGACTGTTCCAAAGCTCCGGATCCGGAGGGTGTAGTTCTGCGAACGCCTTCCGGGTCGCAGCGGGCTGACGCCAGGACTTGCCCAGGGTCCTCATGACGCCCTTCTTGAAGCTATGTCAACAACGGTCTCCACCTCAGCGACCGCATCTTCAACTGAGAAACCATCTTCTTCGAGTTCTTCGCCGTCATAAAAGATGGCTTTTCGGAGGAAATTCAGTTCTCGATGAAGTTCAGAAAGATCCGCAGGAAGCACGCCCTTGCGGTGTAGTTCCCTGGCAGCATCGGTGCGCCTCCAGTGCTGCTGGTCGATCGTCATGCCCTCTTCTGCGGCGAGTGCATCTATTGCGGCCTCCAGGCTCGCAAATACCCACTGAACCGCATCCCGGAGATCACCGTGCAACTCCTCTTGAGCCTTAGCCAGATGCTCTCGGGCGATTTCAACTTTGGCCTTGGGACTCACAAGGCCATCGTAGGCTTCCGAACGGCTACTCACCAGCACGTGCGTGATCTTCGGGATCCACGACGACCCGATCCTGGATCGGTCGCCTAGATCGGAGCTCCCTCGGCTTCCGCCTGGGCGCCCTCCCACTCTTCGTAGAGCTTTTCGACCTCCGCTTTCGCCTCGGCGTGACGCTTGGTCGCCCGCTCGATCCGGCCCGGGCTCGACCAGGCCGCGGGGTCAGCGAGCTCGTCCTCGAGCATGCGCAGCTTCGCCTCTGCGCGCTCGATCCGCTGCTCCAGCTTCGCCGCTTTGCGGGCCGCTTTCTGCGCCGGCTTGGTCGCGCTGTACTTGTTGCCACCGCTCGCGCCCGGCTCTGCCGCTGCACTCTCCTCCGCCGCCGACTCGTCTCGCCGCAGCTGGTACTCGGCCCAGCCGCTCTGGTGGCTCTGCAACCTGCCGTCCTCGCAGACGAGGGTGCGGCCACCGACGGCCTCCAGCAGCGCCCGGTCATGGGAGACCTGCAGCACCGTCCCTTCGAACTCGATCAGCGCGTCCTCGAGCGCCTCGCGGCTCTCGATGTCGAGGTGGTTGGTCGGCTCGTCGAGGACGAGGACGTTGGCGCCGGAGGCGACGAGGATCGCCAACGAGAGGCGGCGCTGCTCGCCGCCGGAGATCTCGGACAGCTGCTTCTCGACGTCGGCGCCGGAGAAGAGGAAGCCGCCGAGCAGAGCCCGGGCCTTGTTCTCGGTCAGCCCCGTCTCCCGCTTGGCCGCATCGAGGACGGAGCCGCTGCCCGCCGCCGTCTCGGCGTGCTGGGAGAGGTAGCCGAGCTTGACGTTATGGCCGTTGCGGACGCTGCCGGAAGCCGGCTCGCGCTGACCCGCCAGGGTCTCGATCAGGGTCGTCTTGCCGGCGCCGTTGGGGCCGACGAGGACGACGTGTTCGCCCCGTTCGATTTCCAGGTTCGCTTTATCGAGGAGGACCCGACCCGGCACCTCCAGGCGCCCGTTAACCAGTTTCAGCACCACTCGGCCCGGTCGGTCCGGCGGTTTGAAGTGGAAGCGCAGGTGGCGGTTGTCGCGCTTTTCTGACACCGGCCCTTCGCGCTTGGATTTCTCGATCATTTTCACCCGCGACTGCGCCTGGCGGGCCTTTGAGGCTTTGTAGCGGAAGCGCTCGACGAAGCGCTCCATCCGCGCGATCTCCGCCTGCTGGCGCTCGATCGCTTTGCCCAAGGCCATCGCCCGTTTCGCCTGCTCTTCCCGCCAGGCATGCCAGGGGCCGGCGAAGAAGCGGGCGCGCCCGGCCTCCAGCTCCAGCACCGAGGTCCCCACCGCCTCCAGGAACCAGCGGTCGTGGGCAACGAGGACGACGGCGGAGTCGAGGTCGACCAGGTAGCGCTCGAGCCACTCCAGCGAGGGGATGTCGAGATGGTTCGTCGGCTCGTCGAGGAGCAGCAGATCCGGCCTAGCGGCGAGGGAGCGGGCGAGCGAGGCGCGGGTCAGCTCGCCGCCGGAGAAGGTCAGGAGCCGGCGGTCGGCCTGCTCGGAGTCGAAGCCGAGCCCCCGGAGAACGGCAAGGACGTCGTCGCGCCAGCGGTAACCGCCGCCGGCTTCGAGCCGCTGCTGGGCTGCGGAATAGGCGCGCATCGTCTCCTCCGCCACCTCGCCACCCATCTGTCCCTCCAGCCGCTCCAGCTCCGCCTCCGTCTCCAGCATGTCGCTGCGGCCGGAGAAGACGTACTCGCCCAGGGTCGCCTCCGATTCCCGCGGCGGCCGCTGGTCATGGAGGGCAACCCGCGCGCCCCGCTGCACCGTCAGCGAGCCGGCATCGGGCTTCAGCTCACCCGCCAGCACCCGCAGCAGGGTCGACTTGCCGGCGCCGTTGCGCCCAGATAGCGTCATCCGTTCGCGCGGCTCGAGCTTGAAGCCGACCTCCTCGAAGAGGAGCTTGCCGCCGACGTAGACGTCGAGGGAGGTTGCGGTCGCGATCGCCATACCCGACCAAGGTAATGACCGGCCGGCTAAGAGAGCTTCAGCCCGGCTCGGTGGTGCCGCAGGCTAGTCGTCGGCGTCCTCCCGGCCGATCGGGAACTGCATGATCATCACCCGGGCGACCATCAGCTCCTCGCCGCTCTCACGCGAGCGTTCGACGCTGCGGGCGTGCGCCTCCAGGACCCCTTCCAGGGCGGTCTCGAGAACAGCGACGACTTCCTCCCACCCCTCGCGGTCGAGTTGGATCGGCGACCGGCTGAGGTGGCTGTCGGGGAGCTCGGCGAACCTGCCTTCGACGATCGCCCGCGCCGTGTCCTCGGAGATCTGGCCAAGGATCGTGGTGATTAGCGGGTTACGCAGCTTCGGGTCGATCGCCAGCCATTCCTCGAGCGTGAAGCAGTTCCTCTGCTGGACCGGCCGGTAGATGTGTTCACGACGGCCGCCGTGATGTCGGATATCGACAAGCTCGATCAAGCCGATGTCGCGCAACACCTTCACGTGGTGGCAGACCAGGTTGAGGCTGACGTTTTTCATTCTCCGCTGCATCTTCGCGGGACTGCTGTGACCCTCGCCGAGGATGTTCAGGATCTGAGCCCTGATGGGGTGCGACTGCGCCTTGAGAACGCGGTCGTCGATCAGTTGTGGGGGTGCCTGCGTGGCCACAATTCCCTCCCTGGAGTGCTTAACAGTTCAGCCACAAGGAATATTCCAAAGTTTTCGAGGTTTGAGCTTTCCTGCAAATGAAAGCACCTGCAGAATTGCTGCATTTTGCGATTTTTGCAACCTGTTTTCGTTGAATGCTGGAGAAATCTCCAGTAAACGGTAGGCGCGAGGGCTCAGGAAACGCTCGCGTCGGCGAGCGACTTGCCGTTTCCAGTCGACGACGAACGCACCTGCCCGCTCGTGAGCCACTCCTGAGCCGAATCAGCGACCGGCCAAAGGGGGTGACGCAATGAAGATCGCGGGCATGGAGACGCTGTCTCCGACTTTCAGCATCAAGAAGGGGGCATAGACCCTTTGGGCGTTCGTCCTTTCCTTGCTCAGAGAATGAAAGGACGAACGCTTTTCCCACTCAGCAACTTTGGTCTAGCAGTTTGGAACAAGGAACATGAGGATGGTCGAACTTGTCAGAGCGTCCGTCAAGAGAAGAGCCGACACCGGCCGACATGCTGGAGCCGCAGGTGCGCCAGGCGCTCAGCCATCCCCTCCGCCGGCAGATCCTTCGCGCCCTGCACGGCAGCTCCGCCCAGACGACGGGTGAGTTGCGGGAGCTGGTGCCGGTCGAAGACCTCGGCGCCCTCCACTACCACGTGCTGGTGCTCGAGCAGGCCGGGGTAATCGAAGGGAGCGACCTCTGGAACGACGTCGACGCACCGACCCGCTCTTACGTCGCCGACGTCGCCAGCGACGCTGCTGTCGCCTCGCTGCTGAAGGCAACAAAGCAGCTCGACGACGTTTCCTAGCCCTAGACCTCGACCTCCATCACCACGGGGCAGTGATCCGAGGCCTTGGGCTTGTCTTTGCCGACGCCGTCGAAGCGCGGGCCGTCGTACCGCGTCGCCCTGGTCGGCATCCCTTTGCGCATGATCTCCGGCACCCCGGGGCTGACGTCGGCCAGCGAGCTGGATAGCAACATGTAGTCGAGCTGCTTGTAGTCGTTGCCGCCGGCGTAGTAATGGGTCCAGCGATCCTCGGGCGGCCGCCGGGTCACCACGTTCTCCACCTGGTTCCACTCGACGAGTGCCTCGATCCCGCTCTCCCCTTGGTCGTCTTTCTCGAGGTAGTCGTTGAAGTCGCCGAGAATCACGAACTTCTCGCGGCCGGCATTGGCGCCGAACCGTTCTTCCACCAGCTGCCTCACGCCGGCGGCCTGACGTTCGCGCTTCGGCCGCGTTTCCGTGCGCGTCCTGATCATCGACTTCAGGTGGTTGACGAGAGGGTCAGGGTCTTTCCGGGCTGAACTTCGAGGACGACCTCTAGGCAGTCGCGGGAGAACAGTTCCTTCCCATTCACTCCTGGATCGCGCAGGCACTGGTAGGAGCGGACGTGGACCACAGGCAGTTTGCTCAGCACCATGACGTCGATCAGGCGAGGGTCGTTGCCGTCGATGCCGATCACGGATTCGTAAGCGCGGAACCCGCCCAGGTAATCGGTGCGGAAGTGCTTGAGGGTGTCGACCCCCTCGACCTCCTGCAGCGCGATCACGTCGGCGTCCAGCTCCTTGACCGCCGCCGCGGTGATCTTCTTGTCTTCCTCGCCCAGCTCCTCGAAGTTCTGTTCTTCGACGATCCAGCCGCGCTCGTTGGCCTCGGCCGGGTCGACGTCGGCCTTGAACTTCCAGCGCGCGAAGAGGTTCTCGACGTTGAACGTGGCCAGTCGGATCGATGCCATATACCGACCATAGATCGGCGCTGATACCTACGCTTGAGTTCCTTGAACGGGGGCGCCGAGGCGCCCCCGTTCGAAGGTCGGACCTAGTGCCGAGGCGGGTCGCGGTCGTCGCGGTCCGCGTCGTACGGCTCGCGCGAGCCGGACTTCGCCAGGCCGCGGCTGATCATGTAGCCGACGGCGACGATGGCGACGTAGAGCCACGCCTGCCGGGCGATGAACTCGTCGGTCCCCGGAGCGGTGTCGCCGCCCTTGATCATCGCCGCGGCGATGAGGATGCCGACGATGACGGCGACCATCGCCCAGAACTCGGTCGTTTTGAACGCCTGTTTCGTCTCGGTCGAGAGGCGACGGACGACGTTCCGTCCTTCGCGTCGACCGGTTTCTGCGCCCGCGCTTCCGACGCGGGAGGTTGCTGACTCCATGCTTATTCCTCCTAAATGGATTTGGGTGCCAAGCTCGGCCAGGCCCCGTGCGGACGAGACGGCGCGACCTTGGGTGCAGACTTCGAGCTCCGACCTGTATCCCGGTGAACTGGTCAACCCTGGCGATCCAATCGGGGCACCGCTCGGCTACCCGCCATCCTCTGCGGAGAAACCGGCTCTGAGCAGGAGTCATCCGGGCCGTTGAGCCCGGATGACCGATGGAGGCGCCGAGATTCGAACTCGGATCCGCGGACGCGGTGCGAGGGTGTCTACAGGTTTAGCTGGCGCTTGATTCTCGTCTCCCGGGGTCCGCGCCAGCGGGCACTACGGGAGATGAAGCCCCTTCAATGTCCCCCGGCGGTCAGGGCGATCCGCCCGGGTGAGCCCACTTCTGAAGCCGGTGCCCCTCCCCGTGGGCGAGGGAGGACCGACTCTCACAGCGCTTAGCTACTAACTAAGCGGCGAGGGCGAACTCGTGGTCCGCACGTATTGGTTTGTGCTGGGGTTTAACGAGGCCTCCAGCAACCTCGACCTGCAACCGTTCGCACGAGTCGACCACGTCGAAGCCTGTCGCCCCCGTGCTTGGGAATGCCTTCTGATTGTAGGGCGTCGGGGCGGGCGGCCTGTGATGATGGGGCGCGTGAACGAGCGCAACTACGACGCGATCGTCCTCGGCGCCGGCCCGGCGGGCGAGGTCTGCGCCGGACGGCTCGCCGACGCCGGCTGGAAGGTGGCGATCGTCGAGCGTGACCTCATCGGTGGTGAATGCTCCTACTACGCCTGCATGCCCTCGAAGGCGCTCCTGCGACCCGCCGGTGTGCTCGCCGAGGCAAGGCGCGTCCCCGGGGTGCCGACCGGGCACGGCGAGCTCGAGCCCGAGATCGTCCTCAGCCGCCGCGACGAGGTGATCCACGACCGCGACGACTCCGGTCAGCTGCCGTGGCTGGAAGAACACGGGATCGAGCTGCTGCGCGGCAGCGCCCGCTTTGACGGCGAGCGGCGGATTGTCGTCGGCGAGGAGGTCCTCACCGCCGGCAAGGCGATCGTCGTCGCCACCGGGAGCAAGGCAGCGATGCCGCCGATCGACGGCATCGACGAGATCCAGGCGTGGAACAACCGCGACGCGACCACCGCCAAGCATGTACCCGAGAGCATGATCGTCCTCGGCGGCGGGCCGGTCGGCAGCGAGCTCTCCCAAGCCTGGGCCAGCCTCGGCGCCGAGGTGACGCTGGTCGAGGGGGGCGAGCACCTGCTCTCGCGCGAGGAGGCCTTCGCCGGCGAGGAAGTCGCCGAGTCGCTGCGGAAGAACTTCGGGATCGACGTCCGCACCGGCGCCAAAGTGGAAGCGGTCGCACCGGGCAACCCCGGCGTGGTCGCGAGGCTGAGCGGGGGCAAAGAGGTCGAGGCGGCGGAGATCCTGATCGCCGTCGGCCGGGTCCCCCACACCGCCGACCTCGACCTCGAAGCCGCCGGCGCCCAGGCCAACGACCACGGCTACCTCGACACGGACGAGCGGATGCGGGTCGGCGGGCGCGACTGGCTCTACGCGATCGGCGACGTCAACGGCCGTGCACTCTTCACCCACATGGGCAAGTACCACGCCTGGGTCGCGGCGGAGAACCTGCTCGGCCGCGAAACGGCAGCCAGCGCCGAAGCCCTCGGCTCCCCCCGAGTCACCTTCACCGACCCCCAAGTCGCCGCCGCCGGCAAGACCCTGGCTCAGGCCGAAGAAGCAGGCATCGACGCCCGCGCAGTCGACGTCCCCACCGACGGCACCCCCGGCGCCAGCTTCCAGGGCAAGGACACCGGCGGCACCTCCCGCCTCGTCGTCGACCAGAAGAAGGAGACCATCGTCGGCGCCACCTTCACCGGCTTCGAGACCGCCGACTTCCTCCAGGCAGCAACCATCGCGATCGTCGGAGAAGTCCCCTTACGGCGACTGCGCCACGCGGTCGCCCCTTATCCCGCTCGCAGCGAGATCTGGTTAAAGCTGCTCGAGGCCGCCGGCGTCTAGCCGGCCGGTCGCACTACTTAACTACTCAGAGCGCTCCCGCCAGCTCACGGTCAGCTTCCTCCACGGTTGCCTCTCCAACGCTGACCGCATTTATCTCGATGATCTCAGTTGCATCGAGACCTGACGCGTTAGCCGCCTCCATAAAGATCTCCGCGCCGCGCTTGGTCGCAGTCTGTGCGTCGAGCGCTTCAAACGCGAAGGTGGCGTCCAAGCGACCCAGGTGATAGTTCGCACCGATAACCGCCCCCACCTCAGGGTGGGTGTCATTGAACGCTTCGAACAGCTTCTCGATGCAGTCCTCAGCGACATCGCGCCGTCCATGCTCGGCTACGGTGATCGTCAGGCGGTATTCGGGCATCCCGTCTCCTTTTCGGTCAATCCGACTTAAAACCATAGCGCCGCAAGCGCGCTAGCTCGTTCTTGAGCGCCCGATGGTCCCCCGGAGTCTTGTGGATCATCACTGATCCCTGTCCATTCGGAGTCAAGAGCAGCCAGCCCTTCTTCTTCTCTTTGACCGTGAAGCCTTGCTCTTCGGCCTTCCGTACTAGAGCCCGCGCTTCCTTCTTTAGGGAGGTTCCCATTGCGGCGAAGATTAAGTCGTTCGGCCGGACGCGTACCCCATGCGGATCCGCGTATTGCGCCGTTTGCCTTTCCAGTAATCGAGATCAGGAAGTAGGCCGCTGGCCAGCCAGCTCCTCCCGCAGTTCCTCAAGCTCGACCGTCTCTTCCAACTCAATCTCGAGAAGCCCAGCCTCCAAGGCGGCAAGTGTCTCCATATCGGCGAGAATCTCGACGGTGTCTTCAAACCCTTGGAGGAGGCGGTCGAGCACCGGATGTAGGCGTCAGACCGTGGAGCGGTTCTTCAAATCGTCAAGCAGATCTACCGGGAACCCGGCGACCTGGTCGAGGTCCTCGACTGACTTGAAGCCGCCGAGCCGCTCGCGGTGGGCGAGCAGGCGGGTTGCCTGGGTGACTGAGAGGTTCTGCTCGCGCAGCTGCTCGAAGGTGACCGTGTTGAGGTTGATCTGCTCGCCTCCCGCGGGGGCGCCGAAGCTCGGCGTCGCGACCGGAGCGGGTGGCTCAGGCGCGGGCGGCTGCGGCGGTGGCGGTGCGAACGACTCGGCGGGAGGCGTCGGTGGTGAGAACGACTCGGCGGGAGTCGGTGGTGAGAACGATTCCGCCGGAGGCGGCGGCGGGGTCGGGGAGGCGAACGACTCGGCCGGCGGCGGTGGAGGCGTCGGCGGTGAAAAGGATTCCGCCGGCGGCGGAGTAGGCGGCGCAACGGACTGCGGCTCGGGTGCGGGTGGCGCCGGGGGCGGCTGCGGCGCAGGCGTCGGCGCTCCCCCGCCCTGCGCCGGCCCGCCCTGGACCTGGCGGACGACGGCCTGCTCGGCCTCGGCCGCCCGCCGCTCGGCCTCGCGGGCGCGCTCTTCGGCCTCGGCGACGCTGCGGCGCATCTCCTCGAGGCGCCTCTCGTCGGCTTCCTCCGCGGCTCGGCGCTGCTCGAGGCGCTGGGCATCGGCGGCGCGTTCTTCGGCGGCTTTGGTCCGCTCCTCGATCTGGCGCAGGCGCTCCTCGGCCTCCCTCATCGCGCGCTCGCGCGCCTGACGTTCGTCCTCGAGGCGTTGCTCGGCGGTGCGGAGGTCGGCCGGCGGGCCGGGTACGGCCGGCGGCGGCGGGGTCGCCTGAGTGTCCTGGATCGGGGCCCCGGCGGGTGGCATCGCACCGTGCTGTTGCAGCTGCGCGGCGCCTTCCATGCGCTGGTCGGCCTCGGCGCCGATCCGCTGGGTCTCGGCGCGGACCTCGTCGACCCGGTCGCGCACCCGCTGCTCGGCGAGCGACGGGTCGTATTCGCCGGGCGCCGGCGTTCCACCGGGGGGCGGCGGGATCGAGGGGACGGCGGAGAGGCCACCGGCCTGCGGCTGCACCGTCGTCGCCTCCTCCCAGGGCGGTAGCTGACCCGAGGGCGGGACCTGGCCGCCGGCCTGGGCCTCGGCGACCGCCCGTTCGTTGGCGGCGCGGGCGGCGGCGAGCCGCTGCTCGGCGAGCGCGGCCTCACGCTTCTGCTTGCCGGTTCCAAATTTGATCCCGAAGAACTTGCGCCCCTTCGGCGCTTCCGGAGCGGGTGCGGCGCTCGCTGCGGCTCCGGGCACAGGCGGGGCGACGGGCGACGGAGCGGCCCCGCCCTTCTTCTGCGCCTTGCGGCCCGCCCGCTCTTCCTTGCGGCGCTGCAGCTCGGCTTTGCGCGCCTCGCGCATCTGCAGACGTTTCTGTCGCTGTTCGTCGCGCTGGCGGCGCTTGCGGTCTTTGGCGCTCTCGTTCGCGGCCGGCGGAACCTGTCCAGGGCCGGGCTGCGCGGCACCCATGCCAGGGGGCGGCACCGAAGCGCCGGGCGGAGGCACCGACTGACCAGGGGCCGCCGCCTGAACGGGAGGTCCAGGGGCTGCCGCGGGCACGGCGGCCATCTCGGTGGTGGGAGCGGAAGTCATCGGCGGAGCGCCAGGCGGCGGCGTCGGCGGTCCCGCAGGGGCAGCGGCGGGTGGGGCGCCCGCCGGTTGGGCCGCCTGCTTCTGCTGCTTGTCTTTGCTGCGTCGCTGGCTGATCCGCACGAGCAGGAGGAGGAGCAGGATCGCCGCCAGCAGCGCGGCGACGAAATAGCCGGTGTTGTCGCTGACGTAGTCGCTCGCCTTTTCAGGGAACGAGTCGGCGCCGGCCTGCGCAGGGGCCACCATCAGCACCGCGATGATCCCAGCGACGGCGGCGGTGAGGCTCTTCCGGGTCCGCATCGCGCTCCATCCTTGCATGTGATTCAGCTGTTTCAACCTCAACGCATCCTTCCCTTGAACTCCCGCTCGACCTCTCTACGAACGTCGCGGTCGGCGATCTCCCGCCGGCGGTCGCGACCCTCCTTGTTTCGCGCCAAAGCCAGCTCCACCTTTGCCCGCGGCCCTTTGAAATAGATCCTGGTTGGAATCAGGGTCAGGCCTTTCTGCGCGGTTTTGCCGACCAGCCGCTCGATCTCCTCCTTGTGCAGCAGCAATTTGCGCGGCCGCTCGGCCGCGTGGGCGTCCACGGCCGAGTACTCGTAGGGGGGGATATGCAGCTTGCGGAGCCAAACCTCGCCCCCGTCGACGACCGCGTAGGCGTCGGTCATCTGCGCCTGGCCGCTGCGCAGGGCCTTCACCTCAGAGCCCTGCAGGACGATCCCGGCCTCCAGCTTCTCAACCCACTCGAATTTGTGGCGGGCGCGCCGGTTCGTGACCACATCCCCTGACGCCGGCGCTCGTTTCTTCTTGGTCTTTTTGCTCATTCTGGCTTGCTCATTCGGGTTCTCCAGCTGGCACCAACTCCGCTCGTCCCCGCGGGGCATCGACCCCAGCCACGCGGACGGATATCGGATCGCCAAGGCTGATCCTCCCACCTGAGCCGCGTCCCACGAGCGCCACCTCGGCCCGATCCAGCTCGTAACGCTCGCCCGGCAGGCGGCGCGCCGGCAGCATCCCCTCGTAGACGTCGCCGAGCTCGCCGCCAAAAGTGACGAAGGCGGCGGAGCGGATGACGCCGGAGACCTCGCCCTCGAAGACCGCGTCGAGCCCGCGCTCGCCCAACTCGCGTTCGAGCAGGAAAGCGGCGCAGACGTCATCGGCGGCGCGCTCGATCTGGGCGGACGCCCGCTCCCGCGCCGAGGAGTCGGCGGCGGCATCGCGGCACTGGGAGAGGGTCGGCGCCTCCTCCCCCTCGCCGAGCAGCGCCAGCAGCGCCCGGTGGCAGACGAGGTCGGGATAACGGCGGATCGGCGAGGTGAAGTGGCAGTAGGCGGGGCTGCCGAGCCCGGCGTGGCCGATGTTCCGCTCGCTATAGGTGGCCTGCTTGAGGGAGCGCAGCACGAGCGAGGTATATGCCGCGCGGCCGTGGCCGCGCCGGGCAGCCTCCCGCCGCACCAGCCGGCTCGCCTCGGCGGCCAGGTGCCCGGCCTCGCTCGGGGCGAGCCCCTGCCGCAGCGGCGGCGTCGGCACCCCCAGCGCCGCCAGCTGCTCGAGCAGGCGCTCGACACGGGCGGCGTCGGGAGACGGGTGGACCCGGTAGATCGCCGGCACCCGCTCGCGCTCCAACAGCTGGGCGACCTGCTCGTTGTTGAGGATCATCAGCCGCTCGATCAGCCGGTGCGCCTCGGTCTGCTCGACGCCGTGGGCGCTGAGAACGTTGCCGTCGGAGTCGAAGCGGAACTCCGGCTCGAAGGATTCGACGTCGAGGGTGGTTCCGCGGCGGTGCTCGCCGAGGCCGGAGGCAACCTCGCGGGCGGCCGCCAGCGGTTCGGCAACCTCCGCCGGGGGACGCTCGCGGCCGGCGAAGATCTCGTCGAGCTGGTCGTAGTCGAGGCGGGCGTCGGAGCGGATGCGGCTGCGGTAGAAGCGCGTCCGCCGCGGCTCCATCCCCGGCCCCAGCTCGATCTCCGTCGTCACCGCCAGCCGCTCGACTCCCGGCGCCAGGCTGCAGGCTTCGCTGGAGAGGGCGTGCGGGAGCATCGGCTCGACCGCCCCCGGAATGTAGGTGCTGTTGCCGCGGCGCCGCGCCTCTTCGTCGAGGAGCGATCCCGGTTTGACATGCGCGGCGACGTCGGCGATGTGGATCCAGACGCGGGCGCCGTCACCCTCGCGCTGGGCGGAGACGGCGTCGTCGAAGTCGCGGGCGCTCGCTGGGTCGACGGTGAAGGTCGCAAGCGCGGTGAGGTCGCGCCGCGGCCCGCTTTCGCGTTCGGCCCACTGCGCCGCTTCTCGCGCTTCCCCCTCGATCGTCGGCCGGAAGCCGCGAAACCCAAGCTCCTCCCGCATCATCTCCCCCACCGTCTCCCGCGCCGACGGCCCACCCCCGGCCGCGTCGTTTCCAGACTTTTGGTTCCTATGGGAACGCTGATTCTGGAAACGATCGCCATGGCGACTGCGACGTTTCGATCCGCTGCGGTTTCGCTCGCGGCGGCCGCGGCCCCGGCCTGGCATCAGCGGCCGACCTGGCCGGCGAGAACTTCGAAGGCGCGCTGCTCGGCCTCGTCGGCCTTCGTCTTCGGGTCGTCCTGCGCCTTCACATCGGGGTGAATGCCGTGACTCTCGGCGAGGTTGACGCCCTCGGGGGTGAAGTACTCGCCGACGGTCAGCTTCAGGGCTCCCCCGTTGGAGAGCGACTGCTCCTCCTGGAAGACGCCCTTGCCGAAGGAGCGGGTGCCGACGACCTCGGCGCCGCCGTCGTCGGCCAGCGCCGCGGCGAGGATCTCCGCCGCCGAGGCGGTGCCGCCGTCGATCAGGACGACGAGCGGCAGCGAGGTGATGCGGCCGCCGGTGGTCTTGTGGACCGTCTTGCCCTGGGTGCGGGAATCGGTGGAGACGACGACTTCGTCCTCGGGCAGGAAGAGGCTGGCGGTGAGGACCGCCTCGTCGAGCAGGCCCCCGGGGTTGTGGCGGAGGTCGACGACGATCCCTTCCGCGCCTTCCTTCTCGACCTTCTTCACGGCGCCTGCGAGCTGCCCATGGGCTCCTTCGCTGAAGCTGAGCAGGCGCACCAAGCCGAGCCTGCGCCCGCCGACCTCCTCGACCCGGGCGCTGGTGTTCGGCAACGTCACCTCGGCCCGCGTCAGGGTCAGCCGGCGCACCTTGCCTCCCTTGCCGCTGCGGACCCCGATCGTCACCTCGGTCCCTTCCGGGCCCTTGATCTTCTTCGTCGCCTCGTTGCTGCTGACGCCGGCGAGCGATTCCCCTTCGACGGAGACGATCGTGTCGCCGGCGCCGATCCCGGCTTTCTCCGCCGGCGAGCGCGGGAACACGCTCGCCACCCGCAGGCCCTGCTTCACCTCGATCACGGTCAACCCGATCCCCGAGAAGCGGCCTTCGATCTGCTCGTTGAAGGCGGCCAGCGCTTCGGGGGAGAAGTATTCGCTGAAGCGGTCGTCGTGGCGCCGGCGCAGCTCCCTCACCATCCCCTGCAGCGAGGCGTTGCCGAGTTCGGTCTCTCCCACCGCCCGGTAGTAGTTGTCCTCGATCGCTTCCGCCGCTTCCGCGGTGAGCCCCGAGGGTTCAGCGACGAAGAGGTCCCGCAGCGGTTCCGGCAGCGAGCGCGGGTGCCCGCCTAGCCACAGTCCGGCAGCAAACAGCGCCACCAGAGCCACCGCGAAGGCAACCGCCCCGCGTGCTCTCACGCCGGCCTCAGACCCGGAGGAAGCGGCGCAAGGTGACGCCGGAGCCGATCGTCGAGACGAAGATCGAGGCGGCGAAGAGGATCGCGATCAGCGCCGGGAAGCCCAGCGTCGAGTTGTTCTGCGCCGCGAGGATGCCGATCGAGTCGCTGAGGGGGTCGACGACGGTGATCTTGCCCAGCCACAGGATCAGTATTGCCAGCAGGCCGCCGACGAAACCGACGACCACGCCCTCGATCATGAACGGCCAGCGGATGAACCAGCGGGTGGCGCCGACCAGGCGCATCACCTCGACCTCGCGGCGGCGGGTGTAGATCGAG
>DATFOB010000019.1:0-16206 GCA_035266025.1 Solirubrobacterales bacterium
AGGTCGACGACATCGAACAGGTGATCCGGGTGCTCGACGGCTGGCAGCCGCCCTCGCTCGACAAGAGCGACCAGCGGGCGCTGATGCTGGCCGCGGTGCGGGCGATGGGGTTCGTCAAGCCGCCGCCGCGACCCGAGGCCGAGCTGCGGCCGAGCGGCAAGCGCCACAGCAAGGAGCGCGACGCCCGCGCCGTCCGCCACCACTACGACGTCTCCAACGAGTTCTTCGAGCTCTTCCTCGGGCCGACGATGGTCTACAGCTGCGCGATCTGGCGCGACGGCGAGAAGAAGACGCTGGAGGAAGCCCAGGAGGAGAAGCTCGACACCGTCGCCCGCAAGCTCCAGATCAAGGAGGGCGAGCGCATCCTCGACGTCGGCTGCGGCTGGGGCGGCTTCCCGCTCTGGGCGGCGACCAAGTACGGCGCCGACGTCGTCGGCATCACCCTGTCTCCCCCGCAGGCCGAGAAGGCGCGGCAGCGGGCCGAGGAGGCCGGCGTCGCCGACCGAGTCGACATCCGCGTCATGGACTACCGCGACCTGCCCTCGCTCGGCGAGAAGTTCGACGCGATCGCCAGCATCGGCATGGTCGAGCACGTCGGCTCCGCCAACATCGACCTCTACGCCGAGACCCTGGCGAGCCTGCTCGACTCCGGCGGCCGCCTGCTCAACCACGGCATCACCCGACTGCGCCACACCGACCCCGAGGCCGGCGACTTCTCTGAGCGCTACGTCTTCCCCGACGCCGCGCCGCTGCACCTCTCCCGCAACCTGCTGGCGCTGGAACGAGCCGGCTTCAACATCCACCACGTCGAGGACTTCGGGCCCGACTACGCGCAGACGCTGAAGCACTGGGCCGAGAACCTCGACGCCAACCGGGCCGAGGGCGACCGCCTCGCCGGCGCCGAACGGATGCGCGTCTGGCGCCTCTACCTGCGGATGGCGCGCAACGGCTTCGAGAACGGCTTCCTCAACATCTACCAGGCGCGCTGCTCGAAGGCTTAAACCGAAGGGAGCGAGATGACGGCGGCCACCAGCTTCGTGTGCCAGCCTTCTTGCGCCTCGCCCAGGCTGATCGTCAGCAAGAGCGGCCCCTCCGTGTCGATGCCGAGGGTCTCGGGGCGGTACTCGCCGACCCCCGCCTGCAGCACCTTTTCCCGCATCGGGACATCGGTCAAACCGAGCTCGTACTCCGGCCGCTCTTGCGGATGTGGGCAACGGTCATGCCGCGCTCGAGCAGGACCTTCGAGACCAAGAGGCGGCGATGGCAGTGCGAAGGATCCTCCTCGCTGCACATGATCGCCACCCGATATTCCTCCGTCCCTCGCTCGAGGCGCAGGATCGCCTCTTCGAACCAGTCTTGCTCGGCAACCTTTCCGTACAGAACGTGACCCTCCGCGTCATAGAACTCGTCTCCCTCCGGACGGCCACCGAGCTCCTTGCCGAGGAAGAGATATTTGACGCCCCCCTCCGCGATCAGCTCAGGTAGAACCGCGGCATCGGCCCACTCGACGTAGCGGGAGCGAGGCCACGAACGCACGTCCACGAGGACCTCGATCCCGTGCTCGGCCAAAGGGCACGGAAGTGGTCCGGGTCATGGTTCGAGTGGCCGATCGTGAAGATCCGTGAGTCGGACATGACTCAACAAGCTTGACGGATCGTCTCGACGAAGGCGGGATCAGCGAGGGTCTCTTGCAGGGAGATGGCACACTCCCCCGGGCTCGAGCAGGTAACGATCCGCGCCCGCTCGTACCCGGCAAGGAGCATCCTCGCCTCGGTGTCGAGAGACGCCTCGCCGATCTGCACTCCGACCACCGGGCGGCCATGACTGTAAGCAAGGGTCAACTCGGCATCGGCCATCTCGTCCTCGCCGCCGATCATTGCGACGAACACATCGGCATGCTCCACAGCATGGCTGACGCTGGCGAAATGCCGGCCTGGATCGGCGGCCACATCCGGCTTTGGAGGTGGATGACTGACAGTCCTCCAACCGCTTCTCGCGCAGGCCTCGACGACCTTCTCAAGCAAGGCCGTTTCCGAAGATCGCAGGCTCGACCCAGCGCTCAAGTAAGCCCAGGAGCCCTCATCGAGCTCAGGAGCCTCAAGCTGATCTGCGACCGTCATCGAGATCAGTCTAAGCAGCGGGTTCCCGGATATTTCGGGCGAAACCTGCGCATCGAGCGGGAATCAAACTGGGAATCCATCGGCGACGTTCTCGATCGACCAGTCGGCGCCGGCGTCGGTTAGTTCGTCGACCGCGTAGGAGCCGGTGGCGACGCCGACGACGCGGATGCCGGCGCCATGGCAGGCGCGGACGTCGCGCGGGGTGTCGCCGACGCCGATCGTCTTGGTCCGGTCGAGCGGGTGGCCTGAGACGCCCTCACCGCGCTCGAGGGCCTTCTTGGTCAACTCGGTGCGGTCGCGCGAGTCCGATCCGTAGCCGCCGAAGGTGAAGTAGCGGTTGAGGTCGCCGCGGGCGAGCTTGATATGGGCGGCGGCCTCGATGTTGCCCGTGACGACCCCGACCAGGATTCCCTCCGTGACCAGGCGCGGCAGCAGCTCCTCGATCCCCTCGATCACGAAGTAGCCCTCGGATTCGGCGACGGCGTCGGCGAGGTGGCCGAGGTAGCACCCGATCGCCTCGGCTCGCTCGGTCGCCGAGCCCGGCCGCTCCAGCACCTCGCGGAAGACGATCTGGGCGATTTCCGGGTCGGTCATCCCAGCGTGGGTGTGTTCGGCGATGTTGGCCTCGACCTCGTAGAGCTCGAGGAAGGCGCGCTGCCAGGCGACGGCTCCCGCCCCGCCCGTGTGCAGCAGGGTGCCGTCGATGTCGAAGAGGACTGCCTTGATCACGCGCGGCAGCCTAACCGCGTCAACCGGCGGCTCAGTGATCGCTCTCGAGCAGGTCTTTCTGCGCCAGCGTGTAGAGCAGGCCCAGCGAGGGCAGGACGACCACAGCGGCGACAGCGAAGACGATGAAGACGGTCGTCATCGTCGCGTCGGGGGCGGCGGCCTGGTCGATGCGGAGGCTGGTCGGCAGCAGGTAGGGGAACTGGGCGACGCCCCAGCCCCAAACCACCGCGATCACCGCGCCGGCGGCGAGGGGGCGCAGCGGTCGCCGGCCGCCGCGGACGAGGACGATGAGGAGGGCGGCGCCGCAGAGGAGCGAGAGGACGACCAACGGCAGCCCCTCGGCGGTGAGGCGGTCGAAGACGTAGCGCGCTTCGGAGTGCAGCGCGAAGAGGCCGGCGATGGCAAGGGCGCCGGCGACTACCGCGGCCCCTAGTGCGCGGCGCTCGAAGTAGCTCTCCATCTCGTGGTCGCCGCGGCGGGCGTCGCCGACGAGGAAGACCGCCGCCAGGTATGCGCCGCTGGCGACGAACATCGCCCCGATCAGCAGCGGCAGCGGCTGCAACCAGCTCGAGAAGGCATCGCCGTTGCCCTCGGCGGGAACGTTGCCGGCGGCGATCGCGCCGACGACCGTCCCCATGAAGAACGGCGTCAGGACCGAGGAGATCGCGAAGGTCGCGCCCATCGCCCGCCGCTCCCGCAGCCCGACGATCGACTTGCGGAAGGCGAAGCCGGCGCCGCGGAGGACGATCCCCAGGGCCGCCAGCGCAATCGGCACGTACAGCGTCGTGAAGATCGCGCTGAAGGCCGAGGGGAAGGCGGTCCAGAGGACGACGAGGACGAAGATCAGCCAGACGTGGTTCGCCTCCCAAACGGGGGTCAGCGAGCGCTGGATCACGTCGCGCGGGCGCTGCCCCCGCTCGTCCCAGCCCGCGACCAGGTCCCAGAAGCCACCGCCGAAGTCTGCCCCGCCGAAGAGCGCGTAGAAGGTCGCCCCGACCCAGAGGATCGCCGCCGCGGCGTCGGCCTTGCTCACGACGCCTCCTCGGCCTGCGGCGCATAAGGGCTCTGCACCTCTTCGGCGCCCTTCTCGCGCCAGCGGCGGGACATCCCGCGCAGGACGAGGACCGCCCCGGTCCCGAGGCCCGCGTAGAGGAGCAGCACCAGGCCGAAGGTGAACCAGATCCCCTCGGCCTCGGTCACCGCTTCGGAGGTGCGCATGTAGCCGTTGACGATCCACGGCTGCCGCCCGACCTCGGTGACGATCCAGCCGCACCAGAGGGCCACGATCGCGGCGCCGCCGGAGACCGAGACCGCGCGCAGGAACCACGGCGTCTGCGGGATGTCGCGGCGTTTCCACCAGGCGAGGGCGAACCAGAGCGCGAGGCCGAGCAGGGCCGAGCCGATCCCGACCATCGCGTCGAAGGAGAGGTGCAGCAGCGTGTGCGCCGGCGGCTCTTCGTCGTCCGGGATGCTGTTCAGCCCGATCACCTTGGTGTCGGTGCTCCAGCCGACCAGGAAAGAGTCCAGACCGGGGATCCCGATCGCCCCCTTCACCCCGTCCTCGGTGCAGATGCCGCCGAAGTACTCGGTCTGGTCGGGGCCGGTCTCGTAGATGCACTCCATCGCCGCGAACTTGGCCGGCTGGTCGGCGGCGATCTCCCGCGCCGCGGTGTCGCCGACGAAGAGCTGGACCGGCGTCGCGATGCAGGCGATCGTCAGCGGAATCACCAGACCGAGCCGGTGCAGGCGGTCGCGGCGGCCCTTCAGCATCCCGACCGCATAGATCGAGGCGACGAGGAAGCCGACGACCATGTAGGCGGCGAGGACCATGTGGGCGACCTCGTAGCCGGTCGCCGGGTTGAAGAGGACCTTCAGCGGCTCGACGTCGACAACCTCGCCGGCGGCGTTGAGGGTGAAACCCTGCGGCTGGTTCATCCAGGCGTTAGCGGCGACGACCGAGAAGGCGCCGCCGATCCCGGTGATCACCATCGGCACCCCCGACCAGAAGTGCGCCCAGGGCGCCAGTCGCTTCCAGCCGTAGATGTAGACGGCGAGGAAGATCGCCTCGACGAAGAAGAAGATGCCCTCGATCGCGAAGGCAACCCCGAAGGCCGCCCCGAAACGGTCCATGAACTCGGGCCAGAGCAAGCCGAACTCGAAGCTGAGGACGGTGCCGGTGACGGCGCCGACGGCGAAGGTGACCGCCATCGCCTTCGACCAGCGTTTCGCCAGCTCCAGCGCGTGCTCGTCCCCCTTCTTGAGGCCGACGTAGTTGGCGACCATCATCGTCGCCGGCAGCGCCACCCCGATGCAGGAGAGAACGATGTGGAACGCGAGGGTGAAGGCCATCTGCTCGCGGGCGGCAAGCAGGTTCGACTCCGACGCCGCCAGCGGCAGCAGGTCGAGCAGTGGCATGGGCTGAGGCTAGCGCCGGCGGCGGGCGCTGTCAGAGGGAATTGGTCACGCCTGGCGCTGGCCGCGGTAGCGCCGAATCAGCGCGTTGGTGGAGCTGTCGTGGCGCAGCTCCGGCTCGGAGCCGGACTCGAGCTCGGGGATGATCTCTTTCGCCAGGACCTTGCCCAGCTCGACCCCCCACTGGTCGAAGGAGTCGATCCCCCAGATCGCCCCTTGGGTGAAGACGCTGTGCTCGTAGAGGGCGATCAGCGAGCCCAGGGTCTGCGGCGTCAGGCGCTCGGCGAGGATCGTGTTCGAGGGGCGGTTGCCCTCCATCACCCGGTGCGGCACGACCTCCTCCGGCGTCCCCTCCGCCCGCACCTGCTCCGGCGTTTTGCCGAAGGCGAGCGCTTCGCCCTGGGCGAAGACGTTCGACATCAGGATGTCGTGGTGGTGGCCGAGCGGGTTCAACGAGTTGGCGAAGCCGATGAAGTCGCAGGGGATCAGCCGCGTCCCCTGGTGGATCAGCTGGTAGAAGCTGTGCTGGCCGTTGGTCCCCGGCTCGCCCCAGTAGACGGCGCCGGTCTCGTAGTCGACGTGGGCCCCGTCAAGGGTGACGTGCTTGCCGTTGGACTCCATCGTCAGCTGCTGCAGGTAGGCGGGGAAACGGTGCAGGTATTGGTCGTAGGGGAGGACCGCCTGGGTCTCGGCGCCGAAAAAGTCGGCGTACCAGACTGCCAGCAGGCCCATGATCAGCGGCAGGTTCTCAGCCGTCGGCGCCTCGCGGAAGTGCTCGTCCATCGCGTGGAACCCGGCCAGCATCTGCTCGAAGCGGGCAGGCCCGATCGCCAGCATCGTCGAGAGCCCGATCGCCGAGTCCATCGAGTAACGGCCGCCGACCCACTCCCAGAAGCCGAACATGTTCTCGGTGTCGATCCCGAACTTCGAGACCTCCTCGGCGTTGGTCGAGACCGCGACGAAGTGCTTTGCGACGGCGGCCTCGTCGTCCCCAAGGCCGGCCAGCGACCATTCGCGGGCCGTGCGCGCGTTGGTCATCGTCTCCAGCGTCGTGAAGGTCTTCGAGGAGATCACGAAGAGGGTGGTCTCGGGGTCGAGGTCGCGCGTCTTCTCGGCGAAGTCGGTGCCGTCGACGTTGGAGACGAAGCGGCAGGTCAGCTCGCGCTTGGAGTAGTGCTTGAGCGCCTCGTAGGCCATCACGGGCCCGAGGTCAGAGCCGCCGATGCCGATGTTGACGACGGCTCGGATCGGCTTGCCGGTGTGGCCGCGCCACTCGCCCGAGCGGACCCGCTCGCAGAAGGCGGCCATCCGGTCGAGCGTCTCGTGCACCTGCTTGACGACGTCGACCCCGTCGACGAGGAGCGAGCGCTCGCGCGGCATCCGCAGCGCCACGTGGAGGACGGCGCGGTTCTCGGAGACGTTGATGTGCTCGCCGGCGAACATCGCCTCGCGCCGGTCGAAGACCCCGCGCTGATGCGCCAGGCCGCCGAGCAGCATCAGCGTCTCGTCAGTGATCCGGTTCTTCGAGAAGTCGAGGTAAAGACCAGCGCCCTCGGCGACCAGCCGCTCGCCACGCTCGGGGTCGGCGCTGAAGAGCTCGCGCAGATGGGTGTCACGGATCCGCTCGAAATGCGACTGGAGCTGAGACCAGGTCCGCGCCTGTCGCAGCGCACTCATACCTGTTCCTTATCCGTACTGGACCCGGAAAAGGAACAGGTCACCCGGCCTTGACCCCGCTCTTCGACTCGATCGTCTCCAGCATCTCGTTCCAGGCCTTGTTGAAGCTCTCTTTGCCCTCCTCCTGGAGGCGCGCCGCGAGAGCGGCGACGTCGACACCGGCCTCGACGAACTCGGCGAGGACCTGCTCGGCGTTGCCGCCGTCCTTGGGGAAGAGGTCGGTCACCTGGCCGTGGTCGGCGAAGGCGTGGAGGGTCGGCTCGGGCATCGTGTTGACCGTCAGCGGCGAGGCGAAGGCCTCGATGTAGAGGGTGTCGGCGGCGTCGGGGTCCTTGGTCCCGGTGCTGGCCCAGAGCAGCCGCTGCGGCCGCGCGCCCTCGTTCATCAGGCGCCGCATCCGGTCGGAATCCAGCAGCTCGTTGTAAGCGCGGAAGGCGCGGCCGCCGACCGCGATCCCGAGCCGGTTGACGAGGTTCTCGGGCACCTCTTTGCCGACGGCGACGTCCCAGCGGCTGATGAAGAGCGAGGCGACGGAGGGAACGTTCGGGTCCAGCCCGGCTTCGATCCGGCGCTCGATCCCGCGCATGTAGGCGTCGGCGGCACCGAGGTACTGCTTGTCGTCGAAAAGCAGGGTGACGTTGATCGGGATGCCGGCGAAGATCGACTCCTCGATCGCCTCCCGCCCCGCCTGGGTGCCCGGGATCTTGATGTAGAGGTTGTCGCGCTCGCCCTTGGCGTGGAGCGCCTTCGCCTCCTCGATCGTCGCCGCGGCGTCGTCGGCGATCAGCGGCGAGACCTCCAAGCTGACGAAGCCGTCGACTCCGGCAGTGCGGCGGTGAACGTCGGCGAAGAGGGTTGCGGCGTCGCGCAAATCCGCCAGCGCCAGCTCGAAGAAGATCTTCTCGGTCTCGGTGGCTCCGACCCCTCCCCCGGCAGCGGCTTTCGGGGCCTCCTCGGCGATCTGCTCGTCGTAGGCGTCGCCGGCGCCGATCGCCTTGTCGAAGATCGAGGGGTTGGAGGTCAGCCCGGTGACCGAGAGGTCGCGGATATAGCCCTCCAGCACCCCGTCGCGCAGCATCGGCCGGGTGATGTTGTCCAGCCAGAGGCTCTGGCCCAGTTCATGCAGGCGCTGCGTCGGCTTCATCTCGAGCCTCCTAAGTCGTTGATTTGGCCGCCCGCTCGGCGACCTCGCGCGCCACCTTGGTGGCGTTGTCGACGGTGAACCCGAACTCGGCCTCGACGTCCGCGAACGGAGCCGACTGTCCAAAGGTACTCATACCCATGATCGCGCCCTCCGTACCGACGTAGCGCTCCCAGCCGAGGGTCGAGCCCTCCTCGATCGAGACGCGGGCGACGATGTCCGGCGGCAACACCTCGTCGCGGTAGGACTGGTCCTGCTTCTCGAAGATCTCCCAGCAGGGAAGGCTGACGACGCGGCTGCGGATGCCGTCGGCGGCGAGCCGCTCGTGGGCGCCTAGGGCGAGCTGGACCTCACTGCCGGTGGCGATCAGAATCAGCTCCGGGTCGCCGTCCTCGGGGTCGGCGAGGACGTAGCCGCCACGCTGCACCCCCTCGGCGGAGGCGTACCTGGAGCGGTCGAAGACCGGCACGGTCTGGCGGGTCATCACCATCGCTACGGGGCAGTGGGTGCGGTCGAGGGCGATCTTCCAGGCCTCGGTCACCTCGTTGGCGTCGGCGGGGCGGATCACGTCGAGGTGGGGCATCGCCCGCAGCGCCATCAGCTGCTCGATCGGCTGGTGGGTCGGCCCGTCCTCTCCCAGCCCGATCGAGTCGTGGGTGAAGAGGTGGACGACCGGCAGCTCCATCAGCGCCGAGAGCCGGATCCCGGCGCGGCCGTAGTCGGAGAAGGTGAGGTAGGTCGACCAGAGCGGGCGCAGCTTCGCCGTCGACATCCCGTTGCAGGCCGCGGCGGCAGCGTGTTCGCGGATCCCGAAGTGGACCTGGCGGCCGTCGAAGCTGCCCGGCTCGTACTGGTCGGCGTCGCTGAGGCGGACCGAGGTCGAGTCGGTGAGGTCGCAGGAGCCGGCGATCAGCCATGGCACCCGCTCGGCGATCGCGTTCTGGACCTTGTTCGAGGCCTTGCGGGTCGCCAGCCCCTTCTCTTCGTCGGCCTCGAAGCTCGGCAGGTCGGTGTCCCAGCCGTCGGGGAGGCCGCGGTGCTGCAGCATCTCCAGCTCGGCGGCGTGCTCGGAGGCATCCAGCTTCTCCTCCCAGGCCTGGCTCAATTCGGCGCCGCGCTTGCCGATCACCTCGTCGAAGCGCTCGCGGACGCCGTCGGGGACGAGGAACTTGGCGTCCTTCGGCCAGCCGTAGGCCTCCTTGGTCAGTTCGATCTCCTCTTCGCCGAGCGGTTCGCCGTGGGCGGACTCGGTGTCCTGCTTGTTCGGCGAGCCCCAGCCGATGTGGCTGTCGACGACGATCAGGGTCGGGCGGCCGGTCTCGGCCTTGAACTCGTTGAAGGCTTTGCCCAGCAAGCCGGTGTCATTGGCGTCGCCGACCCGGATCACGTTCCAGCCGTAGCCCTCGAAGCGGCTGAGCACGTCGTCGCTGAAAGCCAGCGCGGTATCGCCGTCGATCGAGATGTGGTTGTTGTCGAAGATCCAGCAGAGGTTGTCCAGCTTCAGGTGGCCGGCGAGGGAGGCGGCTTCGTGGGAGATCCCCTCCTGCAGGCATCCATCGCCGGCGACCGCGTAGGTGTCGAAGTCGAAGAGGTCGGCGCCGTAGGTCGCGCCCAGCCATTTCGAAGCCATCGCCATCCCGACCGAGGTGCCGACGCCCTGGCCGAGCGGGCCGGTCGTGGTCTCGACGCCGGTCGTCCAGCGGTACTCGGGGTGGCCAGGCGTGCGCGAGTGAAGCTGGCGGAAGTTTTCGATCTCGTCGAGGCCGCAGGCCGGCTCGTCGGTGACGTTGTAGTCCTCGTCGACCTTGCGGACGCCGGCGAGGAAGAGCATCGAGTAGAGGAGCATCGAGGCGTGGCCCGCGGAGAGCACGAAGCGGTCGCGGTTCGGCCAGACCGGGTTGGCCGGGTCGTAGCGCAGGTGGTTCTGCCAGAGCTCGTAGGCGACGGGCGCCAGCGACATCGGCGTCCCCGGGTGCCCGGAGTTCGCCTTCTGGACGGCGTCCATCGAGAGGGTGCGGATCGTGTTGATTGCGAGCTGATCGATGTCCTGGGTCATAGGTGGTCGATCCTAGCCGCAACGCACCGTCAAATCCGCACCCGTCAGCTATAGACCGCGAAGGGGGCCTCGCCAAGAACGCTAGGGGCTAGACTCGGCGAAACTATTCTTTCTGTATCGGTATTTAACTGATACTATTCTTTCGAATTGATGAAGAATGCCGCCAACTACTCCCCACGCACCGTCGAGGCGGCGGAGCTCCTTGGCACCCAGATCCGGATCGGGCGTCTCGAACGCCGCTGGACTATTCAGGAGCTGGCCGAACGGGTCGGGGTCAGTGTCGTCACCCTGCGCAAGATCGAGCGTGGCGATCTGAGCGTCGGCCTTGGCGTCAGCTTCGAGGCTGCGACGCTGACCGGCGTGCCCCTCTTCTACGAGGAGCGCTCGCGCCTCACGACTGAGCTGGGACGGGCGGCGGACAGGCTCGCGGTTCTGCCGAGCCGAGCCCGCAAGCCACGCGAGATCGACGATGACTTCTGAGCCGAAGGTGGCCTTTGTCTGGGTCTGGCTGCCCGGCGCCGTCGAGCCGGTGATTGCGGGACGGCTCGATCCGGTCGGCCCCGCCGTCACCTTCACCTACGGCCAGAGCTATCTCGAGCGTGAAGACGCGATTCCTCTCTACCTGCCGGAGCTGCCGCTCAAACGCGGCCCGATCTCCGCACTCGTGGGGGAGATCCCCGGCTGCATCGCCGATGCGGCGCCGGATGCCTGGGGTCAGCGGGTCATCCTCTACGGCCTGACCGGTCGGCCGGATGCCGAAACCACCGAGTTCGGCCCGCTCACCTATCTGCTTCGGTCCGGATCCGACCGCATCGGTGCCCTCGACTTCCAGGCGTCCCCCGACGAGTACCTCCCTCGCGGAATGGATCACGCCGACCTCGACGAGTTGGCGGAATCAGCCGAACGTGTCGAGCAGGGCCTTCCCGTGTCGCCCGAACTCGACCAGGCGCTGCTGCACGGCAGCTCGGTGGGAGGTGCCCGACCCAAGGCCTTGATTGACGACGGCGGAAGAAAGCTGATTGCCAAGTTCAGTTCCACCACCGACACCTTCCCGGTCGTCAAGGGGGAGTTCGTGGCAATGGAGCTGGCGCGGCGGGCCGGAATCGACGCCGCATCGGTGCAACTGACGAAGGCCCATGGCCGTGACGCCCTCCTGGTCACGCGCTTCGACCGCCCAGGGGAAGGCCGGCGCCGCGCCCTGATATCGGCACTAACGTTGCTCGAGCTGGACGAGGCGGGCGCTCGCTATGCGAGCTATGCCGACTTCGCCGACCTGGTGCGGGCTCGCTTCACCGAATCGACCAAGACCCTTCGGGAGCTCTTCTCGAGAATCGTCTTCAACATCCTCTGCAGCAACAATGACGACCATGCCCGCAACCATGCTGCCTTCTGGGACGGGGAAGCCCTCATTCTCACGCCCGCCTACGACATCTGCCCGCAGTTACGCAGCGGCGGCGAGACGGCGCAGCTAATGGCCATCGGCCGGGACGGGTGGCGCATGAGCCAGGTCGCCGGTTGCGTTGAGCGTGCCTCCCCTTACTTGCTGTCCGAAGCGGAGGCACAGGAAATCGTCGAAAACCAGCTCGAAACGATCGAAGGGCACTGGGACGAGGTCTGTGACCTTGCCGGCCTAACCGAGGTCGAGCGAGCTAGCTTCTGGGGTCGTCAGTTTCTCAACCCGTACGCGCTGGAGGGTTACCAGCGCCGGAACTAAGGCTCGATCCGGGTGACGGTGCCGTCTCCGTTATTTGCGACCCAGACTGCGTCGCCGCCGACGGCGACGGCGCCTGGTTCGGGACCGACCTCGATCGGGGCGCCCTCGACCTCGCCGCTCTCGAGGTCGATCTTCCGCACCGCGTCGGCTTCGCGGTCGGCGACCCAGACGGCGCTGGTGCCGCCATCGATCCCGCCGGGATGGCCCTCGACGTCGATCGAGTCGACAACCACGCGCAGCGAGGGGTCGGCTTTGGTCACGGCGCCCTGCCGGCTGGCGGCAACCCAGACGAAGCCGCCGGCAATGGTGACCCCGGCGGGGCCGGGGCCGACCCGGATCGGATCTTCGGCGAGGAGGGTTCGAGGGTCGACGCGGCGGAGCGCGTTCGCTTCGGCGACCGTCACCCAGAGGCCTTGTGCCCCCCAGGCGAGGCGCAGCTTCTGCGCCTGCGGCGGTAGGCCCTGCTTGTAGACCTCGCCGGCTTCGGCGTTGACCGCGGTGATCCCCTTGCCGCCCTCGTCGGCTACCCAGACGCGGCCGCCGCCGAGAGCGAGTGGGCCGGGTTCGCCTGGCAGGTCGATCGCCTTGAGGACGCGGCCGCTCTTGGGGTCGAGCCGGAGCAGCTTCCCCGTCTGAGAGTTCGTCGCCCAGGTCCAGTTGCTGCCGATCGCCACGCCGGAGATGCCGGCGCCGAGCCTGTGCGGCTTGCCGAGGATGTCGCCAGTCTCCGGGTCGAGCTTGGTCAGCGTCCCGTCCTTTTCGCTCGTCACCCAGACCGTCTTCGCCCCGGCGGCGATCCGCAGCGGCGGCGTCCCGACCTTGACCGGGTCGGAGACCTCCGGGCCGTCGCTGCCCAGCAGCAGGAAGAGGACGGCGGCGACCATCGCCGCGACGACGATCAACACCCCGCCGACGAGCCAGGTGGTCGCCCTCCCTCCCAGGCGCCTGAAGAAGCTCTGCGAGCGGTTGGGGACGGTGGTTCGCTCGCTGTGGTCGTGGGAGAGGACGGCGGTCGGACGGACCTCCGAGCCCTCGGCGGCGCGGGCGGCGGCGATCAGGGCGGTGGCGGTGGCGTAGCGCTCCTCCGGCTCTTTGGCAACGGCGCGGCGGATTACCGTCTCCACCTCGTGCGGCATCTGCGGATCGGATTCGGCTTCAGCCCGCCCGAAGGGAGCGATCCCGGTCAGCGCCTCGTAGAGGACGCAGCCGAGCGAGTAGACGTCGGCGGCGGGGCCGATCGAGTCGCCGCGCCACTGCTCCGGCGACATGTACTGGGCGGTGCCGACGACCGAGGCGCCCGAGGCGGCGCCGCTCTCGTCGACGGCTTTGGCGAGGCCGAAGTCCGAGAGGTAGGCGCGGTCGCCTTCGATGAGGATGTTGTGCGGCTTGACGTCGCGGTGGACGATCCCCGCCGTGTGGGCGGCGTCGAGGGCGTCGGCGACCTGGGCGAGGAGGTTGATCGCCCGCTGCGGCGGCAGCGGGCCGTCGCGGTCGATCAGCCGCCGCAGGTCGCCGCCTTTGACAAGGCGCATCGCGACGATCAGCTCGCCCTCGACCTCGCGCGAGTCGTAGACCGGCACTACTGCCGGGTGCTCGAGCCGCGCCGCCAGCCGGCTCTCACGGAGAAAGCGTTCTCGGAAACCGGGCCGGTCGACGAGCTCGCGGGCAATCACCTTCAGCGCCACCGGCCGCTCGAGGCCGAGGTGGGTGGCGCGGTAGACGACGCCCATGCCGCCGCGCGCGATCTGCTCTTCAATCCGGTAGCCGGCCACCTCTGAGCCAAGAGAAAAATCCCCCACCCGGCACTTATATAGCCGGATGGGGGACGGATAGCACCCCGACCTGTTCCTTTTCGTTGTCTGACACGGAAAAGGAACAGGTGAACGGCTTAGCGGCGCTGCGGCACCGGCTGCCAGTCGATCACCGGGCCGAGGACGGTGCCTTCGCCTTCGTCGAAGTTGTGCCCGGAGGCGAGCTGGGTCTGGCGCCGGGTTTCGACGTTGATCGAAACGAGCTGCTGCTGCTCTTCGACCGTGACGAATGCGGCGACGCGTTTGCCATCGGACGAGAAGACCGAGGTCGTATCCGACTGGTCGGGCAACTCGCTCAGCTTGCGCGCTTTGGTCGGGCCGATCTTCTTCACCCAGAGGCCCTGAGCGCGGCGGAAGATCAGGATCTTGCCGTTCGGCGAGACGTCTTCGACGTAGGCGGAGCCGACGCCGCGGACCTGCTCTTTGACTTGGGTGCCGTTGAGGCGCATCGTGTAGATGTCGGCGTAGGCGGCCGGGCCCGGGCTGCTCTCGCCGCGGCTGTAGATGACGCCGGCGGCGAAGAAGCGCGGCGCGAACTCGTCAACCGTCCCGGTTTTGGTCAGCCGGGTGAGGCCGGAGCCGGTCGGGCGGATCGAGTAGACGTCGTCGTTGGCATCGCCTTTCAGCGCGGTGGCGCGGACGAAGACGATCGCTTTGCCGTCGGGGGCAAAGGCCGCTTCGCGATCGTCGCCGCCGCTGGTCAGGGCTCTCAGCCCGCCGCCGGTGGCGCCGACGGTGTAGAGGCTCGAGGCCCCGCCCAAGGCGCCGCGTCGCTCGAAGACGACGTACTTGCCGTTGGGGCTGATCTTCGGCAGCGAGTCAACCTCGGGGCCGCTGGTCAGCTGCCGTTGGCCGGAGCCGTCGGGCCGCACCGAGTAGATGTCGCCGCCGCGGGCGAAGGCGATCGTCCGCCCGTCCGGCGAGAAGTTCGGTTCGGTGTCGGTCGGATCTTCAGTCAGCTGGTTCAGCCGGCCCTCTTTGACGGCGAAGAGCCCGCCTTTGAGCTCGTCCCCGACTTTCGAGGATTTCGAGAAGACGACCGCGCCCGTGTTGGACGCCGCCGAGGCCGCTGCAGGCAGAACGAGGGCGAGCAGCGCGGATAGTGCGATCAGGGTCTTCTTGAACATCAGGTGCTCCTTTCCGAGCAAGTGAGTGAGTCGATGCACCCATGCTCGGTTCCGGAGCCGTGCCGGCCAACGACAGCTGCTGCACCGACCGGGCCGGTAGTGGCTCGGTGCGGGTCAGGTGGGGAGGGTGTCGGTGGGGGTCCCTGGGAGCACCTCCGCCGAGTGAATTGCCTGCTGTTGGCTGGCGCCTCTAACCGCATTGGCTCGGCTCCATGCCAAGTACCCAGGGACTCCCACCGACACCCTCCGCGACAGCGGCCCTGCTTCGGCCCTACCGCGAGTCCGCGAGAAAGCACCCTCAAGATGTGTTCTCGCGGACTCGATGAAAAGCGAATCTTCAGGGACTGTCGCAAGGAGGGAGGGGTGTCCCCTGGCCGACCGGCGTCATGTTCCTCGCCCTATCCAGTCATGAGAGATGGTGCGCGTCCGGCGAGGAACCCAGGGGAGGTCAGGGGACACCCCTCCCTCCCTACCGAATGACCTTTCGAACGTCTTTCAGCGAGGCCGGTCGAGGCCCAGTTCGATCACGCGCGCCGCGATCTGCCTTGGGCGGTCGCGGCCGGCTTCGCCGGGGACGTCGAGTTTGACGGCGAGGGCGTCGAGGCGGCGCTGGGCGGTGCGCTCGGAGACGTGGAGATCGGCGGCGATCTCGGCGCGGGTGGCGGGGCGGCCGGCGAAGGCGCCCTCGCTGCGGTACGGGGCGACGAGGGCGGCGGCGGTCGCCCGCTCCTCCTCGTTCAGCGCCACCGCGGGCTCGCTGGCGGCTACCGTCGCGCCGACCGGGGTCACCGATCCCGTCTTCACTTCCAGCCGGTAGCCGCCGACGATCAGGGTGTCGCCGTCGCGCAGGCGCCGCGGCCGGTCCAGCGGCTCGCCGTTCAGCGCGGTGCCGTTGCGGCTGTCGAGGTCGGTCGCCATCAGGACGTCGCCGCGGCGCTCGACTTCGAGGTGGTTCCAGGAGACCGCCTCGTCCTCGAGGACGACGTCAGCCTCGGGCGAGCGCCCGACCACGGTCCGCTCCGCCGTCAGGGCAACGGAGTGCGGCGCCTCACCGCTGGAGGAGATCCAGATCCGGGGATCCATCGTGCCGAGGTTAAATCCCGGCGCGGGTGGATTAGTAGCGGTAGTGGTCTGACTTGAAGGGGCCCTCGACCGGAATGCCGAGGTAGGCCGACTGCTCCGGCGTCAGCTCCGTGAGGTCGACGCCGAGCGCGGCCAGGTGCAGGCGGGCGACCTTCTCGTCGAGGTGCTTGGGCAGCACGTAGACCGCCGACTCGCCCCCGTATTTGTCGTCGCGGTGGCCGAAGAGGTCGATCTGGGCTATCACCTGGTTGGTGAACGAGTTCGACATCACGAAGCTCGGGTGGCCGGTGGCGTTGCCGAGGTTCAGCAGGCGGCCTTCGGAGAGGACGATGATCG
>DATFOB010000020.1:0-23944 GCA_035266025.1 Solirubrobacterales bacterium
ACCAGGAGCCTGCGGCTGTTCGGGCAGGTGCGGGCGTTAGCGTGGATCCTCATCCGGTGTCCTCCTTGTTGCTGGGTGGCTTCGACACCCCCAGCCTTCAAGGAGGCCCGGATGAACAACGTTGTTAGGAACTACACCTAGCTACTACCTCTCAAATCCCCCAAACCGAAGCGCCGTTCGACGCCGTCGAGGACGGTCTGGAGGCCGAGCTCGAAGCGCTCGATTGAGGGGCGGGCGCGGAGGTTGTCGGCGAGGGCGGCCAGCTCAGGGAACTCGACCACGTCGGAAGCGGCGATTGCCGCCTCCATGTCCTCCGGATTCACGGTGCCAACGGTTCGGAACGAGTAGCCGAGGACGTAGTCGTTGACGATCCCCTGTACCTGCCAGACGTCGCCGTGCTCGAGGGGGACGGTCGCCAGCCCCCGCGCCATCTGCTTGGCGACCTTGACCGAGTTGGGCCCGGGGTCGGGCCTTTCGACGGTGACGAAGATCGCCCAGGGATGGCGGGCGTATGCGGCGAACATCGATCGCGCGGAGACCGCGACCGCCGCTCGCCAGTCTTCCGGCAGGGGCTGGGAGACCAGCATCTCCCCCACTGCCGCGTCATGCATCGAGACGAGCAGGTCCCGCTTGCTGGCGAAATGGTCGTAAAGGCTCATCGCCCGGGCGTCGAGCTCGGCGGCGACGCGCCTGATCGAAACCGCCTCCAGGCCCTCGGCGTCGGCCAGCCGGATCGCCGCCTCGGTGATGGCCTCGGGTGACAATCGCCGCCGTTTCTTCGCCTGTTCTCCCGAGGGCTTCGAATCCTGCACGCTTCAACCGTAGTCCGGCGCCGACCGGACCGCGAGCGCGGCAAACCGGCTTCCAAAGCCGCTTCATCGTATCTCTAGAACGCTACGGTGTATCGATTAACGATCGGTCTTCGGGAAATAGGAAGGAGTTTTAAAAAGACTGGCTATGTCTACTTTTGTCTAATTAAGTACATTGTCGGCCTTAGATTGGTTTACCTTGCTTTCCCATGGACCACGGCCACGGATCGGAACGGCACGGCAGAGAGCCGGAGCGCAGCCCCCAGGGCTTCAAAAAAACTACCAGCGTTTTTTCTGCGCCACCTGGGGTGATCGTCGGCATCGCCGATCCGGTGCGGCTCGAGCTGATCCGCCGGCTGACGGAGGTCGAGGAGGCCACTGCCGCGGAGCTGAACGAATGCTGCGAGGCAAGCAAGCCCACGGTCCGCCGGCACCTGGAGGCCCTCGTCGCAGTTGGCCTCGTCGCCGCAGTGGAAGGCACAAGCGATGGCTACACCCCGGGCCGCCCGGCGACCCGCTTCAGCCTGACGCCGGAGATCTCGGCGAGCGTGCGGGCGCTGCTCAGCCCCTACCGGCCCGCCTGATCCTCGCGGACTTTGGCGCGCACGAACTCAATCGCCTCGGCCGGGCCGAGGAAGGGAGCAAGGCAGAGGTAAGTGGCCTGCGGCAGCTGCGCCAGCATCAGCTCGCTGCGGCCCGCCTCGGTCTCGCTGCGGAAGAGCTCGTGGATCGCGCCGGCGATCGCCTCGGCGAAAATCCGCGGCCTAACTTCCGCGACCGCGTTTTGGCGGAAGCCGTCCTCCAGGAACAGCGTGTAGGCCATCCGGTTCTCGAAGGAACGGCGGAGGGCGCCGGCGCCGGCGGCGAAGCTCTCGACGAGGTCGACGTAGACGAGATCAGGCTGGCGAGAGATATAGGAGAGGGTGGCGCGCAGCCCGTTCCAGACCCGCTCCGGCCAGACGTCAGCGTTGAAGAAGCGGCCTGCGGTGAAGGAAACGCTCTGCTCGAGCCCGAGCGCCTGCGCTGCCAGAAGCGCGTCCTGCTTGCCGCGAAACTGTTTGTAGAACGCCTCGCGGGTGACGCCCGCCGTCGAGACTAGGTCGGCGACGTTGAACGACGAGTAGCCGCGCTCGCGGCAGAGCTGCGCGACCGCGGCGAGCATGCGAAGCCGCTGGCGCTCCGCGACCGCAGAAGGAGGCAGGGCGCCGCGCCCGCGGGGCAGCCGGCCCTCCTCCAGCACGCTCCGCAGCGGAGGCGGCAGCCCGGGCTCAAGCTTGAGCGCCGAACCGAGCGCGGTCCAGTCCGGCGGTGACTCCCCGGCGCCGGGCGGAAGCCGGTAGGACTCGATCCAGGCGACGAGGTCGTCGCGCAGAGGAGCCAATCCGCTCGTTTCGCCGCGAAACACGCGGATCGCGATCACCCCGGAGAGCCCGCCGACCAAGGCTCGCTCGGTCAGCGGGGTCCCCTCTGCTCCGACCAGCCGCCTCAACCGCAGCGACGTCCGCGACAGGTCCTCAGCACGCTGGGCGCGCACCGGGGCGGGGCCGCCGAGCGTCTCGATCAGCAGCACACGGGTTGCCGAGGGGTCGCGCGCGGCCCAAATGAGGGCATCGCTGAGCAGCTCGGCGGCCGGGCGACCCTCCGCCCCCGCCAGGTAGACGTCGATCCGCTCGACGAGGCGGCGGTAGGCCTCCAGGAAGCAGGCAGGCCGGTCGGGGAAGTGCTCGTAGAAGGTCGCCCGCGAGAGCCCCGCCTCGCGGATCACCCTGGCGACGGTGGTGCCGCTGTAGCCGTAGCGGCCAGCCACGGCGACGATCGCGTCGAGGAGTCGCACGCGAGCTACGGGCTTGGTCCCCATACCGCGATCTAAACAGACCCGTGCGGACATGGCTTTGCGTCAACTTTGTACCTAACCGTAGACCGCCCATCAAATCAACCTTACTGTCAGCTTCGTAAGCCATGGCTGGTAACAAAATCGAATGACTGTGAAAGGAACAGGTGTTTTCAATGTCACAAAAACCAAAAAGGCGAAAGGCGCTGGTCGTGCTGCTTCCCGCGGCGCTTCTCATCGCCCTCTTCTCGATCAACCTCGGTAGCGCGCAGGCGGCCACTCCTAATCCCTACTGTGGGGGCCTGCTCCCGCCTGAAGGTCTCTGCTCGGGCGGTGCCCATACCAACCTGCAGGGGAATGTAGCCCAGTACCCGGGTGCGCCGAGCTCGCACCTTTGGGTGTGTCAGCGGGTATACGACAACACGCTGGGCAAATACGTCTCGGCTTCGTGTGCCCAGGACGTGACCGGAACCGCGAACAACGCGAGCGCCTACTTCGGCCATAGCCTGACTCCCTATGTGCAGAACGGGAGCAACGTGAACTCGCACACCGTTAACGGTTACTGGTACTCACCCTGAGCATCCCATCCTGAGAGCGGCAGCCTTGCCGACGGCCATGCGCCGAATCTCGGAGCCGCGGGCTCTGCTCTCCGCGGCAGTGGCCACGACCCTGGTCGTGGCCACTGCCGCCCTGCTTGGCTGCGGAAGCGACGGCCCTGCCGCGGCGGGGGTCGCCGAGTCCGGCGCGAGTGCCTCGGTCGATAGGAGCGCGCAGCCGGTGATGAAACGCCTGCGAAGGGACTTCGTCCTCTTCCGCCGCCAGAGGAGCTCTCGGGACCGCCTGCCAGCACGCCTGGTTCCGCCGTCGGAAGCCATCCGACGCTGGGGCCTCGACCCGGGCGCATCGAGGCTGGCCTACGGCGGCCCCTTCAGCCAGATATACGTCATTCCCGGTCGCCGGTTCATCTGTCTCACTGACACGAGGGGGGCGGCCTCGAACTGCTGGCCGCGCGCCACTGTGGAGAAGGGGAACGCGGCCAACATCAGCTTCTGCCCTCCGAGCCTTCCGCCGCGGACGATGCAGATGGCCGGGCTCTTTCCCGACGGCATACGCAAGGTCCGGGTGGTGATGGAAGACGGACGGCGAGAGGTGGCCCCGGTTACCCAGAACCTGATGCTCCTCGATCTCCCCTTCGGACGGACCCTGCCCTCGCGCATAATCTGGCGCCGAGGTGACGAAGTCCACAACCAAATCGTCGTTATCTCCTCCCGTGTAGCCAGGCTCGCCTGCGCTCCGCCAGGGCGGCCGCGCCCGTAACGCTTCCCCTGCTCCGGCTACGAGAGAAAGGCGCGCAGGGCCGAAGCCACCGCTGCTGCGTTGGACCAGTGGGGCATGTGACCCTGGGAGGGGATCTCCGCCATGCGGCCGTCAGGGAGCAGACGGGCCACCTGTCGAGCCCAATCGGCAGGGGCCACGTGGTCATGCTCGCCGCGGAGGACGAGAGCGGGCTGTCGGACGGCGGGGAGCTTGTCCTCGGGGCGGTCGTGGAGCATGACGGCGAGAAGGTGGGCGGCGTGGAAGGGGCCGACGTCGAGCAGGTCGCGAGCCATGACCGGGAACACGGAGGGGTGCTCGTGGGGGCCGCAGCGCTGCCACCGCAGGTATTGCCGCGGCAGGGAGCGGGCACGGGGGTCGGTGGTCGGCCCGATCAGGGCGATCCGCTCGACTGTTTCGGGATGGCGGACAGCCGCCTCGATTGCGACTTGGGCGCCGAAGCTGTTGCCGACGAGCGAGACACGATCGGCGCCGATGGCGGCGGCGCTTGCCACCGCGGCGTCGGCGAGCTCGGCGAGCGTCTGGCCGCACTCGGTCCCCCGGCTCAGCCCATAACCGGGCAGGTCGGGGATCGCGACGGCGAAATCGCGAGACAGCGCCGCCCCTAGGGGAGCTAGGTAGCGGCCGGAGACGGTCACTCCGTGGATCAGCACGACCGCCCTGTCCGTGGTCTCGGCCGGGTGGGTGACGCGGACACGGAAGGCGCCGCCCTCTGGCCCCGACGTCCAGCGAGTCTCTATCCCGGCGGGATCCCAGGGCCGCCGCCTGGTCTCCAGGCTCAGGCGCAGGGCCTGCCGCCACAGTCCTCCCGAAGCGCCGTCCTGGCGACTCGCCGGCTGTCGACCGTCGCTCATCCCTCCCGTCTACCCGCGGGAGTCGTCGCCGTTCAAAAAAACCCAGGCGCCTCGCTCATGAAGATGCCGACAGACTGCTACCTTGGGCATGTGTTGAGGTAGCAGCGGGACGGCGGCATCTCGTCGACACGACGCAATCGAAACGCGACATTTTTTGTCCGGGGCCGCACAGGTTCGTCCTTCATACAGGCGAACCGGGGCCGCCCGGACTTGCCGGCGAGACCGGCGTCGTGTTCTAAAAGCTACCCGCACATCTGGCCTCAGCCTCCTCTGCCCCCGTGCGGTTTCATCCATTCCGAGGAGGGGATTCGAAGGCAAGTTGGACACCGCACCTATACCGGAGTCAGCAGAGACCGCCGACCACCAGAGCTCTGTCCGCGCAGAGATATCTCGTGAGATGGTCCGGCTCTACAAGGAGCAGTTCGGACGCGGTCCGACCAAGGCAAGAACCGAGTTCGCCGGCCCGGACATAGTCATCTGCACTCTCGAAGACAGCTTCACGCCGGCCGAGAGACGGCTTGCGGAGATGGGGGAGCACCAGCGCCTGCGCGACACGCGGCTGTATTTCCAGCACGCGACCAAGGACGAGTTCATCGCGATCATCGAGAAGATCATGAACCGCGAGGTGCGCGCCTTCAACAGCAGCATCGACACGCATAACGACGTCTCGGTGGAGGTCTTCCACCTGGAGCCCGACACGCCCTAGCACCGGATCAAGGGCGCACCTCGGCCGGCACGCCTCAGCCCTCCTGCCCCGTCGCATCGCCGATCGGGGCGCCCACCGGCTTCGACTCCGGCGAGCCGCGCTGGCGCAGGTAGATGACCAGGATCGCGAAGGAGCCGACCGCGAGGAACTCCGACTGCCAGTTCTGGAAGGTCGCCTGCCAGAAGTCCGAGCTGCCTACATAGCTCCACCAGGAGACGCGGGGGTCGCCGTGCTCGTGCTGTTCGGAGTTGAAGACGGTCCAGCCGGTGACCGACTGGGCAAACCAGGTACCGAAGAAGACCAGCGCCATCGCGATGATCAGGCTGTTCGAGTAGATCGCGGTGCGGATGCCGCCGACGCGGGCCCAGCGCGGCGAATCCTCGTCGGCGTGCTCGCCCACCTTCTGCTCCTCGTCGGACTCCGTCCCCGCCTTGTCGAGCTCCTTCGACTCCGAGGAGCCTTTCTGCAGGAGCCAGACGGTCGCGACCCCGAAGAGCGCGAACTGCAGGTACTCGGACTGCCAGTTCTCCATCACGGCCTGGCCGAAGTCCGAGGAGGCGAGGTAGCGCCAGAAGCTGATCGTGCTCTCTTCGTGCTGGAGCGCCTCCTCGTTGTAGAGGTTGTGACCGGAGATCGCCTGGCCGAGGAGCGCGAGCAGGAATATCGCCAGGAAGAAGAGTGACAGCGAGTTCTCTTTCAGGAACCGCTTCATGGCCGTCAGTGATGGGTGAGGCCGATGATCGAGAAGTAGACGATCCCGCCGATCAGAATCAGGCTCCAGGTGAAAGCCATCGTCCGCATAGCCAACGCATTCCCCGTTGATGAAGAAGCGAAACGTCCCTCAGCACACCACCCTGGGGAGGCCGCTGGCCTGCTTAGTGCGGGGCCGCCGCCGGCTGCTCGGCGCATTCCAGATAGAAGGCCTCCAAGGAAACGTCCTCCTTGGTGTCCATGCCACTGACGAAGGCTCTGACCTTCCTTCCGACGACCCGCTCGACCACCCCTCGAAAATCCTCCTCAGTCGCGTACTGGAAGTAGAGCCGGGTGTCCCGCAGGCGCTGGTGCTCCCCCAGTGCCGCAAGCGATTCCTCGGCGGGCGTGAGGCTGCTCTCGAGGGTGCAGATAACCAGGTCGGGCCCGGCGAAATCCGTTCGAGCCTTGGTCGGTCCGCGTCCGAACTGCTCCTTGTAGAGGCGGACCATTTCGCGCGAAAGCTCCGCCCGGATCGAATGCATGGAGTCGTCAACCTGCGACGGCCTTGAGTTGCCCTGCTCATTCATTTGTCGCTTCGCAAACCCCTCCTCGGGGGTAGGCCGCGCGCAAGGAGGAGGAGGATGAGACCCGACGACGGTTTCCTGATACCGAGGATAGCGAGCTTCATGGGTCGGCCGGCGAGGAAAGCGGGCGCGGCTGATCACCGGCAGGTTCCCGCGACGAAAATCGGGATCACCGACCAGACCAGGTAGGCGCCGACGTTGGCCGCCAGCAAAGTGCCGACGAAGGCGGTGAAGCGCGCAGCCTCGCCGCGTTCGCGCCAGAGGGCGGCGACCGTCAGCGCCAGATAGGCCCCGACCAGCAGCGTCAGTGCCAACATCGCCAGCTTCACCCCAGGCATCCCGATTACCTCCCCGGTAAGGAAGCCGTCGTTGCAGGCGAGCTGGGTGAGGGAGAAGCTGACAAAGAGGTGCCAGAGCCAGATCGGCGGAACCAAGGCCAGCAACAACCAGGCCGGGTGTTGGCGGAAAGTCTCGCGGCCGCGGACGATCACAGCCGCCCCCCCAGATAGAGGGTCAGGGCGACCAGCGGCCAGCCCAGCGCCAGCAGCCCCGCCAGCAGCGAGAGCCCCTCCGCCGCCGCCGTCTGCCGCGGCTCCGAGAGGGCGAGGCGCGCCGGCGCGGGCTCGGATTGCGAGGTGCCGACCAGCAGGGCGCCGACGGCGAAGACGGCGACGAGCAGCGCGAAGCTGATGCTGAGCGCCCAGTCGATCGAGCCGGAAGCGTTGTTCGCCTGGTCGTAGTCGAGGAGGCCGAGTTCGAGCACCTGGACGCCGACGAAGAGCGCCGCGGCGAGTGCCGCGGCGAGGAGGGGCAGCGACCGCCGCCTCCCCCGCCGCCGGCCGCCGATCCAGGCGCCCGCGGCGGCGACGCCGATCAGCAGGGTGAGGACGAGGCCGAAGATCCACGGGCGCGGCTCGACCGGCGAGAGCGGCCATTCGTCGTTGACGGCGGCGAGGAACCACCAGGCGGAGACGAGGGCCGCGGTCGCCGCCGCCACCGGCACCAGCCCGACCAGGACCCCGAGGGCGGGCAGGCGTTCTCCCTCGCCGAGCGGCGTCGCCAGCCAGGCGACGATCGCGACCAGCGCCAGGCCGCCGCCGAGCACGGCGAGGAGCGGGTCCCAGATCAAGCCGATGACGCTGAAGGCGGTGAGGAGGGCGGCGACGAACGGCATCGGCGTCGGTGGCCGCAGTGGCGGCACCAGCGGCGTCCCCCTCTCGACCTCCTCTCGCTGTTCCCAGGCCGGGTAGCGCGTTTGCACCAGCGCCGGCACCTTCTCCACCGCGTCGACCGTCCCCACCCCCCAGGGGTCGACTGGCGCGGGGTCGCGGCTGAGGCTGCGGACCAGGTTGACGGCGAAGACGAGCAGGCCGAGGCCGATCGTGAAGGCGCCGATCGTCGAGAGCAGGTTGAGCGTCGCCCAGTCGTGTTCGGCCGGATAGGTGTGGATGCGACGGGACATCCCCTCGAGGCCGGTGATGTGCATCGGGAAGAAGGTCAGCTGGATGCCGGCGAAGACCAGCCAGAAGGCGAGGATGCCGAGGCGGCGCCCGGGCATCCACCCGGTCAGCTTCGGCCACCAGAAGTGCAGCGCTCCCAGGATCGGCAGCAGCACTCCGCCGAGCAGCACGTAGTGGAAGTGGGCGACGACGAAGTAGGTGTCGGTGAGCTGGCGGTCGGCGGAGAAGGAGCCGACCATGACGCCGGTGATCCCGCCCATGACGAAGATCGCGACGAAGCCGAGGACGTAGAGCAGCGGCGGGTCGAAGCTGACCTTGCCGCGCCAGAGCGTCGCCAGCACCGCGAAGACGTGGACGCCGCTGGGGATCGCCACGGCGAAGGTGGCGATCGAGAAGAGGGTGAGGCCGCTGTCGGGCTCCCCGGTGGCGAACATGTGGTGCGCCCAGACGCCGAAGGAGATCGTCCCGATCATCAGGTAGGAGGCGACGATGAAGGGGTAGCCGACCATCGGCCGCCGCGAGAAGGTGGCGGTGATCGTCGAGATGATCCCCAGCCCCGGCAGCAGCATCAGGTAGACGAGCGGGTGGCCGAAGAACCAGAAGAGGTGCTGCCAGAGCAGCGGGTCGCCGCCGGCGGCCGCGTTGAAGAAGTGGGTGCCGAACTTGGAATCGGAGCTCAGCAGGGTCGCGTCGACAATCACGGCCGGCATCGCCAAGAGGACCATCGCGGCGGCGACCAGCGTCGCCCAGGCGAGCAGCGGCATCAGGTGCAGCGCCATCCCCTTCGCGCGGCGGCTGAGGATCGTCGTCACCAGCACCACCGCCAGCAGCGTCGTCGCGATCTGGGAGAGGATCACCGCGACCGTGTAGACGTCTGAGTGATGGCCGGGCTGGAAGCGCGGTGAGGCCAGCGGCGGGTAGCTGAACCAGCCGCTGTTCGGCGCCTCGCCGAAGGCAAGGGCGATCCAGGCGGTCGAGGCGGCGAAGAGGAAGAGCCAGAAGGCGAAGGTGGCGAGCCGCGGCAGGGCCGCGTCGTCGGCGCCGATCTCCTTCGGGACGAAGACGAGCGCAATTCCCTCCATCACCGGCACCGCGAAGAAGAGCAGCATCGTCATCCCGTGCTCGGTGAAGAGCTGGTCGTAGGCGGCGGCGCTGAGGAAGTGGTTGCCGGGGACGGCGAGCTGGATCCGCAGCAGCAGCGCGGCCACTCCCGCCAGGGCGAAGAAGCCCATCCCCGTCGCGATCACCCGCCGGCCGATCGCCTCGTGGTGGCTCTCCCAGATCCACTCGCCGACCGCGCTCATCGCAGCCCATCCAGGTAGTCGAGCAGGTCCTGCAACTGCTGCCCGCTGAGCTCCGCCTCGGGCATCAGCACCCCCGGCTTGATCCCGTGCGGGTCGCTGACCCAGCCGGCGAGGTTGGCGCGGGTGTTGGGAACGGTGCCGGCGGCGATCATGTCGCGCGAGGCGAGGTGGGTCAGCTCGGGGCCGACGCTGCCGCGGGCCGGCGTCCCCTCGATCGCGTGGCAGGCAGAGCAGGTCGATCCGAGGAAGACCTGCTCGCCTCGTCGGGCCGCGGCGGTGGCCGGGGGCGGCGCCGGGCCCTCCGCATGGCGCAGCCAGTCGTCGAACCCGGGCTTCGGCAGCACCCGCACCTCGAAGCGCATGTTGGTGTGCTGGATGCCGCAGAACTCCATGCAGCGCCCGAAGTAGGTGCCCGGTTCGCTGGCGGTGAGCCGCAGGGTGTTGCGGCGGCCGGGGATCACGTCGACCTTCTGCGCCAGCTCCGGCACCCAGAAGGAGTGGATCACGTCGCGGGTCTCGAGGCGCAGGAGGACGGGCCGACCGACCGGGACGACGACCTCGTTGGCCGTGGTGACGTCCTCGTCTCCCTCGTAGGTCGTCTGCCAGAACCAGCGCTGGGCGGTGACGTCGACGACGAGGGGCTTGCCGGCGTCGCCGCGGGCCAGCTGGTGGATCGAGACGGCGCCGAAGGCGGCGACGGCGCTGATCACGATCAGCGGCATCGCGATCCCCCCGAGCCAGATCCAGCCGTGACCCCGCTCGTCCTCGGGAGGGGGCTCCCCGCCGGCGGGCCGGCGCCGCTGCCGCACGACTATTGCCAGCAGGATCCCGATCACCAGCAGGAAGACGGCGCCGCCGGCGATCAGCTGGAAGGTGATCTCGCGGCCGAGGATTTCGGCGTTGTCGCCCTTTCCCCCGAGCAGCGAGACGGCGTGCGAGGGATCTTCCGCATGGGCGAGCGGAGCGAGCCCTTTCAACGGAATCATCGCCGTTCCTCAACCCGCGCCTTGGCCGGCGGCGGCCCCTCGCCCGCCCCCAACTTCAGCGCGAACAGCATCGGTTCCGGGCCAAGACCCGCCGGCCAGACGATCGTGTCGCCGGAGACCGCGGGCCAGGCGATGATCCCGGCGGGTGCGCGCATGCTCCAGGCGACCGAGCCGTCAGAGGTTCGCAGCGCCTCGATCTTGCCGTCGTAGCTGGCGGTGAAGAGGAGGTCGTTGACAACGGTCGCGCCCCCGAACCCGATCGTCGGCCGCAGGTGCTGCCAGAGGATCTTCCCCGTGGCGGCGTCGAGGGCGACGATGCGGGAACGTCCCTCGTCCAGGGGCGTCCGCCCCTCGAGATTGGGGACGTTTTCGCTGGTGCGCTTTGAGCCCCAGGCGGTGGCGCTGTAAGGAGTGGGCACGTCCTCGACCTCGAAGAAGAGCTTGCCGTCGGCGTAGGCGCCCGGCGCCTCGACTCCGCCCCAGAAACCCGGCCACACCCAGACCGGGCTGCCGTCCCGCGGAAAGCGCTGCAGCTGGTCGTTGCGGTGGATCCCCACCGCCCGCTTCCAGACCAGCTCGCCGGTCCCGCGGTCGAGCGCGTAGACGTAGCCGGTCTTGCCGGAGGCGACGACGAGGCCCCGCCCGCCGGCGCCCGCCAGGATCGGCGGGTTCTGGATGTCGTGATGGAGGAGGTCGTGCGGCGCCAGCTGGTTGTGCCAGAGCTTGCGCCCGTCGCGGCCGTCGAAGGCGAGGGCGGTATCGGTGTAGAGGTTCGGGCCGGGACGACTGGAGGCGTTGGGGGCGTCGATCGTGCCCGGCCCCGGCGCCGGGTTGCCGGTGGACCAGAAGGTGTCCCCAGTCTTCGAGTCGATCGCCGGGGAGTACCAGAGGCCGCCGCCGCTGTTGTTCTCGGGATCTCCCCAGAAGTCCCCCTTCACCGTGGCGAACTTCCAGACCGGGGCGCCGTCGTCGGCCCGCAGGCCGTAGATCCAGCCGCTGGAGCCGCCCTCCAGCAGTTTCATCCGCAGCCTTCCTTTGGCGACCCGCTCCAGGGCGCCGGCGGAGATGCCGTTGTAGACCATGCCGCCGAAGGGGATTGGCTGCGCCGAGCCCGTCGGCCCGTCAAGCGGCTCTTCCCAGGCCTGCTCTCCGGTGTTCACGTCGAAAGCCCGCAGGGCGTGGTTGCCGTCCTGGGCGAAGACGAGCCCGTAGCCGACGCTTGCCCCGTTCGGGCCGAAGGCGGACTCGTCGATTTCTGCCCGCCACTTCTCCTCGCCGCTGGCGACGTCGATCGCATGGATGTCGGAGCGCAGGTCCTGGAAGTAGAGAGTGCCGCCGAGGATCACCGGGGCGCTCGCCGCGGCGCCCCAGTGGGCGCGGCCGGAGATCGGCGTCGACCAGGCAACCCCGAGCTGCTTGACGTTGCCGCTGTCGATCGTCGCGTCGGCGGTCGCCCTCGTGTTGCCGTAGTCGTGGTGGGGCAGCGGCCATTCGCCCGCCGCCCGCTTCACCTCGGGGGGCGCACCGCTTTCCCTCGCGGGGGGCGCGTCGGCCTCCACGTCCTCCAGCGGCTGTTTGGCTTTCTCGGCTTTCGGGGCGCTGGCGAAGCGCTCATCATCGACTCCGATCCCGACCAGCGCGACGGTACCGACGAGGGCGAGAACGATCAGCGCCGCCGCGAGCCGCCAACCCATCACTTCACCTGCGCCGGGCTGACGGAAGAAGCGTGGTTGCTCCACGCCTGGCGGATGTAGGTGATCACGGCGGCGATCTCCTGATCGGGGATCTGCCCGGCGAATGCCGGCATCCCCTCGCGGCCGCGGAGGACGACGTCGATCGTCGGCTCAGGACTGTCGAGGTCGACGATCGGGTTGCGGTCGAGGTTCGGGTAGACCCCCTCGACGCCGGAGCCGTCGACCATGTGGCAGCGCGCGCACTCCTGCGCGTAGACCTCCTTGCCGTAGGTCAGCTGGTCCTCACGGGAGCCGCGCCCGCAGCCGGCCGCGAGGGCCGCGGTTCCGAACACCACCAAGACGACGAGCGGCCTGCTCAGCCGCCGGCTACCCCGGTTCATCAACGCTCAGATGCCCAGCCGCAGCAGCAGCCAAACTCCCTTCGCCGCACGGCACTTCTACAGGAACGGAGACGGCCCGGGGGGATATGCGGTGCCCGGGCCGTCTCCGCTGTTCTGCGTCCCCTGCTCTGGCTCAGCCCTTTGGGGTGCAGGTCCGGATGATCGTGGCCGAGGCCTCGGTGCCATCGGCGAAGATCGACCTCGCCAGGGCTTGCAGCTTGCCATCGGTGCATTTGGCTGACAGCACGCTCATCTTCTTGCCCTTGTAGGTGTAGGTCTTGCCGATCTTCAAGTCGAAGGACTTGACCGAGCCGGCGCCGTTGGCGATTTTCGGGATCGTCGCCATGGATTTGAGCCCGTAGCGGCCGTTGTGGACCTTCTTGATCTTCACCGTGGTCACGATCGCTCCCGCAGCCGGCGCCGTGAAGAAGGCGTGGATGTAGAAGGTGGTCGTGCCGCCGCTCTGGCCACCGTTGAAGACAGTCAGCGCCGAGTCCACCGGCACCGGCTTCGATTCCGGGAACAGCACCTCGACGGTGGTGCGGCCGCTGCCGATGATCGCCTTCGGGCACGCCTTCCTCGCCGACGCCGTATCGCGCGACTGCAGCTGGCCCGATTTGCAGACCGGCAGGCCCTTGACGTTGACGGCGCCGTTCTTGTCGGTTTCGATCAGCACTTCTTTGAGGGCGGGCGGATGGCCGCCGCCCTTTTTCTCGATCTTCCCCGAGGCCGTCAGGGTGATCGGCGCCAGCGTCTTCTTCGGCAGCTTCTTCGGCGAGAAGCCGCCGTTGAAGGTGAAGCGAAGTTCGCCCGCTTCGACCGTCTCGGCCTTTTCCGCCATGGCGATGCCGACTCCCGCCACCGCCACCAGCAGCGCCATCATCGCCGGGAGCATCAAGTGCCCGCGGGCTCCCCTACCCAAAGCCTTCATCTCTTCTCCTTTTTCCCGCCGGGCCGCGCCCGGGACTGTGCATCGATAAACCAAAATGTCTCCTGAAGTTGCGTCGGCAGGAGGCGGCCCGATCGCAAGAGTGCTTGCAGAACCGAGATGACGTCCGGGCCTCTCGCAACCATCGAGCAATGGTGCAATTAACCGTTGTCTGTTCCAGCTGTGCCGAGGAGACCGAGGCCGTCGTCGAGAAGATCGAGGACGTCGAGCGCGAGGTCTGTCCCTGCGGCTACAGCTACGTCGTCCTCTCGGTCGCCGAGTTCGAGGCGGTCGCGATCAAGGGCGGCGAAGTGATTGAGCTGCGCCGCCGCGACGAGCGGCGACTCGCTGCGTAGCGCCGGCCCAGCACCCTCGTGAACGTCCTGGTCGCCGCCGACATGGAGGGCATTGCCGGCATCGAGAGCTACCGCGACTGCCTGCCCTCCCACCCCGCCGCGTACAGGCGCGGCCGCCGGCAGATGACCGATGAAGTCCTGGTCGCGATCGAAGCGCTGCGCGCCGCCGGCGCTGAGCGGATCTCGGTCGGCGACTGGCACATGGTCGGGACCAACGTCGAACGCGAGCGGATGCCCAAAGGGGTCGAGGTGCGGCCGATCGCCGACCTGGCGCTTACCGAGGCGGAGCCGTCGATGGCGGAGGCCCACGGCGGCCCGCTCGACGCCGTGGTGATGATCGGCCACCACGCCCGCACCCCGAGCCCGCGCGGCTTCTGCTCCCACACCTTTATATGGGGGATGGAGGTGCTGCTCGACGGCGACTCGCTGAGCGAGACCCAGACCTACGCGCAGGCCCTGGCCGCCGAGCGGGTGCCGATCCTCGTCGCCGCCGGCAGCGCCCTGGCGACGCCGGTGATGCGCTCGAAGGAGCAGCAGTGGCTGGCGGCCGCCTCACCCTGTTCCTGATGAAGTTGATCAACTTTATGAAATATGGCCGCCGGCACCCGGAGTACCCGAGCGGCCACGCCGGTGCGCCCGAGGGCGTGCTGACGTGGCTGACCGGGCCGTGGGCACCGCAGCCGGTCGATGCCACCAGCTCGACGGCTCCGGGCTCCGTCCACACCTACACGCGCTGGTCGCAGATCACCCGGGAGACGATCGACGGCCGCGTCTGGGAGGGCGTCCACTACCGCTTCTCAGACGAGATCGCAGCGAAGGTCGGCAAGCAGGTAGCCGCTTGGGACCTGCCCCGCCTCGACCGGCTGGGGCTCTAGTCAATCGCTTAGCGAGCGACCCTCCACCCGGGGGTCGCTTCGCAAAGCGATCTCGAGGTCGGCCGCGATGACGTTCAGCGGCCGGCCTAGCAGCTCCTCGATCGCGCGGATGCGGTTGCGGACGGTGCGGCGGTCGACGCCGAGCGCGGCGGCGGTCGAGGAGATGTTCCGCTCGGCGGCGAAGTAGGCGCGGAGGGTGTCCCGCGCGTCCTTGCCACCGTCGCGCATCTGCTCCAGCGGCTCGAGGTAGAGCTGGCGGAGGGACTTCGCGAGGAGGTCGTCGCGAAGCGTCGCCGCCTCGATCGCGACGTCGGCGTAGCGGGCGACGGTCGCGCCGCGGCGTTCGGCCACGGCCAGCGCCGCCTTCGCCTGCAGGTGGCTGAAGCGCCAGCCGGCCAGCCCCTCGGCCGGCTCGCCAACGGTCACCGTCGCCCCCTTGGGGTCGAGCGCCGTGACAACCCGCACCGCCTCCTCGGCCTCCAGCGTCCGGCTGCCGCCGAGCCAGACCGCCCACGTCGGCTCCTCCTCACGCTTCACCGCCAGCAGGCGGCGGTCGAGGCGCTTCGCCAGCTCGCGCAGCAGCGGCTCCACCCCCTGGCCCTTCGCCATCAACCCGAGGTGCTGGGCGTCGAGGTCGTATTCGAGCTCGGCGTGGTCTACGAATTCGCCCGCCAGCAGACGCTTCACCGTCTCCCGCCGCCGCTCGGCGGTGCCGCTCGGGCGGACCTGCGCCTCGCGCGCATGCTCGGCGCTGACCGCGGCGAGCAGGCGGTCGCCGACCGTCGCCTGGGCGGCGAGCAGGCCGCGGAGGACCGGGTTGGCCACCCCCGCCTGCTCCGCCTCTTCGGCAAGGAAGTCGGCGAAGAGGGCGTTGCCGGCGAAGTAGCGCCGCAGCACCGTGTCGAGCGGGACGCGGTCACGCGCGTCGAGCCGGGCCTGCGCCAGCAGCGCCGCCGGCACCTCCGAGGCGCTGCGCTCGCCCACCTCCAGCACCTCGAGCCGGTACTCGACCGCGGCGGCGAGGGCGGCATTTAGGCCCTCGACGTAGGCGGGGTCGCCTACGTCGCGCGGGTCCGAGATCGCGTAGACCCGGGTCGCGATCTCCGTCTTCAGCTCCGGCAAGCGCTCGCGCAGGCGTTCAGCCAAGAGCGACCGGGCCTGCTCGACCGAGAGGGCACGGCCGGAGGGCTTTCCCCGGCCCTTGTGAAGGCCACGCTCGCTCATCCGGTCACCTTACTCGCGAGAAACCCCGACGAGCGGGAGCCAGCTTCTCGGCCCGGTAGCGATCGCGGATCGCGAGGTTGAAGAAGCGACCCTTCGACTCGGTTTTAAGCAGCATTCGGTGCAGCCAATCCGGCACGCCGAAGTAGCGGTAGACGCCGCCGTTGCGGAAGCGCACCTCCAACGCTTCGTCCTCGTAGCCGACGGAGGCGAGGCTGCTCGACTCCACGGGGAGATGCTCCATAGCTACCCGCTGCCCTTGCGCTCCCGGTAGCGGCGCGTCTTCTCGCGGTTGCCGCACTCCTCCATCGAGCACCAGGTGCGGGAGCGGTTGCGGGTGGCGTCGTAGAAGGCCCACTGGCAGCCATCGTCGGTGCAGGCTTTGAGGCGGGGCCAGGCGCTCTGGGACTGAAGGCGCTCGATCGCGAGCAGGAGGCGGGCTTCGAAGCCGGTCAGGTCGGAGCGGGCGGGAGCGATCTCGAGCTCGCCCTCGGCGGAGAAGGTGGTGCGGAAGCGGCTCCGTTCCGCCGCCTCGCGCAGGGGCCCGAGGTGCCTCTCGTCGACCTGCTCGCCGTTGTGGGTGCGCAGCAGCGCCCGTAGGGACTCGCGGAGGGCGTGGACGCGAGCGACGTCCTCTTGATCGAGGGCTCCGACGTGCTCGCCCGTCTGCTCGGCGATCCAGGCGGAGAGCTGATCTGGCTCGGTAATCGAGTCGGTCTCCTCCTCGAGGTCGCGGGTGTTGACGAACTCGACCAACAGGTCCACTTCGGGCTCGAGCGACTTGTTAAGTTGGGTTGACACCGTCTATCCATTTTAGCTAGTGTTGTTGACACCGGCAAATCAATATAGCCGGTGTCCACCCCGCCAGAGGAGGCCACTATGAGATTCCTCGCAAACCTCACCATCGCCAACGCCGCGGAGTCACAGCGCCGCCTGCGGGAAGCAGCCGCGCGGGAGCGCCCCGTCCGCCGGCGCCCGCGTTAGCCGAGTTCGATCACGCCAAAGAGCAGCAGCAGGACCAGCGTCACCACGGCGGAGACCAGGAGCGAGCCGCCGCAGCCAAGACTGTTGGAGAAGAAGAGGAACACGCCGTGGTGGCTACCCCTAGGGCGGGGGCCGGAAACCGGCTCAAGCTCTGAAGATGTCCTCGGCGGTGAGACAGAGGAGGTCCTCTCCACCGTCGACGGCCTCGCGGGCGCAGACAGCGAACCGAAGCTGATCCGCGAGTCGCGGCAGGCCGACGGCCTTGCGTTCGAGGTCGGCGCGGATGCGGGCTCCGTCGACCCTCTTCCCCCACTTCGCCTCGCCGAGGAGCACCGCCTTCCGGCTTCGCCCCGCGAGGGCGACGGCGTCGATCTCGCCGGGGTCGGCGGCCGCGGTCCAGAAGGGCCCGACGGCGACAATCCCCTCGCCGAGGCTCCCCTCGTTGGCAAGGCGCCTCAGGTGAAGGCGGAAGGCCTCCTCCCAGGGGTCGCCCATGTGATCGTCCAGCGAATCCATCAGGACGGGGAGGATGCTCTTGCCCAAGCCCCGCTCGATCTCCGGCCTGAAGCGATCCAACACCCCGAGCCAGAAGGCGAGGAAGTTGTCGGCGAGGCGATAGGTGCGCCGCCGGGTGCGGCGCGGATCCTCCGTCACCGGGGCAAGCCTCTCGACCAGCCGCAGGGAGATCAGCCGCTCGAGGGTCCGGGTGGGATCGGCGCGAACCGCCTGCTCGATCTCGTTGAACTTGGTCCGGCCTGAAGCGATCGCATAGAGGGTTTGGCGGGCTAGGTCGCCGTCGTCTGCCTCGGTCGCGAGAACCAGCTGGCCCTCGGTGAGGAGCTGGCCTCCCGGGGTGCAGGCGAGGCGCTGAAGATTGGCTCGGACGCCGGCGTCCTGGTCCCACCAGCGCAGGTAAAGGGGCATTCCCCCGACCAGTCCCCAGACCAGGGCCCGCTGCGCCGGGGCCAGGGACGGCAGCATCAGGGCCGCCTCGTGGGGAGCGAAAGGGTGCAACAGGAGCGAGAGATCGAGCCGCCCGTAGAGCGGAGCCCGCTCCTCCTGCATCGCCTCCATCGTTCGCACGGCGGAGCCGCAGAGGAGAACCTTCAGCTTCGTTCGGCCGCGCACCCGGTCCCATACCGCCCGGATCAGCGTGGTCAGGTCAGGAGAGCTCGCCTCCAGGGCGGGAAGCTCGTCGAACACGAGCAGGACCCGCCTGTTGCGGGCTGCCTGGGCCAGCGTCTCGAGGGCGTCTTCCCAGTCCGCAAAGGGACGGGCGGAAAGGTCCCTTGCTCCGGTTCCGAGGAGAGGATCGGCGGCTCGGGAAATGGCACTTAGTTCGGCCCCCGCCGGTCGCCCCGCACCCGTGTGGAAGACGCTTGGAAGGTTCGAGGCAAAGTGTTGAAGCAAGGCCGTCTTGCCGACCCTCCTCCTTCCCCAGACGATCGCCATTCCCGCGCCCGGAGACGACCACCAAGCCTGCAGCTGGGCGAGCTCTCGCTCACGGTTGACGAATGGCACACCGGGAGGTTACCAACGTCCGAGGTCGCCGACCTTCGGTGTAGGCGACCTGCAAGGAAGGTTACCTGGGCGCTTCGGCGAGCTTCTCCTTCAGACGCAGCAGGGCGATCACCGTGCTGGCGTCGCGGATCTCCGGCAGGGCCCGCTCGATCTCGGCCAGCGGCAGGCGGACGATCTCGATCTCCTCGTCCTCATCGCGCTCGCCGCTAGCCGGCGAGAGTCCGGTGGCCTCGAAGATCGTCACCTTCTCGGTGAGGAAGCCGGGGCTGGGGTAGACGACGTGCAGGAGGCTCCAGTCCTCGGCCCGCAGCTCGGCCTCCTCGGCCAGCTCTCGCTGCGCCGCTTCGAGCTCCCCCTCCCCCTCCTTGTCCAGCGTCCCCGCCGGGATCTCCAGCAGCTCGTCCTCCTCGACCGCCTCCCGCGGCTGCGCCACCAGATAGGCGAACTCCTCGTCGTAGGCGATCACCGCAACCGAGCCAGGGTGCTCGACGACCTCCCGCTCGACCTCGGTCCCGTCCGCACGCCGGTAGCGCTTGGCAACGAAGTTGACGTGCTTGCCCGCTCTCAGTAGTTCGACATCCAGCCGCTGCACAGGCCTACTTCATCATCAAAGCGGTGTAGACGCCGGCCCAACCCTTGTCTTTTCGCGGTCATGTCCATACCATGTCGTATAAAGCGACATCACTACGACATAGCGCTTGACCCCAGGAGGTGACATGCCCGACCTACTCTCCCGACCAGAGCGAGAGCAACTTGAGCGATTGGAGGGCGAAATCGAGCAGTGGCAGACGGAGCTCCGAGAGGAGCTCGCAACCTCAGCAGGAGACGAGAACTCCGAGGACGCCATCGACTCTGCCTACATCGAGCGATTCAGAGAGACCGCGCAACGGCTCTCCTCTCAACTTCATAAGGACCTACCCCCGGATATCGACCCTCAGGCCCTAGCGGAGATCCGTGGCCACCTCCTCGATGGCCTCGAGGCACTCCATCAACTCGATGAAGATCAACCACTGGACAGCGTCGACCAGTTCCTCGTTCAGGCCGAGGCTGTCAGGCACATCGTTCGAGACGCGCTTGACGGGCAGCCGGCCGGGAATGAATCCGACGCCGGCAAGTTGCTCACGGGAATCGTTGAACGTCTGCCGGGGGTGGGCAGGAAAGAGCTGGGTGATCTGCTCGGGATCGGCGATCGACAAGTCCAGCGCCTGATGAAGGATGGTGGCCGCACACCCTCCCGACGTTTGCAGCTGGTAGCTCGCTTGATCGCTCTCCTTTGGAGGGCTTGGACTCCCCAAGGGGTCGTTGCCTGGTTCTATCGGAAACGGCCAGAGCTGAAAGGGAATGCACCGATCGACGTACTTGACGATCCTGCGTTCGAGCGCGACTTGACGTTGGCTGCACGTCAAGGGCGGGCACAACATGGCTCGTGATTCACCCGGGAGCACGCTCTTTGACGGCGTCGCGTTCAGATACTCGAACTACGACACGCCGTTTTGGGTGCGTTCGAACAGCGAACCAGGAAGGTGGCACCGTGGAGGGGAAGGTCCCACCCAATACCTGAGCACCACTGTGGAGGGAGCCTGGGCCGAGTTGATCCGGGCAGAGGGCCTTGGCTCTGAGGCCGAGGTTTCATTGATCCGGATGCCCATGTGGGTGGCCGAAGTTCACGTCCAGCGGATAGCTGATTACGGCACGTTCGAGAAGGCTGCCGATGCCGGTTTCCCACCCGAGGCCTTGATAGAGGATGACCACACGCGCTGCCAGGCAGAGGGGCGGCGCCTACGGGAGGCGGGCTACCAGGGTGTCCTAGCTCCATCCGCAGCGCTTCCAGAAGCGCTCAACCTGACGCTGTTTGGAGCAAAGGTGGCTTCAAGTTGGGGAATCCGGCCACTTCTCGCCTCTTCGATACCGGCCACCAGGATCGCCATCGGAGCACCGCCCGAAGGGGTTGTAGGGAAGGTCCGGCAAGAGGGAGAGAAACACTCTCTTTACGAGCAGTATGTGAGAGCCGCGAGCTGAGCTTCCTTCAGCTCGAAGTTGGGAAGTGCATCGAGCCAGCGTCGGCGGGCCCGGCGGCGTTGGTGGCGGGCCAGCGGGCGGTGATCGCCTTGCCGCGGGTGTAGAAGCGGACGCCCTCGGGGCCGTGGATGTGGTGGTCGCCGAAGAGGGAGTCCTTCCAGCCGCCGAAGGAGTAGAAGGCCATCGGCACCGGGATCGGGACGTTGATGCCGATCATCCCGACTTCGACCTCGCGCTGGAAGCGGCGCGCCTCGTGGCCGGAGCCGGTGAAGATGGCGGCGCCGTTGGCGTAGGGGTTGCGGTTGATCAGCTCGATCGCCTCGTCGAGGCCCGGACTGCGGACGACGGAGAGGACGGGACCGAAGATCTCGTCGGTGTAGACGGACATGCTCGGGTCGACCTGGTCGATTACCGTCGGCCCGACCCAGAAGCCGCCGCCGTCTACATCGAGCTCGCGGCCGTCGACCGTGACCTGGGCGCCAGCATCGGCGCCCTGGCCGATGTAGTCGACGATCCGCTCGCGCGCCTGCGGCGTCGCCACCGGGCCCATCTCCGAGCCGGGGTCGAGGCCGGGGCCGACCTTGATCTCCCGCGCCCGTCGCGCCACCTCCTCGACCAGCTCGTCGGCGACCTCGCCGGCGGCGACCGCAACCGAGATCGCCATGCAGCGCTGGCCGGCCGAGCCGAAGCCGGCGGCGGAGAGCTGGTCGGCGGCGTAGCCGAGGTCGGCGCCGGGGACGACGACCGCATGGTTCTTCGCCCCGCCGAGGGCCTGCACCCGCTTGCGGTTCTCCGTCGCGCGGGCGTGGACGTAGGAGGCGATCGGGGTCGAGCCGACGAAGGAGACGGCGGCGACGTCCGGGTGGTCGAGCAGGGCGTCGACCGCGACCTTGTCGCCGTGGACGACGTTGAAGACGCCGGCCGGCAACCCCACCTCGGCGTAGAGCTCGGCGACGAGGTTGGAGGCGGAGGGGTCGCGCTCGGAGGGCTTGAGGACGAAGGCGTTGCCGCAGGCGATCGCGACCGGGTGCATCCACATCGGCACCATCGCCGGGAAGTTGAAGGGGGTGATCCCGGCGCAGACCCCGAGCGGTTGGCGGAAGGAATACGCGTCGACGGTGGTCGAGACCTGGTCGGAGTACTCGCCCTTCAACAGGTGCGGGACCCCACAGGCGAACTCGACCACCTCGAGCCCCCGCAGGACCTCCCCCTTCGCGTCCTCCAGCACCTTGCCGTGCTCGGAGGAGACGATCCGGGCCAGCTCCTCGACGTTGCGATCGAGCAGCTGGCGGAAGGCGAACATGACCTTGGCACGGCGGCTGAGCGAAGCCTTCGACCACTCCTCGAGCGCCGCGCGCGCCGCCGCCACCGCGGCGTCGACGTCGGCTGGCTCGGCCAGCAAGACCTCGGCCTGCTGCTCGCCCGTCGCCGGGTCCCAGACCGGTCCGGTCCGGGAGGAGGCGCCACTGGTCTCCTCGCCGCCGATTCGGTGGCGGATCGTGCGTCTGTCGGTCTCCGAGCTCACCACCTCATTGTGATGCCACGGGGGTCAGTGGCCCTTGGCCGCTGAGTACAGAGATCGCGTTCCGTGCCGCCAGCTCGGCCATCGCCGTGCGGGTCTCGACCGTGGCCGAGCCGAGATGCGGCGCCAACACCACGTTGTCCAGCTCCAGCAGCGCCGGCTCCACCCGCGGCTCGTCCTCGTAGACGTCAAGCCCGGCGGCGGCGATCACTCCCGACCGCAGCGCCGCGGCGAGGGCTCGCTCGTCGACGACGGGGCCACGGGCGGCGTTGATCAGCACCGCCGTCGGCTTCATCGACGCCAGCTCCGCCGCTCCGATCAGGTGGTGGGTCTGCGGCGTCAGCGGGCAGTGCAGGCTGAGCACGTCGGCTTCGGCCAGCAGCTGCTCCAGTGGCAGCTGTTCCGCACTCAGCGCCGCCACGACCTCGGCCGGCGCCGGGTGCCGCGAGTGGTAGGCGATCTTCATCCCGAAGGCCCGGGCCCGCTCCGCGACCTTGCGGCCGATCCCCCCGAGGCCGACGATTCCCAGCAGCTTGCCCCGCAGCCCGCTGCCGAGCATGAAGGACATCCCCCAGCTCCACCCGCGCCCGGAACGGACCAGGCGGTCGCCCTCGGCGAGGCGCCGCGTCGCCGCCAGCAACAGCGCCAGGGTCAGGTCGGCGGTCGCGTCGTCGAGCACCCCGGGGGTGTTGGTGACGAGGACGCCTCGCGCCGCCGCGGCCTCGAGGTCGACGTTGTCGTAGCCGACGGCGACGTTGGCGACGCACTGCAGGCGGGGGCCGGCGGCGTCGAGCAGCTCCGCGTCGACCCGGTCGTGCAGGAGCGTCAACACCGCGTCCGCCCCACTCACAAGCTCGAGCAGGTCGGGACGGGGGATTGCCGTCTCCCGTTCGTCGAGGCGAAGCTCGCCCGCCCCCCGCAGCATCTCCAGAGCGGGCGCCGGAAGGAGGTTGGTGACGGCGAAAATTGACCCTTGCATTTAGAACTCCCGAGGCGCTTTACTAGTGGGAGCGCCCCGGGAGCCAGGATCAACATGATTCGCACGATTGATTTTCCCGGGGCGCTTCTTCATGTCAAGGACCTGGGGGTACCGAAACCCTCAGGTGCCAGCTGGCACCTGATCGCCGCTGTCACCCGGATTCCGGCTTCAGCACCACCAGGCAGAGGTCGTCGCGGATCGGCCGGTCGGCCCAGGCGAGGATCGCCCGTTCGACCTCGCCGACCATCACCCGGGCGGCAAGGCCCGAGAGCGGGGCCAGCAGGCCTTCCAGCCCTTCCAGGCCGAGCATCTCCCGCCCCCGCCGAACGTCGGTGGCGCCGTCGGTGTAGACGACCAGCCCCTCACAGCCCTCGACCGAGCTCTCGGTGTTCTCGAGCTCGAGCTGGTCCTCGGCCCCGAGCAGGAAGGTGGAGCCGTCCGGCGGCAGCTCGTCGAGCTGGGGCAGCCGCAGCGGGGGTGGGTGCCCGGCGCGGGCCCAGCAGACGGTCTGCTCTTCCGGATGCATGCGGACGCAGACGGCGCTGACCAGCTCGTTCTGCTGCCCCGGCCGCTCCGCCAGCGCCGCGTTGGCCATGCTCAACAGCTCGGCCGGGTCGCTGGTGTTGGCGGCGTAGGCCGCCAGCCGCGCCCTGATGAAGGTGGCGAGGCGGGCGGCCTCGGGGCCGTGGCCAACGACGTCGCCGACAATTGCGATCGCGGAGCCGTCGGGGCCGTTGGTCAGCAGGTAGAAGTCACCGGAGACGCCGAGTTCGGAGGGGACGAAGGCCGCGCCGGCGTCGACGCCGGCCAGCTCCGGCAGGTCGGCCGGGGTCAGCGCCGCCCGGATCGACTCCAGTTCCTCCGCCGAGTGCTCGAGGGTCCGCAGCCGGTCGGCGACCCAGG
>DATFOB010000021.1:0-39738 GCA_035266025.1 Solirubrobacterales bacterium
CATGCGCCAGTAGTCGATCAGCCCGGCGGTCGCCAGCACCCGGCTCGAGTAGGCGCCGGCGCCTGACTGTTCGACCGTTACCGCGCGCGTGGCCTCACCGCTGTTGCCGGCGTTGTCCGTGACCCGCAGCTTGATTTCGTAGCTCCCCGGCGAGGTGAACGTGGTGCTCGTGGTGGGGGTGGTGCCGGTGTTCTGCTCGAAGCTGCCGTTGCCATCGAGGTCCCACTCGTATTTGGCGACCGTGCCATCGGGGTCGCTCGAGGCAGAGGCGTCGAAGCTGACCAGCTGACCCGCCTGGGCGGGGTTCGGCGAGGCGGTGAAGGAAGCGACGGGCGCCTGGCTGTTGCCGCCGAAATGCTGGGCGATCGTCGAAGCCGGCAGCGCCCGGTTGTAGAGCGCCACCTCGTCGAGGTCGCCGGCACCGAAGAGGGCGCCGGCCGCGCGGGACATGAAGTAGAGGGAGGAATTGGCGAAGTTGCCGGCACCGGTCCCGCTTTTGGTCTTCACGTAGGGGATGGGTTGCCCGTCGACGTAGGGAATGACCTGGCCGCTGGCGGCAGCGGTCGCGTCCATGACGATCGCGTAGTGGTGCCAGGCGCCGGCGCTCGGCCGCGAGAAGTAGGCGGTGTTGCGGCTTTCGCCGCTGCCGATCCCGACCCCGAATTTGCCGCCTTCCTCTGGCGCACTCGGATCCACCAGGAAGCCACCTGGGTTGGAGTTGAAGTTCGGGGTCAGCTCGAAGGCAAGGTCGTCGTCGTTGGCGTAGTTGTCCCACTTCATCCAGAACTCGAGCGTCAGCTTGTTCGTCGCCGAGAGGTTGAGGGCGGCCTGGGCGGCGCTGGTCGTGCCGTTGAAGCTGGTCGCGGTGTCGGAATCACCGGCGACGGCGCCTTCGACGCCGAGGCTGGGGGCGCCGGTGAGCGTGGCCGGGGCGGTGCCTTTGCTGTCCGCAGCGGTCGAGCCGCTCGACTCGCCGAGGCGCCAGTAGTTGATCAGCCCGGCGGTGGCGAGGACCCGGGCCGAGTAGGAGCCGGAGCCGGAGCCATCGACGCTGAGCGTCTCCGAGGCGGTGGCCGATTTGCCGGCGACGTCGGTGACGCGGAGGCCGACCGTGACCGAGCCCGGGATCGCATAGCTGCTGCTGGCGGTCGGGTTGGTGCCGGTGTCGGTCTCGTAGCTGCCGTTGCCGTCGAGGTCCCACTCGTATTTGTCGATCGCGCCGTTGGGCGAGTTCGAGGAGGAGGCGTCGAAGCTGACGGTCTGGCCGATGTCGGCGGGGTTGGGCGAGGTGTTGAAGGAGGCGGTGGGCGTCAACGGGTTGCCGGCGTAATGGGCGGCGATGGTCGCCGGATCGAGGGCGCGGCTGTAGATCGCGACCTCGTCGAGGGCGCCGGCGCCGAAGAGGGAGCTGGTTGCGCGAGACATGAAGTTCAGCGAGGAGTTGGCGAAATTGCCGGCGCCGGTCCCGGAGGCGGTCTTGGTAAACGAGACCACTTTGCCGTCGACGTAGGGCTTGATCTGTTCGGCCGCCGCGACCGAGCTGTCCATCACGAAGGCGTAGTGGTGCCACTGGCCGGCGCTGGGACGGGTGAAGAAGACGTTGTTGCGGGCCGACCCGTTGCCGATCGCCACCCCGAACTTGCCTTCCTCTTGCGGCGCGTTGGGGTCGATCAGGAAGCCGCCGGCGATCGAGTTGAAGTTGGTCGTGTACTCCATCGCCAGGTCGTCGTCGTTGGCGAAGCCGTTCCACTTCATCCAGAACTCGACGGTGACCTTGCTCGTTCCCGAGAGCGCCAGGTTCGCGGCGGCGGAGTCGTCGAGGCCGTCGAAGCCGGCGGCGCTGTCGGAGTCGCCGTTGAGGGCGCCGGCGACGCCGAGCGTGGGCCCGCCGGCGACAGCCGCGTTGCTCGTCCCGAAGGAGTCGATCAGGCTGGTCGAGCCGCCTGGGTCACCGAGCCGCCAGTAGCTGAGCAGACCGGTCGTCCCCAGTACCCGCGAGGGATAGCTGCCGCTGCCGCTGTTGTCGATCGAAAGGGCGCGGTTGGTGGTGCTGCGGACACCCTGTTCGTCGGTTACCCGCAGTCGTACCGTGTAGACGCCGGTGGTCGTGTAGCTCTTGGTTGCCGTCGCTATGGAGCCGCTGTCGGTCTCGTAGATGCCGTCGCCGTCGAGGTCCCATTCGAATTTGGCGATGCCGCCGTCGAGGTCAGAGGAGGTGCTGCCGTCGAAGGTCACGGTCTGGTTGGTCTGCGCGGGGTTGGGCGCGACCGAGAAGGAGGCGACGGGGGGCTGCGGACCGGAGGGCGGGTCGAGGATGAGGTCGGCCGGCGCCCACGGCTGCACGGCCATGTCAGAGAGGATGTTGTAGGTCGCCTGGATGATCCGGCTGTCGGGGTTCGGGGCGAGCCCGTTGGCCCAGTCGTTGGTGCCGGCGGCGAAGACGAGCGCCCCGCTTTTCGCGGTGTACTTGACCGCCTGCCCGCAGGCGCATTGCCCCGGGGGTGGGGTTTTCGCGTAGATCCGGCCCTCGTCCTGGAGCCAGTCGACGTTGTTGCTGAGCGTGGCGGGCGAGCTGGTCAGCGGCTTCACGCCGGCCGGCTGTTTCGCCAGGTACTGCGCCTGGGTCGGGATCGCGTCCCACTCCCAGCCGAGCAGGTTGCTGCCGATCGTCGTCGTCGAGCCGGTCGGGATGCCGGTGTTGCGCCAGATCCGGTCGCCGGCGTAGTTGCCGCCGCTGGCGGCGGGAATCTGCAGCGGGAAGGCGCCGGCCTGCAGCTCGGCCCCGTAGTACATGTTGCCGAGCAGTTGGTTCTCCGGCATGTTGGGCCCGACCCGGCCGCCATCTGGCGCGTTGGGATCGCCGTCGGGCGCACCGTTGTCGCGCCAGGTCGTGGTCGAGTTCTCCGGGTGGTCGTCGGCGGTGCCGGCTTTCTGGTCGAGGCCGAGGGCGTCGTCGGCGGTGCCCAGTTTGCCGTCTGGGCCCCAGTCGTTGGCGCCGTCTTCACCGCTGCCGGTCGACCCGGAGCCCTCGACCGTCTTGTAACAGACGAGGGTGCGGCCGCCGTCCTCGTAGCGCACCTTCCAGTAGGCGGTGTTGCCGCTGAAGGAGGCGATGTTGACGCCGGCGTCGCGGGCGGCGAGGTAGCCGTTCATCTGCTCCAGCGACCAGTACTCGCTGTGCCCGGAGATCATGTCGATCTTCGCTTTTTTCAGCTGCGCCGGGTTCTGGGAGATCGCGACGTCCTCGGTGTAGGCGACGTCGTACCCCTGCTTCTCGAGCCACTGGATCAGGTAGAAGTCGGGGCCGACGAAGCGGTTGCCCTGGCGCGGGTCGTTGAGCGGCCGGTCGAAGGAGACCTTGACCGCGCGCTGGGTGCCCGAGACCGTTTTTTCGCCGCCGCCGGTGTCGAAGTAGAGGGACTTGCCGCCCGAGGCGCCGCCCCAGTCGTTGTAGGCCTCATAGGTCGCCGTCGGCAGGGCGAAGAGGATGTCCGCGTTGGGGACCCGCGAGTCGTCGCGGACGACGAAGGTGATCGTGTTTTCGAGCCCGCCCGGCGTCGTCAGCTTGGCCATGTAGACGCCTGAGGCCGGCAGCGCTGCTCCCGGGATCGTGTAGCTGGCGGCCCAGCCGGAGCAGCTCTTGAGGCCGGTGGTGGCATTGGTCGCACCGCAGGCGGAGAAGAGGTTGTTGACGGCGACGCCGGCACTCGAGGCGGCGGTGATCAGGCGGCCGCCGTTGTTGCCGTAGTAGCCCATCCGGTAGACGTCGACCTTGACGCTCGCCGCTGCCGAGGTGTTGACGCGTCCGAGTTTGAGAGTGACGCTTTCGCCCCGGTTGACGCTGGTCTTGGTCGCAAAGCCGGCGACGTTGGGGCTGTATTCGATCAGCCGCCAGCCGTCTGACCCGGGCCCCGAGCAGTTGTTCTCCTGGACGACGGGAATGTCGCTGGGGCAGCTGACGTCGGCCTGGGCGGCGTGCGGGAACAGCAGCACCGCGGCCAGGATCGCGAATGCCGCGATCGTCAACTGTTTCATCGATACGTGGGTCATCTAGAGAGGGCTCCGGTCGGTCGGTGGCTTGGGGCGGACGCGGCCCAACCTGTCAACGTCAATTGAAGGCCATTTAGTTCGCCTTGGAGGGACGAAAAAAGGACGAGACGCCGAAAGCGCGGGTGCGGAGCTCGGCCCGGACGAACTTCCTGAAGCCGTCATCCTCAACCTTAGGTTGAGACTTGAGGAGGGCACGAAAGTAGCCCCCGAGGAAGGCGATCCCGGAGAGGCCGTACGGCCTCTGCATCGCGACCTTGAGGGAGCGCAGGATGACCCACCAGGCGTCGTAGCGGAGGATGTAGGCGCACTGGCCGTGGCGGGCACGCCCGCGAAGGGTGCCGCCGCGCGTTGCCACGGGGCGATGGTGGCGGGCGGTTACCCCCGGCAGCGATCGGGTCTCGAACCCGCGCATCCGGGCGTAGGTCTCGTCGATCGTGTCCCAGCCCAGTCGCTCCTCGACGCCGCCGATCGCTTCGAAGCACTCGCGGCTGTAGAGCTTGAGGGCGCCGCGAACGTGGTGGGCCGGGATCTTGGTCGGCTCCCAGTCCTTGCCGGTTCGCTCCAGCAGGACACCTCCCGCCACGCCGAGCTGGGGTTCGTCTGCAAAGCGGGCGAGGAGGCGCTCGAAGTACTCGGGCGAGAGCTCGACGTCGGCATCGAGCTTGCCGATGTGACTGAACTCGGCGAGGTCGACGCTCTCCAGCGCCGCGTTGAAGGCGATCGCCTCGGCGGCGAGGGCAAGGCCGTCCTCTTCTGCGCGGGGGCCGCGGGACGGGCCCCGGCGCAACTCCAGGAAAGGAATCTCCTCGGCGAGCCGCACAAGGAGCTGCGGGGTCTCGTCGTCAGATCCGTCGTCGACGATCAGCCAGAGGTCGGGCTTGCGGGTCTGCGCGGCGACGGCGCGGATCGTCCGCTCCAGATGGGCCGCCTCGTTTCGGGCCGGCGTGATCAGGAGAAGGCGGGCCATCAGGCGCTTCGCGAATGCTCGACCAGGCCGTCGACCAGCTCGAGGTAGTCCTCCCGCTGGCGGCGCCACTCGATGCGGGCGAGACGTTCGGAGGCGCCGCGGGCTCGCTCAAGCGCGCTTTCGGGTGCCCGGCGGACGCCTTCGATCGCGGCGGCGAATGAGGCCGCATCGCCCGGCTCGGCGAGCAGGACGTCATCGCCGAAGTAGCGCTCGATCACCGGCAACCGCGAGGCGACCACCGGCAGTCCCATGTGGACGTACTCGAGCAGCTTGACCGGCAGCAGCATCTCCGTGAAGTCGTCGCGCAGAGTGGGGACCACCCCGATGTCCGCTTCTTCGAGGCGGGCGGGGATCTGCTCGACGGGGGTCGGCCGCGGGGCGACGTGGACGCTCTCGGGAGCATGCTCGGCGGCCACCGCCGCGAGCTGGGCGGCGGCCTCGGCGTCGGAGCCGAAAACGTCGAGCCGCACCTCGGCGCCACCTCTGCCGAGCATCGCGATTGCCCGCACCAGGGTCTCGACCCCGAACCGGTCCGCCAGGCCGCCGTGGTAGACGACCCGCAGCTGCCCCTCGGCGGGCGGCGGCGCGGGATCGCGGCGCTCCCCGAAGACGCGCTCGTCCGGGGTGTTCATCACGACCTGCGTCCGTGCCGCCGTCACCTTCCGCTCGGCGAGCAGGTCTCGAGCCTCGGGCGTAACGAAGATCAGGCCGTCGGCGAGGGTGGCGCTGATCCTCTCCTCGAGGCGAACCAGCCGCACAAGGGGGTGCCCCGGTGAGCGGTCGAAGAGGGTGGCGAAGAGCTCTGGGAAGGTGTCGTGGAAGTTGAGGATGAGCGGCGTCCCCCGCAGCTTCGGCCGCCAGGCGGCAAAGACCAGGGCATCCGGCATGTTGTGGATCTCGACGAGGTCGAAGGGCTCTTCGCGATCGAGCTGGCTGACCTTGCGGGCCGCGCCGGCGAGGAAGCGCGCATTGCCGCTGAGGTAGGCGCGGGCGCCTCCCCGCGGCTTCTCGGCCGAGCCACGATGGAGGACGATGCGGCCGCTGCCGACCGGGACCTCTTCGCTGTCGTTGAGGCAGACGCAGTCGACCCGGTCCCCGCGCTCGGCGAGGGCCCTGGCCTGGCGCTGGATCCGGGAATCGACCGCGAAGTCCGAGTAGTGGACCATGCAGATCCGCAGGCCGCCGCGGCGTTCTGCGGCGGCTGGGACCTCAGTTATCTGCCGGGATTTCAAAGCTCTCAACCGCCGCCACGATCTCCGCGATCTGCCAGTCCTCGATCGCCGGGAAGAGCGGCAGCGAGCAGTTCTCAGAGGCCAGCCGCTCCGCCACCGGAAGGTCGCCCCGTTTCAGCCCTAGCTCGGCATAGGCCGGCTGCAGGTGGATCGGGGTCGGGTAGTGGATAGCGCTGGCGATCCCGCGGCTGTCGAGGTGGTCGCGCAGCGCGTCGCGATGCGCACAGCGGACCACAAAGAGGTGGTAGACGTGATCGCTATCGGCTGCGGCAGGGGCGGGGGAGACGACGCTGCTGCTGTCGGCGAGCCCGGCGCGCAGCGCCTCGGCGGCGTCGCGGCGGCGCTGGTTCCAGTCCGGGAGGTGGCGCAGCTTGACCTCGAGGATCGCCGCCTGCAGGGTGTCGAGGCGGTGGGTGCCCGTCGCCAGCTCGTGGTGGTGGCGGACGCCCTCGCCGTGGGAGCGCAGCAGCCGCACCTTCGCGTCGAGCTCTGCGTCGCTGGTCACCAGAGCGCCGCCATCTCCCCAGCCACCGAGGTTCTTGGTCGGGTAGAAGCTGAAGCAGCCGGCGTCGCCGAGCGAGCCGACGGGGCGTCCGCGGTAGAGGGCGCCGTGGGCCTGGCAGGCGTCCTCGACGACGGCGATGCCCCGCTCGCGACAGAGGGCAAGGAGCGGGTCCATCTCGACCGGGCGGCCGAAGAGGTGGACCGGGATTACGCAGCGGGTCCTCGGGGTGAGGGCGGCCTCGACGATCTCCGCCGTGATCAAAGCGGTCTCCGGGTCGACGTCGACGATCACCGGCGTGGCGCCGACGGTGCTGACCGCCTCGGCGGTGGCGATGAAGCTGTAGGTGGGGACGATGACCTCATCGCCGGGGCCGACCCCGAGTGCCCGCAGGGCGATCTCCAGCGCCGCGGTGCCGGAAGAAACACCGGCAGCGTGCTCGGTGCCGCAGAACGAGGCAAAGGCCCCCTCGAAGCGCTCGAGTTCGGGCCCGAGGGTGAAGGCAGACTTCCCCGCGATCCGCTCGACGGTCTCCATCAGCTCCGCGAAGAGCTCAGGGAAGGCGCTGTCGAGGCGGATGAAGGGGACCTTCGTCCCCTCGGTCGCGGCAAGCGGCAGGACGGGGTTGGAAGCGGTTGCGGTGTTCAAGTGGTTACCTCGCTGGGAGTGGTCTGGTCGAACTCGGTAAAGAGAGCTGCGGCCTCACGCCGCGAGCGCACGCCGAACTTGGCGAAGGCGGAGGAGAGGTGGCTCTTGACCGTGCTTTCGGAGAGAAACAGCTGCTCGGCGATCTGGGAGTTGGTGAGCCCCTCGCAGACAAGGGTGAGGACCTGGCGCTCGCGGTGGGAGAGGGTCGGGCGCTGGACGCTGGCGCGGAGCGCGCGCGGCACGACCGCCTGGCCGGAGCCGACGGCGCTGACAGTGACGGCAAGCGTTGCCTCGATCAGCGGCTCGAAGACGATCGCGTCGGCGCCGGCGTCGAGGGCACGGCGGACGCCGGTAGCGGTCGCCGGCGGAGAGACGATCACGATCGACAGCCGCTGCAAGTTGCGGCGGACGCGCCGCAACATCGCCATCTCGGCCGGGCGGTCGAGATCGCAGACGAGCACGGCGATTTCTGGAGCCCGGGAACCGAGGTCGATCAGCTCTTCGGCCCCGTCGACGAAGATCAGGGTCGGATCGCCCGGCTGCCGCAGCGCCGACTCGATCCGGGCGCGGATCTTCTTCGAATCGGGGGCCAGGACCACGTAGGAGTGGTCAGAGGCGTTAGGTGCGTCGGCAATCGGTTCGCTGAGGACGGCCACGGATCATCAACGGCTTGGAGAATCGAAAGCTTGCGCGGCGCCCGAGCGTTGAACTGGCGGATGACCGAACCCACCCTGACCTCTCCGGCGAACGAAGCCCCGCATCGCCTGATCGACGACGTGCGCTTCGGACCGGGCGCCGTCGTCTACTCGTTCACCAACCTCTACGGCTGCGAGATCGGCGCCGAAACCCGCATCGGAACCTTCGTCGAGATCCAGCGGGGGGCGGTGATCGGGTCAAGCTGCAAGATCCAGAGCCACACCTTCATCTGCGACGGCGTCCGGATCGAGGACGAGGTCTTCGTCGGGCACGGCGTCGCCTTCGTCAACGACAAGCACCCACGGGCGACGGACGGGGCCGGCGAGCTGCAGGGCGAGGCCGACTGGGAGCTGCTCGAGACCGTGGTCGAGCGCGGTGCCGGCATCGGCTCCGGGGCGACGATCCTCGGCGGGGTCCGGATCGGCGCCGGAGCGATGGTCGGGGCCGGAGCGGTCGTCGTCGCCGATGTCCCGGCCGGAGCGACGGTGGCCGGCAACCCCGCCCGGCCGCTTCCGGCGCGGGCGCGAGGCTCAGCGCCAGTTCTGCAGTAGGTCGGCCTCGGGGACCTCGCGCACGACGCGCGCCGGCACCCCCATGACGACGGCGCGGGCGGGCACATCGGCGCTGACCAGGGCGCCGGCGGCGACAAATGCCTCCTCACCGATCTCGATGCCCGGGCAGATCGTCGAACCGCCGCCGACACGGCAGCCGCGCCGCAGCAGCGGCCCTTCGAGCTCGAAGTCCGAGCCGTGCCGATCCATCGTGTTGTCGTTGGTCAGGGTGACGCCGGGGCCGACGAAGACGTCGTCCTCGATCCTCGTGCCGCCGGTGATGTAGCAGCGCGTCTGAATACTGACCCGCTCGCCGATCACGACGCCGGGGTCGACCGAGACGTAGCTGCCGACGGTCGAGCCCGCCCCGACCTGCGCACCGTCCCGGATTTGAGCATGGTCGCCAACCCGAGCGCCAGGGCCGATGCAAACCCCGCAGTGGATGATCACGTGCCCGCCGATCAGCGCCCCCTCGCCGATCAGAACCTTGTCACCGATCAACAGGCCGGGCGCAAGGTCGGAGGGAAGGAGGGCGGGACCGGGCATGGGGCGGGATCGTAGCGGCGCCCGAACCGAGGCCGGGCCAGGTCGGGACGCCGCCAACCCCTTCCGAGGTTGTCCTCGCCATAGCGAGGAAAAGTTCGGAGAGGTGTTCTCTCCCCTCCCGCTAGCGCCTCAGCTCCCCTCAGAACGCGCCTCCGCGTAAGTTCGAGGCAGTTCTCCTCAGGATGTCCTCGACGTGCCGGGGCTCGTACTTCACCTGGTAGTGGGAGAACCGCAGCGGGGTGAGCCCCGAGGCCACATGGCGCTGGAAGCGCAGCGCGTCACGCGTCTGCGCCGACGGCGTGCGGTGGTAGCGCCAGCCGTCGGTCTCGACCACGAGGCCTAGCTCGGGCCAGAAGAAGTCGACCTCGAACTTGTCGACCATGACTTTCGTCAGCGGCGTCGGCAGGCCGGCCGCCGCTGCCAGCGGGCGGAAGAGCCGTTCCAGCTCGTCGTCGGAGAGCCGGAAGGTGTGCTCGTCGAGGATCGCGCGCAGCGGGCGGACGCCTGGCTCGCCTGAGCGATCGCCCAAGGCGCGGCGAAGGGAGTCCGCGTCGATCACGTCGAGCTTGTCCGCCTCGTTGATAGCGCGTTCGACCGTCTTCGGGCCCGCGACGGTGGTGAGGTCGAGGAAGGTGCGAACCGGCTCGGTGAGGGGAATGTCAAACCGGACGGTGACGTCAGAAGCAGGCAGGGTAGGGCGGCGGTGGCAGCGAACGCCTCGGATTCGAGCTTCCGACGCGCGTCTGACCATGACGTCGACGTAGGCGTGATGCTCCTCGCCGAAGCCCCAGAGGGCCGCAGCGCTCCGGTGACTCAGCGCCGCATCAGGTCCACAGGCGAGAACGGCTGCCATCCACCTCCCCTCCCGCTTCAGATCCCGACGGCCCACCGCGTACACGCCGCGGACGATCGGGTGGAGGCGCCCGGTCCGCAGTCGGTGTTCGATTGCGCTCTTGGTGAACCCGAGGTCGATCAGCTGACTTCGAGCCACGACGCCGTGTTGCCGTCGTACCAGCCGCCAGGCCGCTGCTTTTCCCCTCTCCGATGTTGTCCCCGCCATAGCGAGGAAAAGCTCGGAGACGCAGTCGTCTCGCCCCCCTTCGGATGATCGGAGCCGCAAGCTGGGGGCGCGGCGAGGCGTTGATCGGGCGATGGAGGACCTCTGCGCGATCATCGTCTCCCACAACGGCAAGCGCTGGCTCGACGGGGCGCTTCGCACGTTGTTCGCCCATGCCGGGGGGCTCGCGCTCGACGTGGTGGTGGTCGACAACGGCAGCGACGGCTCGGCCGCTTACGTCGAGGAGCGGTTCCCCGGGGTGCGGACGATCGTCTGCGCCAACCGCGGCTTCGGCGCCGCCAACAACGTCGCTCTGGCGACGGCCGACGCGCGCTACGTGCTCTTCCTCAATCCGGACACGGAATTCCTCGACGGCAGCCTCGAGGACTTGGTCGCCGTTCTCGACCGCCGACCGCGCATCGGGCTCGCCGGGGTGCGCCAGCTCGGGGAGGCCGGAGAAGTGGCCCCGAGCATCAGGCGCTTCCCCTCGACCCTCAACATGCTGGCCGAAGCCCTTGGGATCGAGAAGGTGCCGTTCCTCCGCCGCTTCTTCGGCGAGCGCGTTCTCGCTCCGGCGGCCTACGAGCGCGAGACCCGCTGTGACTGGACCTCGGGCTCCTTCATGCTCGCCCGCGCCGATGCCCTACGGCAGAGCGGGGGCTTCGACGAGCGCTTCTTCCTCTTCTCCGAGGAGACCGACCTCTGCCGGCGGATCAAGGGGGCCGGCTGGGATGTCATCCACCTGCCGCTGGTGACGATCCGCCATTTCGAGAGCGAGCGCTCGGCGACGCCGCGGATGGAAGCCCAGTCCGCCTACGCCCGGCTTCAATTCGCCCGCAAGCACTTCACCTGGTCAGCTCCTTACCGCTGGGCGATGATTCTCCGCTACGCCTTGCGCGCCAAGAGGCCTTCCGCCCGTGCCGCCCTCGAGGTTGCCCTCGGCGGGGAGCCGCCGTTTGCAGCCGTGCCGCCGGCGCCTCAGGCGACGATCGTCAACGCCCCGGGCACGACGCGCAGCTCGATTCGGTCGCGCTCGCCGATGTAGTCGCCGTCGACCTGGAGGGGAAAGGGACGAAGGTCGCCCTCCTTCGTCTCCGAGACCGTCTCGACGACAGCGTGGACGACGTCGTCGAAGTGGGTGACCTGCTTGTGGTGGGCAGCCGGACGGCTCTCGCTGAAAAGACGGGTGATCAGGGTCGGCATGTCCCGCTGTGCCGCCCGCTTCAGGACCGCGATCGAGAGGGTGCCGTCGTCGATCTCGACTCCCTCGCAGACGCGAACCGGGTGGGTGGTGAAGTAGGTGAACGGGTCGGAGTTCTGGACGATCGTCGTGATCCCCTCGACCGGCTCGGCGCCGTCGACCGTGGTCCGCACCCGGACCGGGTTGAGGAGGTACTTGCGGTAGAAGCTGGAGACGCCTGCCCAGCTGTAGTAGTAGGGGCCGGCATTCCCCTTCAGGGTGGGATTGCGGTCGACCCGCTTGACGACGCTGGCGTCGATCCCGACCCCGCAGGAGAAGACGAAGTAGCGCTCGTCCACCATCCCCAGGTCGATCTTGCGCGGCTGCCAGTCGTCAGCGAGCGTCAAGAGATGCTCGGTCGCATCGACGACGTCGTTCGGCATCCCCAGGGTCCTGCAGACGACATTGGTCGAGCCACCGGGCAGAACCGCCACCGGCAGATCCGAACCGGCGAGCCCGTTCGCTACCTCGTTCAGCGTCCCGTCGCCACCGAAGGCGACGACAACGTCATAGCCGCCGTCCTGCGCCTCGCGCCCGATCTCCGTCGCGTGGTTCTGCGCCTGCGTCGTCACCGCTTCGACGTCGAAGCGCCCCTGCAGCGCATAGACCACCAGGTTTTTCAGCCGATCGGAGACCGTCGTCGCATACGGGTTGACGATCAGCAGCATCCGCTTCTTGGCGGGCTTGCGGCGGCGGAGAGAGCGCAGCTGGGCAGACACGAGTTTGCACCCTAATGGGGTGGCTGCGAATACCCTGCCGCCGATGATCGACCGACGCGAGCTGGGTGCGATCTTCCTCGGCGGGGCCCTGGGAGCGCTGCTGCGAGCAGGTCTGGCCGAAGCCCTACCGGCGGGCGGACCCGGCTGGCCCTGGGCGACCTTCCTGGTCAACATCGCCGGCGCCGCCCTGCTCGGCTACTGGTTCACGAGCTTGCCGCACACGAGCTACCGGCGGCCGCTCCTGACCACCGGCTTCTGCGGCGCCCTCACCACCTTCTCGACCGTCCAGTTGGAGCTGGTGGAGATGGTCGACGCCGGGCGGGCGGGGCTCGCCTTCCTCTATCTGACGGTCAGTCTCGCCGCAGGGCTGGTCGGGGTCCAGGCGGCGACCGGCGTGGCACGGCGGGCGGGGACGACGTGAGCCTGGTTGTCTGGGTCGGGGTTGGGGTTCTCGGCGGCTGCGGGGCTCTGGCCCGCTTCGGGCTGACGCTGTTCGTCGCCGACCGGCTGCACCCGCACTTCCCCGCCGGCACCCTCCTCGTCAACGTCAGCGGCGCCTTCCTCCTCGGCCTCCTCGGAGGCGCCGCAGTCGACGGCGACGCGCGGTTGCTCCTCGGCGCCGGCCTGCTCGGCTCCTACACGACCTTCTCGACCTGGATGGTGGAGACGCAGCGGATCGGCGAGGCGGGCAAGGGGCGGATCGCACTCGCCAACGTCCTGCTCAGCATCGTTCTGGGACTGGCGGGCGCAGCCCTCGGGCGTGTCCTCGGCGGCGGGTTCTAGCCGTGTCGACTTTGTTCGGCTATGCCTTACAAACTCGACACTACGTCGCCTCGTACTCGACCACCGCGCCGTCCTCTACTTCCCGCACCCGTCCCTCGTTGACCAGCAGGTCGGTGTGGCCAATCACCTCGGAGAGGGTGAGGTAGGCCTGGGTGACGGCGACGTTTCCCCAGAGAGCCTGCGCCAGCTCGTACCCGGTCCGCGGCCGCTCGGCGATCAGGCGATAGATCTTCTCCTTGCGACGGTCGCTGCCGGCGAAGCGGGAGTCGATCAGGGCTGCGTGGTCGGTGATCGGCTCGCCGTGGCCGGGGAGAACGATCTCGGCCGGCAACTCCCTGGTCTTCTTCAGCGACTCGATGTAGGTCGCGAGCGCCTGCGGTCGCTCGGAGGAGCCGTCCAGAGGACGCGCCAGCAGCGGGTTTGAGGAGATGTTGGGAAGGAGGTGGTCGGCGGCGATCAGGATCCGCCGCTCGGCGTCCCAGAAGACGGTGTCGGAGGGGCTGTGACCGGGGCGGTGAAGAACTTCCAGCCGCCGATCGCCGAGCTCGAGCACCCCGCCGTCCTCCAGCGGCTTCGTCACCGTCACATGCGAGCCCCAACTCCGGAAGCTGCGGGAGACGCTGCGCAGGGCGACCGTCACGTCCTCGGGGATACCGTTGCGCAGCATCACCTCGACCGCGAACTGGTCTTCGAGCTCGGCGTCCTCCTCGAAGGCCGCGAGCCGCCGCGCCGCTGCGCCCAGCGCCGCAACCTCGGCGCCGGAGTGCTCGACCAGGATCTCGACCAGGCCGAGGTGGTCGATGTGCTGGTGGGTGACGACGATCTGCTCGAGGTCGGCGAGCGAGTGGCCGCGCTCGGCCAGCTTCGCCGTCAGCTCGTCGAGCGCCTTGCCCGAGTTCGGCCCGGTGTCGACCAGCGTCAGCGGCTCGTCCTCGATCAGGTAGCAGTTGACCCGCCCGACAGCGAATGGCGTGGGAATGGCGAAGCGGTGGATGCCGGCGAGCGCCGCCTGCTCGAGCGCTTGCTCGGGCGTCGGCGTCACGCCCGGATCAGGCCGAGGACCTCGTCGCGGCGGCGTTCCATGTCCTCCCGCGAGACCAGCGACTCGAGATTCAGCCGCAGCAGCGGCTCGGTGTTGGAAGGGCGGACATTGAAGTGCCAGTCTTCGTAGTCGATTGAGATGCCGTCGAGATGGGCCACTTTGGCGCCGTCGGCATAGCGCTCCTCGATCTCGGCCATCTTCGCCTTCGCGTCGGCGACCTCGGAGTTGATCTCGCCGGAGATGAAGTACCGCGACCGGAACTCCTCCATCAGCTCGGCCAGCGAGCGGCCGTCGAGCGAGAGCAGCTCCAGGACCAGCAGCGCCGGGATCGTCCCCGAATCGGCGTTCCAGAAGTCGCGGAAGTAGTAGTGGCCGGAGACCTCGCCGCCGAATGCCGCTTCCTCCTCGCGCATCCGCGCCTTGAAGAAAGCGTGGCCGACGCGGGAGAGGTCCGAGCGCCCGCCCTCGGCGGCGACCAGGTCCGGCACCGCCCGGCTCGAGCGCGGGTCGTAGAGGATCGTCGCGCCGGGGTTCTTCTGCAGGGCCGAGCGCGCAAGCAGGGCGCAGATGAAGTCGCCGTCGCAAAAGCTGCCGTTGCCGTCGATGAAGAAGCAGCGATCGGCGTCGCCGTCCCAGGCGATCCCGAGATCGGCGCCGCTTCGCTGGACCCGGTCGATGATCATCCGCCGGTTCTCCTCCAGCAGCGGGTTCGGCTCATGGTCGGGAAACTCGCCGTTCGGGACGAAGTACATCTCCTCCAGCTCCAGCGGCAGCTGCTCGAGGATGGGGCCGACCATCGGGCCGCCCATCCCGTTGCCGCCGTCGACGACGACCTTCATCGGCTTCACGTTTGCGGGGTCGATGAAGGAGATGGCGTGGGCGCGGAACTCCTCCCAGACGTCGGCCTCCTCGCTCGAGCCGCCGCCCGGGGCGTCGCCGAGCCCGGCTTCGATCTCGGCCTTGACGTCGCCGATCCCGGCATCACCGGAGAGTGGCAGCGCCCCCTCGCGCACCAGCTTCACCCCGGTGTAGGCCTTGGGGTTGTGGGAGGCGGTAACCATCGCGCCTCCGTCGAGCTCGCGCGAGCCGACCAGGTGGTAGAGCATCTCGGTCGCGACCTCGCCGGCGTCGATCACCGTGGCGCCCTCGGCCATCAGCCCCTCGCGGACAGCGCCCGCCATCGCCGGCGCCGTCAGCCGCATGTCGCGTCCGAGCCCGACCCGCAGCTCGCCGGGCGCCTTGCCGCGCAGGCGTCCGAGCACGCGGGCGAAGGCACGGCCGATCGCCTTGGCCGTCGTCTCGTCCATCTCCTCGCCGTAGAGACCGCGGATGTCATACGCCTTGAAGATTCCCGGATCAAGATTTACGTCCTCCGCTTCGCGTCCGGGCGTAAATCGGGTCATCAGAAGGCTCCTTTCAAAGCTTCGTAGCTCTGCTCGATCGACTGCGGCATCACTTTCGTGTCGGCGATCACCGGCATGAAGTTGTTGTCGCCCGCCCAGCGGGGGACGACGTGCATGTGGATGTGGTGCTCGACCCCGGCGCCGGCGACCCGGCCCTGGTTGAAGCCGACGTTGTAGCCGTGCGGCTGGTAGATCTGCTCGAGCCGGTCCATCGCCCGCTGCGCCAGCTCCATCATCTCCGCCAGGGTCTCGCCCGGGATCTCCTGCAGCCGCCCGACGTGGTCATAAGGCGCCACCATCAGGTGCCCGTTCGTGTAGGGGAAGAGGTTGAGGATGCAGAAGCAGCGCTCGCCGCGGTGGACGATCAGGTTCGCCTCGTCATCGTCCGCCGCCGGCTTGGCGCAGAAGATGCACTCCTCCTCGATGTCCTTGGACGCGTCCTTCACGTAAGCGAGGCGCCACGGCGCCCAGATGCGGAAATTTGCCACGGGCGCTCCATCCTATGGAAGCCGGCGCCTGCCGCAGGCGCTGCCGAAGGCGCTTTCAGAGCCACTTGCGACGGCGGAAGTAAGCGACCATGCCGACGAGGACCACGGCCATGATCCCGAGCACGGTGAAGAAGCCCGCCTCGTGCCCTTCGCTCGGGACCCAGGTGTTCATCCCCATCACGCTCGCGATCAGGGTCAGCGGCAGGATGATCACGCTGATTGCGGTCAGGACCCGGAGGACGCCGTTGAGGCGATGGGAGATCACCGACTCGTTGGTCTCCTCCAGCGCCTCGGCGACCTCCTTGTAATTTTCGAGCATGTCCCAGATCCGCTCGTGGGCGTCGACGATGTCGTCGAAGTAGATCTCGAGGTCGAGGTCGGAGGCGAGGTAGCGCTGCTTCACCCTCTCCAGTTCTCGCAGGACCGGGCGCTGCGGCCGGATGACTTTGCGGACGTTGATGATCTCCTGCTTGACGTTGGAGATGTCGCGGACGACCTCCTCGGCCCGCTCTTCGAAGATCTGGTCCTCGAGCGCGTCGAGCTTGTTGCCGATCTTGCGCAGCATCGGGAAGCAGTAATCGAAGCTGTCGTCGACGAGCCGGTAGAGCAGATAGCCGGAGCCGCGGGAGAAGAGCTGTTCGCGCAGCTCCTCTTTGGCCCGGCAGCGCTCGAACAGGTACTCGACCGGCTGCAGCGGCAGGTTCGGGATCGTGACCACGTAGTCGGGCCCGACGAAGACGTCGAGCTCGCCGGTGCCGAGGCGGCCCGCCTGGGGGTCGAAGACCGGCAGGTGGAGGACGATGAAGAGGTAGTCGTCGTAGACGTCGATCTTCGGCCGCTGGTTGCGGGAGAGGACGTCCTCGAGGTCGAGGGCGTGGAACTCGAAGTGCTCCTCCAGCCAGCTCCGCTCCAGCGATCCCGGCCACTCGATGTTGACCCAGCGCAGGCCGTTCGAGTCGATCTGCTCGACGTTTGGCTTCTGTGGCTCAGGCGCCGCCGGCTGAGAGACGAGCTCGCCACGCCGGCCACCGGGCCGCCGTAGCCTTGGTTTCGGAAGGTTCGGCATCGCTCAGTCCGATCGTCTCTTGCTGCAGCGGGCTCATCGCGTGCCTAGGTTAGCCACCTTGCACGCGGTGGAAAGCCAGGTAGCCACTTGGTATGGTTTCACCCACATAAGCGCCACATCTAGAGGGGTGGAGGGACTGGCCCATTGAAGCCCCGGCAACCATCGCGACCGCAAGGTCGAGACAGGTGCCAAATCCAGCAGGTTTCTGTTGATCGACAGAACCTGAAAGATGTGGGGGATGTCCGATCCGGACCTCGCCCCACAAATGGCGAGGTTTACATAAGTGGAAGTGAGGATCGGATGTCAGTAGAGAGCCTGAAGTGCAAGGAGTGCGGGACCAGCTACGAGCTGGACGCAAGCTACGTGTGCGAAAACTGCTTTGGACCGCTGGAGGTCGCCTACGACTTCAGCGGGCTCGACGCGGATGAGGTGAAGCGAGGGATTCAGACCGGATCGCAGGGGATCTGGCGCTATCGCGACTTCCTCCCCTTCGAGGGACGGGCGAGCGACCCGCTGGAGCCCGGCTTCACGCCGCTGCTCAAGGCCGACCGCCTGGCCGAGCGGCTAGGGGTCGGCGCCGAGATCTGGATCAAGAACGACGCCGCCAACCCGACGCACTCGTTCAAGGACCGGGTCGTCGCCGTCGCCGTCGCGAAAGCGAAGGAGCTCGGTTTCGAGACCGTCGCCTGCGCCTCGACCGGGAACCTCGCCAACGCTGTTGCCGCCCACGCGGCAGCGGCCGGGCTCGACTCCTACGTCTTCGTCCCCGCCAACCTCGAGGAGCAGAAGCTGCTCGCGACCGGCGTCTACGGGACCAACCTGGTCGGGGTCCGCGGCAACTACGACGACGTCAACCGCCTCTGCACGCAGCTGGCGGAGACGCATCCGTGGGCCTTCGTCAACGTCAACCTGCGGCCCTACTACGCCGAGGGCTCGAAGACGCTCGCCTACGAGACCGTCGAGCAGCTCGGTTGGAAGCTGCCCGATCGCGTGGTCAGCCCGATCGCCTCCGGCTCGCTCTTCACCAAATTGGGGCGCGGCTTCCAGGAGTGGCTGGACATCGGCCTCGTCGAGGGCTCCCAGCCGGTCTTCAACGGCGCCCAGGCGGAGGGATGCAGCCCGGTCGCGACGGCTTTCGCCGAAGGCTGGGACGTCTGCAAGCCGCAGCGGCCGGAGACGATCGCGAAAAGCCTCGCGATCGGCGACCCGGCCGATGGCCCCTACGCCGTCGAGCACGCGCGCCGCACCGGCGGCGGCGTCGACTCGGTCACCGACCAGGAGATCCGCGAAGGGATCAAGCTGTTGGCGGAGACGACCGGAATCTTCACCGAGACCGCCGGCGGGGTCACCGTCGGCGTCCTCCGCAAGCTGGCCGAACGGGGCGAGCTCGCCGACGGCGAGCGCGTCGTCGTCTACATCACCGGCGAGGGGCTGAAGACGCTGGACGCGACCCGCGATACGTTCCAGATGCACGAGATCGACCCCGCCCTCGAGAGCTTCGAGGCCGAGTTCCCGCAGGAGGTAGCCGTCTAGATGAGTGTCACCGTGAAGATCCCGACCCAGCTGCGCGCCGCAACCGGAGGCGAAGCGGCACTGGAGGTAGAGGGCGCCACCGTCGGCGAGGTCCTCGACGCCGTCTTCGACGCCCACAACGGCCTCAAGGACCGGATCACCCAGGACGGCGACCTGCGCCGCTTCGTCAACGTCTACGTCAGCGGCGAGGACATCCGCTTCCAGCAGGGCCTCGAGACGTCCATAAACGACGGCGACGAGGTCACGATCTTGCCGGCAGTGGCCGGCGGCTGAGCGTCTCCGACATTGACCTCGCTATAGCGAGGAAAACTTCGGATAGATGAAACCACCAGTTGTCATCCTCTGCGGCGGCCGCGGGACGCGGCTGCGCGAGCGGACCGAGTCGGTGCCGAAGGCGCTGGTCGAGATCGGCGGCCGGCCGATTCTCTGGCACGTGGTGCAGATCTACGCTGCCCAGGGGTTCGACCGCTTCCTCCTCGCAACGGGATACATGGGCGAGGCCGTCGAGGAGTTCGCGGCGGCCGAGCGCTGGCCGGAGGGGGTGCGGGTGGAGTGCCTCGACACCGGCCGCGACACGCCGACCGGCGGCCGAGTCGCGGCGCTCTCAGAGCGGCTCGCAGCGGGGACTTTCTGCGTGACCTACGCCGATGGCGTCGCTGACGTTGATCTGGGGGCGCTGCTTGAGTTCCATGCGAGCCATGGCGCCCGCGCCACCGTCACCGTCGTGCGGCCGAACCTGCAGTGGGGGGTGGCGGAGCTCGACGGTGACGAGGTCGCCGGCTTCGTCGAGAAGCCCCGCAGCGAGCACTGGATCAACGGCGGCTTCCTCTGCTTCGAGCCGGAGGCGCTCAGCTACCTCGATCCGGAGAGCATGCTGGAGCGGGAGCCGCTGGAGCGCCTGGCCGCCGAAGGGCAGCTGCGCGCCTATCGCCACGAGGGCTTCTGGGACTGCATGGACACCTACAAGGACGCGGTCGTCCTCAACGACCTCTGGAGCGCCGGCCACGCCCCTTGGCGGATCTGGGACGCCGCCCCGGTGGATGCATCGTGAAGCGCTCGCTTGTCACCGGCGGCCACGGCTTCGTCGCTTCGAACCTGGCGCGGGCGTTGCTCGAACGCGGCGACGCCGTCAGCGTCCTCGACCTGGCACCACCGCCGCGCTCGGGCTTGGCGCTGCAGGGAATCGCCTCGGAAATCGAGCTGCTCGAAGTCGACCTGCGCGACGTTGCCGCGGTCGACGCGGCGATAACCGCCGGCGAGTTCGACGTCGTCTTCCACCTCGCCGCTCAGACCCTGGTCGGCCCGGCGATGGCTGACCCGACCCAAACCTTCGAAGTCAACGTGCGCGGCACCTGGGGCCTGCTCGAGGCCTGCCGTCGCGCCGACGTCCCGGCAGTGGTCGTCGCCTCCTCGGACAAGGCCTATGGCCCCAGCGAGGAGCTGCCCTACCGCGAGGAGATGCGGCTGCAGCCGGCGTCGCCGTATGAGGCGAGCAAGGCGGCGGCGGATGCGATCGCGCTCAGCTACCGACCCGCCTACGGCCTGCCGGTGGCGGTGACCCGCTTCGCCAACATCTACGGCGGCGGCGACCCCAACTTCTCGCGCCTGATCCCGGAGGCGATCGCCGCCGTGCTCGACGGCCGCCGCCCGCAGATCCGCTCCGACGGCAGCCCCGAGCGGGACTTCCTCTACGTCGCCGATGCCGTCTCCGCCTACCTCGCGGTCGAGAGTGCGGTCGGCGCGGGAGGGCCGGGGGCGGGGGAGGCTTTCAACGCCGGTGGCGAGCGGCCGTTCTCTGTCGCGGAGGTCTTGAGGACGATCGTCGAGGTCTCGGGCACCGACCTGCAGCCGGAATTCCTCGGCACCGGCAACCCCGATGGCGAGATCGACCGCCAATTCGTCGATTCGACCAAGCTGCGGGAGATGACCGGCTGGCGCCCGGAGGTCGAGCTGCGCGACGGCTTGATCCGCACCCTCGACTGGTACCGGGACCACTCAGAGATGCGCCCCGAGGGCGCCGGTCTGCCCGGCTAGGCTGGGGCCATGTGCGGGCGCTTCACCGTCACCACCAAGGACACGAAGAAGGTCGCCGACCGCTTCCAGGTCGAGCTCGAGAAGGCGCTTGAACGCAGCGGCGCCGGGGCGCCGGCGAAAGAGAGCGCGAAGGGCGGGGGAGAGGGGAAGTCGGGCAAGGAGAAATCCCCTCCCGGAATGGGCCGCTTCAACGTCGCCCCCACCCAGGAGGTGCTGGTCGTCCGCGCCTCGCCCGAGCCCGAGGAGGCCGAACAGGGCGAGCGCGAGGCGCGGCTGATGCGCTGGGGGCTCGTCCCGGTCTGGGCTAAGGACCTGAAAGTCGGCTACCGCATGATCAACGCGAAAAAAGAGAACCTGATGAAAAGCCGCGCCTACGGGCCGCTGCTAGGCAAGTACCGCCACCGCTGCCTGATCGTCGCCGACGGGTTCTATGAGTGGATGAAGGCCGAGGACCCCAAGCAGCCGCGACAGCCCTGGCACTTCCAGGTCGACGGCGGCGAGCCCTTCGCCTTTGCCGGCCTCTGCACGCGCAAGGAGTGGGCCGATCCTGAGGACCGCGGCTACGACGACGGTTACCTCTACACCTGCACCCTGGTGACGACGACGCCAAACGAGGTGGTGGCGCCGGTCCACAACCGGATGCCGGCGATCCTCCCGAGCGCCGAGGCCGAGGCGGCTTGGCTCGACCCGAAGCTCAGCGCCGAGGACGCGGTCGAGATGTGCGGGCCGCTCGACGCGGGGCGGATGTCAAGCGCCCCCGCCAACCCGGCGCTGAACAAGGTCGGCAAAGGGATGGCCGAAGGGCCGGAGCTGCTGGTGGCGCCGCAGGAGAGCCTGGACGTCTAGCGCTCCTAGCCCTCGTCGCCTTCTTCGGCTTCCTTTTCCTCTTCGGCTTCTTCGCGTTCTTCGGCTTTCAGCTCTTCGGCCTCTTCGTCGATCGGCGGCGAGCGGTCCGGCAGGGCCGCCTCGGTGGTCGCCGTGGCCTCCCCGCTGCTCGTTTCCAGCGTGCAGCCGATCTGTGCCGAGGGGACGTCGGTCGTCCGCCAGATCGACAAGAAGGGGAGGACGAGGTCTTTTTTCGGCTTGCCGGCGACGAAGTATTTGATTCGCTCTTCGCCGATCACGAACTTGGGCCATTCGACCTTGACGCCCTGTTCGGTGGTGAACCGCCGCGGCCGGTCGGGAACTTCCAGGGAGGCGAGTTCGCCGCCGTGGGAGCTGAAGTCCATCAGCACCGTTTCCGGTACTTCCTGGCTGTAGATGCCGTCTTCAGAGGAGCGCGGGTAAGTGGCGCGCAGGTCGCCGCCGCTTTGGGCGACTTCGGTCCCTTTCGGCGCTTTGATCCGACAGAGGATGCGGCCGCCGCCTACGGCTGAGCCGGCGGAGACGGTCAGCGCCGAGGAGGCGATGTAGAGCGAGTAGCCGCTGACGTTGGTGCCGGTGGCGCGGATGTTGGTGTCGGTCAGCTGCATCGTGCCGTTGCCGCCCGGCACGGGGACAGCCTTGGAGTCCGCCCCCTCGGCGCTCTGCACCCATTCCAGGTCCGCCGCTTCGCCCTCGCCCTTGCCGGTGCTGGCTAGCGCGGCTATCACGCAGGCGACGAGCCCGACCGCGATCACGATCAGGGCGCCGCGCGGGGGCCGACCGGCGCCGGCGGGTCCTTGGGGGGCATCTGCCACAGCGCGACAGTATTGGAATCCGGGCGCCGATTCGCCTCGCTGCGATACCTCGACCGCCTTCGGGGGTACGTTCCCTCCATGGCAGGCAAACTGACGCGACTGAACAGGACCGCGCCGAGACCGCGAGCAGTCGAGGTCCACGGGCAGCCGATGAACTTCATCGAAGCCGGCTCGGGGCCGGTGCTGCTGCTGATCCACGGCATGGCCGGGACCTGCGCCAACTGGGAATCGGTGATCGAGCCGCTGGCGATCAACCACACCGTCATCGCCCCGGACTTCCCTGGGCACGGCTCCTCGGCGCCGGGCGGCGGCGATTATTCGGTCGGCGCCCTCGCCAGCGTCCTCCGCGACCTGATGCTGACGCTCGGGCACGAGCGGGCGACGCTGGTCGGCCACTCGCTCGGCGGCGGCGTCGCGATGCAGTTCACCTACCAGTTCCCAGAGATGGTCGAGCGCCTGGTGCTGGTCTCCAGCGGCGGCCTCGGGCCCGACGTCAGCCCGATCCTGCGCGCCGCAGCCCTGCCGGGCGCGGAGCTGTTTATCACGGCGACCGCGACCGTCGGCACCCGAATCGGCTCGGTTGTCGGCCGCGGGCTGGGCCTGTTCGGCCTCCGCCCCAACGCCGACGTCGCCGAACTCACCCGCGGCTACGCGACCCTCACCGACCCCGAGCGTCGCAAAGCCTTCGTCGCCACCCTCCGCTCCGTGGTCGGCACCGAGGGCCAGCGTGTCGCCGCCCTAGACAAGCTCTACCTCGCCGACACCCTGCCGGTCCTCATCGTCTGGGGAGAGAACGACCCGATCATCCCCGTCGACCACGGCCGCGAGGCCCACGCCGCCCTCGCCGGCAGCCACCTCGAGATCTTCGAGGACACCGGCCACATCCCCCAGCAGGAGCGGCCCGGTCGCTTCATCGCCGTCCTCGAACGCTTCCTCGCCGAAACCGAGCCGGCGGAGTTCGATCGCGACGAATGGCTGGCGCGGTTCAAGGCGGCTGAGAACTAGGCGTGTCGAGTTTGTCCCGCTATGGGAAGACAAACTCGACACGGCAAGGACGCGCCCGACAGGATTCGAACCTGTGGCCTCTTCCTCCGGAGGGAAGCGCTCTATCCAGCTGAGCTACGGGCGCTCACTCGGCAGATTAACCCGTAACTGACGTAGGCTCGCCGCCGATGGATCTGGCGGTTACTTTTCTTGGGACCGGGGGGTCGGTGCCCTCGGCGCGGCGCTCCACGGCGAGCGTGTTGGTGGCGCGTGGGGGGGAGCGGTTGCTCTTCGACTGCGGGGAAGGGACGCAGCGGCAGATGCAGCGGTCGCTGGGCCTGGTGCAGGCGGATGAGATCTACCTGACCCACTTCCATGCCGACCACGTGCTGGGACTGCCGGGGCTGCTGAAGACCTACGACCTCACCGACCGGCGGGTGCCGCTGAAGGTCTACGGGCCGCCAGGGCTCACCGACCTCTTCCAGGTCTTCGCTCCCTTTCTCGGTCGCCTCAAGTACACGCTCGACCTGATCGAGCTGGCTCCTGGTGAAGCCGTCGAGCACGAGGAATACGAGGTGCGGCCGTTCGAAGCTGCGCACGGCTCCCGCGCAAACGGCTACGCGATCGTCGAGGCCGAGCGGCCGGGACGATTCGACCCCGCCGCCGCTGCTGCTGCCGGGGTGCCGGAAGGCCCTGCCTATGCGGCGCTTCAGCGTGGGGAGGCCGTCGAGGGTGACAGCGGACCGGTCACTCCGGACCAGGTGATGGGACCGAGCCGCCAAGGCCGCACGATCGTCATCACGGGCGACACCGCCCCGAGCCCGGCCACGGTCTCCGCCGCTGCAGACGCCGACCTCCTGATCCACGACGCCTCCTTTGCCGAGGAGGAGGCCCAGCGGGGCGCCGAAACCGGCCACTCGACCCTCGGCCAGGCCGCCGCCGTCGCCGCCGAGGCCCACGTAAAGCTCCTCGCCCTCGTCCACATCTCCTCCCGCTACCACGTAGGCAAGGCGATCGAGGAGGCAAAAGCAGTCTTCGAGCCAGTCGTCGCCCCCAAAGATTTCGACCAGATCGAACTCCCATTCCCGGAGCGAGGAGAACCACAACTCATTCCGAACGGAGCCGTGGATCGAGGCCAGGACGGGTAGGACCTCGCCGGACCCTCCCCGCTGTTGTCCGCCGAGGTCCTACCCGTCCTGGCCGCCGCCCCCACTGCTACATTGAGGCCGTCCTTTAACCCGGTCCCGCGAGGCCAGGAAGGAAGCACCCGAAGTGAACGAGAAGGTCGTGCTGGAGCACGACGATCTGAGGCGAACGCTGCGGCGGATCGCCCACGAGATCGCCGAGAAGAACCCCGATTCCGATCGCCTCGCGGTCGTCGGCATCCACACTCGCGGCGCCGTCCTGGCCCGTCGCCTCCACGTCTTCCTCGGCGAGCTGACCGGCTCCGACCTGCCGATCGGCGACCTCGACATCTCCTTCTACCGCGACGACGTCGGCGCCAAGGCTCCCGAGGCGCAGCCGGTCGTGCACTCCTCCCACATCGACTTCGACCTCAGCGAGCGCACCGTGATCCTGGTCGACGACGTCCTCTACACCGGCCGCACCGTCCGCGCCGCGATCGAGGCCCTCTTCGACTACGGCCGGCCGCAGCGGGTGCAGCTGGCGGTCCTCTGCGACCGCGGCCATCGCGAGCTTCCCTTCCGCCCCGATTACGTCGGCAAGAACCTGCCGACCGCCCGCGAGGAGCGGGTCAACGTCCGCCTCGAGGAGACGGACGGGACAGACGGAGTGACGATCTCCGAGCCCAGCCCCCTGGAGGTGAAAAAATGAAGCACTTGCTCTCAATCGAGCAACTCTCGCGCGAGGAAATCGAGGCGATCCTCGACCGCGCCGAGAGCTTCGCCGAGGTCGGGCGCCGCGACATCAAGAAGGTGCCGACGTTGCGTGGCCGCACCGTCGTCTCGCTCTTCTACGAGTCCAGCACCCGCACCTCGAGCTCCTTCGACCTCGCCGCCAAGCGCCTCTCGGCCGACCTCGTCTCGGTCAAGGCGGCAGGCAGCTCGGTCGACAAGGGGGAGTCGCTGAAGGACACCATCGCCACTCTCTCCGCCTACGACCCGGCCGCGATCGTGATCCGCCACCCCTACGCCGGAGCCGCCCAGATGGTCGCCGGCTGGACCGCGGCCGCGGTCGTCAACGCCGGCGACGGCAAGCACGAGCACCCGAGCCAGGCGCTGCTCGACGTCTACACGCTGCGGCGCCGCCTCGGCTCGCTCGAGGGGGTCCGGATCTGGATCGTCGGCGACGTCCTCCACAGCCGCGTCGCCCGCTCCAACCTGATCGCCTTCAACCGGATGGGCGCCGAGGTCACCGTCTGCGGGCCGCCGACCCTGATCCCGCGCGGGATCGAGGAGCTCGGCTGCGAGGTCTCCTACAGCCTCGACGGGATCGAGGAGGCCGAGGTCGTCTACGCGCTGCGGATGCAGAAGGAGCGGATGAGCGAGAGCTTCGTCCCCTCGCTGCGCGAGTACGCCGCCAACTTCCAGATCGACAGCCGCCGCCTCAACCCGCGCCAGCTGCTGATGCATCCGGGCCCGGTCAACCGCGGCGTCGAGCTCTCCGGCGAGGCGATCGACTCGCCGCAGTCGCTGATCACCGAGCAGGTCGCAGCCGGGCTGGTCGTGCGGATGGCGATCCTCTTCGAGCTCCTCGCCGGCAGCGAGGGCCAGACGCCGGCGGGCGAGGGCGAAGCCAGCAAGCCGACCCCGATCGGGACCCCGGCATGAGCCTGACCGACGCACTTGACGTCCGCGCCGGCGAGGCCGCGCACCTGATCCTGCGGCGTGCCACCGTCCTCGACCCGGTGGCCGGAATCGACTCCGTCCACGACGTCGTCGTCCGCGACGGCAAGATCGCCGCACTCGCCTCGCCCGGCGAGGCCGACGGCGACGGCGCCGAGGTGGTCGAGGCCGAGGGCCTGCACGCCTTCCCGGCTTTCTTCGACCCCCACGTCCACCTCCGCACCCCCGGCCACGAGCACAAAGAGGACGTCGAGACGGGCACCCGCGCGGCGGCGGCCGGCGGCTACTGCGGGATCCTCGCGATGGCCAACACCGAGCCGTCGGTCTCGACCGCGGCCGACATCACCGCCTTGCGCGAGCAGGCGCAGGCCGCCGCCTCGGTCCCCGTCGGCTTCCTCGCCACCGTGACCAAGGAGATGAAGGGCGAGGAGTTGACCGAGATGGTCGAACTGCGCGAAGCCGGCGCCGTCGGCTTCACCGATGACGGTCTGCCGATCACCAACGCCGGCGTCATGCGCCGCGCCCTCCAGTACCAGCATCTCTGCGGCGGCAACATCGCCCTGCACGAGGAGGACCCAGCGCTCTCCGGCGGGGGGGCGATGCACGAGGGGCCGGTCTCCGCCGCCCTCGGCCTCGCCGGTGTCCCCTCGGTCTCGGAGTCGACGATGGTCGCCCGCGACGCCGCCCTCGCCGGGTACGAGCGCGCCCGCATCCACGTCCAGCACCTCTCCGCCGCCGAGTCAGTTGAAGTGGTCCGCGCCGCCAAGGCCGCCGGCGTCCAGATCAGCGCCGAGGCGAGCCCGCACCACCTCTGCCTCACCGACGATGCCGTTCGCACTCTCGACCCGCACCGCTTCAAGATGAACCCGCCATTACGCGAAGAGCGCGACCGCCAGGCGTTGATCGACGGCCTCCGCGACGGCACGATCGAGTGCATTGCTACCGACCACGCCCCGCACCAACCGGAGGAAAAGGACGTCCCCTTCGAGCAGGCGGCGATGGGCGTCACCGGCCTCGAGACCGCCTTCGCCGCTCTGCACACCGAGCTGGTCCTGCCGGGGGTGATCGACCTGGCGCTCTTGATCGAGCGGATGGGCGGCGGCGCCGCGCCGTTCGACCTCGAGCGCCCGACTCTCGCGCCCGGCTCGGAGGCAAACGTCGCCCTCTGCGACCTCGGAGCCGAGTGGACGGTCGGCGAGGACGGCTACGAGAGCCGCTCCGCCAACTCCTGGTGCGCCGGCAAGACCCTCACCGGTCGCGTCCTGATGACCGTCGCCGCGGGCCAGGTCGCCTACCGCCTCCGGTCCTTCTCCCTAGGAGTCGCCGCATGACTCGCCTGTGCCTTTTCGTTGCTATGCCCGGGAAAGGAACAGGCGAATGAGCGCCTACCTGCTGCTCGAGGACGGGACCCGGCTCGACGGGCTCGCCTGCGGGGCCGACGGCGCCGTCACCGGCGAGGTCGTCTTCAACACCGGGATGACCGGCTACCAGGAGTCGGTCACCGACCCCTCCTACGCGGGTCAGATCATCGTCTTCACCTACCCGCTGATCGGCAACTACGGGGTCTCGGCGACCGCGATGGAGTCCGACCGCGTCCACGCCCGCGGCGTCGTCATGCGCGACGCCAAGAACCGCGAAGACGTCGCCACCGCCGAGGGCGGCTGGCTCGACTGGCTCGGCGACTGCGGGGTGCCCGCCATCAGCGGCGTCGACACCCGGGCGCTGGTCCGCCACCTGCGCGACCAGGGCTCGATGCGGGGCGGGATCTTCTCGGCGGAGACGCCGGAAGGCGAGGCCCGCGAGCGGATCGATGCCGAGCCCGCGATGGCCGGCGCTGACTTCGCGCGCCAGGTGACGCCGACCGAGCCGGTCCGCTTCGAGGGCGAGGGCCCGCACGTGGTCGGGATCGATACCGGGGTCAAGCTCAGCATCGTCCGCCAGCTGCGCGAGCACGGTTGCCAATTGACCCTGCTGCCCTGCACCAGCACCCTGGAGCAGGTCCTCGCCGAGGACCCCGACGTCGTCTTCCTCGCCAACGGCCCCGGCGACCCCGCCGCGCTCGACTACGTCGTCGACACCGTCCGCGGCGTCCTCGGCCAGAAGCCGGTCTTCGGGATCTGCCTCGGCCACCAGCTGCTCTGCCGCGCCGTCGGCCTCGAGACCTACAAGCTCCCCTTCGGCCACCGCGGCGCCAACCACCCGGTCAAGGACCTGGAGACCGGGCGGATCGACATCACCTCCCAGAACCACGGCTTCGCCGTCGTCGGCCCCGGCGGGGAGCCGAAGATCGAGGGCGACGACCCCGTCCGCTGGGACACCGACTTCGGCGTCGCCGAGCTCTCGCAGCTGAACCTCTACGACCGCACGGTCGAGGGCCTGGTCCTCCGCGACGTCGCCGGCGCCACCGTCCAGTACCACCCGGAGGCCGGTCCCGGCCCGCACGACGCCCGCCACCTCTTCGACCGCTTCCTGGAGCTCGCCGCGTGATCTGGCCGCCGCCGGAGGTTCCGCTCGAGGGGGAGCTAGTCCGCCTCGAGCCACTGGTTGAGGAGCACCGTGAGCCGCTGCGCTCGGTCGCCGGTCACCCGGAGATCTGGCAGTGGATGGACCGCCGGGTCAGCGAAACCGAGGAGGGCTTCGACCAGTGGTTCGACGGCCGTCTCCTCGACCGCAAGATGGGCGACGAACATGCCTACGCCACTCTGACCGCAGCCGGCGAGCCGCTCGGCAGCTCCTCCTACCTGGCGCCGCGCCCGATCCACGAGGGCGTCGAGATCGGCTGGACCTGGCTGACGCCCTCGGCCTGGCGCAGCGGCGCCAACGTCGAGGCGAAGCTGCTGATGTTGGGCTTCGCCTTCGAGGAGCTCGGCTGCATGCGGGTCGAGCTGAAGACCGACGCCCGCAACGAGCGCAGCCGCGGCGCGATGGAAGCGCTGCCGGCGAAGTTCGAGGGCATCTTTAGAAAACACATGCTGATGCCGGTCGCCGGCGTCCGCGACTCGGCTTACTTCTCCGTCGTCGATGACGAGTGGCCGTCCGTCCGTCAAAACCTGGAGCAGCGCCTGGCAGGGGCGCGGGAGGTAGGAAGTGCCTAAACGCGAGGACATCGAGAAGATCCTCCTGATCGGCTCCGGCCCGATCGTGATCGGCCAGGCTGCCGAGTTCGACTACTCCGGCGTGCAGGCCTGCAAGGTCCTGCTCGAGGAGGGATACGAAGTCGTGCTGGTCAACTCGAACCCGGCGACGATCATGACCGACCCCGAGTTCGCCACCGCCACCTACATCGAGCCGCTGCTGCCCGGCCCGGTGACGAAGATCATCGAAAAGGAGCGCCCCGACGCGCTGCTGCCGACTCTCGGCGGGCAAACCGCCTTGAACCTGGCGATGGCGCTGGACGAGGACGGCACCCTGGAGCGGTTCGGGGTCGAGCTGATCGGCGCCAACGCCGAGTCGATCAGCCGCGCCGAGGACCGCGAGAAGTTCCGGACGACGATGAACGACGCCGGCATCCGCATTCCCTGGTCGGTCACCGTCGAAAGCCTGGGGGAGATGGAGGCCAGCCTGGCAGCCGGCGACATCGCCCTGCCGGCGATCGTCCGACCCGCCTTCACGATGGGCGGCCAGGGCGGCGGCATCGGCCGCACCGAGACGGAGCTGCGCCAGGTCGTCAGCGAGGGCCTCGCCGCCAGCCCGATCAACCAGGTTCTGGTCGAGGAGTCGGTGATCGGCTGGGGCGAGTTCGAGCTCGAGGTGATGCGCGACCGCAACGACAACGTCGTGATCATCTGCTCGATCGAGAACGTCGACCCGATGGGCGTCCACACCGGCGATTCGGTCACCGTCGCGCCGGCGCAGACGCTGCCCGACCCGCTCTTCCAGGATCTCCGCGACCAGGCGATCAAGGTGATCCGGGCAATCGGGGTCGAGACCGGCGGCTCCAACGTCCAGTTCGCGGTCAACCCCGCCGACGGCGAGATCGTCGTCATCGAGATGAACCCGCGCGTCTCCCGCTCCTCGGCTCTGGCCTCGAAGGCAACCGGCTTTCCGATCGCGAAGATGGCGGCCAAGCTGGCGGTCGGCTACGCGCTCGAGGAGATCCCCAACGACATCACCCGCGCCACCCCCGCCTCCTTCGAGCCGACGATCGACTACGTCGTCACCAAGATCCCGCGCTTCGCCTTCGAGAAGTTCCCCGGCTCCGAGGGCCGGCTCTCGACCTACATGCAGAGCGTCGGCGAGGCGATGGCGATCGGGCGCACCTTCCGCGAGTCCTTCGCCAAGGCGATGCGCTCGCGCGAGCTCGACTCCGCGGCGGAGATCCCCGAGTCCGAGGAGGACCTGCTGGCGGCGATCGCGAGCCCGAGCGCCGAGCGCTTCGACCTCATCCTCGCGGCTTTCGGGCGCGGCCTCGACCTCGAGGCCGTCCACAAGGCCTGCATGGTCGATCGCTGGTTCCTCCACGAGCTGCAGGCGCTTGCCACCGAAGGCGACGGCACCGAGGGCCTCACCCGCACCTACAAGGCGGTCGACACCTGCGCCGCCGAGTTCGAGGCGGCGACGCCCTACTACTACTCCGGCCACGAGCGACCGCGCCACGACGGCACCCCGCCGGCGAACGAGATTCGCCGCGGCGAGAAGGAGTCCGTCGTCATCCTCGGCGCCGGCCCGAACCGGATCGGCCAGGGGATCGAGTTCGACTACTGCTGCGTCCACGCAGCGATGACCGCTCGCGAGCTCGGCCGCGACGCGGTGATGGTCAACTGCAACCCGGAGACCGTCTCGACCGACTACGACACCTCCGACCGCCTCTACTTCGAGCCGCTGACCGCCGAGGACGTGCTCGCGGTCTGCGAGCAGGAGCGACCCGAGGGCGTGATCGTCCAGTTCGGTGGCCAGACGCCGCTGAAGCTGGCGCGGACCCTGGAAGAGGCGGGGGTGCCGCTGCTGGGAACGCCGGTCGACGCGATCGACCTCGCCGAGGACCGCGCCCGGTTCGGCAAGCTGCTGGAGCGGCTGGGAGTCAAAGCACCGCCCTACGGCACCGCCTTCTCGGCCGAGGAAGCCGTCGCCGTGGCCGAACGCGTTGGCTTCCCGCTGCTGGTCCGGCCCTCCTACGTGCTCGGCGGCCGGGCGATGGAGATCTGTTACTCGACCGCGGACCTCCAGGCCTACCTCGACAAATACGTCAAGGCCGACCAGGAGCACCCGCTGCTGCTCGACCGCTTCCTCGAGAACGCGATCGAGGTCGACGTCGACGCCCTCGGCGACGGCGAAGACGTCTACGTCGCCGGGATCATGCAGCACGTCGAGGAGGCCGGGGTCCACTCCGGCGACTCGGCCTGCGTGATCCCGCCGCTCAGCCTCGGCGAGGAGATGCTGGAGAAGATCCGCGCCACCAGCCGCCAGATCGCGCTCGAGCTCGGCGTCATCGGCCTGATCAACATCCAGTACGGGGTCGCCGGCGGCGAGCTCTACGTGATCGAGGCCAACCCGCGCGCCTCCCGCACCGTCCCCTTCGTCTCGAAGGCAATCGGGGTGCCGCTGGCGAAGCTCGCCTGCCGCCTGATGCTGGGCGAGAAACTGGCCGAACAGGAGCTGCCGCAGGGCCCGCTCGAGCATGTCAGCGTCAAGGAGGCGGTGCTCCCGTTCGCCCGCTTCGCCGGGGCCGACTCGGTCCTCGGGCCGGAGATGAAGAGCACCGGCGAGGTAATGGGCATCGCGGCGGACTTCCCGACCGCCTTCGGCAAGGCGCAGGCGGCGGCCGGGGTGCGGCTGCCCGAGTCCGGCTCCGTCTTCCTCTCGGTCACCGACACCGACAAGGCCGCCGCGACCCAGCTCGCGACCCGCTTCCACGACCTCGGCTTCGAGGTGATCGCGACCGCCGGCACCGCCCAGGCGATCGAGCGGATGGGGGTGCCGGTGACCAGCATCAACAAGCTGCAGGAGGGCTCGCCGCACGTCCTCGACCTGATTCGCAAGCGCGAATGCGATCTCGTCATCAACACGCCGACCGGCTCCGGCGCCCGCACCGACGGCTACGAGATCCGCACCGCCGCGGTGCGCCAGGGGATTCCCTGCGTGACGACGATGACCGGCGCCACCGCCGCCGCCCGGGCGATCGCCGCCGGCAAGGAGGTCGACACCGAGGTGCGCTCGCTGCAGGAGATCCACGCCGGCACGGTCAGGGCGGCGCAGGCGGGATGAGCCTTGCGCCATTCGGCCGCCGCGCCTGCGAGGTCACGGCGAACGTGGCTTCCGGCGGCTACCGGATCTTCTCCCTGCGCGACCGCGAGGGGCCGGCTCCGGCTCCGGGCCAGTTCTACATGCTCGCCGCCGAGCGAAGCTGGGGGAAGGGCGGAGGCCGGCCCTACCTGCCCCGCGCGATCTCCGTCGCCGAGGCGGTTCCGGCAACGGAGGGCGTCAGACTCGATTTTCTCGTCGAGGGCGTCGGCCCCGGCACCGACCGACTCTGCGATCTAGAAGCCGGCGAGCGGGTCTGGGTCACCGGCCCGCTCGGCAACTCCTTCTCGACCCCGCGGGAGGTCAACCCCGAGGCGGCCGGGGCGATCCTCGTCGGCGGCGGCATCGGCATCGCCCCGATGGCGATCTGGCGCCGCCATCTGGTCGAGCGGGGAATCCCCCTCCGCGTCCTCCTCGGCTTCCGCAATGAAGCCCACTCGGGCGGACTGAATGAGCTTTTCTGCGCCGGCGGCAGCCTCTGCCCGGACATCCGCCTCGCCAGCGAGGACGGCCACGCCGGCCACCAGGGCTACGTCACCGACCTCCTGGCGACGATGCTCGCCGGCGACGACGCCGCTTCCGCCGTCGTCTACTCCTGCGGCCCGCCGGCGATGCTGGAGGCGGTGCGGGCGCTCTGCGGCGAGCACTGCGTCGCCTCCGAGCTGGCGATGGAGTCGCCGATGGCCTGCGGCTTCGGCGCCTGCTTCGGCTGCGCGGTGCCGAAGCCCGACGGCGGCTACATACGGCTCTGCGTCGACGGGCCGATTGTCAGGGGAGACGCCGTGCTGGAGGTGGCGCATGCCTGACTTCTGCGGCATCGAGCTCGCCCACCCGGTCCTCAACGCCTCCGGCACCTACGACGCGATCGCCGCCCGCCGGGTCTTCGGCGACGAGATCCTCGACGACTTCCCCTTCTCGGCCTTCGTCTCGAAGACGATCACCCCCGAGCCCCGCGCCGGCAACGCGCCACGGCGGATCTGGGAGACGCCGGCGGGGATGATCAACTCGATCGGCCTCCCGAACAAGGGCTTGGAGGGGTTCCTGGCCGAGGACCTGCCGCAGCTGGCGCAGCTGCCGGTGCCGCTGATCGTCTCGGTGATGGCGACGAACCGGGAAGAGTTCTCGCGGCTGGTGCGCGAGGTGGGGGAGCGGGACGAGGTCGTGGCGCTAGAGCTCAACGTCTCCTGCCCCAACGTCCACTCCGGCCTCATCGTCGGCGAGCAGCCGACCGAAACCGAGGCGCTGCTGGAAGCGCTGCGGCCGCTGACGCAAAAGCCGCTGATCGTGAAGCTGACCCCGAACGTCGCCAACCCCGAGGCGGTCGCGCTCGCCGCCGAGGAGGGAGGCGCCGATGCGGTCTCCTTGATCAACACGCTGAAGGCCAGCGCGATCGATCCGGCGACGGGCGAACCGGCGATCGCCGCCGGCCACGGCGGTCTCTCCGGCCCGGCGGTGCGGCCGATCGCGCTGCAACAGTTGCGCGCCGTCAGGGCCGCGGTCGAGCTGCCGCTGGTCGGGATGGGGGGGATCGCCAGCGGTGCCGATGCAGGTGAATTCCTGGCCGCCGGGGCGACGCTCGTCGCCGTCGGAACCGAGAGTTTCCGCGACCCGCGAGCGGGTGCGCGAATCGCGAATGACCTGGAAACTGCCATGTCGCGAGGCCCTTCACGCGTGGAGGCCCTGCACCTCGACTAGAGGTTGAGACGAATTTTGGGGCTTTTCGCGATAGTCACCTTGCACGGCCCCGAGCCGCGGCTATACTCGCCGCCGACATGACGGCCCCACCAGTCAAATCCTCGCTCGCAGCGCCCGAACGGTCGCTCGACCAGAGGATGGACGCTCTCAGGCGAGCAAATGACATCCGCACCGCGCGGGCCAAATTGAAGAAGGACCTGAAGGCAAATCGGGCAAACATCCAGGCGATCCTGCTGGACCCGCCGGAGTACGTCCTCACCGCCAAGGTCTTCGACATGCTGCTGGCGGTCCCGAAGTACGGGCGCGTGAAGACGAACCGGATCCTCAACCAGTGCCGGATCTCGCCTTCGAAGACGATCGGCGGCCTCTCCGAGCGCCAGCGCGCAGAGCTCATTTCTCAGCTCCGTCGTTAGCGACCGCCGCAGCGGTCAATATCCGCGGCCGCATGGCCAGCAAGGTCTTCGTCATCACCGGGCCCTCGGGCGTGGGCAAGGGCACCTTGATCAAGGAGCTGCTCAAGGCCGTGCCGGATCTGGAGCTGTCCGTCTCCGCCACCACGCGGGAGCCGCGGGAGGGGGAGCTCGACGGCCGCGATTACCACTTCCTCACCGCCGAGCAGTTCGACCAGCGCAAAGAGGAAGACGACTTCCTCGAGTTCGCCACCTACAGCGGCAACCGCTACGGGACCCTGCGCAGCGAGGTCGAACGACGGCTGGCGGCGGGCCACTCAGTGGTCCTGGAGATCGAGGTCCAGGGAGCCCAGCAGGTGCGGGCGGCGGAGCTCGACTCGGTCCAGATCTTCATCGCCCCGCCCGATCCGGCTGTGCTGCGGGAGCGGCTCTCCGGTCGCGGCACCGACTCCGCCTCGGCGATTGCCGAGCGGCTGAAGGTCGCCGAGCAGGAGCTGGCGGTGCAGGGGGATTTCGACCACTGCGTCGTCAACGACGAGGTCGAGCGGGCCGCTGCCGAGCTGGCGGGGATCGTCCGCTCCGAGCTCGGAGAGGCGCCGACGGCCTGATCCTCTAGACTCGGCCGCCGATGATCAAACCACGCGTAGACAAGCTTCTGGACCACGCCGATTCTCATTACGCCGCAGTCGTCGTCGCGGCGAAGCGCGCCCGCCAGATCAACAGCTACTTCCACAACCTCGGAGAGGGCGGCTTCGGTGAGTACCCGCCGCCGATGGTCGAGACCAACGCCGAGAGGAATTACCTCTCGATGTCGCTCGAAGAGCTCGCCGAGGGCAAACTGAAATACGAGTACCGGACCTAGCGGTCTCAGCGCCCCGCTCTTCGCGGGGCGCTTTTATAAGAGGCCATGGCCCGGTTTCTCCTAGGTGTCAGCGGCGGCATCGCCGCGTACAAGGCGCTCGAGCTGGCGCGGCTGGCGACGCTCGCCGGCCACGGCGTCCGCGTGCTGATGACCGAGACCGCGACCCGCTTCGTCGGCGCCGCCTCCTTCGAGGGGATCGTCGGCGCCCCGGTGCTGATCTCCGAGTTCGAGCGCGACCCGATGCGGGGCGCCTTCCCCGGTGAAGAGCAGGCCGTCCACGACCCGATCGGCCACCTCGAGCTCGCCGGCCGTTGCGACGCCTACCTCGTCGCACCCGCTTCGGCCAACACCGTCGCCAAGCTGGCGGCGGGCGCTGCGGACTCGATGCTGACCACGTCCTTCCTCGCCTGCACCGCGCCCCGGCTCCTCGCCCCGGCGATGAACGACCGCATGTACGCCGACGCGGCGACCCAGTCCAACCTCGCCACCCTGCGCGAGCGCGGGGTGGAGGTGATCGAGCCCGACGAGGGCAAGCTCGCCTCCCGCGGTGAGTACGGGCGCGGCCGCCTCCCTGATCCCGAGCAGCTACTGGCCAGGGTCGAGGCTTCCCTTCCCGCCGGCGACCGCCCCTGGGACGGGCTGCGGGTCCTGGTCACCGCCGGCGGCACCCGCGAGCCGATCGACCCGGTGCGCTTCATCGGCAACCGCTCCAGCGGCCGGATGGGAATCGCGCTTGCCGCCGCCGCGGCCAGGCGCGGAGCGGAGGTGACCCTGATTGCCGCCAACGTCTCCCTGTCGGCTCCCGCAGGGGTGCGGCGCCTCGACGTCGAGACCGCAGCCCAGCTCGCCGAGGTCGCCGAGCGGGAGTTCGCCGCGGCGCACGTGCTGCTGATGGCCGCCGCCCCCGCTGACTTCCGCGCCGCGGAACCGGAGGAGGGGAAGCTGCAGCGCTCGGGCGCGCTCGAGCTCTCCCTGCAGCCGACCGAGGACATCCTCGCCTCGCTGTCCGCCGGGCGCCGGCCCGAGCAGACGGTGGTCGGCTTCGCCGCCGAGCACGGGGGAGAGGCGATCGAGCGGGCGCGCGGGAAGCTTCGGCGCAAGGGCGCCGACCTGATCGTCTTGAACGACGTCTCGAATCCGGAGATCGGTTTCGAGAGCGAGCGCAATGCCGTCACCCTGATCGGCGCGGAGACCGAGAGGGAGGTCTCGATCGACTCCAAGGACGCCATCGCCGAGGCGATCCTGGATGAAGTCGGTCGCTTGCGGGAGAAAGCAGATCAGCCGGCACCTTAAGCGGGCTATACTGATTTCAAGCTTTTCTGTCCCCTATGCGTGTCGAGAAGTGGGCCTGGCCCACTTTTTTTACGCCTCCACCCCAACGAATCAGGCATGAACGACCCCACCGAGCAAGACCTCCAGCGCGAGCTGACCAAGCTGGATCCCGATATCGACCTCGTCGCCCTCGAGAAACCGAGGGGCGACGCGCTACGGCTCTTCGTCGACCACCCTGAGGGGGTCGACCTCGCGCTTTGCGAAAGGGTCAGCAAGCACCTGCAGCACCTGCTGGTCGATTATTCGCTCGAGGTCTCCTCGCCTGGCCCCAAGTACCGCCGTACCGACACCGCATCCGAAACCAAGGAGTCCCTTCAGTGACCAAAGAGATCGTCGACGCCGTCAGAGCACTGGAGCAGGAGAAGGGAATCTCCGCCGAGACGCTGATGGACGCCCTCGAGGACGCCCTCCTCTCGGCCTACAAGAAGACCCCCGGCGCGGCCAAATACGCGCGGGTCGACCTCGATCACGAGACCGGTGACTTCCGCGTCTTCGAGCTGATCCTGCCGCCGGAGCTGGAGGAGAAGCTGCTGGCTGAAGCCGCTGAGCAGCAGGAGGAGCCCGAAGTCGACCCGGAGACCGGCGAACTGAAAGAGCCGGAGGATCCCGAGCTCGACCCGGAGATGATCGCTCCCTACGAGGACCAGATCACGACCAAAGACGTCACCCCCGAGGATTTCGGCCGCATCGCCGCCCAGACCGCCAAGCAGGTGATTCTGCAGCGGATCCGCGAGGCCGAGCGGCAGATGATGTACGACGAGTACCAGGACCGGGTCGGCGAGCTGATCACCGGGATCATCCAGCAGTCCGACAAGCGCTACACGCTGGTGCAGTTGCGCGAGCGGGTTGAGGCGCTGCTGCCGAAGTCCGAGCAGGTCTACAACGAGCGCTACGACCACGGCGCCCGGGTCAAGGCCGTGATCACCGACGTCTCCGACTCGACCAAAGGGCCGGCGATCGTCGTCTCCCGGCGCAGCCCGGAGCTGATCAAAAGCCTGTTCGAGCTCGAGGTGCCGGAGATCGCCGACAAGTTGGTCGAAATCGTCGGCGTCGCCCGCGAGCCCGGCTACCGCTCGAAGATCGCCGTCGTCTCCCACGCCGACGGCGTCGACCCGGTCGGCGCCTGCGTCGGCCCCCGCGGCTCCCGTGTGCGGATGGTCGTCTCCGAGCTGCGCGGCGAGAAGATCGACATCATTCCTTACAACGACGAGCCCGCCCGCTTCGTTGCCAAAGCGCTCTCACCGGCGCGCGTGCGCGAGGTGATCGTCGACGACGAGGAGCGCCAGGCGACGGTGATCGTCCCTGACGACCAGCTCTCGCTGGCGATCGGCCGCGACGGCCAGAACGCCCGGCTCGCCGCCCGCCTCACCGGCTGGCGCGTCGACATCAAGTCCGAGACCGAGTTCGCCTCCGAAGAACACGAGGTCGAGGGCGAGGGCGAAGAAACCTTCGACGGCCGCTGCATGGCGCTGATGACGACCGGGCGCCGCTGCCCGAACGCAGCGCTCCCGGGCTCGACCTACTGCGGCCTGCCGCAGCATCAGGCGCTCTCGCGCTTCGAAACCAGCCAGGTCGCGATGCTGGCCAATGTCTCGGAAACCGAGGTGGCAATCCTCGCCGACCCCGACGCCGACGAAGGCCAGGTCGAAGAGATCGTCAACCGCGCCACCAGCGAATACGTTGAGCCAACCGAAGAGGCACCTGCCGAGGAGGCCGAAGCTCCGGCCGAGGAGACGGCGGATGAAGTGGCCACCGAGGAGGCAATCGAAGAAGACATTCAGCAGGAGGCGACCGAAGCCGAGGAAGTCAGCGGTGAGACCCTCGACAATGACGACGAAGCGGCAGAGCCGATTGCCGAGGAGGCGGAGCAGGCTTAGTGGCAAAGAAACGGGTTCACGAGATCGCCAAAGCGCAGGGCGTCAGCTCGAAGGAGCTGCTCGACGCGCTGAAAACCGCTGGGGTCGAGGCGAAAGCGGCTGCCTCCAGCGTCGAGGAGGCCGACGCCGTCAAAGCGATTTCCGCCGCGAAGGGGAACGGTGGCGCTGGAGCGAAGCAAGCACCGGCGAAAGCCACCCCCAAAGCCGAGGTCCCTGCCGCGAGCCCTAAAGCGGCGCCGAAACCGGCCCCCGCAAGCGGGCCGAACACCTCGAAGAAACCCGTCCGTCCGGTTGCCCAGCAGCAAAGCAGCGGCGGGGGCGGCGGCGCCTCCTCGAAAAAACGCCGCGTCGTGATCGACTCGCAAGCGGCCCGCCGCGATCAGGGAGGCGGCCCGCCCCCGCAGCGCCCGCCCCGACGCCGCGGCGGTCGCCGTCGTCGGCCCCTGCTCGAGGAGCCGCCGGCGCAATCGGAGACCCCGGACGAGCCGGCAGCGTCGAAGGTCAACTCCGGCGCGACCGTGCGCGAGGTCGCAGAATCGCTCGGGCTCGCACCCGCCGAGGTGATCAAAAAACTGATGATGATGGGCGAGATGGCGACGCTCACCCAGACCCTCACCGACGACTCGGTGAAAGCGATCGCCGACGAGTACGGCCGCAAAATCGAAATCATCCACGCCGCCGACGAGGAGCCCGAGGAGCCGGAGTTCTCCGACGCCGACGAGGACCTGCTCGACAGGCCGCCGGTGGTGACGATCATGGGGCACGTCGACCACGGCAAGACCTCGCTGCTGGACGCGATCCGCGAGACCGAGGTCGCCGCGGGCGAGGCCGGCGGCATCACCCAGCACATCGGCGCGTATCACGTCACGATCAACAATCGAAACATCGTGTTCCTCGATACGCCGGGTCACGAAGCGTTCACGCTGATGCGCGCACGTGGCGCCAAGGTCACCGACATCGTCATCCTCGTCGTCGCGGCCGACGACGGCGTGATGCCGCAGACGCGGGAGGCGATCGACCACGCAAAGGCGGCGGGCGTGCCGATCATCGTGGCGATCAACAAGATCGATAAGCCGAACGCCAGCCCCGAACGCGTCAAGCGCGAGCTGACCGAACTCGATTTGATGCCCGAGGAATGGGGCGGCAAGACGGTGACGGTCGAAGTCTCGGCACGGCAGAAGACCAACATCGATCTGCTGCTCGAAATGATCCTGCTGGTCACCGACATCGGCGAGCTGAAGGCCAACCCGAAGAAGAACGCCTCGGGCGCGGTGCTCGAAGCCAAACTCGACAAGGGA
>DATFOB010000022.1:0-56538 GCA_035266025.1 Solirubrobacterales bacterium
CGTCGTCGAGCGCAGCGGCGTCGACCCGGAGCGGATCACCGACGTCTACTTCGGCGCCGCCAACCAGTCCGGCGAGGACAACCGCGATGTCGCCCGGATGGCGGCACTGCTGGCGGGGCTGCCGCAGAGCGTCCCCGGCGCCACCGTCAACCGCCTCTGCGCCTCCGGTCTCGAGGCGCTCAACAGCGCCGCCCGGGCGATCAAGGTCGGCGAGGGCGACTTCTACCTCGCCGGCGGGGTCGAGTCGATGAGCCGCGCCCCCTGGGTGGTCGAGAAGCCCGAGCGCGGCCTCCCCCGCGGCCCGCAGACGATGCACGACACGACCCTCGGCTGGCGGATGATCAACCCGCGGATGGCCGCGCTCGGAGTCTCGACCGAAGCGATGGGCGAGACCGGCGAGAACGTCGCCGCGCGCTTCGGCGTCAGCCGCGAGGACCAGGACGCCTTCGCCCTGCGCAGCCACCAGCGCGCGGTCGCCGCGACCGGAGCAGGGAAGTTCGCCGAGGAGATCGTCCCGATCGAAGCGCGCCGGGGACGCGAGACGGTCCTGGTCGAGGCCGACGAGGGGCCGCGGCCCGACGCCTCCATGGAGAAACTCGCCGAATTGCGTCCCGTCTTCCGCGACGGCGGCACCGTCACCGCCGGCAATGCCTCGACCCTCAACGACGGCGCCGCCTGCCTGCTCATCGCTTCCGAGAAGGGCGCCGAAGAGCTGGGCGCGGAGCCGCTCGCCCGCGTCGTCGCCACCGGGGTCGCCGGCGTCGACCCCGCCTGCATGGGGATCGGCCCAGTGAAAGCTGTCCCCAACGCGCTCAGGAACGCCGGCCTGACGATCGACAAGATCGACCTCGTCGAGCTGAACGAGGCCTTCGCCTCCCAGGTGCTCGCCAGCGCCCGCGAGTTAGGGATCGACGAGGAGCGCCTCAACGTCAACGGCGGCGCGATCGCCCTCGGTCATCCCCTCGGCTGCTCCGGCGCCCGCCTCGCCGGCACCCTCGTCCGCGAGCTCCGTCGCCGCGGCGGCAAGTACGGCGTCGCCACCCTCTGCGTCGGCGTCGGCCAGGGTCTCGCCACCGTCTTCGAAGCCGCCTGAGCGTTCGAAATGAATAGGCTGGCGATAGTGAAGCTGCTCACCCTGGCAACCGTTGCCTTGGCCTTGGCGCTGCCCGCCACCGCTTCGGCCGAAGCGGCCGCCCACGCCTCGATCGTCAACGGCCGCGGCGCCACCGTCGAGGAGTTCCCCTCGCTCGCCTACATCGAGGCCCACCAGGGCAAAACCGGGTTCTCCTGCACCGGCACCGTGGTCGCGCCGCGGGTAATCCTCACCGCCGCCCACTGCATCGAGGACCTCGAGCGGGGCGGCTTCACGCCGGCGCAGCAGTACGCGGTCGCCACCGGCACCACGACGCCGTCGAAAGCGCTGCGGGAGAACGTCTTCCGCGTCCTCGAAACGCACGTCTACCCAGGCTTCGACCCCGGCGGCCTGCACGGCGACGCCGGCGTCCTCATCCTCGACCGCCCGACCGGCGCGCCGCCGATCGCGATGGCCGGCAGCGGCGACGCCGTCCTTTACGAAGGCGGCGCCCCGGTGCAGCTGGCCGGATGGGGTGTGACCAAGGCGAACGCAAAAGACGCCCCCGAAAGCCTGCGGGCGACGTCGATGGTCGTGCAGAAACCAGCCCTCTGCAAGCAGAAGACGCGCAACGACCGGCCGAACTACTCGCCCAGCCTGCAGATGTGCACGCTCGACACGCCGACGAAGAGGAGCGGCGGCTGCTTCGGCGACAGCGGCGGCCCGGCGATCGGCCTGCGGCCCGACGGCGTCCCTGTCGAGCTCGGCGTGATCAGCACCGGCGGCGCCTTCTGCAGCACCAAGCTGCCCAACGTCCTCACCCGCGTCGATGTGATCTCGGCCTGGGTCTCGGAATGGATCGCCGCCACCGAAAGCGGCGGCCCGCGCCCGATCGTCGACCCGAAGACGCCGTTCCCGCTGCTGACGAAGCCGGTGGCCGAAGAGTTCGCCGTCCTCACCCTCCAGGATCACTTCGGATCCCGCTTCAGCGGCCGCGTCTACGGCGGTTGTCGCCGAGCGAACCAGAGCCGCTTTCGCTGCGAAGTCGCCTGGCGCTCGGGCCGCAACATCTACGGCGGCACCGTCTCTCCGTTCTACGTGCGCCAGCAGGACGCAGTCACCTGGAAGAGCCACTTCCGGATCGAATGGGCGCCGCTGAAGTGCCTGCGCGCCAACGCCCCCCACTGCCCCATCCACGTCCGCCGCGGCTAAGGAGGCCTTGGCAGGACCCCCGCGCGCGTCTGGCGGCACCGGACACTTCGCGGGGCGTCGTCCTCAGTCGGCCAAATGGCGCTGCCATTCGGCCTCCCTGCGTCCTACCCCCGCTCGGCCCGGCACTCGCCAGCCGCACACGCGGGTCCTGCCAATCCCTCCCGGCTATGTGCAAGCGGTAGCCTCAGCCGCCGTGGCCCAAGGCATCGAAGAGCTGGCGAGCGTCGACGGGACGATCAGTCCGACGGCGGAGGCGAAGGTCGGCCTCAAGGACGACGGCCTCTACCGCGGCGACGGCGCCTTCGAGGTGATCCGCCTCTACCAGGGCAAGCCCTTCGCCCTCGTCGACCACCTCGACCGCCTCGAGCGCTCCGGCGCCGCGATCGAGCTCAGCTTCGACCGCGGCGGGCTGGAGCGGGAGATCGGAACGCTGCTGGCCCAGGCCGGGCCGGTCGAAGGCCAGATGCGGCTGATAGTCACCCGCGGCGGCCGCCGCATCGTCGCCACCGAGCCGATCCCGCCCCACCCCGAGACCGTCAGCCTGCAGTCAGTCACTTACTGCCCGACGGTGATCCTCAACGGAGTCAAGTCACTCTCCTACGCCGCCAACATGCAGGCGACCCGGATCGCCAAAAACCAGGGCGCCGACGAGGCGGTCCTGATCCGCCCCGACGGGAACGTGCTGGAGCCGCCGACCTCTTCGGTCTTCTGGGTCTCCCCCGAGGGGGAGCTGCGGACGCCGGCACTCGATGACGGCGTGCTCGAGTCGATCACCCGCGACCGGATGATCAAGGCGCTCCAGGTCGAGGAGGGCACTTGGCACGTCGACGACCTGCGCGGTGCTCAGGAGGCCTTCCTCGCCTCGACCACGCGGGAGATCCAGGCGGTTTCCTCGGTCGATGGCCGAGTCTTCCCCGCGGCGCCCGGCCCGCGCACGCAGGAAGCACAGGCGGCCTTCGCCGAGACCCTCGGCAAAGAGCTGCAGGAGCTCTGAGATGGACTTCACCTACAGCGACGAGCAGAAGCTGATCCGCGAGGCGGCGCGGGAATTCGCCGAGCGCGAGATCCTGCCGAACATCCGCGACAACGACCGCGAGGGCCGCTTCGACCGCGAGCTGGCGCGAAAGCTGGGCGAGATCGGCTTCCTCGGCGCCCCGATCGCCGAAGAGTACGGCGGCCGCGGCCTCGACTACGTCAGCTACGGATTGATCGCCGAGGAGATCGGCCGCGCCGACTCCTCCGCCCGCACCGTCGTCTCCGTCGTCACCTCGCTGGTCGGCGGCCCGATCGAGAAGTGGGGGACCGAGGAGCAGAAACAGAAGTGGCTGCCGCGACTCTGCTCGGGCGAGGGCCTCGGTTGCTTCGGGCTGACCGAGCCCGACACCGGCTCCGACGCCGCCAACCTCCGCACTCGCGCGACCAAGACCGAGAACGGCTGGTCGATCAGCGGCCAGAAGATGTGGATCAGCCTCGGCAACGTCTCCGACTTCGCCCTGATCTTCGCCCAGACCGACCCGGCGCAGAAGCACCGCGGCCTCGCCGCCTTCATCGTCCCGACCGACAGCGACGGCTTCACGACCCAGGAGATCCACGGCAAGCTCGGGCTGCGCTCCTCCGACACGGCAGAAATTTCCCTAGACGAGGTCGAGGTCGGCGATGACGCGATGCTCGGGGAGGTCGGCGATGGCTTCAAGGTGGCGATGAGCGCGCTCGAAAATGGCCGCTACAGCGTCGCCGCCGGCTGCGTCGGCATCTGCGAAGGCTGCGTACAGTCTTCGGTTGAGTACGCGAAGGAGCGCAAGCAGTTCGGCGTCCCCCTCGCCCGCTTCCAACTCGTCCAGGAGATGATCTCGGACATGATCTTGAAGCGCGACGCGAGCCGGATGCTGGTCCTCCGCGCCGGTCTCTTAAAGGATGAAAAGGTGCCGAACGCGACCGAGACCTCGGTCGCGAAGCTCTTCGCCACCGAGGCGGCGGTCGAGTGCGCGAACCTGGCGATCCAGGTCCACGGCGGCTCCGGCTACGTCGACGACTACCCGGTCGAGCGCTACCTGCGCGACGCCCGCGTCACCACCCTCTACGAGGGGACCTCGCAGATCCAGAAGCTGATCATCGGCCGCGCCGCGACCGGGATCAACGCGATGCTCCCCCTGCAGGAGTCCTGACCTTGGCCCTGGTCGAGGTCTCGCTCGACGACTTCCACGTCGCCCTGCTGCGGCTGAACCGCCCCGAGGCGCGCAACGCCCTCTCGCCGGAGATGCGCGAGGAGCTCGTCGCCAGCCTCGAGCGCCTCGACGCCGACCCGGAGGTGCGCTGCATCGTCATCGCCGGCGCCGACGAGTACTTCGCCGCCGGCGCCGACATCAAGGCGATGGCCGAGCGGCCGGTCGACGCCGCGCCCGACCCGAAGGGAATCGAGTTCTGGACGCGGCTGACCGCGATCGGGACGCCGACGATCGCCGCCGTCTCCGGCTACGCCTTCGGCGGCGGTTGCGAGCTGGCTCTCGCATGCGACATGATCGTCTGCGACGAGAAGACCCGCTTCGGCCAGCCCGAGATCACCCTCGGGATCATCCCCGGCGGCGGCGGCTCACAACGACTGGCCCGAGCCGTCGGCAAGCAGCGGGCGATGGAGTACGTCCTCACCGGGCGCCGTTGGGACGCGAAGACCGCGGAGCGCTGGGGGCTCGTCAACAAGGTGGTCGGCAATGGCGCCTGGCTGACCGAGGCGATCGAGCTGGCCCGGATCGTCGCCGAGCGGCCGCCGCTGGCTCTGCGGCTGGCGAAACAGGCGGTGCTGGCGGCGCAGGAGACCAACCTCGCCGACGGCCTGCGGGCCGAGCGTGAGCTGTTCGACAAAGCGATGGCGACCGAGGACCGCGTCGAGGGCATGAACGCCTTCTTGGAGAAACGCGAGCCCCGCTTCGGAGGCCGGTGAAGGTCACCCGGGTAGGCGTCGTCGGCGCCGGCACGATGGGCCGCGGGATCGCCCAGTTGGCCGCCCTCGGCGGCTACGAGACGGCCCTCTACGACGTTGTTGCGGACCTGGCCGAGACCGGCGCGGACGCGCTGCGCGAAGCGCTCGAGAAGGGTGCAGCACGCGGGCGCTGGAGCGAGGACGAGGCGCGGGCGGCGTCGGCAAGGGTCCAAGCGACCGCCGAGCTGGAGGAGTTGGCCGGCTGCGAGCTGGTGATCGAGGCGGCACCCGAGAAGATCGAGCTGAAGCAGCGGATCTTCAGCGACCTAGCCGAGGTGACGGGGCCGGAGGCCGTCTTCGCCAGCAACACCTCCTCCCTGCGGGTCAGCGACATTGCCGCCGGCGTGCCACACCCCGAGCGCGTCGTCGGCATGCACTTCTTCAACCCGCCGCCGCTGATGAAGCTGGTCGAGGTGGTGACCGCCGAGGGCTCCTCGGAGGAGGCGCTGGCGGTGACCACCGCAGTGGCACTGCAGATGGGCCGCACCCCGATCCGGGCCAAGGACAGTCCTGGGTTCGTCGCCAACCGGCTTGCCCGGCCCTTCTCGCTGGAGTCGCTGCGGATGCTCGGCGACGGCATCGCCGACGTCGCCACGATCGACCGCGTCGTCCGCCTCGGCGGCGGCTTCCGGATGGGCCCGTTCGAGCTGCTCGACCTGATCGGTCTCGACGTCAACCTCGAAATCGCCCGCTCCTTCTTCGCCCAGGGCGGTGAGCCCGAGCGCTGGCGCCCGCATCCGATTCAAGAACGGCTCGTCGCCGAAGGCCGCTTCGGCCGCAAGAGCGGCCGCGGCTACTACGACTACAGCGAGGAGCGCGAGCCGGACCCGGACCTCGGGATCCCGGCGCCGACCCTCGACCCCGAGCAATTGGCCAAGATCGACTCCGCCGCCGAGCAAATCCTCAGCCGCCTCTTCGCCCAAATCGCCAGCGAGGCCGCCTTCGCCCTCGAAGAGGAAGTCGCCTCACCCGAGGACATGGAGACGGCGATGAAGCTCGGCTTCAACTGGCCGCTGGGCCCGCTCGGCTTCGCCGAGCTGATCGGGCCCGACCGGGCCGCGGACCTGCTGGAAGAGCTGCAGGCCGAGAAGGGCCACGCCTACACGACCGCGCCAAAGCTGCGGTCCATCGGTAACGCCCTCGCGTAGCCGACATTCGCCCCACCCTGGTGTGTTCGAAATCGGATGCGCTTGGTTTTTAGGCGCGGAGGGGCAATTCCCGAGCCTTGCCTTCAAACACGATGCTTGCATCGCTAGCGACGCCGATCCCGGGCATCGCGCTCCTCCCGCTCGGAGCGGATCACCTTGGTGGACTCGAAGCTGCCTAGCCCAGCGGACGCAGCGCGACCGCGCAACAAAGCGGCGTCGACCGCGCGAGGGTCGGGCCGGTCGATCCGGACATTCTTTGCCACGAGAGCAAGATACGACGCGACGCCTATTCGCTACTGAGACGCATCATCAGCTCGTCGACGTAGCACCAGCTCCAGTCCTCGCCCGGCTCGGCCGAGCGGATGATCGCGTGGCCGGTGTCCTGGTGGTGGGCGGTGGCGTGCTTGCCGATCGAGTTGTCGCAGCAACCGACGTGGCCGCAGGTCTGGCACATCCGCAGGTGAACCCAGTTCATCCCCATCGCCAGGCACTCCTCACAACCCTCGACCCCCTCGGGAAGGTCGAGGTAAGTGACTGAGTCGAGATGGGAACAGGAGGAGCTCACTGGGCTCAAGATATACCGGAGCCGGTTGCGAAAATCCCTTTATTCAATAAGCGGGGAGTCAGGAGCCGGTGGCGATCTCGGCCGGCTCGCCGCCCGGCATCCAGTGTGCCTCGACCGGAACGTCGGCGTCGCGCAGGTAGCGCTCGGCGTCGAGGGCGCCCATGCAGCCGGTACCGGCTGCGGTGACGGCCTGGCGGTAGGTGTGGTCGACGACGTCGCCGACGGCGAAGACTCCGCCGAGGTTGGTCCGGGTCGAGCCGGCCTCGGTGACGATGTAGCCGTCCTCGTCGGTCTCGACCTGGCCGTTGACGATCTCCGATTTCGGCACGTGGCCGATCGCGACGAAGGCGCCGTCGGTCGCCAGCTCCTCCTCCTCGCCGGTCTCGGCGTTGCGGAGGCGAACCTTCTCGAGCTTGCCGCTCTCGCCGGCGAGGAACTCCTCGGTGACGAAGGGCGTCTTCAGGTCGATGTTGTCCTTTTCCTTCGCCCGCTCGAACATGATCTTCGAGGCGCGGAACTCGTCGCGGCGGTTGACGATCGTCAGGTCGGCGGCGAACTTGGAGATGAAGATCGAGTCCTCCATCGCCGAATCGCCACCGCCGACGACGATCACCTTCTGGTCTTTGAAGAAGGCGCCGTCGCAGACGCCGCAGGTTGAGACGCCGCGGCCGCCGAGCTCCATCTCGCCGGGGACGCCGAGCCGTTTCGGCTCCGCCCCCATCGCCAGAATTACGGTCTTGGCGCGGTGCTCCTCGTCGCCGAGGAAGACCTTGTGGACGCCGCCGTCGGAGAGCTCGACCCGGTCGACGTCGTCGGTGGCGAAGCGGGTCCCGAAGCGCTCGGCCTGGGCGCGGAACTGGGCCATCATCTCCGGCCCCATGATCCCGTCGGGGTAGCCGGGGTAGTTCTCGACGTCGGTCGTGTTCTGCAGCTGGCCGCCCCACTGGAAGCCCTCGAAAACGAGCGGCTCGAGGTTGGCCCGCGCGGTGTACAGCGCGGCCGTGTAGCCGGCGGGCCCACCGCCGACGATGATTACGTCCTCGACCTTCTTCTGCTCGTTCTGCTCTGCCATATCTGCCGCCTCGGGTCTATTACTTTACTTTTTATAGTAGCTCTCTTGACCCTCGAAGGCAATCGCCGCCTCGACCTCCACCGGCGTCGGTGGACCGCCACCGCGATCGACCGGCAGGCCCTCCTCTTCCCAGGCATGAACCGTGTGGCGGAGCTGGAAGAAGGCGAAGATCCCCGGCGGGATCGGCATCCAGAAGGCGACCAGCCGGAAGATCAGGACTGCCGGGAAGACGGTCTCCTCCGGGATCCCGAAGAGGACGAAGGCGCCGATCATCCCGGCGTCGACCGCCCCCACCCCCGCCGGGGCCAGTGGGAAGAGATTGGCGACCATGCCGAGGAAGAAGCCCTGGACGACCACCGCCAGCGGCACGTGCACCCCGAAGGCGTGGAAGGAGGCCCACAGCACTCCGATGCTGGCCGCCCAGAAGCCGGCAGCGCCGATCACCGCGAGGCCGCCCCGGCGAGGATGGGCGAAAAGGCCGACGGCGAAGCGGAACCCTTCGCCCAGGGTGGCGGGCACTTTGCCGGCGGCCTCGAGCCAGTGGCGCGAGCGCTCGCCGTGGGCGAAACGCGCGAGGCGGCGCTCGGCGTCCGGCGGAATCAGGGTGATCAGGACACCGAGGATCAGCAGCAGCCCGGCGACGCCGGCGGGGATGATCGTCAGCTCGACTGAGCTCTTGCCGTTGAGGACCCCCGTCCGCAGCAGCACCCCGAAGACGATCAGGGCGATGGGATAGAAGGCGTAGTGGAGGGAGACGAAGGCGACCATCCGCCGCGCGACATCGCGCCGCGACATCCCCGCTTTGCGCAGCGCCCAGTAAGTGACGGCGATGCCGCCGGCGCCGCCGGCCGAGAAGAGGAGCGTCCCGGCAACCCCGGCCATGTTGATCTCGTAGGTCTCTTTCCAGGTCAGCCGCAGCGCGTCACCGCCGACCACGGCCTTGAAGAGGGCGATGTAGGTCGCATAGGCGAGGACGTTGAACCCGATCGCGATCGCGATCCAGAGCGGGTCGGCCTCGTCGAGCTTGCCCAGCGCGTCACTGAGGCCGATCAGCTTCGGGAAGAGGAAGTAGATCGCCCCGAGCAGGATGAAGACGACGACGACGGTTTGGATCAACCGCCGGGTCGTGAATATCGGCATTTCGGCGAGGCGGTGGTTGCCGTTCGCCGAGTCATCCGGAGACACGTCTAAAAACTACCTACTCGCGATCCTCTCCAGACGCTGAAGGGCTCCGTTTACCCCGCGTACGAGGGGTTCCGCGAGCGGCTCCCCCTTGCGTACGGCGGCAACCAGGGCGGCGCCGGCCAGAAGGTCAGTGACGTAATGCTCGCCCAGGTAGACGAGGGCGAAGCCGAGGGTGCCCGCGTATCCCCAGGCCAGGCGCCCCTCGACCTTGCCCGCTTCGGAGAGCGAGAGCGCCGCCTGCAGCGAGGTCGCGAAGTGGAGCGAGGGCATCGCCGCCCAGGGGTTGCCGCCGAGAGCGTCGTAGAGGCGCTCCCAGGCTCGACCCCAGGTCGGTTCGCCGACCTCAACCATGATCCGCCGCACCTCTTCTCCGGTCAGGCCCTGCTCGGCAGCCCACCACGGCGGCGCCGTCGGCACCGCAAAGTAGGCGACGCAGCCAAGGTCGAAGACAGCGGCCATCTGCCGTGCCGCTCGCGGGAAGCGCTCGTTGTGGTGGACCAGGATCAGGGCGAGCGAGAGGTAGGGCTCGATGAACCAGAGCCAGTGGGTCCAGGTGAGGACCCGGTTGACGACCCCGACCCCTGGCATCCCCGAGAGCGCACGCTGGAGGCGGGCGTTGGGGAGGCGGCCGGCCCCGATCAACCGGTCGCTGCGGATCGGGTAGCGGGTGCGCAGGCGGCCTCGCAGGCGATCCGGATCGTCGTAGGGCAGCTCGTGGGCGACCGTGAAGGCCCACATCTGCAGGGCAAAGAGGGCGACGTCGCGCCGCTTTGAGCGTGGGTAGAGCACCGCCAGCGCCAGGGGCGCGGCGGCCACGGTCGTGACCGTGGCCTGGGCCGGGATCCGCAGACGGCGGCGCAGGACAGGGACGGCGAACGCCGCGACGATCGTCCCGGCCGCGCCGGCGCGCACCGCTAGGCGAAGCCCATTCGATGGCCGCGAGCGCCTCCTCATGAGGAGCGCGAGTATAGGTCCGACTCCCGCATGCAACGCGGGAGGGCGCGGCGCCGCCGCACGTGAATAGAATGGCCGCGCTTTGGCGTCTCACTCCCCTGGCACTGACCAGATCGACACCCTGCTCTGGATCGGCTTCGTCGCCGCCGCGATCCTGATGATCGCGATCACCGGCGCGCTGCTCTACGTCGCCCGCCGCTACCGCAGCGAGCGCGGGGTCGAGCCGCGCCAGCTCCTCTCCGGCAGCGGCCTGCAGTTCCGGGTCGCCGGCATCCTCACCATCTTCGCCACGCTCCTCTTCATCCTCGGCGTCGTCTTCACCGGCAACGCCCGCGAGAAGCCTTCGACCGGCGAGGCCGGCCTCGCTTCGCTGAAGGGGGAACCGCTGAAGATCAAAGCGACCGGCCAGCAGTGGCTCTGGCGCTACGACTACCCCAACGGCGCCTTCTCCTACTACCAGCTGGTGGTGCCGGTCGACACCGCGGTTGAGCTCGAAGTCGTCTCCACCGACGTCGTCCACACCTGGAACGTCGAAGAACTCGCTCGCAAGGCCGACGCGGTCCCGGGCAAGACCAACAAGGTCCTCTTCAGCACCGATGACGAAGGCACCTACGAGGGCGATTCCGCCACCCTCTCCGGCCAGTCCTACGCCTCGATGCGGACCGAGGTGAAAGTCGTCTCGGCCGAGGAATACGAAGACTTCATCGAAACCCAGAGCGAAGAGATCGACGCCGCCGAGGAACGGGTCGTCGGCTTGATCGAAAACGGAGAGACGCCATGAGCCCCAGCGAGCGCCCAGAGCTCGTCGCCGACGGCTACGCCGCCAGCCGCCCGCGCTGGGCGCAGCTGGCGACCAGCGCCGACCACAAGGACGTCGGCCAGATCCTGATCTGCGGCGCCCTCGGCTTCCTCTTCCTCGCCCTGGTCGAGCTGCTGCTGATGCGGGTCCAGCTGCTGGTGCCGGAGAACACCTTCCTCTCCCCCGTCGGCTTCAACCGCATGCTCTCGCTCTACGGCACCAGCGCGATCTTCCTCTTCGCGCTGCCGCTGGCGATCGGGCTCTTCTACTACGTGGCGCCGCTGCAGATCGGCGCCCGCGGCACGGCGCTGCCGCGGCTCGGGCAGGTCGGCATGACCCTCTGGATCGCCGGTGCGACCGCGCTCTACGCGACCTTCCTCTTCACCCCCAGCGAGGCCGGAGTCAACCCGCTGCCACCGCTGAGCGAGGTCGCCTTCCTCTCCAACAACGGCGTCGACGCCTGGGCGACTGCGACGGGGCTGGCGACGCTCGGCTTCGTCCTCCTCTCGATCAACCTCCTCGCGACGCTGCGGGTGATGCGGGCGCCGGGGATGGCTTGGCGCCGGGTCCCCGTCTTCGCCTGGGCCGCGACCGTCTCCTCTTGGCTGATGATCGTCGTCGGCTCGGTCCTGCTGGCGGCGCTGACGATGCTGATGATCGACCGCAACTACGACGGGATCTTCTTCGCCGACGGCTCCGGCGGAGCGCCGCTCCTCTGGCAGCACCTGAGCTGGATCTTCTACACCGGCGCCTACATGCTGATCCTCATCTTCGCCTTCGGCGCGATCGCCGAAATCGCCTCCACCTTCGCCCGCAAACCGCTCTTCAACCGCAACGTGGTGATGATCTCGCTGGCGGCGATCGCCGTGATCGGGACCCTGGCCTGGATGCAGAACATGCTGACGGCGCCGATCGGGGTCGGCTGGATGTACTTCGCGATGCTGATGTCCCTGGCGCTGATCGTCCCCTTCGGGCTCGTCTTCTTCAACCTGATTGCGACTCTGGCGGGCGGCACCCTGCGGATGCGGGCGCCGCTGCTGTTTGCGATGGGAGCGCTCTTTGCGATCGGGATCGGCCTCGCGGCCGAGCTCTGCCATTCGCTCGTCGCCGCTGCCTGGCAGCTGAAGAACACGACCGATGCCACCGCCGCCACTCACTTCGCGCTCGTCGGCGGCTCGGTCTTCGGCGGCTTCGCGGCGCTCCACTACTGGTTCCCGAAGATGACCGGGCGGACGATGGGCGAGAGCCTTGCCCGGATCTCCTTCTGGACGATCCTCCTCGGTCTCCTGCTCGGCTTCGTACCGCTCTTCTTCGCCGGCGCCGGCGAAGGCCAGGTGGTCGACGCCTACAAGTACTTCGACGACACCGGCGTCACCGCCTACAACGTGATCGCCTCGATCGGGATTCTCGTCCTCTTCGTCGGCATCCTGCTGACGATCCTCAACGCGATCTTCAGCCGCGAGAACGGCCCCGCGGCCGGGCACGATCCGTGGGCCGGCGACACCCTCGAGTGGTTCACGCTCTCGCCGCCGGACCCGCACAACTTCGACGTCCTCCCCGACGTCCGCAGCCCACGTCCGCTGCGTGACATCCGCGAGGCGATCGGACATCGCACCCGCCGCAGCCAGGATGCCGCGGCACGCGAATCGCAGCCGGTAGCCTGAGCCCCATGCAATCCGGCGCCGGCGCGCATACCGCGCCCAACCCGACCGCTGCCAGCCGTTCGGTCCTGCCTTCCGTCGTCCGCGACTACCTGACGCTGACGAAGCCGAAGGTGCAGTCGCTGCTGCTCTTCACGACGGTGACGACGATGTACGTGGCAGGCGACCCGTCGCTGGGCCTGATCTTCCTCACCTGTCTTGGCGGCGCCCTCTCAGCCGGCGGCGCCGGCGCGATCAACCACGTCATCGACCGCGACATCGACCGCACGATGGCGCGCACCGCCAATCGCCCCGTCGCCGCGGGACGGATCTCGCCGCGCGCGGCGACCGCGTTCGGCCTGATCCTGGCCGCCTCCTCCTTCCTCCTGCTCTCGCTGACCGTCAACCCCCTGGCGGCGACGCTTTCGCTCAGCGGCTTCCTCGGCTACGTCGGCGTCTACACCCTGTGGCTGAAGCGGCGGACGCCGCAGAACATCGTCATCGGCGGCGCCGCCGGAGCGGTCCCGCCCCTCGTCGCTTGGGCCGCCGTCACCGGCGAGCTCAGCGGCATGGCCTTCTACATGTTCGCGATCGTCTTCTTCTGGACCCCCCCCCACTTTTGGGCCCTCTCGCTGCTGATGAAGGACGAGTACGCGAAGGCCGGCATCCCGATGCTCCCAGTTGTCCGCGGCGAGGAGGAGACCAGGCGCCAGATCCTCCTCTACACCGTCCTCCTCTACGCCGTCACCCAACTCCCCTTCTGCGCCGGCGGCCTCGGCGTCGCCTACGTCGTTCCGTCGATCCTGCTCGGAGCGGGCTTCATCTACTTTGCCGCCCGCCTCTACCGCGCCCGTGACCGCCGCTGGGCCCTCCGCACCTACCTCTTCTCCCTCGGCTACCTGGCCCTGCTGTTCCTCTCGATGGCCATCGCGGCCAACGTTTAGGGAGCTCAGGCCGCCTGCTGGCGGACGGGCTCTCCGACGGCTGGCGCCTGTTGTTCCCCTATCTTCCAGGCGGAACCGGCAAGGGACAGGGGGCTTAGGTCGGTGGGGGAAACGAAGCCGAAAAAGCGCTTCCGACTTGAGAAGTTCGCGAGCGACGTGCTCTACGACTCCGTCGTCTCAATCACCTCAGGCGCCCTCCGCTGGGCGGGTCCGGCTCTGCTCGCACTCATGGTGACCTCGATCCGCCTGGGCTGGGACGTTCCGGCCTGGACGCTGGTCCTTGTCCTACTCGGAGCGATTGGCCTGATCTCTCTCACGAAGCGCCTTGGGGATCGGGAGCCGGATGAACTAGAGGCCCGTCTGGAGGCCGCAGAAGACAGGTTGGATAGACACGATTCTTACGGGACGAACATCTGCTCGATCATGAACAACTTCCAGCGCCACACGTCGGATCTTCGAATGTCTGTGCTGCTAGCGGAGGAAGGCGACTTCGTAATGGAGTGGGCATCCGGCCATGACATCCAGAGCCAGAAGAAGTACCGCCAATCAATCGCGAAGACTGTCTCCAGGATCGCCTACGAAATGAAGGTCATGCAGGTGTGGGAGGACGTCACCGTCGAAGAGCGAGGCTTCGAGGCGAATCCTCAGTCGTGCCGCAACGTCGAAGCAGGAGAGGCTTCAAATGACCGACTCAGCCGCCTATCGCAAAATGCTCGAGGGCAAGATCACGCCTAAGAAGTACGCGCAGGATCTCAAGAAGTCTGTAAGAAAAGCCCGCAACGCCTCATCGGGCAGGTACGTCGAGCGCAGCGACGCCGCCGGCCGCGCTTCAGCCTGACAACAGCCGCCCGCCCGAGACTTTCCTCCCTCTCGCCTGATAGAACTCCGTCCCAATGGATCGCGAGACCGCGCGTCGAAATATGAAAGCCGGCCTGGTTGCAGGTGGAATCGCCGCCGGCATCTTCGCTCTCAGCTTCGTCGCCGCCTTCCTCTACATCGCCCAGTAGAAGATGGCCGAGCACCGACACATTCTTGAGCCCGGCGAGACGATCTACGCGCCGCGTCCCTCCTGGGGCCCGGTTTTCTTCGCGATCGGCGCCCTCGGACTGATCTGCGGCATTTTCGCCTCGGGGTTCATCTTCGCGCCGAAGATCTGGGCGCTGATCGGCGCGATCTTCCTGCTTGCCGCCTTCCGCAGCATCGTCCGCGGCTCGGTCCGCGATTACTACCGCCTTCCGAGGCGCCAGGAGACCCGTGGCGCCGCGTTGCCGGTAGAAACGATTTCTGGGCCTCCTCAGTCCTGACGGGCTGAGACCAAGCAGATCAAGGACGCAGGGAGGGAAGTGTGCCTCTGCACACGACCGACCGAGGACGCCGATATGCGCCGGCCTCAGCCCGTCAGGGGCATTTCTGAGGTTGCGCCGTCCGAAGTCCAGCACCTGACGATGTCGCGCATCGAGAGGACTCCGATGGGCTCGGCATCTTCGAAGACGACCAGGTGGCGGACGTTGCGGCGAGACATCTCCGCGGCGGCGCGCTCGAGGCTCCAGTCGGGAGCAGCGGTGAGGACGCCTTCGCTCATGTGGTCGGCGACCCGCTCGCCGGCGGGGTCCTGACCCCGGGCGACGGAGATCAACAAGTCCCGCTCGGTCACGATCGAGGGAGCCGCCAGCTCGCCGTCGATCACGAGCGCCGCGCCGGTGCCCCGCTCGACCATCTTCTCGGCCGCCTCACGCAACGTGTGAGACGGGCCTACGGTCAGGCTGATCTCCGACATACCGTCTCTCACCTGCATTTGCGACCTCCCATCGCTCGTGTTTTTGCGTTAGTGCGGATCGCCTCAAGAGTATCCAACGAACCCCCCTCCACGGCAAGCTCCCCGCCTGCCTCGCCATATAGACTTCCGCCCGCATTCAACCCCATGGCTCGCCTTCGCAAACTCATCACCCCGCTGCTCGCCCTCGTGGCTCTCGCCGCCCTTGCCTTGGCTGCATCCGGCTGCGGAACCACGGATGCCGACCCCCAGCGCGGGCGCACGCTCTTCATCCAGAAATGCAGCGAATGCCACGCCCTCGCGCAGGCCGGGGCCGTCGGCCAAGTGGGCCCCAGCCTCGACCACGCCTTCGCGGCGGCCCGTGAAGAAGGCAACGACTCCGACACGATCGAGGGGGTCGTCAAAGCGCAGGTCGAGTACCCCCGCGAGAGCAACGGCAACTCCGCCGTCTCGATGCCGGCCGACATCGTCACCGGGCAGGACCTGGACGACGTCGCCGCCTACGTCGGCGAATGGGCCGGCGTCCCCGATGCCGCACCGCCAAAGGTCGCCGGCGGGCCCGGCGCGCAGGTCTTCGCCAACAACAGCTGCGCCGGCTGCCACACCTTCGTCGCAGCCGAAGCCGGCGGCGTCACCGGTCCGAACCTCGACGAAGAACTCGAGGGCGAGGAACAGTCCCACGTCGAAGAAATGATCGTGGACCCGAACGCCGAAATCGTCAAGGGCTACCCGCCCAATGTGATGCCGCAGAACTACGAGCAGCTTCTCTCCGCCAAAGAAATCGAAGACCTGGCGAAGTACCTGATCGAAAACGCCGCCGGCGGCGGCAAATCCAAGGGCTGAGCCAAGGCGGCCGCAGGGCCGCTGCCATCATGGGTGTCAGATGCGAGACCGCCTGAGAAGCCGCCTCGAGATCTCCCCCGCCCGCTACGCGCAGGTGACCGCGATCGCCCTCGCCGCCCTCTCCCTGATCGTTCTCACCGGCGCCGGCGTGCGGCTTACCGGGTCCGGGCTCGGGTGCCCTGACTGGCCGAAATGCTACGGCGGGACGACGCCGCCGATCGAATTCCACGCGGTGATCGAGTACGGGAACCGGCTCCTCACCGGGTTCGTCGGCTTCGCCGTAATCGCCGCCAGCGTCCTCGCCTGGTTCCGCCGGCCCTATCGCTGGCACCTGGCCCTGTTTGGTGCACTGCTTCCACTCGGGGTCATCGGGCAGGCCATTCTTGGGGCGCTGGTGGTGAAGTACCACCTGGCGCCAGGGCTGGTGATGTCCCACTTCATCCTCTCGATGATGCTGCTGGACGCCGCCTTCGCCCTCGCCTGGTGCTCGCGCTACGAACCCTGGGAGCGGCGCCGCTCGCGTGACCGTCTCAGCGTCTGGACGGTGCGAGCGCTGATCCCGCTGGGGCAGCTGACGATTTTGGCGGGGACCATCGCCACCGCCTCCGGTCCCCACGCCGGGGCGCACGAAGGGCAGCTGGTTCACCGCTTCGACTTCGAGGGCACGGGGACCCTGGAGTGGGTAGTCCAGCGCCACGCCGCGATCGCCGCGATCTACGGCGTCGCCGCGATCGCGGTCTGGCTCGTGCTGCGCCGACCCGGCGCCGACGGGCGAGCGCTGAGGCCACTCACCCTCGTGATCGGACTGCTCGGCCTCCAGGGAGCTATCGGAGGCCTGCAGTGGGCGCTCGAACTGCCGGCCGGGATCGTCTGGGTCCACGTCGCGATCGCCATCGGCAACTGGCTGGCAATGCTGTGGACGGTGGCGGCGGCAGGTCGGCTCGAGCCTCGCGACCGCCCCGCGACCGTTCGCTCTGAGGAGCCCGAGACCCGGGCTCCGGCGCCGGCCGGCTCGCTCTAGGGCTTGCTCCCCTTCTGGATCTCGATCGGCGTCCTCAGCCTCGTCCAGGCTGCCCTCGTCGGCCTCCCCAAGCCCCCCTCGCAGACTTTGCTCGCGCGGTTGCGGAGCAACTGGTGGGCGCTCGTCCTGCCGCTCTCGATCGTTGTCGTCGTTTCCGCGATAGCGCTCGAGTCGGCCAGCGCCCGCTTCCTCACCTACCTGGCCCTGATCGCAGTGCCACCGCTGGCAGCCGCCGCGCTCGCGTGGCTGATGCGCGGCGCACGGCCGGCGCTGGCGCTAGCCGTCGTCCCCCTCTTCGCGATCGCCTGGGCGCGCCAGGAGGCCCTCAGCGGCGAGACGGCAGCCTTGCTGCTCTCCGCCCTCGCCTGCGTCAGCCTCGGCTGGCTGATCGCCTGCGTGGTCCCGCCGCGGTGGCTGAAGCTCGGCATCTACGTGATGGCCGTAATCGACGCCTGGCTGATCGCCTCAGACCTCCTGCAGGAGCCGAACGCGGTCCTCAACGCGGCGGCCCCGGTGGCCGACCTCCCCCGCCTCCAGTACGCCTCCTTCGGCTCGGCGGTGATGGGCTTCGGCGACCTCTTCATCGCCGCCACCCTCGGCGCCCTCCTCGCCTCGGACCGGCGCCTCCAGCTCCAGGGAGCCGTCCTCGCCGCCGTCATCTGCCCGGCCTTCGATCTGCTCTTCTTCTTCGTCGATCAGACCCCGGCGACGGTCCCGATCGCACTGACGCTGGCGGCCTCAGAGCTGCTCCAGCGGCAGCATTCCCTACGAACGTGACTTCTTGACCCCTAGTTCGCGCCACTTCTGCTCTATCCAGCGATAGCCGTAGACGCATCCCGCGATGACCAGGGCCAGCCCGAACAAGGAGCCGACGAGCGGGCGCGTCAACAGCGTCAACGCGATCACCGCAGCGGCCGCAATTCCGACGATCACGACCCATTTGAAGACCGCCGCCTCGTTGAGTTTCATCGGCTCACGAGGCTGATTTGCAGCCGCCTCAGAGGACGTAGACGGTGACGAAGACCACCAGCCACATGATGTCGACGAAGTGCCAGTAGATCCCTGGCACCTCGACACCCAGATGGTCTTTCTCCTCCGGCCCGAAATGGCCGCGGAAGGCACGGATCGTCGCGAAGGAGAGCAGCATCAGGCCGACGAAGACGTGGGCGCCGTGGAGGCCGGTGAGGCTGTAGAAGATCGAGCCGAAGCTGAGGTCGCGGGCGCTGAAGCCGAGGTGCACGTACTCGTTGATCTGGATGAAGAGGAAGGTGGCGCCGAGGAGCCAGGTCGCAACCAGGCCGAGTTTGAGGCCGGCGCGGTTGCCGCGGCGGATCGACTCCAGCGCGTAGTGGACGGTGAAGCTCGAGGAGACCAGGATCGCGGTGTTCATCCCCGCCACCGCGACCGGCAGCTCGTAGGGGTGCGGCGGCCAGCTCGGCGGGTCGACGACGACCCGGAGGAAGAAGTAGGAGGCGAAGAAGGCCCCGAAAAGCATCACCTCGGAGACGATGAAAAGGAGGATGCCGAGCGTCTGGCGGTCGATCCGCGAGCTCTGGTTGGCCTCGGGTGGGCCGTGGTGGTGATCGCCGTGGCTGACGGCGACGGTGGCGCTCTCCATCAACTCTCCCTCCCCTGGACCGCCTGTGGCTCACCCTCGGCGACGGCGGCGGCGACGGCGGTCGCGGGCCGGCCGACCTCGATGTGCTCGACCGACTTGTCGGTGATCTCCCGCACGCGGCCAATCAGGTCGTCCTCGAGCCATTGCGAGCGCTCGCCCGCGAAGGTCGAGATCAGGATGTCGTCGATCCGGTAGTGCTCGATCCCGTTCTTGACCGCGTGGAAGGGATCCGGGCTCATCGGCTGGCCGGTGGCGTCGACCTCGGCGCGATAGAGCTCGGCCAAGGTCGCGGCAAGATCACCGACGACCTGCGCCTCGCTGACGTCCTCCGCCCGCGGGCAGATGATCGTGAAGCGGTGCGGCCGGATCCCGGCGCGCTCCTTCAGCCGGTTGACCAGATCCGGAGCGGCGACGGTCTTGGTCGCCACCACCAAGGTGTGGTTGAGGTCCCAGCGGATTGCGTCGTCTTCGATCCGGACCGGGATGTGGGTCAGCTTCACCTCCGGTTCGAGCCGCTCGCGCACCCACTCGACGAGGTCGCGGCGCATGAAGCCGAAGCGTGAGTCAGAGAGGCAGGAGAGCAGCACCTCGCCGGGCCGGTGGGCGCGGACGGCGTCGTCCAGGGCGAGCGAGGGCTCGGGGTCCATAACCTCGCCGACCGACTCGATCCCGAACTCAGCAAGCAGCGCCATCGTCACCTCGACCCGGGCACGCGCCGCCTCGCGGATTTCGCCGGAGTCGATCAGCTGCCCCACCGAGGGCTGGTTCTGCGGCGCCGTGACAACGACGCCGGAAACCTGATCCTGGCGCTCGCGCACCGCCTGCAGCAGCTTTCGTCCACCGGCCACCTCGTTGAGGAAGACCAGCAGCGACTTGCGATCCTCAGCCACCTCGGAGCTCATGAGCTGGTTCCCACCACGCTTTTCTCTCCGGCGGGCACCTCGGCCCCCTCGCTTCCTTCGCCGGCCATGATCGCGTGTTTGGCGCCGGGGATCCCGAACTCGTACGGCCCGCCGACGACCCGGGGGATCTCGGTGAAGTTGAAGATCGGCGGCGGCGAGGAGACCTGCCACTCGATCGAGTTGGCGCGCCATGGGTTGGCACCGGCTTTCGGGCCGAAGCGCCAGCTGACGACCATGTTGTAGACGAAGACGAGCTGGACGGCGCCGAGCAGGAAGGCGAAGGCGCTGATCATCAGGTTCCAGTTGCCGAACTGCTCGGCGTAGTCGGCGACGCGGCGCGGCATCCCGTCCATGCCGACCCAGTGCATCGGGATGAAGGTGCCCCAGGTGCCGACGAGGGTGCCCCAGAAGTGGACGCGGCCGAGTTTCTCGTCGTACATCCGGCCCGTCATCTTCGGGAACCAGTGGTAGACGCCGGCGAAGATCGTGAAGACCGAGCCGCCGAAGAGGACGAAGTGGATGTGGGCGACGATGAAGTAGGTGTCGGAGACGTGGATGTCGAGCGGGACCATGCCGAGCATCACGCCGGAGATGCCGCCGATCGTGAAGGTGACGATGAAGGCGAGCGCGAACAGCATCGCGGTCGAATAGGTGTGGATCTTGCCGAAATAGAGCGTCCCCAGCCAGGAGAAGATCTTGATCCCGGTCGGGACCGCGATCAGCAGCGTGGTGATCATCATCGGCACCCGCAGCCAAGAGAACATCCCGGCGACGAACATGTGGTGGGCCCAAACCGAGTAGCTGAGGACGACGATCCCGATCAGTGCCAGCGCCATCAGGCGGTAGCCGAAGATCGGCTTCCGGGCATGGGTCGAGATCACCTCGGAGACGATTCCGAACCCGGGCAACATCATGATGTAGACGGCCGGGTGGGAGTAGAACCAGAAGATGTGCTGGTAGCTGATGACGTCGCCGCCGGCGCCGAAGTCGAAGAAGTTGGTGTGCAGGGCGCGGTCGAAGAGGACCATGAACTGGACTCCGGCGATGAACGGGGTCGCGGCAACGACCAGCAGCGAGGTCGAGAGGTTCGCCCAGACCAGCAGCGGCATCCGCCAGAAGGTCATCCCGGGCGCACGCATGGTGATGATCGTGACCAGGAAGTTCAGCGCCGTCGCGATCGAGGAGGCGCCCGCGAACTGGACGCCGAGGTTGAAGAAGGACTGTCCCAGCGGCGCCCCGGTCGAGAGCGGCGCGTAGCCGGTCCAGCCGGCGTCAAAGGCTCCACCCGGGCAGAGGAAGCTGCCGATGAAGAGCAGTCCGGCGATCGGCAGCATCCAGAAACTGAGGGCGTTGAGGCGCGGGAAGGCCATGTCCGGGGCGCCGATCATCAGCGGCAGGACGTAGTTCGCGAGCCCGGCGAAGACGGGGATCACGAAGACGAAGATCATCAGCACCGCATGGGTCGAGAAGAGGCTGTTGTAGGTCGCCGCTTCGACGATTTGGGTGCCCGGCTGGGCAAGCTCGGCCCGGATCAGCATCGCCATCAGGCCGCCGAGGAAGAAGAAGATGAAGGTGGTGACGACGTACTGGACGCCGATCACCTTGTGGTCGGTGTTGAAGCGGAAGTAGTCCTTCCAGCTCTTGGCGCCGTGCTGGGAATGGTCGTCGGGAATGGTCGGCAGCCCGGCCGCCCAGCGCAGCCAGTAATCGAAGCAGCCGAAGCCCCAGAGGAAGCCGAGTGGAGCGGTGATCGCGGGCACGATCACGTGCGGATAGCCGGTCTGTTCGGTCTGGTAGAGCGGCAGGTCGGAGATCGCTCGGAGGGCGATCACGAGGCCGAAGCCAAACGCACCAAAGGCGACGGCTCCGAAGAGTCCGCGCCACCAGCCGGGGTTCTTGATCGCGGTGACCATCAACTCACTCCATTATGCCTTTACGCGCCGCCGGCCCCCAGGGCCGGCGGGTTGGTGACGCTGCCTTCCTTGAGGACGTCCATGAAGGGTTCCGGGAGCGGCTGTTCGAGGCCATTCACCCATTTCTTGAACTTGCTCGGCGACTCGACGACCACTTTCGCCCGCATCGTCGCGTGGCCGAAACCGCAGAGCTCGGTGCAGACGAGCTGGTAGCTGCCTTCCTTGTCAGGAGTGACGATCGCCGTCGTCGTGATCCCGGGCACGTTGTCTTTCTTGATCCGCCACTCGGGGACCCAGAAGGAGTGGATTACGTCCATCGCGTGCATCTTGAACTGGACCTGACGGCCCACCGGAACGTGCAGCTCACCCTCCGACCAGGCGTAATCTTTGCCCGGATAGGCGAAGCTCCAGGCGTACTGCTGGGAGAAGACCGAGACCGTCAGGTGGTCCTTGACCGGGTCTTCGATGTCGTCGAGCACCTTCCAGCTGTAGCCGCCGGCGAAGAGGACGATGATCGTCGGGATCAGGGTCCAGGCGATCTCCAGGCGGGTGTTGCCGTGGATCGGCTCGCCGTCGGACTCATCGCCCGGCTTGGCTTTGAATTTCCAGAGGGCGTAGAAGAGCATCACCATGACCAGCGAGAAGACGAAGGCCGAGAGGACGATCATCACGTTGAGGAGATGGTCGATCTTCGGGGCAGCCGTGGAGGCGCCCTGACCATTCCAGTTGATCGGGACCATCACCGCCGAGATGACCACCGTCAGGGCGATCGTCACCAGCAGCATCTTCACTATGGGCAGGCGGCCGTACATTGGGGCGGCGGGCATTCTATTGAAGCGGCGGCGGGAGGCTTTGCGGGTCCCAGGTGACGCCTGGCACTAGCTGCCGGGGCGGGGTAGATCCTCGAGCTCCCCGGCGGCGGCTGCGAGCACTCCCCGGGCCACCCCCTCCCAGCTCCAGAGCCGGCCGACGGTCTCGACGAGGCGGGCGCGGACGTCCTCCCGCTCGGCCTCCGGCAGCGCCAGCCAGGCGTTGAGGCGAGCGGCGATCGCCTCCACTGCGCCGGCGGCGACGGGGAACGAGGTCAGCTCCCCTGCCTCCGGAGGCAGGTCCGCCTGCAGCTGCTGGGAGACCTCGAGCATCCCCGAGTGCCCGGCGGAGATCGGCAGGGTGCCGCAGGCGCCGGCCTCGACCGCGACCATCCCGAAGGCCTCGGGGAAAGTGCTGGTCATGACCATCGCCTGCGCGCGCTGGAAAAAGGTGGCGACCTCGGAGTGCTCGAGGCGGCCGATGAATTCGACCGAGCCGGCCGCAGCCCGGGCCGCCTCGGCGTAGCCGGCGGGGGGATCGGTGAGGAAGGCCGAGAGGATCGGCAGCGGCTTCTCCTCCCCGCCCTCAAGGCCCCAGCCGAGCCGCGCCACCTCGCGGGCGCCGTCGAGGTCGCCGCGCTCCAGCGCCGCCAGCAGCCGCCGCAGGCCGTCCTCGTAGGCGCCGTACCCGGCGATCTCGAGCCGGGCCCGCGGGTGCTCGGTCCGGACCAGCGGCCAGGCCGCGAGCAGGAGGTCGACCCCCTTGGAGACGATCAGCTTGCCGACGAAGGCGACCAGCTCCTCGCGCTCACCGCGCGGGCGGAACTCCTCGACGTCGACCCCCGGCGGGCCCAGCCGCGTCTTCTCCGGCAGGCCGGGCAGGTCGGCGAGGGTCGCCCAAAGGGATTCGGCGGTATGGGCAGAGCCGATGAGGACGCCCTGGGCGGCTTCCATCCCCTCGCGTGCGTAGGGGAGGAAGCGTGGGTGGGGTTTGACCGTGTACTCGAGCGCCGAGCCGTGGATCTTTGCCGCGAAGGGAGCGACGCCGGCGCGGGCGAGGATCGCCGGCCCCATCACCAGGTGGTTGGCGAGAGCGAGGTCGATGCCCCCCACCCGCTCGGCCACCTCGCGCACGGCGGCGACGTTAGCCTCGATATAGCGGCTTAGCTCCTGGTCGCTCAGCTCGGGGAAGGTCTTCACTTCGAACCCCTCATAAGGGTCTTTGACGTAGACCGGGAGCAGCCCGCCGATCTCGGGGTTGTGGATCTGCACGCCCTCGATCCGGACCTCGCGGTCCTGGCAGAGCAGGTGCACCTCGTGCCCCAGCCGGGCCAGCGCCCGGGCCAGGTTGACGTTGTAGATGTTGCTGCCGGTGCCCCGCAGCATGTAGCCGTGGAAGATGAGGACGCGCATCGGAGCCGCCCAAGCTATAGATGACTGCTCCCCGGCTGGGGCACGTCCGGATGAAGCCCCTGGTCGCACCCCAGCCGGGAACCAATCATCTAGTCTTCCCGGCGATGAACGAGAAGCAGCTCTACCGCATGCGCGCCACGGCTTCCGGTCGCGAGGCGATCGCCCACGCCGAACCGGGCTCCCGCTACGTCGATCGCGAGACCGGCGAGGAGATGGAGCCGGTCGCCCAGGTCCTCCCCCTTGCACCCTCGATCTCGTCGCTGCCGCGCAGCCCCGAGAACCTCCGCTCCTGCCGCCGCTGCGACCAGCTGATCGGCCTCGACGTCTCGGATTGCCCGTACTGCGGGCTCAGGCAAGAAGCTCTCTAACGCCTAGCCGCGACCTGACCAAGCAGGTCAAGGACGCAGGGAGCGCCGCGTGCTCTGCACGCAAGCGACCGAGGACGCCGAGATGCGCCGGTCAGGTCGCGGCTACGGCTTCTTGACGAGCGTCGCCGTGTACAGCAGGCGAGCGTTGGAGTAGTAGCAGCCGTAGGTCTTGGTCTTGCCGACGCCCTGCTGGGGGTGGCCACCCTGGATGTCTTCCCGGTTGATGCAGTGCTCGGGCAGGCGGCTGCCGCGCCAGGTGTTGTCAGCGGAGACGTTGAAGGCGAACATCGGCGCCCAGGTGGGGATGGTCAGCGCCACGACCTGGCCCTTGAGGACCGTAAGCGGGTGGTCGAGGGCGAAGACCGGGGTGCTGCCGAAGTAGGGGTTGAGGATCTCGATCGGGCTCTGGCGCACGAGCGTGTATTTCGGCGGCTTGCTGTCTTCGACCGGGCGCAGGACGCCGATCCGGGCCTGGGAGGGGGTGCCGAGGAAGTCGTTGAAGAAGCCCACCTCGTCGGTGGTGGTTTTGGTTTCCACCGTCGAGGGCTTGGCGAGGGTGATCGACCAGGCGACGATCTTGCCTTCGAACGGCGCCTCGTAGGGACGCGGGATGCCGCCGGCGATCGCCTGGAAGCCGGTTACGTGGCCCTCAACCCGGCAGGGGGTCAGCTCCTGCCCGTCGACGATTTCGCCCGGGCAGGAAGCGGGCGGCGTTTCCGAAGTCTGCCCGAGGACGACGACCCGCACGGGCGCCGAGTCGGCGTCGCCGGGAGCGGCGACCACGACGAGGCCGGCCAGCAGGCAAGCAGCGGCGATCAACGCCCAGAGGCGCCTGAAGGTGGTTTTGGCTTCTACGTGCGGCATCGATCAGGCAAACACGGGGTCGAGTCCCCGGTTGCGGCGCCAATCTTGGCGCCCGCGCCCGTCGGATGCGCCGCTGCCGAACCTTTTGCACGATCCCGGCCAAGCGGCGGGACCGCGCCAGATAGGGTTCGCGGCGCCCGATGGACCCCGACGCGAGCCAAGACGACTTCATTCCCGCCGGCCTCGCCGCCTTCGGAATCGAGGCCGACGAGATCGAGCTGGCGGTGATCAACGCCGCCCACCAGCTCTTCTGGCCGCCGATTCTCGAGCTGATCTCGATCGACACCAGCGCGGTGCCGGTTGAGCTCAATCCCGACCTCTCGCAGGCGCCGCCGAGCCGATGAGCGAGGCGCTCGACCTCCCGCTGCGCGCGCAGGCGGCGGCGATCGCCGCCGGCGAAGTCGACCCGGCCGAGCTGCTGGAGGCGACGCTGCGGCGGATCGAGGAGCGCAACCCCGCCCTGAACGCGATCGTCGACACCTTCCCGGAGCACTCGCGGGAGATGCTCGCCTCCGCCCCGCAGGGCCCCTTGCACGGCGTCCCGATCGTGATCAAGGACGAGTGGCCGCTCCCCTGGCGGGCGCAGCGTTTCGGCGCGGCCGACATGCTCGCCAGTCCCGAGCCCGGCGAGTCCGGGCCCTACCGCGCCCTCCGCGACGCCGGCGCGGTCGTCGTCGGCGTCGGCAACATGCACGAGCTCGGCGCCAGCAGCACCGGCAACATCTCGGTCTACGGCCCGGCGCGTAATCCCTGGAACACGGAGCGCTGTCCGGGCGGGTCCTCGAGCGGGCCTGCTTCGGCAGTCGCCGGGCGCCTCGTCGCCGGCGCGGTCGGTGCCGACGGAGTCGGCTCGATCCGCTACCCCGCCGCCTACTGCGGACTCACCGGCCTCAAGCCCACCTTCGGCCGCTCGGCAATGGCCGGCCACCACATGGCCGAGCTCTCGACCACGATCGTCTCCGGCGCCCTCTGCGCCGACGCCGCCGACTGCCGGCTGCTCGACTCGGTCCTGTTCGGGGAAGAGCTGCGGGCGGCCCAGCCGCCGGCGCTGCGAATCGGCGTGATCCGCGACGAGCCTTCCGACGACGTCGCTCCGGCCGTGCGCGAGGCCTGCGAGACGGCGATCGAGGACCTGCGCGGTGCCACCGGCGGCGAGGTCCGCGAGATCGAGCTGCCGGAACTGGCGGCGGCGACCCTCGCCACCGTCCTGATCGCCAACAGCGAGAGCCTCGGCAGCATCACCCCAGAGCGCCTCAACAACCTCGACCCCGAGCTGAGCCCGCTCGGGCGCGGGCTGCTCAAGTACCGGGTGTTGCTGCCGGCGGTGGCGACGATCAAGGCCCAGCAGCTGCGGACCCTGGCGCGCCACACCCTGGCTGAGGTCTTTGAGCAGGTCGACGTGATCGCCTGGCCGACCGTACCGGCGGTGGCGCCGCCACTGGAGGCGCCGATGGTCGAGCTTCCCTCCGGCACCCTCACCGCCGACGAAGCAAACGTCCGCGGCGGTGCACTGGCGAACCTGACGGGGATCCCCGCGATCAGCGTCCCGGTCGGCTCCTCCGAAGGGCTGCCGATCGGCCTGCAACTGCAGGCCGCCTGGGGGCGGGACGAGCTTCTGCTCGACGCCGCGGAGGCGCTCGAGGGGGCGAACGGGAGACGCTGGGTCGAGGCGGCCCCGCCGCCGGCGCGCGGAGCCCAGACCCTGGGGGCCTAGGTGCCGGCGATCGCGGTTGCGGGGCTCGAACGGTCCTTCGGCGAGTTCAGGGCGGTGCAGGGGATCGACCTTGAGGTCGGCGAGGGTGAGATCTACGGCTTCCTCGGCCCCAACGGCGCCGGCAAGACGACGACGGTGCGGATGCTGACGACGCTGCTGCTGCCGACCGGCGGCAAGGCGAGCGTCGCCGGCCACGATGTCGTTGCCGAAGCGCGGCAGGTGCGGGCGACGATCGGCGTCGCCCTGCAGGAAGCGGCGCTCGACCCGCTGATGACGGGGCGCGAGCTGATCCGGCTGCAGGCGACGCTGCAGGGCTTGCCGCCGGCGGCGGGCCGCAAGCGGGCCGACGCGCTGCTCGAACGGGTCGACCTCGCCGGCGCCGCCGACCGCCGCGTCGGCGCCTACTCCGGCGGCATGAAGCGCCGGCTCGACCTCGCGGCCGCACTCGTCCACGAGCCGCGGGTGCTCTTCCTCGACGAGCCGACGACCGGTCTGGATCCGGTCAGCCGGAAGACGATCTGGGAGGAGGTGCGGACGCTGAACGACGATGGCACCACCGTCTTCCTCACCACCCAGTACCTCGAGGAGGCCGACCAGCTCGCCGACAACGTCGGCATCATCGACAGCGGCCGTCTCGTCGCCGAGGGGACGCCGGAGGAGCTGAAGGGTGAAATCGGCCACCCCCACGTCGAGCTGATCGTCGGCGAGGGCGCCGTGGCCGAGGCCGAGCGGGTTTGCGGCGAGCTCGGCCGACTGCTGCCACCGAAGGACGACAAGCGGGTCCTGGTCGAGGTCGAGAACGGCAGTGCCGACATCCCGCGAGTCGTGCGCGCGCTCGACGAGGCCGGGATCGAGGTCGAAGGGCTGGAGCTGGTGCGCCCGACCCTGGACGATGTCTTCGTCGCCAAGACCGGCCACCATCTCGAAGGGGAGGAGTCCGAGGATGGCAGCGGGGAGCGGGCGCCGGCGTGAGTGATTTGGCGAGGACGGCGCGGGTGGTGCGGGCGCTGGGCGCACGCTCGATCCGGCAGACCTTCCGCCGGCCGCAGCTGATCAGCCCGATCGTCGTCTTCCCGACGCTGCTGCTGGTGGTCCAGACCGGCGGCGCCGGTGCCGGGGTCGAACTGCCCGGCTTTCCGCCCGTCCAGAGCTTCCTCCAGTTCATGCTGGCCGGGTCGATGATGCAGGCGATGATGCTGGCCGGCAACAGCGGCGGCATCGCCTTCGCGGTCGACATCGAGATGGGCTTCACCGACCGCCTCTTCGCCTCGCCGATCCCCCGCTTCGCGATCGTCCTCGGCCGCCTCGCGGGGACGGCGGCACTGGGCCTCTTCGCCTCACTCTGGTTCCTCGCGATCGGGCTCGTCTTCGGCGCCGAGATCGAGGGCGGCGTTCCGGGCGCCCTGCTGGCGATTGCGCTGATCACCGCCTCGGCCCTCGCGGTCGGCGGCATCGGCGCCGCGGTCGCGCTGCGGACCGGCAGCGCCAGCGTCGTCCAGGGGCTCTTCCCGCTCGTCCTCGTCGTCCTCTTCCTCTCCTCGTCCTTCTTCCCACAGGAACTGATGATCGAGCCGGCGAAGACGATCGCCGAGTACAACCCGCTCAGCTTCATCGTCGAAGGGGTGCGCGAGCCGATCATCGCCGGCATCGACCTCACCCAGACCCTGGAGGCGGTGGCGGCGATCGCCGGGATCATCGCCCTCGGCCTCCTGCTCAGCGCCCGTGCCCTCCGACACCGGCTGCGGGTGGGCTGATGGAGGCGGCGACCGTGACCGCGGCTGGGAGGACTCCGGGGCCGCCGGCATGGCGGGCGAATCTGGCGACGATCGGCGCCCTGATCGCGCGGGCGAAGAACGAGCTGGTACGGGTCCCGGGTGCGGCGATCCCAGGGGTCCTGGCGCCGACGATCTTCTTTCTCGGGCTCAACGGCGTCTTCGGCAGCCTGATCCATCTCAACGGCTTCGACACCGACTCCTACGTCAGCTTCATCGCTCCCGTCAGCATGCTCCAAGGGGCTGGCTTCACCGGGGCCGCAGCCGGGGTCAACCTCGCCCGCGACTACGAGCAGGGCTGGGTGGACCGGCTCCTGGTCTCCCCCGCCCCGCGCTGGGTCCTGCTCACCGGCAACGTCCTCGCCGCCGGCCTCCGCGCCTTCGTCCCGGCCACCTTCGTGCTGGCGATCGCCTTCGCGATCGGCGCCCCCTGGCCCGGCCTCGACGGGCTCCTCGTCACCTACCTGATGGTCGCGGTAATGGCCGCGGTCGCTGCCTGCTGGGGCTCGATGCTGGCTCTCCACTACAAGAGCCAGTCGGCAGCGCCGCTGATGCAGGCGGGGATGATGGGGTTGATCCTGTTGACGCCTGCTTACGCGCCGCTGGAACTACTCCAGCCTTGGCTGGAGAAGGTCGCCGAAATCAACCCACTGACCCACGTGGTCGAAGCGGCGCGCCAGGGCTTCGTCGGCAGCGTCACCTGGGCGAACACCTGGCCGGGGCTGCTGGCGCTCGCCGGGCTGCTGGTGGTGCTCGGCGCGCTGGCGCTGCGGGAGATGCGCCGCACGAATGTCTGATCGCGAAACCGTCCTCGCCGAGACCGAGCGGGTGCTGCGGCAGAACTGGGTCGTCGGCCGCCGTGGCGAGGTCGACTTCAGCTACACCGAGCCCAGCCCCGGACGCTACCCCTGGCAGTGGTACTGGGACTCCTGCTTCGCGGCGATCGTCTGGCGGCGCTTCGAGCCGGCGCGGGCGCGGGCGGAGCTGGAGAGCCTGCTGGCGTTGCAGCGGCCGGACGGGTTCGTCGGCCACACGATCTTCTGGCGCAGCCAGGTTCGCGGGGCGCGGCTGCTCTTCTACAACGTCGCCAACCGCAAGACCGAGCAGACCGAGTCGATCCAGCCGCCACTGCTCGCCTGGGCCTGGCGTATCGCCGTTGGCGATCCCAACGAGGAGCCGCGGATCGCGAAGCAGATCGAGTGGCTGCGGGGCAACCGCGACCTCGAAGGCGACGGGCTGCTTTGGATCGTGCAACCGGACGAGTCCGGCCTCGACGCCTCGCCGAAGTTCGAAGAGATTTGGGGATGGCGGGCGAACGGTCGGATCGGCTTCCCCCTGCTCGTCCACCGCAACCGCAAGCTCGGCTGGAATGCGCGGCGCATCCGCGACGCAGGCCACCCGGTCCTCTGCGAGGTCCTCGTCAACACGCTCTGGTCGCTGTCGCTGCAGGCGAGCGGGCAGCCCTCGGCGACTCCAGCCCTGGTCGACCGCCTCTGGGACGAGCGGCGCGGCCTCTTCGTTGACGAGGCGCAACCGGGTGGCGTGCGGCCGCAGACCGTCACCTGGGCCTCGCTGGCGCCGCTGGCGCTGCCCGACCTGCCGGAAGAGATCGGCCGGCGCCTGGTCGAGGAGCACCTGCTGAACGAGCGCGAGTTCCTGACCCCGGTGGCGCCGCCCTCGGTCGCGGTTGGGGAGCGCGGCTACGAACCGAGCGGTGGCCACGGACCGATCCGCCGCTACTGGCGCGGCCCCACCTGGGTCAACTCGGCCTGGATGGTCTGGCTCGGCCTGCGCCGGCTCGGATACGAGGCGGAGGCGGAGCAGTTGGCGAGCGGCGTGATCGGCGCCGTCGCCCGCGAAGGATTGCGCGAGTACTACGACCCGAGGAACGGCAAGGGGATGGGAGCGAAGGACTTCGCCTGGTCAGCACTCATAGCCGAGCTGGCGGACCCGCCGCCGACGGACTATTTGTAGCGGTAGGTGATGCGACCTCGGTCGAGGTCGTAGGGAGAAAGCTCGATCTTCACGCGGTCGCCGGGGAGGATGCGGATGTAGTGGCGGCGCATCTTTCCCGAGATGTGGCCGAGCACGTCGTGGCCGTTGTCCAGTTTGACCCGGAACATCGTGTTGGGGAGAGCCTCGGTGATCTCCCCCTCCATTTCGATCTTTTCCTCTTTGGCCATGCGGCGGGGAGCGTATCTCAACGACGTAGGTGTTCGAGCGCACCCGCCCTGTCCGTTACTTCGCCTGCATACTGCGCGGCCTCCAGCTCGGCTATCGCGGAGCCGAGCTCCGGGCCCGGCTCGATCCCCAGATCGGCGGCGATCTCGTCCCCTCGCAGCAGCGGCTGCGGCGGTCCGTCGCGGCGCCAGTCGAGCGCGGCGGCGATCATCTCCCGAGCCAGTTGCAGGTGTGCGGCGACCATCTCCGGGGCCGCGATCGGGCCGGAACCGCGGGCGGAGAGGCGGTCGGCGACGGTCAGCAGGGTGACGTCGACGGCGACCGGTTCGGTCGCCCGCAGGTAGGCGTGGACCCGTCGCGGCGACAGCGGCATCTCCGGGATCAGGAAGCCGAGGCGAAGGTGGTGCAGGGTCAGGCCCTGCAGGTACTGGGTGAGGCGACGGCTGGCGCGCAGGCGCCTGCAGATCCCGGCGATCACCTCCGTCCCCACCTGGTCGTGGCCGCGGAAGCCGACGAAGCCGTCGCGCTCGGCCTTCGTCGCCGGCTTGGCGATGTCGTGGAAGAGGGCGCCGAAGCGCAGGGCGGTGCGGCGGCTCATCTCGTCGGCGAGCGGCTCGTCGAGCAGCGCCTCCACCTCGGCTGCGCGCTCACCGGCGAAGCGCTCGAGATCGGCCTCGACTTCGAGCGTGTGCTCGAGCACGGCGACGGTGTGGTCGTAGACATCGAGGTGGTGGTTCGGGCCCTGCTCGACCCCGCGCAGGGTCTCTACCTCGGGGAGGACGACGGCGGTGACGCCGAGCTCGCCCAGCAGCTGCAGGCCGCGCAGCGGGTCCGGGCCACCCATCAGCTGGCGCAGCTCGGCCAGCTGCCTCTCCCCCGCCGGCTCGGCCGCCCGGCCGGCAACGGCGCGTGCGAGCTCAACCGTGGTGGGGTCGATCTGGAGTTCGAGCTGGGCTGCCAGCCTCGCCGCCCGCAGCAGGCGCAGCGGGTCGCCATCGAAGCTGCTCTCCCGCACCGCGCGCAGGACCTTCGCATCGAGATCGGCCAAGCCCGAGCAGGGGTCGATCGCATCGCCCTCCCCCAGCGGCACGGCGACCGCGCCGATCGTGAAGTCGCGTTCGGAGAGGTCGGCTTCGATGCCGTCGCCGCGAATCGCCGTCAGGTCGACCTGCCAGCCGTGGCTGCGGGAAACCACCCGCCAGGTTCGAAACTCGGCCGAGAGCTCGAATGCGTGATCCCCCAGCTCTGCGGCGATCGCGCGGGCAACCAAGCGCGGATCGCCCTCCACCGCGAGGTCGAGATCCTTCACGCCTTCGCCGAGGGCGGCATCGCGCACCGCACCGCCGACGATCCATACGCCGGCCGGCTCCCCAATCGCCCGCTTCACCGCTTCCACGAAGGGCGTGCGGCGGAGGCGGTTGATGTGGTTGCGGTGGTGCTCTTCCATCGACTCGGTGGCTAGAGCGGGCGGCGCGGCACCCGTGGCGAGATCGCGCAGGTCACCTCGTAGTTGATCGTCTCCAGCCGCGCGGCCACCTCCTCCGCGAGGATCGTCTCCTCGCCCTGGCTGCCGATCAGCACCGCCTCATCACCGGGCTCCACCTCGGTCTCGGGGCCGAGGTCGACGGTGATGTTGTCCATCGAGACGGTGCCGACGAGCGGGTGTCGCCTGCCGCGGACGAGGACCTCGGCGTTGTTGCTGAGGGCGCGGCGCACGCCATCGCCGTAGCCGAGCGGGATGACGCCGACCCAGGTCTCGACCTCCGCCTTCCACTTGCGGCCGTAGCCGGCGCTGGCGCCGGCGGGGAAGCGCTTGACGTCGGCGACGTGGGAGCGCAGCGACAGCGCCGGGCGCAGCCCCTGCTCGGCGGGGTCGCGCTGGAAGGGGTCGAGGCCGTAGATGGCGATGCCGCAGCGGGCCATGTCGTAATGAGAGCGCTTGTCCCGCAGCACGGCCGCGCTGTTCGCGGCATGGACGATGGCGTCTGGATGCTCTGCCTTGACCGCCGCGGCAACCTCGTCGAAGCGATCGAGCTGCTCGTCGAAGTAGGAGGAGTCGAGTTCGTCGGCGGTGGCGAGATGGGTCCATACCCCCGCCAGCTCGACGTCGGGGTCCGCGGCACACGCCCGCACCAGGTCGAGCACCTCCCGTGGGTCGCGGTTCCCAAGCCTCCCCATGCCGCTGTCGTACTTGACGTGGAGGCGGGCCGGGTGCCCGTGGGCACGGGCGCGGTCGGCGATCAGGCGCCGGAAGTCCTCGCGCCAGACGGCGACCTCAGAGCCGGCGGAGATGACAGCGTCCACCTCCTCGGCCGTCAGCGCCCCCATCGTCAGCAGCGGCACCTGCTGGAGCCGACGGCCGATCTGCTCGGCCTCTCCCGCGGTGGCAACCGCGAGCCGGGTCGCGCCCCCGGCTAGGGCCGCTTCCGCGCAGCCGTCGGCGCCGTGGCCGTAGCCGTCGGCCTTGACGACGGCACACAGCTCGGCCCCGTCGCTTAGCTCGGCAGCGAGCCTCGCGCAGTTGGCGCGGACGGCGTCGAACTCGATCCGGGCGACTGCCCGCTCCATGGCTAGTCGGGGTCGGCGACCAGAGCGGCGAGCGCGTCTGCCCTGGTGACCATGCCCGCCAAGAACCCGTCGCCGTCGATCACCGGCAGGTGGTTGTGGTGCTCGTCGGCGATTTTCTTCGCCACCCGGTCGACCGACTCGTAGTCGTGGGCGACGATCGGATCGGCGGTCATCAGCTCCGAGACCTTGGTCGCGAACGCTTTCTCGAGCCGCTCCTCGAACCCCTTCATCGAGCCGACGAAGACGATTCCGCCCATGATGTTGAGGTAGTGCGGCAGGTGGAGGTCGGACTCCTCCTCGCTGAGGATCAGGTCGGACTCGCTGACGATTCCGACCACCTTGTTGCCGCTGTCGACGACCGGGATCGCGCCGAGATCGCTCTTTGCGAGCAGGTCGATCGCGGCGCGGGCGTCGTCTTCGGGGGTGACCGTGGGGACGTCGCGATCCATGATCTCTCCGGCGGTCTTCATGGCGGCGAGGTTATTCGACCGGCCCGTCGGCACGTATCCCGGCGGCGATCGAGTCGATCACGTCGGTGGCGATCACCGACTCCGCGGCGCCGACCCGTGCGGCGGCGTCGAGGCCGGCCCGCGCGTGCCCGACGACGGCGGCGCAAGCTGCCACGAAAGGGTCGTCGAAGCGGCTGAGGAAGGCGGCGGTCATGCCCGAGAGGACATCGCCGCTGCCGGCGGTGGCGAGGGCTGGGGCGGAGATTGCGTTGACTGCGGTGCGGGAGCCGTCGGTGACGATCGTGTCCTCCCCCTTGAGGACCACGATTGCCTCCGCAGCTTTGGCCGCCTCCCGGGCGGTGGCGAGGCGGTGTGCGTTCACCATTTCGGAGCCGCATTCGAGCAACCGCCCGAGCTCCCCCGCGTGCGGGGTGAGGACCGTCGGCGCATCCCGGCCGGCCAGATCCGTGAGCCGACCGGCGAAAGCATTGAGACCGTCGGCGTCGAGCACGAGCGGGGCCTCGATCTTCGGCACCACCTCGCGCGCGAGCTGGAAGGAGCCGGGGTCCTTCCCCAGCCCGGGACCGAAGATGCCCGCCGCGGCGCGCTCGAAAGTACGCAGAACGGCCTTTTCCGACGCGGGCACCAGGCAGCCGTCGCCCCCGGGACAGGCGACCGACATCACCTCCGGCTGGGCAAGCTCGAAGACGAGGTTGAGGTCGGCGGGGATGGCCACAGTTGCGTAGCCCGCTCCCGCTCTGATCGCCGCCGACGAAGCCATCCGAACGGCACCCGTCAAACCCCGCGAACCGCCGGCGACTGCCACCTGGCCTGAGGTGAACTTGGTCGAGTGAGGCCCGCGGCGCGGCGCCAGAGCAAGCACGGCAGGGTCGATCTCCCCCGCGACCGCCTCGCCGGGCGCCCCCTCAGGAACCCCGATCGGAACCACCCGCAACTCCCCGGTGTGCCACTTCCCAGGCGCCACTCGCTGCCCCACCTTGGCCGCATGAAAGCTGACGTTGACGTCGGCACGAACCGCCTCGCCCTCGACCTCACCGGTCGAGGCGTCCACGCCAGAAGCGATGTCGCAAGCAACCACCGGCGCCCCACACCCGTTGATCGCTCCAATCGCCGCAGCCGCTGGCTCCCGCGGCACGCCCTCGAACCCCGTCCCGAAGATCGCATCGACTACGGCGCCAGAGCCAGCGAGGCGGCCAGCTACCCCGCCCTCGACCAACTCCCCTCCGACGCGCTCGTAGTTGACCGCCGCATCCCCCCGCAGCTCCTCACCCGGCCAAAGCAGCAGCAGATCAACCGCAAACCCCATCTCCCGCAACAACCGCCCCGCAACGAACCCATCCCCCCCGTTGTTCCCCTTCCCACAAACCACCCGCACTGGCCCCACCGGCGCCAATCCGGCCACAGCCTCAGCCACCGCCCTGCCGGCAGCCTCCATCAACTCCAGCGAAGGAACCCCCCGCTCCTCATTCGCCCACCGATCAACGGCGCGCATCCCCTCGGCGTCGTAAAGCGGTTTCAGCCAAAACTCCATCGGCTCACCCTAGGGGAGCATTCTGATGATTCATTGATATTTGGTAAATATCTTTTTGCTTTTGGTGATGATACTTTGCAAATGTCATGATTTTTGAAACCCCAGATCTGCAAGAAGACGAAAAAGAGGTCCTTGAACTCCTCGGCGAGCAACGCGAGCAGCTCCGGGACCGGATGGCCGAGCCCCGACGCTGGTCGGGAACGCTCCGCCGGATGGCCTTTGCACGAGCGGTTCAGGGCTCCAACAGCATCGAGGGCTACAACGCCTCGCTCGACGATGTCGTCGCTGCAGTGGAAGACGAACCCACCCTCGCGGCAGAGGAGGAGACGCAGCAGGCATTGGCTGGTTACCGGGATGCGATGACCTATGTGCTTCAAATCGCCGGCGATCAAAGCCTCGACGTGGACGAGGGCCTTCTCAAGAGCCTCCACTTCATGATGATCAAGCACGACCTGAAGAAAAACCCTGGGCGCTGGCGACCCGGCCCGATCTTCGTGCATAGGGAAGCGACTGACGAGATCGTCTACGAAGGACCCCAAAGCGAGGAAATCCCCAACCTCATTTCAGAGATGTTGCGGGCGATGGTCGGCAGGGATGACCCTGTGGTGGTCAAGGCTGCGATGGCTCACCTGAACTTGACGATGATCCACCCTTTCAGCGATGGAAACGGGCGGATGGCCCGCTGCCTCCAGACGCTCGTGCTGGCTCGCGAGCGTGTGATCGCCCCTGTCTTCTCCAGCATTGAGGAGTTCCTGGGACGGAACACCGAGGCCTACTACCAGGTGCTCGAAGACGTAGGCGCCGGCAAATGGAATCCAGAACGTAACCCCCGTCCCTGGCTACGGTTCTGCCTTCGTGCCCACTACTTGCAGGCAATCACGACGATGCGCCGCCGAGAAGAGATCGAGGGGCTGTGGAACAGTTGCGTCTTGCTGGCGGACCAAAACCAGCTGCCGGAAAGGGTCGCGGCCGGCCTGATGGACGCTTCACTCGGCGTCCGCATCCGCCGCAAGATCTATCGCTCCTCTGCCGAGGCGGCAACCGGAGAAGACCTCAGCGACCTGACCGCCTCGCGCGACCTCAAGGCGATGGTGGACTCGGGGCTGCTCGAGGCGGTGGGCGAGCGACGCGCGCGCTACTACCTGGCAGGTAATCCGCTCCGGGAGCTACGCGAAGACATCAGATCTAGTCGTGCACCTCAATCAGTCGATGATCCATTCACGATCGTCCGCGAAAGGCGACAGCTGAAGCTGACCTGACCTACTTGACTCCGACGATCAGCTTGGCCGTAGCCAGCTCATCCGACGCTTCGGACCCGAGCGCCAGGTAATCGATCTTCCGCAGGTACTGCTCTGCTTCTTCGAACCCTTCGTCACCTGGCATCAGGTTCTTCGCGAGCCTCAACGCTGAGCCGCCGTCGACGAACATCGCCGGCGGGGTGTTGCCCAACGCCTCGAGCGCTTCCTTGTAAGGAGCCGCGTCGGCGAGGGTCTTGCCCGCTTCCTGGAAGCTCGCCAGAGTCGGAGCGAGGCCGTAGCCGATCGCGATCCGAGCGCCTTTGGCAACGACCACCACCGGCTGGCGACCGAGTTCAGGGCTGCGGATTGAGAAGCCGCTGGCGCCCTCGTTGATCTTGGTGATGCCGGGGGTGCCGGTCGAGCGCAGGAAGAGGCCGATGTTGTCGACCGTGTTCTTTGCCTGGGTCTCGTCGTCGGTGGTCATGATCACGGCGCCGCCGAGGGTCTTTTCGCTGTTGCCGGTGACGTAGGCGCCGACGTCGCCGATCGAGGAGGCGATTGATTCGAGGTCGATGCCGGCTTGCTTCAGCGTCTTCTTCAACTGATTCGGCGGGATCTCGCCCGGGATGCCTTCCTTGTCGATCTGGTCGATGCCTTCGTTGAAGCGCTTGCCGAATTCGGCGGAGGCGAAGGCTGCGACCGAGGTGGCGGGGAGCGACCCGAGCAGCTCGGAAGCGTCGCCCGAGGGGGGGTTGTCGCCGCTGAGGTCGGTGCTGAGGTCGATCTCGATCTGATCGGAGCCCGGGACGAGGCTGGCAACGGCGGTCGCTTCGTCTGGCTCAATCCCGACCGCGTCGAGGAAGGTTTCGGTTTCGGTGTCGATCTCGCCGCCGGTTTCTTCGATCAGGCCGCCGATGTCGGCGAAGACGTCGGCGGCGCTGTCCTCCGGCGCCCGCGAGATGGCGGCGCTGAAGTCCTCGTCGGCGGCGAGATTCTCGCCATCGGAGGCGTCAACCATCGCTTTGAAGGTCGCTTCGTCTTCGGCGAAAGCGACGAGGCCGTCGAAGACGCCGATCGTCGTTTCGTCCTCCTGGACCTTGAAGTCGACGCCCTCGTAGGAGCCGTCCTCGGCGGATTCGTCCTTGTCGGCCTCGATCTTCTCGTTGACGAACTCACGGGCGGCGTCTTCGTCTGAGGTCTGGATCGCGGCGCCGTAGCTTTCGAAGTCTTCTTCTTCGTAGTCCTGGAGGAAGATGCCGCCTTCCTCCCCAAGCCAAGGCTCGACTTCCTTTTCATAGTCGAACTCTTCGCCTCCGTCGGCAGCCTCGTTTTCGAGTTCGGCGACGATCAGTTCGCCGAGGTCGTCGACGCCGGCGATCTTCTGCGCCAGCGCCTCGATGTTCTGCTTCGTTTCGCCTTCGGGCCGGACGGTGAAGCCGATGAAGACCGGCGCTTTCGCCGGGGCCACGCTCGCCGGGTCGGTTTCGTCGCTGCCAGAGTCGTCTGAGCCGCCGCAGCCGGCGACGAGGAGGGCGGCAAGAGCCACGAGGAGAACTGGAAGGACGAGACGAAGCTTCACGGAGGCGGGCATCCTAGCGACCGTTTTGGACGAGTTCATTCGACCAGCCCCCGGCCGGACGAATAGTCACTCGACGGTGACGGTCTTGGCCAGATTTCGTGGCTGGTCGATATTGAGGCCCCGTTTGCGGGCGATCTCGTAAGCGAGCAGCTGCAGCGGCAGGATTGCCACGATCGGCTGCAGGATCCAGTCGGTGGCGGCGACCTCGATCGTCTCGTCGGCAACCTCGGCCACCCGCTTGTCGCCGGCGGTAGCGATCCCGATCGTCTGCGCCCCGCGGGCGCGCACCTCCTCGACGTTGGAGAGGACCTTCTCCAGGACCGGGCTTTCGGTGGCGATGCAGACCACCGGCGTCGACTCGTCGAGCAGGGCGATCGGCCCATGCTTCATCTCCCCGGCGGCATAGGCGTCGGTGGGGATGTAGCTGATCTCCTTCAGCTTCAGCGCCCCCTCGAGGCAGACGGGGAGGCCGATGTGGCGGCCCAGGTAGAGGAAGAACTCCTGTTGGCTGTGGCGGTCAGCGATCTCCCGAGCGGGCTCCTCCGCCACCGCAAGCGTCTCCTCCATCTTCGAGGGCAGGGCCTTCATCTCCGCCACCAGCTCGGTCAGCCGCTCGGCCGGCAGCGTCCCGCGCAGCTCGGCCAGGCGCAGCCCCAGCAGGTACATCGCCGCCACCTGGGCGACGAAAGTCTTGGTCGCGGCGACGCTGATCTCCATCCCGGCGCGGATGTAGAGGACGGCGTCGGCGTCGCGGGTCGCCTGGCTGCCCATGATGTTGGTCACTGCGAGCACGGTCGCGCCCGCCTCGCGGGCAAGGCGCATCGCAGCGAGGGTGTCTGCCGTCTCCCCCGACTGCGTCATCCCGATCACCAGGTCCCCCGGCCCGACCACCGGGTTGCGATAGCGGTACTCGGAGGCGACGTCCATCTCGACCGGCACCCGCGCCCACTCCTCGATCGCGTAGCGGCCGACCAGGCCGGCGTGGTAGGAGGTGCCGCAGGCGACGATCACGATCCGGCGCACACCGCGCAGGAAATCGTCGGAGAGGTCGATATCGGAGAGGTCGACCCCGTCGGCCTCCGGGAGCCGATCGGTGATCGTCTCCGCCACCGCGTCGGCCTGTTCGTAGATCTCCTTCAGCATGAAGGTCTCGTAGCCGCCCTTCTCGGCGGCGTCGGCGTCCCAGGTCACCTCTTCGGTCCCCCGCTCCACCGGGTTGCCTTCGGCGTCGGTCACCCGCACCGCGCCGGCTTCGATTTCGACGATCTCGCCGTTTTCGATCGGCATCGCCGTGCGGGTGTCGGCGAGGAAGGCGGGGATCGCGGAGGCGAGAAAGGCCTCGCCGTCGCCAACGCCGGCGACCAGCGGGCACTCCTTGCGGGCGCCGATCAGGCGCTTGGGCTCGTCGGCGTGCATGGCGACGAAGGCGTAATGGCCGCGCAGCTCGGCGTAGGCGGCGCGGACGGCGGCGGCGAGGTCGCCGTCGTAGTGCCGCGCGATCAGGTGGGCGACGACCTCGGCATCGGTCTCGGAGGTGAAGGCCTCGCCTTCGTCCTGGAGGCGGCGGCGCAGCTCCGAGTGGTTCTCGACGATCCCATTGAGGACGATGTGGACACGCCCCGAGCTGTCGTCGTGCGGATGGGCGTTTGCCTCGGTGACCCTGCCGTGGGTGGCCCAGCGGGTGTGTGCGATCCCGGTCTCCGACGGTGGCAGCGCCCCGGCCCCGTTGTTGGCGCGGGCCTCGACCGCCGCCCGCAGGTTGGCCAGATTGCCGACCGCATGGACGCTCTCGACCTCCCCGTCGGCGAGCACGGAGAGGCCGGCGGAGTCGTAGCCCCGGTATTCGAGCTTTTCCAGCCCCGAGAGCAAGAGCTCCTCGCAGGGGCGGGCGCCCACATATCCGACGATGCCGCACATGAAGGCGAGTAAGGGTAGAGGGCGGCGCTCGCCGGAGCTCTAGGCGAGCTCGGCGCGGACGAGATCCGCCAGGCGTTCGGCCGTGCCCTCGGCCTCTTCGGCGGTGGGCGCCTCGACCATCACCCGGACCAGGGGCTCGGTCCCGGAGGGGCGCAGGAGGACGCGGCCGCGACTCTCGAGTCCCTTGCTCTCCCGCTCCACCGCCTCCCAAACTGCGGTCGCCCCGGCGATCGCCTCGCGCTCGGCGACCTCGACGTTGATCAGGACCTGGGGCAGCTTCTCCATCGGGACGGCGTCCTCGAGGCGGGCCCCGCCGAGCTCCCGCATCGTCATCAGCGCTGCCGCGATCCCGTCGCCGGTGGCGACGAAGTCGGAGGCGATGATGTGGCCGGACTGCTCGCCGCCCAGCGGCCAGCCGCGCCGGTTCATCTCGTCGATCACGTAGCGGTCGCCGACCTGGGTGACCGCGACCTCGATTCCCGCCTGCTCCATCGCCTGGTGGAAGCCGAAGTTGCTCATCACGGTGACGACGACGCCACCGTCGAGCTCGCCCCGCGCCGCCATCCCGCGGGCGGCGAGGGCGATCAGCTCATCACCGTCGTGGACGCGGCCGGAGCCGTCGACGGCCAAGACGCGGTCGCCGTCCCCGTCGAAGGCGAAGCCGATCTCCGCCTCGGAGGCGGCGACCCGCTCGGCCAGCGCCTCCATATGGGTGGAGCCGCAGCCGGCGTTGATGTTGCGACCGTCGGGCTCGACCCCGATCGCCTCCACCTCGGCGCCGAGACGCTCGAAGATCGCCGGCGCGGCGCGGTAGGTGGCGCCGTTGGCGCAGTCGAGGACGACCTTGCGGCCGGAGAGGTCGAGCGGGAAGGCGGCCTCCAGCTCCCGCAGGTAGTCGTCGAGGCCACCGTTTAACTCGCGCACGTGTCCGGCCTGCTCGGCGGGGGGGGCCTCCTCGATCAGGGCCTCGATCCGGGCCTCGGCCTCATCGCCGAGCTTGACGCCGCGGCCGTCGAAGAACTTGATCCCGTTGTCGTGGAAGGGGTTGTGGGAGGCAGAGACGACGGCGGCGAGGTCGAGGCCGAGGCGGCGGACGAGGATCGCGGCGGCAGGCGTCGGCAGGACGCCGCCGAGCAGCGCATCTCCACCCGCCGCGGCGATTCCGGCAGCCAGCGCCGACTCCAGCATCGGGCCCGACTCGCGGGGGTCGCGGACGATCAGCACCTGCGGTCGCTGCGCCTCCACCGAAGCGGTGGTCGCCCGGCCCAGTGAGGTCGCCAGCTCGGCGGTTAAAAAGGCGCCGGCCTCTCCCCGGACCCCATCGGTTCCGAAGAGCTTGCGCGCGGTCGTCAAGCCGCCCTCGTCAGCGCTTGCTGAACTGAGGCCGCTTGCGAGCCTTCTTCAGCCCCGCCTTGCGGCGCTCCTTGACGCGCGCGTCGCGGGTGAGGAAGCCGCGGCGCTTGAGGTCGCCGCGAAGCTCGGAGTCGATCTCGGTCAGCGCCCGGGCGATGCCGTGGCGAACGGCGCCGGCCTGGCCGCTGATGCCGCCGCCATGGACGCGGACGCGGACGTCGACGTTGCCCTCGTAGCCAGAGACCGCGAGCGGCTGCTTGGCCATCGTCTGGTGCAGGGGCCGCGGGAAGAACTCCTCGATGCTGCGCTTGTTGATCTCGATCTTGCCGGTGCCCGGCAGCAGGGTGACGCGGGCGATCGCGCTCTTGCGCTTGCCGGTGGCGAGGAAGCGAGCGCCTTTCTCCATTTTCGCCGGGGCGCGGCTGGCGGCGGTGTCGTCCTCCTCAGTCGCAGCCAGGGCAGCTTCGCGCCGCGCTTTCTCTTCTTCCTCGGCTTCCAGCCGCGCTTTCTCCTCGGCGCTCAGCTCAGGTTTATCGGGCTCGACGAGGATCGGCTCCAGGTCGGCGCCGGGGATGACGTCTTTCTTTTTCTCCTCGGCCTTGGGCTTCTCGGCCTTCGGCTCCTCGGCGGCCTCCTCGGCCTCGGGCTCCTCAGCGGCCTCCTCGGCAGCCTCGGGCTCTGGCGGGGCCTCCTCCGTCTGCTCGGCGACGACGGGCTCCTGGTCGGCCTCGGGGGCGGTGACCTCCTCGGCGACGGGCTCCTCAGCAACCTCCTCAGACGGCTCTCCCTCAGCGGCATCTGCCGTGGGTGGCGACGATGGCGAATTCTCCGGCTCTGCCGGGGAATCGCTATCGGAGACAGGACCCGCGGCCCCAGCGTCTTGGCCCTGATCCTCAGTCGTCTCGTCTTTTTTCTGCTCGTCGTCCATCAAGTTCAGTCGGTCTCCATCGTTTTCGGCTGCTGCGCCGCGTGTGGGTGGTCCGGCCCGGCGTACACCTTCAGCTTCGTCAGCTGCTGGCGGGCGAGGCGGTTGCGCGGCAGCATCCCCTTCACGGCCTTGCGAATTACTTCCTCGGGCTTGCGCTCGAGCATCTCGCCGAGCGTCCGGGACTTGATCCCGCCGGGGTAGCCGCTGTGGCGGTAGTAGGTCTTCTGCGCCAGCTTGTCGCCGGTGACCCGGATTTTCTCCGCGTTGATGACGACGACGAAGTCGCCGGTATCGATGTGCGGGGTGTACTCCGGCTTGCGCTTGCCGCGCAGGGTGTCGGCGATCTGCGTCGCCAGCCGGCCCAGGGTCTTACCCTCGGCATCGACGACGTACCAGTTGCGCTGGCGGTTGGCGGGAGTGGCTACAAAGGTCTTCATCGCGCAAAAACCGCGCGGCTCTTCCCACGCGGCCGGGGGATGATAGCCGCATCGCGACCCGCAGGGGTCTCCGGACGGTTGCCTATACTGCCGCCCGAGCAATAGCCGAATCCCGTGCAGGCCACTGTGCGGGAGCGGAGGAACCGAAGAGGCCTTGCAGGTCTCAGGGGCGAATCGGACGAAACCAGTCCGTAGCGCAGCTCTTTCAGCGCGAGCCCGTCAGCTAACTCCGCAGGCGATGGAAAGAGAGGGCTTAGCGGTTTGGACAAAGGGTTCGTCCGGTCATGCGTGGCCGGCCAGATATGCGTAGCGGCCTTGGTCGCGGTGCTCGCCTGCTTCAGCGGTGCCGCCGCGGCGACCACCGGCGGTGCCGGCACCCCAGGCGCGGCGCCGACCGCCAAGGGCAGCCCCGACGGTGCCCCCGCCGCCTCTCCGAGCGCGGGCACGATCTCCCTCGTCGCCGGCGCCACGAGCCCGCGCAAATCCTTCTACTTCGGCTACCGCTACCCCCGCCTCAGCTACACGATCGCCAGTAGCCAGGCCGAAAACGACCTTCAGATCGACGTCGTCAACTCGGCCGGCGAAGTCGTCAAGTCCTTCTACCGGGAAAACGTCGCTCCCGATGTCGAGAGCAAGGTCCGTTGGGATGGGACGACGAGCGAAGGGCGCCCCGCCCGCAACGGCCGCTACAGCTTCCGGATCAGCCCCCAGTCCCCGGCGGCGACCGCCCCGGCCGCGCGCAAGGCATCTAGCTCGACCACCCTCAGCCTCGCCTTCGCCTTCTACGGCTATGCCTTTCCGATCCTCGGCGACCACGAATACGGGATGACTGCCGGTCGCTTCGGCGCCGGTCGCAGCGGGCACACGCACCAGGGTCAGGACGTGATGGCCGCCTGCGGCACTCCCCTCGTCGCCGCTCGCGGCGGCACGGTCCAGTACTCGGGCTACCAGGGCGCCGCGGGCAACTACGTCGTCATCGACGGCCGCGGCACCGGCAACGACTTCATGTACGCGCACCTGGCGGAACCCTCGCCGCTCGCCACGGGCGACACGGTCCGCACCGGGCAGCCGATCGGGGTGGTCGGCGAAACCGGCGACGCCAGCGGCTGCCACCTCCACTTCGAGATGTGGGGGGTACCAGGCTGGTACGAGGGAGGGTCGCCGTTCGACCCCCTCGGCTACCTGGAGAAGTGGGACGCCTACTCCTGAGGCCGACCACAACCCAGGAAACACCACTTTAGAAGAATCTCGTGTTCTAGATTGATCTAGCTGAATGGTCTATACGTATCTGTTGTAACTGCGAACGCAGCAGTACTGACCATCTCACCAAGGAGCGGATCATGAAGGAGCCAGTTCCCGATCTCATCGACCAACGCCTCGTCCGGTCGCTCGCCCACCCCCTCCGAATTCGCATTCTCGAGCTCCTCACCGATCACGTGGCAAGCCCGAATGCAATTGCGAACGAACTGAAAGCCGCCCTCGGCGACGTCGCCTACCACACGCGAGCGCTCGATCGCTACGGCGCCCTCGAGCTGATCGAAACGGCGCAGCGGCGCGGCGCGACCGAGCACTTCTACAAGGCGAAGCCGGGCGCATTCGTCGGTGGCCCGCCCTGGCGCAAAGTCCCACAATCGCTCCGCGGCGGCATCTCAGCCGCGACTCTGCAGACCTTCCTCGACAAGGCGGTCGCCGCTCTCAAGGCCGGCACCCTCGACGGCCGCGAGGACACCGTCTTCCGCTGGATGCCGCTCTTCCTCGACGAACGGGGCTGGAAAGAGGTCGTCGCGATCATGGAAGAGGCAACCAAGCTGATGCTCGCCGCCCACCTGCGCAGCCAAGATCGCCTCAGCGAGAACGGCGGCAAAGGGGCGATCTCGACCGTGGTCGGCCAAGCGGCGTTCGAGACGGCGCGGTCGGTGGAAGCGGCTTAGGGGGGCTTGTGGGGAGGGTCCGGTCACCCTCCGCGGGAATTAGTCGCGCCCCTAGCGGGACAGCTCCGCCAGATGCTGCCTGCCTATGGCAGGCAAAGACCAGATTGCATATCGCCGCTTCGCGCACATTCCCGCGGAGGGTGACCGGACCCTCTTCCAACACGCTTTTCAGGACAACCAGATCGCGAATCCGCGAAAACGGCTCTTGAGGGACCGTTTTCGCGGACTCGGTGGATTCACGAGTTACCGGAGCTCGCTCGATGGAGGGTGTCGGTGGGGGTCCCTGGGTACTTGGCACGGAGACCGAGAGTTGCGGCTTTAGGCGCCAGCTGTCCCCGACTCGACTCGGCGGAGGTGCTCCCAGGGACCCCCACCGCCACCCTCCCCTACGAAACGGCCGGCGCTACTCCCACTCGATCGTCGCTGGGGGCTTTGAGGAGATGTCGAGGGCTACTCGGTTTACGTCGCGGATCTCGTTGATTATGCGGTTGGAGACTCGCTCGAGGAGGTCGTAGGGGAGGCGTGCCCAGTCGGCGGTCATCGCATCGTCGGAGGTGACCGCGCGGATCACGATCGGGTAGGCGTAGGTGCGGCCGTCGCCCTGGACGCCGACCGAGCGGACCACAGGCAGGACGCAGAAGGACTGCCAGAGCTGGCGGTAGAGCTCCGCCGCGCGGATCTCCTCCTGGAGGATCGCGTCGGCGGCGCGGAGGATGTCCAGCCGCTCTTTGTTCACCTCGCCGCCGACGATCCGAATTCCAAGGCCGGGACCGGGGAACGGCTGGCGCCAGACCATCCGCTCGGGCAGCCCGAGCTCGGCGCCGACCGCCCTCACCTCGTCCTTGAAGAGCATGCGCAGCGGCTCGACCAGCTCGAACTCGAGGTCATCGGGGAGGCCGCCGACGTTGTGGTGGGACTTGATCGTCGCCGCGTGGTCGGAGCCACCGGACTCGATCACGTCGGAGTAAAGAGTTCCCTGGACGAGGTAGCTGACGTCCTCGAGCTTGGCCGCCTCCTCCTCGAAGACGCGGATGAACTCGGTGCCGATGATCTTTCGCTTCGTCTCCGGGTCTTCGACCCCGGCGAGCTTGGCGAGGAAGCGCTCTTCGGCGTCGACGTGGACGAGAGGAATGCCGAACTGGCTGAAGGCCTCGACCACCTGCTCGGCCTCGTTCATCCGCATCAACCCGTGGTCGACGAAGACGCAGGTGAGCTTGTCCCCCACGGCTTTGTGGACGAGCAGCGCCGCGACCGAGGAGTCGACGCCGCCGGAGAGGCCGCAGATCACCTTGCCGTCGCCGACCTGTGCCTGGATCTTCCCCACCTGCTCGGCGATTACCGACTGCGGCGACCACTGCTCGGTGCAGCCGGCGACATCGCGGAGGAAGCGGGTGAGGATCTCGGTCCCGTAGGGGGTGTGGACGACCTCGGGATGGAACTGAATCCCGTAGAGGCCGCGGTCGGGGAACTCGTAGGCGGCGACGGGGGAGCCGGGGCTGGAGGCGAGGGCGGTGAAGCCCTCAGGTGCCTCGAAGACCGCGTCGCGGTGGCTCATCCAGCAGCTCTGCTCCTCCGGCAGGCCCCCGAGCAGCCGGCCGCCGTCGTCGCGAAGGGCGAGGTCGGTGCGGCCGAACTCCCCCGTCTCCGCCGACTCGACCCTGCCGCCGAGTGCCAGCGCCATCGCCTGCATCCCGTAACAGATGCCCAGCGTGGGAATCTCGAGATCCAGCAGCTGGGTTGGGAACTTCGGCGCCCCCGGCTCATAGACCGAGGCGGGCCCGCCGGAGAGCACTAGCCCCTTCGGCTTGCGCTCCCGGATCTTCTCCAGGGAAGTATTTGCCGGCAATAGCTCGGCAAATACTCCACATTCTCGGATTCGACGGGCGATCAGCTGGGAATACTGCCCGCCGAAGTCGAGGACCAGTACCTCCTCAACCGCTCTTCCGGTGGGTGACGTCGTAGGGGGGACCCCCTGCTGCTCTGCAGCTGGGGGTGGGTCCCCTGCGGCGGCAGGACCCGCCGGTCGAGCGGTCCCGAGCCCCTCAGTCATCCGATACAGCGACTCCAGTCGACACAGCCGCCCGTCCGTTGGACCCCATCCCGACCGACTGCTCGTTCTGGAGCTTCTTGCCCTCGCTCATCAGCGCCGGCGCGACCATCACCTCGGCCCGCTGGAAGGAGCGGATGTCCTCGTAGCCGCAGGTTGCCATCGAGGTTTTCAGCGCTCCCATCAGGTTGAAGGTGCCGTCGTTCTCTTTGGCGGGGCCAAGGAGGATCTCCTCCATCGTCCCGTCCTGCTTGGTCGAGACGCGGGTGCCGCGCGGCAGCGAGGGATGGAAGGTCGCCATCCCCCAGTGGAAGCCGCGCCCCGGGGCCTCTTTGGCCCGGGCGAGCGGCGAGCCGATCATCACCGAGTCGGCGCCGCAGGCGATCGCCTTGGAGACGTCGCCGCCGGTCCGCATGCCGCCATCGGCGATCACGTTCACGTACTCACCGGTCTCCAGCATGTGCTGGGCGCGGGCGGCCGCGACGTCGGCGATCGCCGTCGCCTGCGGCACGCCGATCCCGAGCACGCCGCGGGTGGTGCAAGCGGCTCCCGGCCCAACGCCGACGAGGACGCCGACGGCGCCGGTCCGCATCAGGTGCAGCCCGGTCGAGTAGGAGGCGCAGCCGCCGACCACGGTCGGGACCGGCACCTCGGCGATGAACTCCTTCAGGTTCAGCGGCTCGACCGTGGTCGAGACGTGTTCGGCCGAGATCACCGTGCCCTGGATGACGAGGACGTCGAGGCCGGCCTCGACTGCCACCTCGTAGTACTCGCGCACTTTCTGCGGCGTCAGCGAGCCGCAGACGACCGCCCCGCGAGCCTTGATTTCCGCCACCCGCTTGGCGATCAGCTCGGCCTTGACGGGCTCGGTGTAGATCTCCTGCATCAGCCGCGTGGCCTCGTGCTTCGGAGCGGAGGCGATCGCCTCCAGCCTCTCCTCAGCGTTCTCGAAGCGGGACCAGATCCCCTCCAGGTTGAGCACCCCGAGCCCACCGAGCTCGTTGACCCGCACCGCGGTATCAGGAGAGACGACCCCGTCCATCGCCGAGGCGACAAGCGGAATCTCAAAGCGGTAGGGACCTAGGGTCCAGCTGACATCGATGTCGTCGGGATCGCGCGTCCGGCGGGAAGGAACGATCGCGATGTCGTCGAATCCGTAAGCGCGGCGGCCCTTCTTGCCGCGGCCGATTTCGATTTCCAAGTTAATCCTCCAAGGCGTGGCGTTGAACTAGCCAGCCTACACTTCGGCGGGGACCTCCAAATCGTGCACCGAGACCTCGCCGAGCCGGCGCTCGACTTGGTTGCGGTCAACGGTGCCGGCGCCGAAATGCTGGGTCGACTCAGCGCCGCAGGCGACCCCGTAGGCGAGGCAGTCCTCAGGAGAACGGCCCTCGTAGCGCGCGGCGACGTAGCCGGCGACGAAGGCGTCGCCCGAACCCACCGAGGAAACCGGCTCCAGAGGCTCGGTGTGGACCTCCAGCAGGCGCCGTGAGCTGCCCTCGCCGACGGCGGCAACGCAGCCGTCGGGCCGGGTGATCGCCGCCTCGGTCGCTCCCAGACGGACCAGCTCCAGCAGGCCCTGAGCGAGGTCGGAGCGGTCGGCGAACTCCTGCCCGACCAGCTCCTCGGCCTCGGTCTCGTTCGGGGTCACCATCGAAGCGCCAGCACGTACCCCCGCCAGCATCGCCTCCCCCTCGGCGTCGAGGACGACGGGGACGCCGCGACGGCTGAGGTCGTCGATGAGGCGCGCGTAGAGGTCGTCGCCGGCGCCGGGCGGGAGCGAGCCGGCGAGGACGCAGATCTTCGCCCCGCTCGCCAGGTAGCCGATCCGGTCGAAGAGGCGCTTCACCTCCTCGGCGCTGACGGCGGGCCCGCGCTCGTTGATCTCGGTCTGCTCGCCGGAGGTGGGGTCGATCACCGCGAGGTTGATCCGGGTCTCCGAGGCGATCCGGGTGAAGTCGGTCAGGACCGACTCCTCCTGCAGCTGTTCCAGCACCTGAGTGCCGGTCGGGCCGCCGACGAAGCCACCGGCGATCACAGGGCGGCCGAGCAGGCTGAGGGCACGAGCGACGTTGATCCCCTTGCCGCCGGCCACGGTGCGGCTCTCGACTGCGCGATGGCGTCGGCCGAGGCGAAAATTGGGGACCGCGACGGTGCGGTCGATGGCCGCGTTCAAGGTCACCGTGAGGATCACTTGGCCTTCACCCGATTTCTGCTCCTGGACTCGTTTCCGCGGGCAAGCCGGCGCAGCAGCACCAACCCGGTCATGAGTATCACGAAGATCGCGATCGCGATAGGGATCAAGTTGTCAGCGACGACGCTGCGGGCGCGGTCGAAGCCGCTCGCCTCGGCGACCTGGCGGCCGGCGCGAAGCGGCACGGTTCCGGCCCTGCGCCCTGCGACCAAGACGGTGGCGGCCCCGAGCCTGGCGCCGCGCCGGATCGGACCCTCGACCTCCTGCGGCGCCCGCACCCGGACCTCGACCCCCTGGCCGCGACGGACCCCGACCTGGAGCGAGCGGGAGGCGCGTAGCGGCAGGTGGCCGCCCGAGTAGCGGATTTGCGGTTCGGCGAGCTCCTGGCCGGCCCGCACCGGCAGCCGCCGGCGGTACTGGGAGAACCCCCATTCGAGCAGCGCCAGGTTGTCGCTGAAGCGGGTTTCTTCGGTCGGGGCGCCGATCGCCACCGAGACCAGGCTGACGCCGTTTTTCTGCCCGGAGCCGACGAGGACGTAGCCGGCGTCGAAGGTGTGGCCGGTCTTCACCCCGGTCGCCCAGGGGGCCAGGTAGAGGAGGTCATTGAGGGTCTCGATCCGGCGTGGCGGCCGCAGGCTGCGCAGCAGCGCCGTCTCCGAGTCGGCGATCTTCGCGAAGGCAGGCTGGCGCAGCAGGCGGCGCGTCAGGGTGGCGAGGTCGGCGGCGGACGAGTAGTTGCCGCGCTGGTCGAGCCCAATCGGGTTCGCGTAGTGCGTGTCCGCGAGGCCGAGGGCGGCGGCGTAGCGGTTCATCTGTCCCACGAACCGGGATCGGGAGCCGGCCGCGGCGACCGCGAGCGTGTGAGCGGCGTCGTTGCCGCTGACCAGGATCAGGCCGTAAAGGAGGTCGCGGACGCTCACCCTCTCCCCCGTCCGCAGCCCCAGCAGCGACTCGCCGTAGATCGGCGAGTAGGGAGCGGCGCGGACGGCTTTCTCCAGCGGCAGCTCTCGCATCGCCACGTAAGCGGTCATCAGCTTCGTGGTGCTGGCGATCGGAAGGTTCTCCCGGGCGGCGTGGGAGGCGAGGACGTCGCCGCTGCGGGCGTCGACGACGATCCAGGACTTCGCGTAGATGCCCTGCGGACCGGCCGCCGCCGCGGCCTGCGGGACGAGCCAGAGCGCCAGCGCCACGAGCAGCGCGGCGAGGGCGCCGTGGCGCCGTGGCCTCACTTGAGCTGCAGCGTCTGGCCGGCGATCAGAATCTGCGGATCCACTTCGGGGTTCAGCGCCAGGATCTCGGCGACCGGGACCCCCGTCTTGTGGGCGATCGCCGTCAAGGTGTCGCCCGATTCAACGGTGTAGGTCTTCGCCTTGCTCCGGTGCTTCTTCTGCTTGTGCGTCGGCTCGGAGCTGCGCTCCCCGTTCGAGGAGGAGTCGCTGTTCATCGCCGTCGCGACCACGCCGACGACGACGAGCACCGCCGCCACGAGGGCGAGGGCAGCGAAAAGGCGAGATGCGGCGTGGGAGCGTTTTTCCATGGGACCGAGTGGATGGATCGGGTTGGGGCGGGCTGATCGTAGTCGCGAACGGCGTCTTCAGGCGGTCGATATGTCCCAGACCGTCTGCCGCAGGCGCTCGGCGGCGGCGGCTGGGTCCGGGTCGGCGGCGATGCCGCGCGAGGCGGCGACCAGGCCGGCGGCGCGACCGGCGGCGAACGCCGCGCCCAGCAGCTCGGGCTTACCACCCTGCGCGCCGACCCCGGGGATGAGGAAGATCGAGCGCGGCATCAGCTCACGCATGCGGGCGAAGTGCTCGGGCTCGGTGGCCCCGACGACTGCGCCCATGCCGCTCAGGCCGGACTCCCCCAGCAGGCGCTCGGAGAGCTCGTCGACGAGGGCGGCGAGCCGCTCGTGCAGCGGTGCCTCCGGCGCGGGGAGGTCCTGCAGGTCGGCGGCGCCGGGGTTGCTGGTGCGGACGAGCGCGAACATCCCGGCCCCCGCCTCGGCGGCGGCGGCGAGAAGCGGCTCGAGCGCGTCGCGGCCGAGCAGCGGGTTGGCGGTGAAGGCATCGGCGCCGAGGCCGGCGACGGGGCCCCACGGCGTCGGCGTCTCCCCGACCAGGGCCTGCGCGTAGGCGGCGGCGGTAACCGGCACGTCGCCGCGCTTGCCGTCGGCGATGACGAGGAGGCCGGCATCCCGAGCCGCCTCGCAGGTCGCTTCCAGCGCCCGCCATCCGGGCGCGCCGAGGCGCTCGAAGCAGGCCAGCTGGGGCTTGACGGCGACGCAGGCGGGGCCTGCTCGCTCGATCAGGACCTGGCAGTGCTCGGTGACCGCGGCGGCGGCGAGCTCGGCGGCCGGCGCCTCGGGGTCCCCCGCCTTCGGCCCCGCTCCGGCAAGCTTGGCCGGATCGGGGTCGAGGCCGAGGCAGATCTGGCTGCGGCGCTCTTCGACGAGCGCCGCAAGCCGATCGGAAAAGCCAGTCAGCGAATCAGCCGCCCTTGACTTTGGTCTTCAGGGCCGAGCCGGCGGAGAAGCGCGGAACTTTGCCGCCCGGGATGGTGATCCTTTCGCCGGTGCGGGGGTTGACGCCCTGACGGGGGCCGCGCTCGGCAACGTGGAATTTGCCGAAGCCGGTGAAGGCGACCTCCTCGCCGCCGCTCAGGGCACCGGTGATCGCGTCGAGCACGGCATCGACGGCATCGCTCGCCGCTTTTTTGCTGCCAAGCCGTTCATCGTTGGCAAGTTGGTCCAGAAACTCAGCCTTGGTCACGTCGTAAATCCTCCTCGGGGTTTGAAGACCGGCGCAATCTAACAGTGCCCACGGCGTAAGAAATTCGCGGTCTAGAGCCAGATGTCACGAACCGCTGATCGCCATCTCGGCGATCAGCAGCGGCGGCGTGCTGACCGAGCCCCCGAAAGGAACCCAGCGAGCCTCCGCACCGGCTGCCTTGACAGCCCTCAGCATCCCCATCAACTCGCCGGCGATCGTGAACTCGCGGACCGGCTCGGCCAGCGCTCCGTCGCGGATAATCCGACCCGAGGCGCCGACGGAAAAGACGCCGGTGACCGGGTTGACCCCCGAGTGGAGGCCGGCGACGTCGGTGACGTAGACGCCCTCCCCCGCCGCGGCCAGCAGCCCCTCGAGCGAGAGCGAGCCGGGGGCGACGACGAGGTTCGAGGTCGAGACCGAGGGCAGGGAGCGGTAGCCGTCGCGGGAAGCGGAGCCGGTCGAGGAGGCGCCCTCGCGGTTGGCGGTGTAGGTGTCGAAGAGGTAGGAGCGCAGCCGGCCGCCCTCGATCAGGGCGGTGCGCCGGCGCGGCACCCCCTCGGCGTCGAAGGGCGCGGAGGCGGGTCCCGCCGGGTCGCGCCCGTCGTCGTGGAGCGCGAACGCCTCGCTCGCCACCTCCTCTTCGAGCCGGCCGGCGAAGGGCGAGCGGCCGCGCTGGACGGCTTTGGCGCCGAGGCCGCCGCCGATCAGGCCGGCGAAGCTGGCGGCGACGGTCTCGTCGAGAACGACGGGACAGGAACGCGAGGCGGGCTTGCCGGCGCCGATCATCGCCAGCGCCCGCTGGGCCCCTTCGCTGCCGATCGCCTCGGGGTCGAGACCGTGGGGGCCGCGGGCGAGGCCGAAACCGAGGCCGGTCTCGCGCGAGCCCTCTCCCTCGGCGAGGGCCGAGAGGTAGGCGTAACAGCTGGAGGACTCGTACTCGCCGGCGACCCCGGTCGAGGTGGCGATCGCCACCTGCTCGTCGGAGTCGGCGTAGACGGCGACCTCGACCCCGACCAGGCGGGGATCGGACTCGAGTGCGGTCCGCTCGACGGTCAGCGCCAGGTCGGCGATGCGGGAGGTGTCCCATTCGGCGAGCGAGGGGTCGCCGAGACCGGGCAGCGCCTCGAACTCGGCCGGCTGCGGCGGCGCCGCGAACTCGTCCTCGTCGGCGGCCGCGGCTGCTTCGGAGGCGCGGGCGGCGAGCTCCGCGACGCCCGCCTCGGAGAGGTCGGTGCCGTAGGCATAGCCGACGCGGTGCCCATGCCAGGCGCGGACGCCGACCCCGGTCTGGATTGCCGCCGTCAGGCTCTCGACCTCGCCGCCGTGAGCTCTCACAGTGCGGCCGCTGTCGCGGGAGACATAGGCCTCGGCGTCGCTTGCCCCGGCGCCGACGGTCGCCTCGACGGCGCGGCGGGCAACCGCGCTCAACTCGCTCAACGCTCCGTCCCCCCGACCGTCATCGCGCCGACGCGGACATGACCCTGGCCGGTCCCGACCGGCACTTTCTGGCCGCCCTTGCCGCAGATCCCGGTCTTCATGAAGAAGTCGTCGCCGACCGCGTCGATCGCCGCCAGCGCCTCGAGGCAGTTGCCGATCAGGGTGGCGCCGCGGCAGGGGCTGGTCACCTTCCCGCCCTCGATCAGGTACCCCTCGGAGACGCCGAAGACGAAGTCTCCGGTCGCCGGGTCGACCTGACCGCCGCCGAAGGAGACCGCGTAGAAGCCGCGCTGCACCTCGGCGATCATCTCCTCGGGGGTGGAGTCGCCGGGGGCGATGTAGGTGTTGGTCATCCGCGGGATCGGCAGGTGGCGGAAGGTCTCGCGGCGGCCGTTGCCGGTCGAGGCGACGCCGTCTCGCTCTGCGGTCAAGTGGTCGTAGAGGTAGGAGGTCAACCGCCCGTCCTCGATTACCTGCGTCTTCTGGGTCGGCCGGCCCTCGTCGTCGATCGCGTCGCTCCCCCACTCGCTCGGCAGGCGGCCGTCGTCGTAGGCGTTCAGCAGCGGCTGGGCGACCTGCTCGCCGAGCTTGCCGATGTAGACGCTGGCGCCCTTCTGGATGTGGTCGGCCTCGAGCCCGTGGCCGGTCATCTCGTGGAAGAGGACGCCGCCGAAACCGCCGCCGACCACAACCGGCATCGAGCCGGAGGGCGCCGGGACGGCGTCGAGCAGAGTCAGCGCCTTGCCCGCCGCCTGCTCGGCGATCTGGCCGGGGTCGTCTTCGAGCAGCTCGAAGCCGCGGCGGGCGCCGAGCGTCTCGGCCCCGGTCTCGACGGTGCCGTTGCGTTGGGCGACCGTCTGCACGGCGATCCGGGTGCGGGTGCGGTCGTCGCCGCTGAAGAGGCCGTCGGAGTTGGCAACGGTGACCTGGCGCCGCGCCTCGGCGTAGACGGCGGTGACCTGGGCGATCTCGGCGCCTTTGCCGCGCGCCCGCTCGTCGAGCTCGCGCAGCAGCTCGGCCTTGCGCTCAGCCGGCACGTCTTCGGGTCGGCGCCCGATCGCGATCGGCGCCACCTCCTGCGCCTGCAGCGGCTGCGCCGCCCGCCGCTCGGCCCGCAGAGCCGCCGCGGCTTCGCCGGCGGCGCGCTCGAGGTCCGCCGGGTCGAGCCCGTCGACGTGGGCGAAGTAGGTGGTGTTGCCGTCTACGACGCGGACGCCGGCGCCCTCCTCGGCGCCCGACTGGACCGCCTCGATCCGGGACTCGTCGATCGTCATCGACTGGCCGCGGCGGCGTTCGGCGAAGACCTCGGCAAAGCGGCCGCCGTTGGCGAGCGCCCGCGCGAGAACCCGCTCGGCGACGTCCTGGTCGAGGAGCTCGGTCATCCCTTCTCCTTCTTCCCGGCAACCTCGATCAGGCGGCCGGCGGCGACGAAGAGCTCGGCGCCGCTGCTCGAGTCCTGGGCGTGGTCGGCGCTGCGACCGTGGGGGTAGTAGAGCCGAGCGAAGGGACGGCGGGAGATCCGCCGACGGCGCATGAAGGCGGCGGCCTCATCGGCGTAGACCGAGACGCGGTCGAGCAGGATCCGGTGCGGCTTCGCCGGCATCAGTCGCCGCTCCGAGGTTGTCCTTGCTCTGGCGAGGAAAAGTTCGGAGAGGCGAGCCGCCGCAGGGTCGAGCGCATGTCGAAGTGCATCAACGAGGCGAGGGCGAAGCGGTCGGTGACGGTGACCGCGGCGAGGCCGGCGTTGCGGACGGCGAAGACCTCGCCCTGCTCGGTGGCGATGTGGACCTGCTCGACCGGGACGTCCTCGGCGGCGTCGGCGGCGGCGAAGAGCACGGCGGCATCCTCGCGCCAGCGCTCCGGCTCCTCCCCGGTCGCCGCCAGCACCTCGCCGTCGGCCCCGAGGATTGCGGCACCGCGCAGGTCGGGAGACATCTCGGTCAGGAACGCGAGCGCCGCCTCCGCGGACTCCCGGTCGGGGGCGGCAGTTGCGGCGGCGTCGGCCATGTCGGCGAAGATACCGACCGTGACCCTCGCCCGAGCCTCCTGGATCATCACCGTCGTCATCTGTGCGATCGCCGCCGTCCTCTTCGCCTTCAGCGGCTACACCGGCTACGCGATCACCCTGGTCGCCGTCGGCCTCGCGGCGAGCGTCAACCTGCTGCCGCCCGCCTGACACCACTCGCGTCCGTACAACGTCTGTACAATTAGATCGATGGCTTCTTCCCCCGAAACCCGAGGCCTGCGTTGGAACCTGCGAGTCGAGGACTCGGAGGACGCTCTCGTCCGCGCCGCAAGTGCGGCAAGTGAGATCAGCTACAGCAGCTTCATCAGGACCGCCGCCGTCTCAGAAGCCCAGCGGGTCCTGGCGGATCGAAAGCAGTTTCCGCTCCCCCCTGCGCAATGGAACGAGTTCACGCAGCTCCTCGAGAGGCCACCCAGAATCCCTGAGGGCCTCCGTCGCCTCTACTCGAAGCCGAGCGTCTTCGAGTAGCTCGACGGGCGATGGGCTATTCGCAGCCACAGCCGCTGCGAGGCAAGCAGGACATTTCCGAGTTTGTCTCCGGAGAGATCTCCCTCGACAGCTGGCTCCAGCGCCACGCTCGGCACGCCGAGGCAGCCGGCTCAGCACGAACCTTCGTCACCACCGACGGAAACAGGGTGGTCGGGTTCTATTCGCTGGCGATCGGCCAGGTTCAACCGAACGACGCGACCGAGCGCCTGCTCAGGGGTCAGCCTGCCGGGCGACCGGTACCGGCCATCGTCCTTGCCCGCCTGGCAGTGGACCAAGAACATCGGGAGCGCGGGCTCGGGAGGTCCCTGCTCCAGGACGCGCTGCTCCGCTGCGATCAGGTGTCGGATTCGGTGGGGGTGCGAGCGGTCGTCGCTCATGCCCTCCCAGAGGCGGCGGGCTTCTACGACTACTTCGGGTTCGAAGAGTCGCCAACCGATCCCCTCCACCGGATCCTCCTCCTCAAGGACCTGCGCCGATTCTTGAAGACGGTCGAAGGCTGATCAGCCGGAGCGGTACGGGCCGCTTTCGCGCTCGCGGTAGGAGGTCTCCGGCTCGGCGTGGATAAGCACCTCGGCCTGGGGGATCTCGGCCTCGATCGAGTCGCGCATCTCGTGGGCGAGCTCGTGGGCGCGCTCGAGGGTAGTGCCGGAGCGGTACTGGACGTGGAAGTCGATGTGGCGGCGGCGGCCGGCGCGGCGGGCGCGGAGCTTGTGGTAGCCGGCCACCTCGGGGGTGCGGGCGGTGGCGATCGCCTCCTCGATTCGGTCCATCTCCGCCGCCGGCAGGGTCTCGTCGACGAGGACGCCGGAGGAGCGGCGGATGATCGCGATCCCGGCCCAGACGATCGCGCCGGCGACGAGGAGGG